>NZ_SNWS01000001.1:0-27708 GCF_004362255.1 Kribbella sp. VKM Ac-2571
CACCGCCCTGCGCGCCGACCAGCAACAGGACACCAAAACCACGCCACCGGTGGCCATCGCGGCCTGACCAGTGAGCCGCTTGACATAGGAGCATCCGGGAGAGCGACCCGCGACAGCGGTGATCTGCCGGTTCATCGCCGAGCACAAGGCTCGGTTCGGGGTCGCTCCGATCTGCCGTGCGCTGTCCGCGCACGGCTGCCCGATCGCCCCGAGAACCTACTACGCCTGGGTCACCCGGGCACCGTCGAAACGGGCCTTGTGGGACACCACGGTGACCGAGCTGCTGGCCGGGTACTACGAGCCCGGCGCCGACGGCCGACGCCCGCCGGAGTCGCTCTACGGGTCGTTGAAGATGTGGGCCCACCTGCAACGGCAAGGCATCCAGGTTGCGCGCTGCACCATCGAGCGGCTGATGCGCATCAACGGCTGGCGTGGTGCGACCAGGGCCAAGAAGATCCGCACCACTGTCCCGGATCCGGCCGCGACACGGGCACCGGACCTGGTGAACCGCCGGTTCGGCGCCCAGGCGCCGAACCGGCTGCTGGTCGCGGACTTCACCTACGTACGCCTGGCCGGCGGCACGTTCTGCTATACCGCGTTCGTGATCGACGCCTTCGCCGGCCTGATCGTCGGCTGGGAGTGCTCCACCAGCAAGCACACCGCGTTCGTCGAACGCGCCATCGCCCAGGCCGCCGCCTTCCGCGCCAGACAGGGCAAGTCGCTGAACACCCTGCAAAACAAGGCGATTCACCACTCCGACGCCCAATATACCTCGGTCCACTTCACCGAGACCCTGCAACTCCACGGGATCGACCCCTCGATCGGCACCGTCGGCGACGCCTACGACAACGCGCTGGCCGAGACCACCATCGGGCTCTACAAGACCGAATGCATCCGCGACGACTCACCCTTCCGCCGCGGACCACTGACCGGCCTCAGCAACCTCGAGGCCATCACCGCCGACTGGGTCCACTGGTACAACACCAGCCGCCTCATGCACCGCCTCGACCGACGCCCACCCGCCGAAGCCGAGGCCGACTACTATGCACAAACCCGCAACGACCAACCAGTCGCACTCACATAACCGAGGGTGCATCAAACCCGGGACCATCTTCGAGTCCGAATGGGCTGGGGGCGCTCGGCCGGTCCAGGGTGTCGCCTGAGGTTGCCAGCCCGAAGAGCCGTTTCGACGGCTTGGCCGGGCAAATCCTGGCGTCGACGCGAAAAGTTGTCCGTGGCATCCGTTGAGTCGCTGTGGCTTGGGACAGAGGTCCTGGGCTGTGAGATCCAGGACTCGATTGGAGCTGCAGGTGAACGAGAAGCGGGCGAACGGTGACGATGTGCGGCGGCGTGTGGTGGAGCTGGTCACGCGGGCTGAGGCGATTGTTGAGGCGCTCGAGGTGGGAACTGCCGACGGGCGTTGGGCGATGACGGCGTTCAGTCGGTATCGGCTGTGCGAGTTGCTCGAGATCATGCCGTACGTGCGGTACGACGGTGAACCGGATGGCGATCCCGTGGAGTTGCTGGATGAGGCTGCACGGCTCGCGGAGCAGATCGACGTGCCGATCGAGGATCTCAGCTGGAGACTTGCGCTGGGTGATGCGTTGCGGTCGGCGGCGGCGGACATCCGGAGGGTCCGGGATGCGCGCGACGTATGAGGATTTGCTTCGTACTGCGCGGCGTACCGCTGTGAGCGCGCAGCGTGGGGTCTATCCGGACGAGGCTGAGGTGATGGGTGATTGGGGTGCCGTTCTTGCTGCGACGAACCACCATCTCCGGTGGTTGCGCGGACGTCTGAAGTCTGCGACCGGTGCGTCGAGATTCGACGTGCGTTCAGACAACTCGCTGGGGCGGCTGGCGCAGGCGATAGGTGCGGGTGCGGACCTCCTCGCCGTACAGGATTCGGCCTCCGCGGCCGCGCTGGATGTGTGCGAGGATCTCGCCGCGGCGCGGGCGGAGGTGGCGGCCATCGCCCTGATCGGTGCGAGGGTCGTCGCACGCACTAGTCGGCGCCGGACGCCGGAGCGCTTCCAGCTCGGGCGTGCGATGCGGGAGTTGGCGGAGATCGCAGGGTCCGATGTACGCCGACGTGGACTTGGCGGTCTGGCGATGCTCACTGCCGGCGGCCCCGCAACGTTGGCGAATAACGTGTCGACGATCGCGCCGCTGGCTGACAGATGGAGGCGCGCACACGCCTCGACGCCGCCGCAGAGCATGCTGACGCGCGATCTGCGTTCAACGACGGCGCAGCTGCGGACTGTCGGCGGGCAGATCGCGCACCTGACGACCCACCTGCTGGCGGCACCGTCCGCTCGTCTCCAGCCCGACCAGCGGATCGATCTACAGATCCTCCGTCACGAGCTCCAGAGGTTTGATGCGGTCGCTCGCGATGTCGAACTTGCCTGGCGATGTCGTCTGTCCGATCTGGGCGGTCAAGGGAACCCGGAGGCGGAGCTGTCCTTCTTGGACCTGAAGAGTGCAATGGACCGGAACCTGCAAGGTGATCGCGGCCGCCGTTCCGCCGGTGATCTCGTTGGCGACCATCGGACTGCGGCTGTGCTGATTGACGCTGTCGACGAGCTGCTCTGGTCTGCAGACCAGGTCGCGCGATCCCAAGACCACGCGGTGAGCGTTCTGATCGCATCCGGGCGTCTCTTCGTTCCACGTCGAGAGGCGGCGCGAGTAGAGCTGTCCTATTTGCGCCGGCCGGGTGGAGGGACGCGTCCGCTGCAAGCGAAATGGGTGCGCACCGACCTCGCGAGTTGTTTCACTCAGCTGACAGGCTGGCTGGCTGAGGCCGGAGAACATCTGACGTGTGCGTCACAAGTTGCTCGTCGGCTCGCGGGGACGTCGGCGTTGTCGCGCCATACCGCGGATCCAGTGGTGAGGATTCCGCCGCCGTACGTCGACATCGCCTCCGGGATCGCGGATCCAGGACAGGAGTTGTCCGGTCTCGGCCGTTGAGCTGGGCAGCCGATTCCTCGGGAGGTTGCTGTGGGCAAAGAACAGGTACAGGCGGAGGATCTCCATCGCGCGCTCGATGCGGAAGTGAGCAAGCTGCAGATTGGGTCCGACTGGGCCAGGTGGCTGGACGTGGCGGCGTTGTTCCCGACGTACGGTTTCGGGAATCTCGTTCTGATCAATCTTCAGATGCCGCAGGCGAGTTGGGTTGCAAGCGCTCGGCAGTGGGAACAGCTCGGCCGGCGGGTGAAGCCAGCACAGGGAATCAGGATCCTCAAACCGATATGTGTGCAGACGGCTGTGGCCGAGGACTGCGGGCTCGATGGCGTTCAGGTTTCCGTCGAGGATCAGGTGATCGGATTCCGGGTTGGTGTCGTGTACGACGTCACGGCTACGGTCGGTCCGCCAGTTCACCTTCCACGCCCGCCAGTATGCCTCGACGTGACTGTGGCAAGACGCCTGTGGGACGGGTTGGCGCGGGATGTCGCTGCGGACGGGTTCGCGATCGATGTGCGGCCCACCGGCGATGCATCGGAAGGCTTCACCGACTACGGCGCCAACCGGGTCGTGATCGCCGACCATCTCGACGACTTCCGGGCCGTCGCGCGCCTGGCGCACGAGGTGAGCCACGTTCGGATGCATTCGCCGGCCGATCCGGACGCGGCTACCGCATGCATGGGGATTCATCAGGTGGAGGCCGAGTCTGTCGCGTATGTCCTGCTGGCACGTCATGGACTGAGCCTTGACACGGAATCCTTCGACGACATCGCGGGTTGGGCGCGGCAGGTCGACGCGACGGACCCGGGCGAGGTGATCAAGGTGACCGGGGCGCGAGTCATCAATACCGCCCGGCAGTTGATCGAATCGACGGACAAGTACCTGAACGCTGACCGGACTCCGCTCGCTCCGGTACAAGCGCGAGCGCTCGGCTCGGCCTCTCCGGCCCCCGACGCTGATGGTCCTGCGTTGTGAGGCGGATCAGCCATGGGAGCCAGCGAGCGGGTCGCAGCGCTGCGACGAGCAAGGGAGCGCCAGGCAAGGATCGAAGCCGCGACCGCCCGCACGGTCAAGGCCCGAGACTTACTCGACCGTGCCGTTGTGGCCAGGGAAGTCGCCATCGAGCGGTACGACGAACGCGTCGCCGACGCAGAGGCTGCGTGGGCAGCTGAGACAGCCGAGCTCGCCCGCGTCTGTCGATCCGCCGATGCTGCGGCCGAGATCCTCGGCTGGTCGGTCCGCGAACTCCGCCGGGTCGTGAAGTCCGATCGAGAACGACGTACCGCTGCCGATGAGCCCCTCGCAGGAGGTCATGATGCCGACGCTTGACTCGGATCCGCTGTGGGACATCCATCAGGTCGCCACGTATCTGAACGTGCCGAAACGAACCCTGTACCGGTGGCGAACGCTGGGCTACGGGCCGCGGGGCAAGAGAGTCGGTCGGCATCTGCGATATCGCGCGAGCGACGTGATCGCGTGGTTCGCGGACCTGAGCGACCACATTCTCGACGAAAGGTGGGACTGATGATCGAGATCACCCACATTTCCGACGAGGGCACCGTGGCTTGGGGAGTGCCGAAGAACGACGAGCCAGCCGCTGTCCTGCAAGCCGCTGGCTGGTGTTGGTCGCGTCGCCTGGCTGCTTGGCATCTCCCGGGTTCGCGTTACCAGGCAGCGAGCATCTTGCATGTGGACGAGGCCGCGGCAGCACTCCAAGCGGCAGGCTTCCAGGTCTCGCTCCGGATCGACGACGAGCCAACCCAACGGCGGTACTCGCTCAAGATGGTCGATGATCAGATCCTGCATCTGGAAGGAAAACTGAGCAAGGTCAATCGCCTGCTCGGGCAGCACTTCCGAACCATCGCTGTCGAAGGTCAGACCTCGGCGGCCACGGACCTGTGGGCGATTCGGATGCTCCTCCGGCGGATCGATCTCGAGGAGCGACTCCGACACTGGCGGGAGGTCGGCGACAGGCTCACTGAAGGTACGCCGGCGCACAGCGCGGGAATGGTTCGGAACTCCGGAACCGACCCGGCCCCGCTCCACGACACCACCGGGCACCGTCATGCGGACGATCTGGACGGCCCGCTGCCATAGGATCGCCGGCTGCGAGAACGGCGGAGCCGTCAAGGCATGGTGATGACCCTGGCCTCGGTTGCGGCCTCGATGTACTCCTTGATGCGCCTCGGAGATCCAAGAACCATCAGGTGGAGGACGCTCGGCACGAGCACCACCTTGACCTCGTCGCGAATTACGGCCTCAAGCAGTCGCCCGAAACCAGCCGCCGATCGTGGGTCTTGCCCCACGAAGACAGCCGCGAGCTCGAGGTTGGAACTGGCGGCGAATCGGGCAAGACGTTCCTTGGTGCGGTTGACTTCGGATCTGCAGACCAGGAGGTCCTCGCACAGGTAGGCGTAGGCCCGCGGGAGTTCAACCTGCTTGCGACGGCCCGTAGGCGTCCGAAGGTCATAGTTCGTCATCGCACCTTCCAGGTTGACCATTCGTGCGTCATGTCGCGTTCAACCGGAGTGATCTGTTGTGGGGCCCTGCCATCGACAGGGGAGACGACGGCAGGGCCCTGCAAGCCCGTTGCGCACCGGCACGCGCAACGGGGTTGGAAGGCGTGACCGACGCGGAGGTGAGGCTCACACGCCGGCCTCGCCGGTCTAGATGGGATGGGCAACCGTGTTGGCGAGAGCCGGGCCTTCGTCGGAGTCGAACGGATCCGGATCAAGCCAGCGGATCTCCGATGCGCCCAGATGGCCATGGACCTCCAGCAGATGGGCGATGCCTGGCCAGAAAGTCATGCACGGGTTCGGTCCCAGCCACTTGGCTGCCACCCACTGCTGGCCGTCCTCGTTCGGTGGGAACTCGACCAGCAAGGCGACGACGCCTGTGCCGCTGACCCCTGATGGATCGCGATAGCGATACAGCTCCCCGCGGCGCATCAATTCCGTCTCCTTGGTCTGTTCTGGTGACGGCCCGACGACGGCGTCGAGCGTGCCTCAAGACTCGCGGTCGAGAGCTGGACACCAGAACCCTGTCCACGGACATTTACGGACATTTCGTGTTACGGTCCAGGTAGACATTTACAGACATCTACCCAGGAGTAAGGGTGGGCGATCCGAGTGAACGACGTGCTTCGGCGCGCGATGTACGACGCGAACCTCACCGATCTGGATCTGTCGGCGGAGCTCTCCGTCGACCCGAAGACCGTCAGGAACTGGATGCATGGCCAAGTGCCGCATCGTCGGACGCGCATGGCTGTCAGCAGGCTCCTCGGCGTCGACGAGGAAGTCGTCTGGCCTGAGCTACGACCAGACAGCTCGGAGAGTCGACGGCCCGCAGAGATCGCCGGCATCTACCCACGGCGTACGTCGATTAGCCCGCTGACCTGGCTGTCGTTCTTCGAGTCAGCCAAGTCCGAGATAGGCATCCTTGCGTACAGCGCGCTCTTCCTGGCTGAGGATGCCCGGATCATCCGCCTGCTGCGCGAGAAGGGCGACGGCATTCGGATCCGGATCGCGCTGGGGGCGCCGGATGGGACCAAGATTGTCGAGCGCGGTGCCGAGGAGGAGATCGGTGAGGCTATGGGCGCGAAGATCCGCAACTCGCTCGCCCTGCTCGGGTCGCTGCTCATGCAGGAACACGTCGAGCTACGGCTGCACGACACGGTCCTCTACAACTCGATGTTCCGCTCGGACGGTCAACTCCTGGTCAATCAGCACGCTTACGGAATCCCGGCAGCGCAGTCGCCGGTCTATCACTACCGGCACTCGGATGACAGCGAGATGTTCGACTCGTACCTCTCGAGCTTCGAAGCAGTATGGGCGAAGGCGAAGCTGCAGTCCGCCGCCATCTGACGTGACTGTTGCGATTGTGGGCGCCCGTCGTACGCTCGGGCTGATGATGACTGCCGAGGAATCAGAATCGGTTGCCCGTCGGCTGCTCGCTGACGAGCTTCCCCGGCGCTGGGCGCACACTCAAGGCGTTGCCGCTCGCGCGCGTGAGTTGGCGACCATACTCGGCGACCGAGCCGAACTCGTCGAAGCTTCCGCCTTCCTGCATGACATCGGATACTCGGCGGCCGTGCGGTCGACGGGGTTCCATCCGCTCGACGGGGCTCGGTATCTTCGCGACGTACTTGGCGCCGACAGCGTGCTGTGCCAGCTCGTCGCGCATCACACGGGCGCTCTGGTCGAGGCGGATGAGCGGGGGCTCGACAGACTTGTCGTCGAGTTCCCCCTGCCCGATCAGTCTCTGCTCGAGGCTTTGACGTACTGCGATCTGACCGCGGCCGTCGACGGATGCCAGGTCGACGTCGAGGAACGCCTGAAGGAGATTCTGAATCGCTATCCGTGCGACCACGTCGTACATCGCTCGATTGTGCGGTCGGAGCCCGCGCTGCGGTCCGCCGTACAGAACGTGCAACGCCGGCTCTGCGCCTAATCGAAGTACAGGTTTGTGCCTGGCTCGAGGTAGTGATCGATGCGGCGGCGCATCGTGTCGTTCATCTGCAGCCTGTTGAGCTCGGGCTGTGGGATCCAGCGGACTCGGGTGCTCTCGCTGCTGGGCGTGGGAGTGCCACCGGTGGCGCGGCCGCGGAGGAGGATCGAGAACTCCTGACGCGCCTCCCCGTTGCTCGTGTACAGGATGATGTGCTTCGGGTCCGTGTAGATGCCGAGAACGTCGAGGATCTCGCAGTCGATGCCGGTCTCTTCCTTGGTTTCGCGTACGCCGGCCTGCGACATGGACTCTCCGAGATCGATCCCTCCGCCGGGGAGTGCCCAGTTGCCGTTGTCGGATCGCTCGATCATCAGGATCTCGCCGGCAGCGTTCTCGATGACGACGTTCACGGACGGAACCATGCTGTTGGCGGCGGGCGCGTTCGGATCGTCGTAGTAGTCGATGCGCTTGGCCATCAGGACTCCGTCATCGGTGTCGCGTCGTCCCACACGCGCTCGAAGCTGTTGAGATAGTGCCGCGCGAGTTCGCCGCCAGGGATCTTTCGGAGATGCCACACGGGCGCCTGAGCCGCAGGCAGGCCGTAGATGTGCGTGTTCACGAACAGCCGGTCGTCGGCGCGGAAGATCGAGTTGTACAGGACGGTCCGATGCACACGGAACTCGACGTTCGAGACTTCGGACAGGTCGCGGTACAGGACGATGGCATTGCGGATCTTGGCGGCCAGGGCGGTACCGATGCCTTCCTCCTCGCCCCGCTCGGCGATCCGTGGATCATCCGGATCGCCGATCAGGATCCGGACGCGCGCGCCGGCCTTGGCCCGCCTGCGGAGGACTCGCTGGAGTCCCGCGTCTTCCGCCAGGAACAGTCCTGCGTAGACGAGTACGCCGATCTCTTCCTCGCCGGACTCGAAGAGCTGCCGCCATTCGTCCATCGTCACGTCGGAGCGGTGAGGGTAGACGCGGACGACCTCGCTCTCTGCGACGGCCGCGGCGCGGTCGCGGGAGAGTGCATCCGGCCAGAGGTACGTTTCGTCCCTGCCCAGCCGGGTTGCCAGCCGGTGCCGGTTGCGTGGGAACGGGAGCTTGTCGCCCACGACCCAGCGTTCGACGGTCTTGACGTTGACTTCCAGCTCCTCCGCGAGTGCATGATGGGTCAGGCCCTGTTCCACCATGGCGGCTCGCAGTCGTTCGTTAGGCACGGAATCTAACCTAAGACATTTCAGGACATTTTGAGGCGAACCGAGACATCCCGGAGATGTCCGGTTGTGCCGTGACGCTGTCCCGGTCCCGGCAGCCATCCTTGCCGTCATGACGGCAAGGATGGTTCGGACCCATGGCTGACAGGACGCGTCAGCCCAACAAGCTGCTCCGGCAAGCGCGTGGTCGGATGTCCCAAGGCAGGCTGGCTGACTTGGTGAGTGCCGAGATCTACCACGCCACCGGCAAGGAAGCGCTCATCACCGCCAAGGCGATCTCCGACTGGGAATGTGGCTGGTACACGTGGCCCTCGGCCGATGTACGTCAGGCGCTGTGCCGGGTGCTTCAGAAGGCCGAGCCGGCGGACCTCGGCTTCTACAAGCGACGTGTTTCTACGAAGCAGGACTCGGCACCCATCTCGCTTCTCGAGTTGATCAATGGGCAACCCTCAGTGCGGTCCACCACCCTGCATCTTCCGGCCGGCAGGTCGTACGCCGGCGTCGAAGTTGGTGCGTACTACTGCCAAGCGGAGCTGCCGGGGGAGGGATGGTTGATGGTCGATCCCAAGGACGCCGATCTGAACCGACCCGATCGAAGGTCGCTGGTGGTTGTCGCTGACCATGAGCAGCGCTACTACGCGTCCGACGGTCGGCGGTTCGTTGACCGCGCAGGTCGGCGTACGGGACCACAACCGATCTCGTCAGCGGCGATTCTCGACGATCTGACGGTGGGCATCATCTGGGCAACGACGAGCACTGACGTCGCGCTGTTGGCGGACGATGCACAGCTGGTGAGCAGCCAAGCTCGGCTGGCGCACCACGAAGGACGCCGTACGTCGGATGTGGCGCTGAGCGAGGTCCCGACCCTGAATGCGGTCGCAAGCCAGTGGTTGGGGTCCAGGTTCTGTGCTCGGCATATCACGCGGAATCTCGATCGGTTGTCGGGGGAGCCGTTCTTCTGGACGCGGGAGAAGCGCGGTGAGGAGGCTGCTTCGTGGCTGCTGTGGCGGCACAAGTTCGAGTACCTTCGCCGTACGTCGCGGTGGTTCCCGCGCATGCGTCGAGGATTCTGCATCTCGGAGGCAGACGTCGCCGAGTCTCCAATGTACGAGCGAGTCCTGCTCCTCCTGACCGCGGCTTTGATGGAGGCCTTCGGGATCACAGTCGAGCTGAGTGCCGAGCCTGAGCACGCGGAGTTCGAGGGCTTCGTGCTCGGCGAGGAGGCGATCGTCGCGAACTGGCTGGGCGGCTCTGGGCTCTGGTATGTCGACGCGAGTGCGCCGCCGTCGCGCCGATCGATGTTCCGCGCTATCGCCGGCCAGGTGTCTGCAGAGTCGCTGGTAGGCGAGGCCACAGCGGAGGCACGGATGCGGGCGCTCGCTGGCTATCTCAACGTTCCATGGCCATGGTTCCGCAAGCGTTGCGAGGAACTCGCCACCGTCGGCGTGGACGACATCGCTCACCCACGTAGCCGCCTGCTGTCGACGCAGGGCCTGAACACCGCGATTCGGTACGTTGCGTACATCAACGACATCTGAGGAGCTGAACTTGCGCGCTGCTGAACTGACGATGGGCCGGACCTTCGCTGTCCATTTCGACCATGGTGACGACTTCTATCCGGCGCTGGCCGAGTTCTGCGCGGAGCACGGCGTACGGCAGGGCTTCATCCCGATGTTCATCGCGGGCATGCGAGACGTCCAACTCGTTGGCACCTGCGAGAGACTCGAAGATCCAGACGCACCCGTGTGGAGCGCCGTGCACCTGGAGAATGTGGAGGCAGTCGGTGGCGGCTCGCTCGCGTACGAGGAGGAGTCCGGAACCGTCCTGCCCCACATCCACGTGTCCGTGGGCCTGAAGGCCCAGTCGGCGACGGCTCATACCAGCCACCTCCTGGGCGCGAAGATCCAGTTCCTTACCGAGATGTACCTGGTTGAGGTGAAGGCGCCGGCCTTCTCGCGCCCGCGCCAACCGGACCTGTACAACGTGCCGTTGCTGGCCTTCGACTAGGTCCTGGATTCTCTCTGCCGGGTTCAGGGGCCGTCCGATACTGATGACTCTCGTCTCATGGGTAGCAGCCATGGGGGAGCAGGGAACCGATTCCGGGTGACCGTTGATGATCTCCGCAGAGCTGTCGATGCGGAGGTACGGCGGAACTGGTCTGATCGTCAGTGGATGCGGTGGCTTGACGCGGCAGCGGTTCTACATGGTCAGTCCTTCAGGAATGTCGTCCTGATCAAGTTGCAGATGCCTGATGCCGTGCGAGTTGCTGATTGGTCCGGGTGGCAACGCCATGGGCGTCGCGTCGCACGTGGTGCGTCCGGCATCAGGATCGTTGCGTCAGCGCGGGAGGTCGATCTCGCTGCGGGGTCCGTGCAGGGACACGGAGTTGCGACGGTCTGGGACGTCAGCCAGACAGAGGGCAGCCCGATGCGTCCGATGGGGACGGTCGCGGACCTGCGGTCAGAGGACGTGTATGTCGCATTGGCGCGAGTTGCGGTCGATGCTGGGTACCGCGTCTACCGTCAGCCGCTGCCGGACGAACCGACTGGTGCGATCACCGACCGTGGACGGCGTCGAGTCATCGTAAGTGACGAGCTCGACGGCCCTGTCGCCGCGATGAGACTCGCTCACGAGCTGGCCCATCTCCGCATGCACAAGCTGTCTCGTGACTCAGGCTGCCATGGCCTCGCCAGGCTGGAAGCTGAGTCGGTTGCTTACACGATGCTCGCGAGATTCGGTGTCCTACCAGCGCACCAGATGGCCAGCGCGGCCGGAACGATCGGCCGAAATCCACCGGTCCGGCTTGTCGAGACATTGGGCGGTCGAGTTGTCGCTACTGCGAGACGGCTGATCGAGACCACAGAGAGGCACCTGCCAACGACGCAGTTGCTACCTGGCAAGGCGCGAACCGCGCCGATGCCTCTCGACACGGAGGACCGAGAACTCGGCCCCAGCTTGTGAGTGGTTCCTGGATCCGCCGAGATTGTTGTGAGAAGGGAGGTGAAAGCTCACTGCGAGACACAGTCACGGCGGCGTAGGGCACACCACCTCGCGACCACCGCGATCTGCGGCCGGCGGAAGTCAGCGGTCGAGGTTCGCGAGGCGTTGCTGGGTAGCGTCACGGAGCTGTAGCGCGACGGTCGTGTTACGGATCATGCGGTTCAGCTCGACCTCGAGCGCACTGGTGCGGCGCCGGGCCTCGCGCAGCTGCTGCCTGGCTTGGTCGAGTTGCTCGGTGAGTCCCTGAAAATGGCGGTGTCGAGATCGGCGAGGTGGTGTTCGTGTGCCTCGAGGTCGGCCTGTGCACGGGCACGTTCGGTCTCGGCTTCGGCGTACTT
The DNA here is from genome assembly GCF_004362255.1 of Kribbella sp. VKM Ac-2571. NCBI lineage: Bacteria > Bacillati > Actinomycetota > Actinomycetes > Propionibacteriales > Kribbellaceae > Kribbella > Kribbella sp. VKM Ac-2571. The sequence continues at coordinate 11,959 of NZ_SNWS01000001.1, forward strand.
GCGTTCGGCTTGCTCGGCTCGTGTGCGGAGCTCGGTACGGCGGGTGCGCTCCGCGGCCGCGGTACCCGTCGTCGGGGCTGTAGCACGGCGGGCGGTGGTCACGAGCTAGCGGACGATGCCGTGCCGGCGCAGCGTGAGTTCCCGGAGTCTGCGGCGGTCGCTGGCCCTGTGGGTAGCCCGCAGGTCCTCGCCGAGCTTACGGAGCTCGTCGACGCCGGACGGGTCGCTATGGACGGTCAGGTTGGCCAGGCGGGCCGCGAGCGTCGGTTTGCGCAGCGCCTTCAGCTCCGCGCCAACGAGGCCTTCGCCGGCGTCGTTGGCCTGCTTGGCTGCCAGGTTGCGGGCAGCGGTGAAGTCTTCGGGCGGCAGCCCGTAGAGCTCGAGCGCGGTCGCGGTGACATGCACATCAACAACCATGCGATCACCGGCCGTCTGGCGGCAACGCTGTCAGGCGTCGTCGAGGCCCCAGTTTCCGTCGATTGGCGACGCTATGGACATGCCCGGAATCTCGGGCCGTCCGGCATGCTGCGTGTGGCTCTGGTCCACAGTCAGTTGAACGAACTTCGAGGGGAAGCGATGTGCGTCCGGAGTCTGACGCAAGCTGAGGCTGAGAGGCGCTCGAGCCTGTTGACGGTTGAGCAGTATGCGTTGCCGTCGACGTGACTGACCGCCGACCGGTTCGCGCTTGGTATGGCGGGTGACCAGCGTCGTGGGCTCCAATGCCAACCCTCCGCCCCAAAGGCGAGTCAGGAGGCAAGGAAGGCAAGAGGACAAGCGTTTGGAAGGATCGAGGCGAGGTCGGCCGCCTGACTCCAGATCGCCCCACGCAGCTTCGCGGTCCTAAGACGTGCACCCCACGTTCTCGGGGCGTTGCGCCGCCATCAACCCGAGACACTGTCGGTTTCTCTCTGTAATCTGGTCCAACGCGCTTGAAGGGCGGGGGGCATGGGAGGACTTCGGGACCGACCGCCGAAGAAGCCTGGAGACCACAAGTCAAAAGTGGTCCAGAAGGCTCTCAAAGAGATTCTGAAGATGGGGGATGGTGAGCGGTTCAAGTTGGTGGAAGGCGGGCACTGGGGGCTCCTGGTGTGTGACCGCGGCTGCTGCATGATCGGTGTCGACCACACGCCTCGGAACGAGCACGACCACGCCAGTGACCTCCTTGCCGACGCTCGCGCTTGTCCACTCCAGAAGGATGATGTTCGGAACAAACGGCGCTGAGGCGCGTTACAGGTGTGTGATTCGAACCCCTGGCGTCTCAGAGCTTGATTTCGGTGTCCAGGCGACCCACACTGCGAGTATGTTGACCGTTGTCAACACGCAGCCAGGACCAGGAGGGGTGGCCTGACTCATGGGTGATTACGCAATCAAGCTCTGTGCGATCCCGGAGACCAACGACTTCGATCAGCTGATCCACGATTTCTATGAGCACTTCGACGGCAAGATCGCTCGGAGGGGTGACCTCTACTACCTGACCGTCTACGTGACTCACGACCGGCCTCGCAAGGCGGCCATGGCGGCGATCGCCGAACTTGAGTCCATCGAGCTATCGGTCGTCCGGACGGATCCGGACCTGGTTGATATACCGGAGATCGCCGCTCGTTTGGGTCTCAGCCGACAGGCTGTTCACGGCTGGGTTACGGGGGAGCGGCGCAACAGCTTCCCGACGCCACTCGGGTCTCCCGGCGGCAAGCGGATCTGGTCTTGGTTCGATGTCTTGGATTGGGCGCGACAGCATGGGCTCAGTGAGGCTGTTCCTGGGCTTCTGGCTGACGATCGTGCGCACGTCGACGCCTATCTTGCCGATCGTCGAGACAAGGTGATCTCGCTGTCGGACTGGTCGGTTACTCGAGAGGTCGTTCCTGGAGGCCGCTCTACGCGAAGGATGGACTGGCCGCAGGAGCAGTATCACTACACGTCGGAGCGGCACCTCGACATCGGTCCGAGCGTGTAACGTGCCCGACCTGAACGTTGGTGAGCTGCGAAAGCACGCCCAGCCGGTGACGCGATGGATGCGGCTGAGCGACGTGCGTTTGAAGGATTTGCGATGCGTCGGCACTAGCCCTCTGCTAAAAGGCCCCTTCAAGGTGGAAACTACCGTCGAGGTCTCCTGTAAGCAGGTGGATGACACGATGACGGTTGGCGCCCGCTACAGGGTCGAGGCAGTGAGCGAAGCGACCGACGACAGACCGCAGGCTTGGACTGTTCGCCTGCAAATGGTTGCCGACTACGTAGGTCGCGAAGGTGAAGACGAAGCCCCGCCGCAATTCACCAAGGACGAACGCCGGGCTTTCGGCCTGCTGGTTGGACTCGTGACCGTGCATCCGTACGCTCGCGAGGTCATCCAGAGCACATCTGGTCGAATGGGGTATCCGCCCTTCAGTGCGGAGTTGCTCGAATCGACGGCGGCCGCCCCTGATGATGCCACCTTCAGGCTTCTGCCGGGCGAGTTCGCCGAGCCAGATGAGGCGGATTAGCTCTCGGAAGACTGACGTACCCCCATCCCCGATGCGCCATCCCAGGCGACTTGGCGCGTGAGGGCTGGAACATAGTGGGCATCGCGGTCAGGTAGGTCGCGACTCCGAGCCACAGCCACCGCCAAGACTGATCGAGGGAACGGGTGAGCCGCGATTGTCGTAGCCCGGTTTGCCAGGCTTGCAGGCAGCCATGCGATGGTCCAGCGGCGGTCTGCCCAGTAGTGGATGTCGGCGCTGACCAACGTCGGGCAATGACTGCGGTGTAGCTGAGGAAGTGTCCGAGGCGTGGAGGCCGCCGAATTTCGTGGCTGTGGACGGCTACCGCTGGTCAGGCCTGAGATTCGCCAAGCTGGATGCGTCACCGGCCCCGACCCGGAGCCACCGACAGGCGTAGCCGCCGCCCGCATGGTGTCGAGGCGCGAGGCTCAGGCAGGCACGGGCCGATGACATCTGTAGCCCAACCGGTAGCGAGTAACGTCCGGTTGCTGATGGGTACTGGAGCCGTAGGCAACTGTCTGATCTCGGACGAAACCCGTCTCAGCAGAGGACACTTCCATCGCTGCCAGGCTCTCCAACACTTCGGCTCGGTTGAACATCTGCGGATCGGTCGTCACGCCTTCGGGACTACTTGGGGAGACCCACGAACCATCGACACTTGATTGTCAACCGCGATCGGCGCCGCGACATCTCGCGCTGCTTCGTCAGGCGGCGATCGGTCTCAGCGCGAGGTCAGCCCCAGAGGTAGGCGCAGGCGAACGCGATGAACGCGAGTATGAGGACCAGTACCGCATCCCGCATGACGGTGACCAGGACGGCGACGGTTGCGGCACCTACGTGCCGCGTTGCGGCGTACTCCCGAACGAGTTGCTCCTCGACCTTGCCAGCTGATGTGTCGATGAGGTTGCTGAGGCTGGGCGCCCCGATCAGCGACTTGGCGGTGATAACTCCCGCAGCAGCGAATCCAGCAAGAGCGGTGAGCCCTGCGGCCAGAAGGTACACGGCGGTGCCAACCGACCCGTGCGCTGTGCGGGAGTACGAGGCTCCGATCGCGGCACCAAGCACGAGAGTGGTCGTGAAAACCTGTTGCGCTCGAGCTCGTACGTCGCGCTTGTCGGCCTGCTGCTGGTCCATGTCGCGGCGCGCCTCGGATATGTAGAGTTGCCGCTCCTCGGGGCTCCAGCCATCCGACGCGCTGGTCGCTGTCGGCGCTAGCTGGGGGTGCTGGGGAGGCAATGCACCCGGTCGGAACACGACAATGGCGTATCCGACGAGCAGCGCCACTTCCTGTAGGGCGTTGCGTAGGGTCCGCCTCATCGCTGTCCTTCCAAGAAGCGGCCGATGGCGGCGGTAATATCCGCGGCGACAGGCTCGGGGAGAAAGAGCCATTGGCCGGCCGGATTGAGGTCGATGAACCACCAGTCACCAGCGGTGTCCTGGATCCAGTCTTGCGCGCTGTAGCCGACGCTCATCTTCTGGGCGGCCGTCGATGCCAGCGCGTGGACCGAGTCGGCGGCGGGGTTGTTCGTGAACGCGTGATGCGCCTGGCGTGACAACCGCCAGTCTGTCGGAAGGTCGTCGGCGGGGAGCGTGGCGGAGTAGACCTCTGTGCCGACGGTGACGACTCTGGCATGCGTACGAGCGAACACCCGCCGCTGAAGGATGAACGGCGCACCGGCCAGGCCAGATCGAGTCGCGGGGTCGAACGGCGTCGTCGGGACGATCTGCTCGGTGCCTGCTTCGTCGATGAAGCTGCCCGGGCCGAGCGGCTTGGTGACCCAGCCGCTGTCCTCCGGGGCTCTGCGGGGGTCGGTGGTGACTATCCACTCGGGCACGGGCACATGCACGCTCTGCGCGTGCCGATACTGGAGCGGCTTGTTCTCGGCAGACCCGAGCTGACTAACTGGCGTCATCCAACTGATGCGCTCGTCATGCAGGACCGTGGCCAGCGCGGAGAGGCTTGCCGTGCGTTGGGCTCCGATTAGCGTTCGTGCGTCAAGCGAGGTCGTCCACGACAGGGGAGCCAGGCGGCGGATCCATCCACGGTCGGGATGGATCGGTTGCCCATCGTTTTCGAGCCCTTCGGCTGTGATAGTCAGCGACCGCTGAGCGAAGCTCGCAGCGTCGATGACGTGAACGTCACCGCGAACTGCGGCGCGCACGGCAGCGACGTGGGGGTCGCCGGGGTCTCCCACGATCAGGCTCGCAGTCAGCGTACGACTCCAACGTGCATCAACAGCGCGGCCCGATCGTTGTCGACTGTCTCGACCGAGGCCGTGAGCATCGTGCCCGGCGGGTAGGGATTCGGATTGCCGGGGGGATCGGGCACCTCGATCGCGTTGATGGAGTAGAGCGACGGTGATACGTCAGCAGAGAACTCGCACATGGCACCACCATAAGTGCTCCCTCCGACAGTTTCGGTTCCAGCTTCGGCCGGAAGGAATTCCGCAGTTGTCGGTGTCGTGAGCGTCTGATCTCGGATCCAGCCACTGCGACCGTATGTGCACCGTCCCACGGATTTGCCTGCGAGTTTCAACACTTGCTAACGCAACTGGCAAGGCTCAGATGAGGCACCGAACCACCCAGAATCCGCTTGTGGCAGGAGATCTGAGCACCAACGAGGGGAAACAGAAGTGGACTCATCGGCGCGGATCAGGGTCAGATCAGCTGAATCTGCCGGCATCGGGCGGACTCGCTGACAGCCACTTGGCGAGGCTGGTTGGTCAGAGGACGTCTGGGTTTTCAAAGGCTCGTTCGAGGGCTTGGGCGGCGGCGGGGTTGGCGGCTTGGCGGCCCATGTAGATGTCTTGGGTGATGGAGACTTTGGCTTGGCCCAGTTGGTCGGCGATTTGGCGGGCGGTGTGGCCGGCTTGGTCGAGGGCGGTGGCGGTGGTTTTGCGGAGGGCGTGGGAGCGGATCCAGGCGAGCTTGTCGGACTCGGTCGGCTGGGTGGCTTTTTCGACCTGGCTGATTAGGTCCGGCTGATCGTCGAGGGTGATCTTGTAGGTCGTGAGCAGTTCGGTGACGAGTTGGTGGTCGACTTTGATGCGGCCAGTTTCGACGAGCTCGATCCGGGTTTTCGGCCAGGTGAGGATCTTGGCGACCTCCTCGCGCGAGAGGTCCGCTGCGCGGCGGAGGGATCGGAGGGTGAGGCCGAGGTCGCGGCGGGTCGTGCTGCCTACGGGGGAGAGGGCTGTGCGGAGGGCTCGGCGGGTATTGGAGGGGTCGCGATAGCCGCCGTGGGTGTCGGCGAAGATGGGGGCGTCGAGGCGGATGCCGGCGGCGTGGCGGGAGCGGAGTACGGCGAGGGCCCAGTTGGGGAGGTGGAGGAGGCGTTCGCCGGCTCGTGACTTGGTGCTTTTGCGGATGAGGCCTTCGCCTTTGACACGGACGATGGTGTGGGTGATCTGGACGGTGCCAGTTTCGAGGTTGACTTGGGACCAGAGGACGGCGAGGGATTCGCCGATGCGGACGCCGGTGCCGAGCATGAAGGCGACCAGGTCGGGTAGGTCGGCTTCGGCGGCGCGTTCGTCTGCGGCGAGGCTTCGCCGGAGGAGGGTGACTTCGTCGTTGGTCAGGGCTCGTGGCGGGTTCTTCGGCCGGGTCTCGATGGTCTCGATCTCGCGGACCGGGTTGACCGTGATGGCGCCGTAGCGGACAGCGAGGCTCATCATCCCGGACAGCACGGCGCGGCAGGTCTTGGCTCGTGGGGCGCCGGCGCGTTGCTTGATCTGTGCGACGACTGTGTCGATGCGGGGTGTGGTGGCTTCGCCGATGCGGAGCTCGCCGAGGGCGGGGCGGATGTGGTTCTTGATGGCACCTTGGTAGTTGTCGAGCGTGGTGGGTGAGCGCTTGCCGTCCTTGACCCACTCCGTGAACTTCTTCTCGAACAGGTCGATGAGGTCGCTCATCTTGTGCATCGCGGTCAGTTCGCCGGCGTGGCGGCCTGTCTTCGCGCGGTCCTGGAGCTTCTTCAGGAGAGCGCGCTCAGCGGCCGTCTTGGTCTTGCCGTAGGCGGAGACCGGCCGGACATGGCCATCGTGGTCGCGGAATCTGGCCTGCGACTTGTGCTTGACGGGCTTGCCTTTGTCGTCGGTCTGCAAGACCCAAGTGGAGATCGCGCCCCAGGTTCCGATGGGCAGTGGTGCTCTCGGCATGTCAGGCCTCCAACCGGTACGACGGTTGGATGCTCAACGCTTGTCGGCGTGGAGAATCCGAGAAGTCGGCAACGATGCGAACCGATGTGATGTGACGCACAGTCACGATCAGATGAAGCCCGCAGGGAAGAGGTGGGGCGAGCGCCGACGGATCAGCTCGATGCGGCGATCCGGGAAAGTGGTGCGTAAGTGGTGCGCGACGGACATGAAGAAACCCAGGGCACCTTGGTGACCTGGGGTTTTGTGCGCCGCCAGGGACTCGAACCCCGAACCCGCTGATTAAGAGTCAGCTGCTCTGCCAATTGAGCTAGCGGCGCTTGGTGTTGCTTTCGAACGAAGAGGATCGTAGCAGGGGGATCGGGGAGATGCGAAATCGGTTAGCGGGTGAGGATGGTCATGGCGGCGTTGTGGCCGCCGAGGCCGGAGACGGCGCCGCCGCGGCGGGCGCCGGAGCCGCAGATCAGGAGGTTGGCGACGTCGGTTTCGGTACCCCAGCGGCCGGTGTCGGAGGGGTCGGTGGCCCAGGGCCACTGGAGGTCGCCGTGGAAGATGTGGCCGCCGGGCATGCCGACGGATTCCTCGATGTCGTACGGCGTCTTGGCCTCGATGCACAGGTTGCCGTCGGCGTCCCGGGCGATGCAGTCCTCGAGCGGCTCGGCGAGGTACGAGTCCAGGCCGGCCAGTACCCGCCGCACGGACTCGGCCCGGGCCGAATCGTTGTCGGAGGCAAATAAACGGGCGGGGAAGTGCACGCCGAAGACGGTCAGGGTGTGGTGGCCGGAGGCAACGAGGTCGGGGGAGAGGATCGACGGGTCGGTGAGCGAGTGGCAGTACACCTCGGACGGCGGTACGGCGGGCAGCTCGCCGGTGGCGGCGGATCGGTACGCCGTCTCGAGTTGGCTGTAGTCCTCGTCGATGTGGAACGTGCCGGCGAACGCCCGCGCCGGGTCGTCGCCGGACTTCAACGCCGGCAGGTGACGCAGCAGCAGGTTGATCTTCAGCTGCGACCCCTCCGGCTTCTCGACGCCGATCTGACCACGCAGCGCAGCCAGCGTCGACGGTGCGACGTTGGACAGCACCCAGGAGCAGTCGACGGATCGCTCACCGTCCCCACCGAGCCACGTCACCGATCCACGGGTCCCGTCTGCTTCGACCGCGGTGACTGCAGCGTTGGTGACCAGTGCGGCGCCAGCACGCCGCGCAGCAGCGGCCAGTGCGTCAGTGACCGCCCCCATGCCGCCGACGGGCACCCGCCACTCGCCGGTGCCGTTGCCGATCAGGTGGTAGAGGAAGCACCTGTTCTGGATCAGTGACTCCTCGTGCAGCCCGGCGAACGTTCCGATGACGCTGTCCGTCGCGACGACCCCACGGACGGTGTCGTCGGTGAAGCGTCGCTCGATGGTCTCTCCGAGCGGCCGCTCGATCAGCTCGTCCCACAGTGCGCCGTCCACGCGAGAGCGGAGGTCAGCTGCCGGCTGGAGCGGCTCCAGCAGAGTGGGAGCGACAGCAGCGGCCAGCGAAGCGACCGAGCCGTAGAAGTCCGTCCAGGCCTCGTACTCCGCGTCGCTCTCGGTGAGCGCGCGGAACGAGTCCCTGGTGCCGGCGCCTTCCGGCCGCTCGACCATCAGGCCGACGTCGCGTCCAGAGCGGCGTACCGGGGTGTACGACGCGACTGCGCGGGACCGGAGCTCCAGGTTGAGGCCCAGGTCTGCGGCGATCTTGTCGGGCAGCAAACTGACCAGGTACGAGTAACGCGACAGCCGCGCGTCTACGCCCGGGAACACGCGCTCACTGACGGCTGCGCCGCCGGTGTGCGACTGCTGCTCCAGGATCAGCGTGGAGAGACCGGACTGTGCCAGGTATGCGGCGGCGACGAGACCGTTGTGCCCGCCGCCGACGATGACGACGTCGTAGAAGTCCTTCATCCCATCGGCCAATCCAGCTTGTGGTACGCGGCGTCCCAGAACATCCATTCGTAGCGGCACGTCATAGCGAAGTGCTGATGACAACGTTCCCGCTCCGCGGCTCCCACGTCCAGCCCGTCCGTCACAGCGAGCACGGACTCGACTACGGCGTCGAACTCCTCAGACCCGTATGTCTCGATCCACTTGCGGTACGCCGGGTCCGGTGACGACCGTTTGAGCAGCTCCCGCCCCACGTCCCGGTAGATCCAGTAGCAAGGCAGTACGGCGGCCACAGCCTCGGCGTACGTACCTGTGGCGCACACAGCGGTCAGATAGGACATGTACGCCGTAGTGGTCGGACCGGATCCAGCCGTGTCCACGTCTTCCGCAGTCAGCCCCAGTGACGCTAGCAATGAGGCGTGGAGTTCCCGCTCTACCGCGATGGCGTTGGCGGCGTGCAGCGCGAACATGCTGACCGCGTCCTCGTCGAGCGCGCGGCCGGCGACCAGACTGAGCGCCCGCGAGTACGCGCGGAGGTAGTGGCTGTCCTGGACGATGAAGTACCGGAACGCGTCGTGGTCGAGGGTGCCGTCGGTGAGTCCCGTGATGAACGGGTGCCGGACGATCTCGTCGTACACGGGGGCCGCCCCGCGCTCCCACAGCTCGCTGGAAAACGTCATCCCCACTCCTCGCCGTCGACTGGCACCGACCCTATCCACAGGGCACGAACTCATCACGAGACGCAGGTCACTTCCCGGCCATACTCTGAGACATGAACATCCAGGAGATGCCGCCGGAGTCGCCGTTGCTGCGGCGGATCCGGGCGTCGGTGATCGGTGACGACCAGGTGATGCCGGGTCCGTACGGTCCGCGCCGCGTCACGTACGCCGACTACACGGCGTCCGGGCGGGCCCTGACCTTCCTGGAGGACTTCATCCGCGAGGAGGTTCTCCCGCGGTACGCGAACACTCACACCGAGTCGAGCGGGACCGGTCTGCAGACGACCCGGTTGCGCGAGGACGCCCGGCGCATCATTCACAACAGCGTCGGCGGCGACGACGAGACCGCGCTGATCTTCTGCGGCTCCGGCGCGACCGGGGCGATCGACAAGCTGATCGGGATCATGGGACTGCGGATCCCGGCCGAGCTCGACGACAGGTACCACCTGACCGACCAGATCCCGGCGGAGCAGCGACCGGTCGTCTTCATCGGCCCGTACGAGCACCACTCGAACGAGCTGCCCTGGCGCGAGTCGATCGCCGACGTGGTGGTGATCTCCCAGGACGCGGACGGTCACATCGACATCGACCAACTCGAGGCGAGACTGCAGGAGTACGTCGACCGCCCGCTGAAGATCGGCTCGTTCTCGGCGGCGAGCAACGTCACTGGCATCGTCAGCAACACGCAGCGCGTCTCCGCTCTCCTGCACCGGTACGGCGCGCTGTCGTTCTGGGACTGCGCCGCGGCCGCGCCGTACGTCGAGATCGACATGTACGGCGGACGCGACCAGGACCCGTTGTCGTACAAGGACGCGATCTTCCTCAGCCCGCACAAGCTGATCGGCGGCCCGGGGACGCCCGGCGTACTCGTTGCGCGCCGTGAGCTGCTTCGCAACCGGGTGCCCGACGTACCGGGTGGGGGGACGGTCGCGTATGTGAACCCGCTCGAGCATCGATACCTGGACGATCCGGTGCACCGCGAGGAGGGCGGGACGCCGGCGATCATCGGGTCGATCCGGGCCGGGCTGGCGTTCCAGCTGAAGCAGGCCGTCGGAATCGACGTGATCCGCGCGCACGAGGACGCCTACCTGCGGCGCGCGGTCGAAGCGTGGAAGGCAGAGCCGAACCTGCAGATCCTCGGCAACCTGGACGCAGAGCGGCTGTCGATCGTGTCGTTCGTGGTGAAGGCGCCATCGGGCCGGTACCTGCACCACAACTTCGTGGTCGCTTTGCTGAACGACCTGTTCGGAATCCAGTCCCGCGGCGGCTGCTCGTGTGCAGGCCCGTACGGTCACACCCTGCTCGGGATCGACCTCGACCGGTCGCACGAGTTCGAGGAGGAGATCCTGCACGGCTGCGAGGGGATCAAGCCCGGCTGGGTGCGGGTCAACTTCAACTACTTCATCTCGGAGGCCGTTTTCACGTACGTCGTCGAGGCCGTCAAGCTCATCGCCCGCGAGGGTTGGCGGCTGCTCGGCGACTACCGCTTCGACCCGGCCAACGGGCTGTGGCGGCACCACCGCGGCCCGGTGGAGCCGCCGATGCGGCTGTCGCAGGTCGGGTACGACGCCGACGGCAAACTCAGGTATCCGCGCCACGACCACACGGCTCCCGAGTCCGCCCTCGACGACTACCTCGCCGAGGCCCGCGAACTCCTCTCCACCTGCCAGGACCACAGCCTGTTGACAGAGGGCCAGGTCAACACGGAGTTCGATCACCTCCGCTGGTTCGACCTCCCGTCCAGGTGCCTGCTGCCTGACTGACCGACTGCTGCGGTTCAGGGGGCCGCGTACCTCGAAGCCTGCTCGTCCACCGCGGCTCTGATCAGTGCCCTGGCGGCCCAGGTCGAGGCTTGGACCTGGCTGTCCGCGTCGAGGCCACGGAGGTCTTGGAGGACGATGAGGGCTTCCCAGCCGACGACCATCGCAATCCCGGAAACGAGTTGCTCGAAGAGGTCCTCGTCGAGATCCGCACGCAGCGGCTCGATGGCCCGCTCGATCCAGGCGATCCGCCGGTAGCCCCGCTTCGGCTGCTCAGCGTCCTCCGCCAGGTCGACCGTCAACCGGATCAACGAGCGCCCGAGTGGTAGGGATGACGCAGCCGCATCGCCCAGGGCCCGGATCATCGCCTCGACACGTTCGGTTGCGTCGGCGTGCTCGGCTGCGGAGTCGATGGCCGCGTCGACGTCGGTTTGTGTGAGCAGACCGAGCGTTGCGTCGAGCAGGAGCTGGTCGAGCGTCGGGAAGTACTGATAGATGGTGCGCCGCGACACGTCCGCGGCGTCGGCGATCTCGTTGATCCCGGGCGCGGACCGCCCCTGGCGGAGCAACTCCGCGGCGGCGTCGACGATCGCGGCCCGCGTCCGCCGCCGCTGGCGAACCCGCCCCGATTCTTCCGCAGTCTCACTCACCAGAGCCCTCGATCTCCTCTTGACGACAGGCACAGAAGATGAGTATACCTGAGTGCAGTCATTGCACTCCAGTGCAACGAAAAGGGAGGAATGAGAATGAACCAGCTGTCGGCAGAGGCGCGGATCGCCCCCGCGGGAGACCACGTGGCCACCGGCCCGGTCACTTTGATGAACCGGTTCGCAGTACGGCCCGAGCGCGACGAGGCGTTCCACGCGCTGTGGACCGAGACCAGCAAGTACTTCATGGCGCAGCCGGGCTTCGTCTCGTTGCGCCTGCACCGGGCGGTCTCCTCCGAGTCCGAGTTCCGGTGGGTCAATGTCGCCAACTGGGAGTCGGAGGCGCACTTTCGAGCCGCGCATGGCACCGAGGAGTTCCGACGGGTCGTGACGCAGCCCGGGTGGGCGGAGTTCCCGAGTTCCCCGACGCTGTTCGAAGTCGTTACGGCGGTCGGGTAGCACGGCGTCCGAGTACGGAGCCTGCAGACCTTACTGCGGGTTGATCAGGGTGCGAATGCCGTGGCCTCTAGAGTCTGACTGTGAGCAGCTCGGAGGATGACGCGTCCGGTGGCGAGAGCCTTCTGACAGTGCTGGTCGCGCTCGCGGCGAACCTGCTGATCGCACTCGCCAAGACCGTGGTCGCCGTGATCACCGGGTCTGCCTCGATGACGGCAGAGGCGGCGCACTCCTGGGCGGATACCGGCAACGAGGTGTTCCTGCTAGTGGGGGAGCGGCGGGCGCGGAAGCCGGCCGACCAGTCGCATCCGCTCGGGTACGGGCGGGTCGGGTACATCTGGTCGATGTTCGCCGCGTTCGGGCTGTTCACGGTCGGCGCCGCGGTCTCGGTGTGGCACGGCATCCAGTCGCTGCAGCACGGTGCGGCAGAAGGTACGTCGTACGGCTGGGCGTACGCCGTGCTCGGGGTCTCGTTCGTGCTCGAGGGGCTCTCGTTCGCGCAGGCGCTGCGCCAGACCAAGGCGGGTGCGCTGCAGCGGATGCTGCGCCCGTGGCGGTACGTGCGGCTGACGTCGAACCCGGTGCTCCGGGCGGTGTTCGTCGAGGACCTGTCCGCGCTGATCGGCATCCTGATCGCGGCGCTCGCGATCCTGCTGCATCAACTGACCGGCAATGCGGTCTGGGACGCGATCGGCTCGATCGTGGTCGGGATCCTGCTCGGTTGTGTCGCGCTGTTCCTGATCAGCCGGAACATGGACTTCCTGACCGGTGAGGCGGTCACGCCGCTGGCCCGGAACCGGGTCCTCCGCGCGCTGCTCGCGCACCAGGACATCGAGCGCATCAGCTTCCTGCACATGGAGTGGGTCGGCGCCGACCGGATCTTCCTGGTCGCCGCGGTCGATGTCGTGGGCAACGACGTCGAGTCCGAGGTCGCCGCCCGCCTCTACGCGATCGAGGACGCGCTGAACGCCCGCCCCGAGATCCAGCAGGCGATCCTCACACTCTCCCGCCCCGGTGACCCGACGAGCCTCGAGCCCGCCGAGCTACCGCGCTGGTACGTCGAGCGACCTGTCTAGGGCACGTTCGCGAGGAAGCGTCCGCGGTCGACCACGACGCGTTCGAGCTCGCCGTCCGCGATCAGTTGCCCGGCCGAATTGGTCGCGCGGACCTGGAAGCGCAGATGGCGGCCGTCCACCTCGGGGCCGTCCGCCACGACGTCCACGGTGTCGCCGACCCGGGTCGGCAACCGATGGCGGATGCGTACCGACGTACCGACCGAGGTCTCGCCGGGACCGAGCACGTTCAGGGCGAGCTGGGCAGTCGTGTACTCCAGCCAGGTGATCAGGCGGGGAGTCGCGAGGACCTCGACGTCGCCGCTGCCGACGGCGAGTGCGGTGTCGGCGGCGGTCACCTCGTGGCGCACGGCGGGTCCTCTCTGAGCCGTGTACGCTCCCGACCGTGGAGCCCGTACACGTTGCGGTTTCGGCGTTGGCTGCATTGTTGCCGATCATGAACCCGATCGGGGCGCTGGCCACCTTCGCAGGTCTGACCGACGGCGTCGACCGCGCCGCGATGAAGCGTCAGGCGGTGATGACCGGCGTCTACGTCCTGGGGATCCTGACCGTCTTCGCCCTGTTCGGCACGCTCGTGCTGGAAGGGCTGGGGATCGGTCTGCCCGCGCTGCAGATCGCCGGCGGCCTGGTGGTCGCGCATTCCGGCTTCGGGATGATCGTGGCCCGGGAGACCCTGACCGAGGACGAGAAGACGCACGGGTCGGTCAAGCCGGACGTGTCGTTCTCGCCGATGGCATTGCCGCTGATCGCCGGACCGGGAGCGATCGGTGTGGTGATCGCCCTGACCGCACGCCATCCCGGGATCACCAACCGGCTGAGCGTGATCGTGGCGTCGGTCGTGATTGCCGCCCTCGTGGCGGCCCTGCTGCGTTTCGGTACGCCGCTCGTCGACAAGCTCGGCCCTACGGGCCTGGGCGCTCTGAGCCGCATCATCGGCTTCCTGACGCTGGCTATCGGCGTCGAGCTGGTAACCCACGGCGTACTTGCGGCGAAATAGCGAGCCCACCGCGTCCCTCCGACGAGGGGAAGCGATGGGCTCACCGCACCTCTACTTCGTGGCCTTGGAGGGGGAGACCGGAGGGAGTTTCCAGGCCTTGCTCTTCGCGAGGGCCGAGAGGTCCTCGACAGAGAGGAGGGGCTTGGGGCGGGTGTGCTGCTTGCCCTTCTCCGCCGGGGCGTTGTAGCTGGTCAGGTTGATGTTGCGGCCGTCGCGACGGAACAGGACCACGTAGTTGCTGACGACGCCGTACTCCGCCTGCCGGCTGTCGCTGTACTCAGGCGACTCCTTGGAGACGTAGAGGACCGACCCGTCAGGCAGGGTGCTGCACCCGGTGCGCTTGGGCACACACGGGTTTCCCTCGCCGCCGCCGGAGAGCATGACGTCGACTCGGGCGGCGCCGTGACCGTCGTTGACGACGTACGCCGCACCTGCGAAGTCACCCCCGCCCCAGGTCTCGGGGTTCGAGAAGGTCCGGCCAGGCGCCGCGACCAGTTCCTTCAGCGTTGCCAGCGTCTGCTTCGGGTTCACCCCCGCGGGCTTGGCCGTCGGGGTGGCCTTGGCCGACGGCTTTGCCGAGGGCTTGGCGGTCGGCACGGGCGAACCGGCGACCGCGGCGTTCGTGGGGGAGCCGGCCAGATGGATCCCGCCCGCGATCAGGCCCGCGGTGGCCAGCACGGCCCCGGCACCGGACGCCGTGGCGATCGCCGTACGCCGACGCCGCAGCCGCAGCCCCTGCGCAACGCTGCGTTCCAGCAGATCGGGTGTGACCGGCTCGAGGTTCTCGGTGGCTCGGTGCATCAGATCGGTGAGTTGGGTGTTCATGGTTCTCCTCAGGCTCAGAGCGCGATCAAGTGGTCGGCACCGTCACCGAGAACCGCCCGCAGACGGTCCAGGGCGCGGGCGGTGCGAGTGGTGATCGCACTGGTCTTCTTGCCAAGATCGAGCGCCACCTGCTCGACGCTGCGATCTTCGAAGAACCGCAGCACCAACACGGCCCGATCCAACGGCGCCAGCTCCGCCAGTGCGCTCTGCAAAGCCATCCGCAGCTCCGGATCCCCTACCCGCTCAGCGGTCTCCGGCAGCTCAGCGGTAGGCCGCTCCGACCAGCTCTTACGCCGCCGCTGCGAGATGTACGTCCGCACCAGAGCAGTCCGCGCATAAGCAGCAGGACTGTCGATCCGCTGCCAGACCTTCAGCAGATTCGCGAGCGTCTCCTGCACCAGATCCTCAGCATGATGCCGATCCCCAGCCAGCAACCAAGCAGTCCGATACAGCCGCGGTATCTGCACCCGCGCGAACTCCTCGAAGTCCTCAGTCGTACCCATCCACACCTCCTGTAGGCGCCTCTGCCTGAAGAGACGCACTGAGGAGACGCTCAGATCACACTCAACTCAGAACACCTTGGAAAGAACCCAAACCGAGAACGCCAAAACCCCCACCACAAACGTCACAAGTACAACGACCCCATACCCAAACCACGCGCTCCCGCTCAACTTCACCGGAACATCCTCCCACGCGAGTTATCAGCGACAAACGAACTGGACCACGGAGCCGAGCGAA
>NZ_SNWS01000001.1:27805-838601 GCF_004362255.1 Kribbella sp. VKM Ac-2571
GAACCGCCGAACTGGACCACCGAAGCCGAGCGAACCGCCGAACTGGACCACCGAAGCCGAGCGAACCGCCGAACTGGACCACCGAAGCCGAGCGAACCGCCGAACTGGACCACCGAAGCCGAGCGAACCGCCGAACTGGACCACCGAAGCCGAGCGAACAGCCGAACTGGACCACCGAAGCCGAGCGAAGCGAAGGCGCAAGGGGGTGCGGGTGGCGGAGCCCCCGCCGGCGGCAAGCGAAGCGCAGCCGCACAAAATGACGAAGCCGACCAGGCCCGCGCTCTCCGCGGGCATGGCCGGCCATCGGGTGAGTGACGGGACTCGAACCCGCGACCACCTGGACCACAACCAGGTGCTCTACCAGCTGAGCTACACCCACCATTGCCGTCCGAACCGCGACGGCTGAGCAATCATAGCGACGAACTGTCCGGACCAGAAATCGAGGGCGGATCCGCAGGTCAGGCGCCGGTTGTGCTGTCCTCGGCGGGTGCTGCGACGAGGCTGGCGGCGGCCCGGGCGGTGCTGGAGTCGGGGCCTGGCTGCGGGACGAACACGGTCTCGCGGTAGTACCGCAGCTCGGAGATGCTTTCGGTGATGTCGGCGAGGGCGCGGTGGTTGCCGGTCTTGGCCGGCGTCGCGTAGTACACGCGCGGGTACCAGCGGCGTACCAGCTCCTTGATCGAGCTGACGTCGACGTTGCGGTAGTGCAGGTGCGATTCGACGCGCGGCATGTCGCGGACCAGGAAGGTCCGGTCGGTGCCGACCGAGTTCCCGGCGAGGGCGG
Source organism: Kribbella sp. VKM Ac-2571 (assembly GCF_004362255.1). Classification (NCBI taxonomy): domain Bacteria; kingdom Bacillati; phylum Actinomycetota; class Actinomycetes; order Propionibacteriales; family Kribbellaceae; genus Kribbella; species Kribbella sp. VKM Ac-2571. Next base: position 28,590 of record NZ_SNWS01000001.1, read on the forward strand.
CCTTGCGGGGCTCTTTGACGTACGACGTGATGAAGTCGAGGACCTGTTCCTCGGCGTCGGCGAGCGGGATGCCGTTGGCGAGCTCTTCGAGCAGCCCGGACGCGGTGTGCATGTCGCGGACGAAGTCACCCATCTGTTCGAGCGCGGCCGGTGGCGGCGCGATCACCAGGTCGATCCCGTCGCCGAGCACGTTCAGTTCGTAGTCGGTGACCAGGACCGCAACCTCGATCAGGGCGTCGTTCGCCAGGTCGAGGCCGGTCATCTCGCAGTCGATCCACACCAGCCGGTCGTTCATGGGCACCCACCTTACGGTGGCGGGCCGACAGTGCGGCGACGGCGTGCCTTGTCAGCGCGGCGCGTAGCCCAGGTGGACGCTGCGGACGGACAGTACGGCGAGGTCGGTGCGCCGCCCGAGGTAGTGCGCGCCTGAGGGGTCCAGCAGCTGCCGCCAGGCGTCCAGATCCTCCGGAGCGAGCCATTCCTCATCAGAAACCACGTGACCATGACCGTGCCCGTGGCCGTGATCGGAGCCGGTCAGTCGCTCGATCCGCGTCTGGAACGCGCGTACGACGCCTTCGAGCCGCTCGGGCGGCAACGGCGCCGGCACCTCGGTCAGCACGCTCCGCGTGGTCACGTCGGTCAACCCGGCCCGAGTCAGCGCCTCGGTCCACCCGTACGGCATCGGCACCGACCCCGGCAGCGAGTCCCGCATGACCTTGAACCACCGGTCCTGGGCCAGGTCGAGCCGCAGCTCCAGCCCGGGCTCGCCGACCCCGAGGTCCCACGGGAGGTGCCTCGCGGGCAACCCGCCCTCAGCGAGCGCGAGTCGTCCACCGGGCGCGAGCAGCGATGCCAGCGCGTCCACAGCGGCCTGCTGGTCGGCAGCGTGGTGAACGGAGGCGGATGCCCAGATCAGGTCGGCCGCAGCGTCGATTGCCCGGCGCAACGGTTCCGCCCCGTCGTCCATCGACGCCAGCTCACACCGCACGAGGCCCGCGGTGTGCTCCCGTGCCTGCTCCAGTACGTCGGGATCCGCGTCGACAGCCACCACCGTCGCGCCGGGCAACGCCTCGGCCAGTGCCTTGGCCATCCCGCCACCGCCGCAGCCGATGTCCGCGACGACCTTGTCGCCGTCCCGCACCAGACTGCGAGCCACTGCCGCGTTCCAGTCGGTCTCGCCCTCGGCCGCCGCGCGCAACCGTCCGGCCTCTCCAGCCCAATCGATCTCGATCATGACGACAGTCTCGTCCTCGTCGTCGACGAAGCCCACGTGATGTTGCCGGTCCGGCAAATGGCACTACCGTGGCGCGGGTGATCGCCACGGACCGCCTGACCCTGCTGCCGCTCGAGGTCGAGTACGCCGAACCGATGGCAGAAGTCCTGTCCGACCCCGCCCTCTACACCTTCACAGGCGGCGAACCGCCGTCCGTAGCGGCTCTGGAGGCACGCTACCGCCGCCAACTGGCCGGTCCGGGACGTCCGGACGAACAGTGGCTCAACTGGGTGATCAAGTACGACGACACGCTGATCGGCTACGTCCAGGCGACCGTCATCGACGGTACGACGGAGATCGCGTGGGTGATCGGCACCGCTTGGCAGGGCCGCGGTTTCGCGAAGGAGGCCGCCCAGGGGATGGTCACCTGGCTACGGGCTCAAAAGATCGGCCGGATCATCGCGCACGTACATCCGGACCACACCGCATCGGCCGCTGTCGCGGCCGCGATCGGTCTCGCGTGCACCGACGTACTGGAAGACGGCGAGTACCTGTGGAACACGGCAGACCCGGCGTGAACCGGGTCTGCCGCTTACAGCATCAGACCGGGCGGACGTTCTCCGCCTGCAGGCCCTTCGGGCCCTGCGCGATCTCGAACTCGACTCGCTGGTTCTCGTCCAGGGAGCGGAAGCCCTGCGTCTGGATCGCCGAGTAGTGCACGAATACGTCGGCGCCGCCGTCCTCCTGGGAGATGAAGCCGAAGCCCTTCTCGCCGTTGAACCACTTCACTGTTCCCAAAGCCATGATTTTCTCCTGATACGACAAAACGCCCGGCGGATCACAAATCCGCGGGCGCTTCGACACGAACGTGGAACTGCAAAACTGCATCGAGTTGAAACCCTAGCACGCTGAATGAGCCGTCAGCCACTCCTCGCCACGCCGTACGTCGTACTTCTCCGGGTGGAGCGTGCTGCCGGAACCCTGAAGCGGCTGCTAGGGCCGCACGTACGTGGCCAGTGATGCCGCGCCGGTTTGGACGGCCGAGGCGAGCTGGAAGTGGACGGGGGTGTCGGACGGGCCGAACAGCTTCTCGCCGGTGCCGACGACTGACGGGAAGGTCATCAGCCGGTACTCGTCGACCAGATCGGCTGCCTGCAGCGCCCGGATCACGCTGAGACTGCCGGTGACCGCGATGGTCCGCGACTCGGTCCGCACGTAGTCCGTCAGTGAGCCCTCCGTCAGCCTCGAGTTGGGGAAGGCCGAGAGGTCGGTCAGCGAGTGTGACGCGACCACCTTGGCCATCTTGTTCATCCGGGTCGAGAAGTCGTCGGTACGGTTCGGCCAGAGCCGGCTGAACAGCTCCCAGGTGGTCCGGCCGAGCAGCAGTACGCCGGTGTCCATCAGTTCGCCGAGCCGGAACTTGTCGCCGCCGACGGTTTCCGGGCCGTGGCGGAACGCCCAGCCGCCGGCCGGGGTGCCGCCGGAGCCGTCCGGGTCGGTGACGATGCCGTCGAGGCTGACGAATCCGGTGACGATGACGTGGCCCATGGTTCCTGCTCCTTGTGTCGAGTGATTCACGCCGGTACATACCGCCGAGCAGGCCCCGATTCATCGCCGCGCACCGAACTTCTTTGGCGAGCGCTTGCCGATGAGTGTGACCTTGACCGCATTCAGCCTCCAGCCTACTGTATGCGGTATACAAGCCTCCTCGAAGGCAGGGACCCTTATGAGAGTTGCGGTTCTCGGCGCCGGTGCGATCGGTGCGTACGTCGGCGCGGCGCTGCACCGTGGTGGGACAGAGGTCCACCTGGTCGCCCGCGGCGCGCATCTGGAAGCGATCCGGTCGGACGGCGTGACGGTGCTCAGTCCACGCGGTGACTTCACGGCCCGGACGCCGGCCACGGACGACCCCGTCGAGATCGGCCCGGTCGACTACGTCTTTCTCGGGCTCAAGGCGAACTCGTACGCGAACGCCGGCCCGTTGCTCGAGCCCCTGCTGCACGACCGCACGGTCGTGGTCGCGGCGCAGAACGGCATCCCCTGGTGGTACTTCCACCGCCTGAAGGGCCCGTACGAGGGCCGCCGGATCGAATCGGTCGACCCCGGCGGCGCCGTCACCCAGGTGCTCGACCTCGACCGCGCGATCGGCTGCGTCGTGTACTGCTCGACCGAGCTCGAAGGTCCAGGCGTCGTACGGCACCTGGAAGGCACCCGCTTCTCGATCGGTGAACCCGGCGGCGGGCAGTCGGAGCGCTGCACGGCCTTCAGTACGGCGATGATCGCCGGCGGACTGAAGTGCCCGGTCGAGGACGACATCCGCAACGACATCTGGATCAAGCTGCTCGGGAACGCGGCGTTCAACCCGATCAGCGCGCTGGCCCGGGCGACGATGGTGGAGATCGCCACGCACCAGGGGACGCGGCAGATGGTCAGGCTGATGATGGAGGAGTCGCTGGAGATCGCAGCGGCGCTGGGCTGTCACCCGCACATCTCCGTGGACAAACGGCTCGACGGCGCCGAACGCGTCGGCGGGCACAAGACCTCGATGCTGCAGGACCTGGAGAAGGACAAGCCGCTGGAGCTCGACGTCATCCTCGCCGCGGTCGTCGAACTCGCCGACCTCACCGGCATCAAAGCCCCCACCCTCCGAGCAGTCCACGCAGTAACCGACCTGCTGGCCAGCAAGATCGGCGTCTAAGCGGTGCTGATGGCCACGCCTCCGGCGCGGCGGGTCATGGGGCCGTAACTCCCGTCGTCCGGCTCGCCGCGCGCGGCGACGTGTTGACGCAAACATGTCTAAACTCCTGCACCACGGGAGGTGCCGGGTGGAAGGAACCTCGGGGAGGCGGCGGCGAAGTCCGTCGATGGCTGATGTGGCGCGACTGGCCGGGGTGTCCGGACAGACCGTGTCCCGCGTCGCGAACGGCCGGCAGAACGTGGACTCGGTCACCCGGGCCCGGGTCAAGGACGCGATGCGCCAACTCGGCTACCGCCCCAACGGCGCCGCCCGCGCCCTGCGCAGCGGCGAGTTCCGCAGCATCGGCGTGATCGTCTTCGAGCTCTCCACCTTCGGTACGACGCGGACCCTCGACGCGATCGCCACGGCCGCCACCGCCCGCGGCTACTCGGTCAACTTGATGCCGGTGCTCGCGGTCAGCCGCCAGGCCGTGGCGGACGCGTTCACGAGGCTGGGGGAGCAGGCCGTGGACGGCGTCATCATGATGATCGAGGCGCACGTACTCGACGACGTACAACTGCCCGTGGGCCTGCCGGTCGTGGTCGTGCATGCAGGAGTTCACTACGACCACCCGGTCGTCGACACCGACCAGACGCAAGGTGCCCGGCTGGCGACCGAGCACCTGCTCGGCCTGGGGCACAAGACGGTGTGGCATCTGGGCGGACCGCCGTCGTCGTTCGCCGCGGATCAGCGCCGCCGGTCCTGGGAGCAGACGCTCCGCGACCACGGTTGCGACGTACCGCCGCTGCTCCTCGGGGACTGGTCGTCGGCGGCCGGGTACGACGCCGGCTGCCGGCTCGCCGCGGATGACGCCGTGACGGCGATCTTCGCGGCCAACGATCAGATGGCGCTCGGCCTGCTCCGCGCCTTGCACGAGCACGGCCGGACGGTTCCGGAGGACATGAGCGTGGTCGGCTTCGACGACATGGAAGAGGCGGCCCACTTCTGGCCGCCTCTCACCACAGTCCGTCAGACCTTCGCCGACATCGGCCGCCGCAGCGTCGACACTCTCCTCGCCGAGATCCACGCCACCGACCATCACGCCCCGGTAGCAGTCCCCACCGAACTGATCATCCGCCGCAGCACCGCCCCACCCCATTCCCGCTGATCCACGGCGCCGCCGGCTTGGTGTGATGTGCAGCTCGACAGGAGGTGCCGGGTGGCCGGGTAGTGCACCTGAGCGTGAACGTGACCGTGTGTACGGTGTCTCGCCGGTGCTCTACCTGTCGAGCTTGCACATCACGTGGCCGCGAGAAGCCGTGCCACCATCCGCTGGGAGGTTGGTCAGGCCGGCTGGTGGCTGGAGGAGAGGGTGGTGCGTAGCAGGTGGGCGGTTTCGGCGGGGGTCTTGCCGACGCGTACGCCGGCTGCTTCCAGGGCTTCCTGTTTCGCGGCCGCCGTCCCCGACGAGCCGGACACGATCGCGCCGGCGTGGCCCATCGTCTTGCCCTCCGGTGCGGTGAAGCCGGCGACGTACCCGACGACCGGCTTGGTCACGTTCTCCTTGATGAACGCAGCCGCCCGCTCCTCGGCGTCACCGCCGATCTCACCGATCATCACGATCGCGTCGGTGTCCGGGTCGTCCTGGAACGCCCGCAGCGCGTCGATGTGCGTGGTCCCGATGATCGGGTCACCGCCGATCCCGATCGCGGTCGAGAACCCGAAGTCCCGCAGTTCGTACATCATCTGGTAGGTCAGCGTGCCGGACTTCGACACCAGACCGATCCGGCCGGGTCCCGCGATGTCAGCGGGAATGATCCCCGCGTTGGCGCGCCCCGGGTTGATGATCCCCGGACAGTTCGGGCCGATGACGCGCGTGCCATTGGCCTGTGCGTACGCGAAGAACGCCGCGGTGTCGTGCACCGGAACGCCCTCGGTGATCACCACCACCAACGGGATCCCGGCGTCGACGGCCTCGATGACTGCTCCGCGCGTGAACCGCGGCGGCACGAACACCACCGACACGTCCGCGTCCGCCGCCTTCACCGCATCCGCGCACGACCCGTACACCGGGATCGAGCGCCGCGCGAAGTCCACCGACTGCCCGCCCTTGCCAGGCGTCACGCCGCCGACGACATTGGTGCCGGCAGCAAGCATCCGGCTGGTGTGCTTGTGTCCCTCGGACCCGGTCATGCCCTGCACGACGACCCGGCTCTTCTCGGTCAGGAATATCGCCATCTCGAACGGTCCCTTCTAGGCGGCGAGTTCGGCGGCGCGCGCTGCAGCGCCGTCCATGGTGTCGACCACGGTCACCAGCGGATGGTTGGCCTTGGCAAGGATCGCGCGGCCTTCCTCGACGTTGTTGCCGTCCAGCCGGACGACGAGCGGCTTGTCGGCCTGATCGCCTAGCAGTGCTAGCGCCTGCACGATGCCGTTCGAGACCGCGTCGCACGCAGTGATCCCGCCGAACACGTTCACGAAAACACTCCGCACCTGCGGGTCGGACAGGATGATCCCGAGCCCGTTCGCCATCACCTCGGCCGAGGCGCCGCCGCCGATGTCGAGAAAGTTGGCCGGTTTCACGCCGTACGGCGAACCCGCGTACGCGACCACGTCGAGTGTCGACATCACCAGGCCTGCGCCGTTGCCGATGATTCCGACCGAGCCGTCCAGCTTCACGTAGTTCAGGCCCTTGGCCTGCGCCTCGGCCTCGAGTGGATCGGCAGCCGCCTTGTCGTCGAAGCCGCTGTGATCCGGATGCCGGTACGCCGCGTTGTCGTCGAGCGTGACCTTGCCGTCGAGCGCCTCCAACGACCCGTCGCCGAGCCTCACCAGCGGATTCACCTCCACCAGCGAGGCATCTTCCGCGATGAACACGTCCCACAACCGCTGCACCACCGCGGACGCCTCGGCCGGGAATCCGGCAGCCGTCACGATCTTCGCAGCCTTGGCCTCGTCGACGCCGGTCGCGGGGTCGATCGACACCTTCGCGATCGCGTCCGGGTTGGTGTGCGCGACCTCCTCGATCTCCACGCCGCCTTCGGTGCTGGCGATACACAGGTACTCGCGGTTCGCCCGGTCGACCAGGAAAGAGAAGTAGTACTCCTCGGCGATGTCCGCGGCCGGTGCGAGCAGGACCCGCTGCACGGTGTGGCCCTTGATGTCCATCCCGAGGATCTCGGCCGCCCTCGCCTGCGCCTCGTCCGGAGTGGCGGCCAGCTTCACGCCGCCGGCCTTGCCGCGACCGCCAGTTTTCACCTGCGCTTTCACCACGACGCGCCCGCCGAGCTCGCGGGCCGCCTCCGCGGCGTCGGCCGCGTCCTCGATCACCCGGCCCAGCGTCACCGGAACGCCGTGCCGAGCAAACAACTCCTTGGCTTGGTACTCCATGAGGTCCACGTCGCCTCCAAGAATGTGTGGTGGCGACTGTATGCGGTATGCAATCCGTCGACAAGAGCGACGCCCCAGGTCTGGACAGGTTCCGGCCGGAAGGAGTACCACAGACTTCATACGGTATGCAGTAGTCAGGAGGCGATATGAATCACGTGGTTCCGCGGGATGTGCGTGATGTCTACGGCCGGCGGTACCGGATCGGCGAGGATGCCCGTGAACTGACCGGGCATTCGCGCCGCTGGCAACTCTGGGCGGCCTGGGCCTGCATGGTCGCGATCAGCCCTTTGCAGTACTCGTTCGGCACCGCAGCCCTCGGCCTGGCCTCGGATCGGGGCTGGGGCGCGGCGCAAACCCTCTGGCTGCTCGCGGTCTTCGTCGCCTGCCAAGCACTCGTCGCGATCCCAGCCGCCTGGGCTCATCGAGTACGGCGGGCAACGCCGACCCAGCTCGTCGTGGGCGGTGGGGTGCTCGCGGCGATCGGCCTCGTCACGCTCGCCCACGTGCACAGCTACGGCGCGGTCCTCGTCGGCTACTCGCTCCTCGGCGGCACCGGTGCGGGCCTCGTGTACGCCGCGTGCATCACCACGTCGGCGCGCTGGTTCCCGGACCGGCGTACGGCGACGATCGGCTTCGTCACCGGCGGATTCGCGGTCGGCGCCGTACCGAGCATCTTCCTGCTGACGCGGACGGATCAATCGATCGTGTTCGACCTGACCGCTCTGGTGGCGGTGCTGGTCGTCCTGGTCGCCGGCGGTCTGCTGAAGGATCCGCCGCGGCACTGGTGGCCTGCGGAAATCGACGCTCAGGTGTGGGCCATCGACCGCAAGCTGAACCGCAGCATCCCGCACAACGCACCCGCCGTCCGGCAGTACCGTCCCGGTGAGGCGATGCGGACCGGCGCGCTGCCGCTGATGTGGTTGCTGCTGGCAAACAGTACGGCGTTGTCGTTGCTGGGAATCGGTTTCGTGGTGAGCTACGGAGTGAGCGCCGACCTCGGTTTCACGACGGCTGCGACGGCGGCCGGATTGCTTGCCGCCGTCAACGGCCTTGGCAGATCGTTCGCAGGTCACCTGTCCGACCGGTTCGGCCGCCGTCGGGTTCTGGCCGCCGTACTGATGATCGAAGGTTTCGCCCACGTCGGTCTGGTGGCCGTCGACGTCGGCTGGGCGTTCGTCGTCTGCGCGATGTTCGCGGGCTTGGGTGGCGGGGCGTTCTACGCGATCATGGCCAACCTCGTCCTGGAGTTCTTCGGCGAGAACAGCCTGTTGCAGAACCAAGCCATCCTGTACTCCGCGAAGGCGGTCGGCGGTCTCGTCGGCATCGGTGTCGCCGCTTCCGTGATCGCACTGGTCGGCTACCAGCCGCTGTTCCTCGGCGCCGGTCTGCTCGGCTTACTGACTGCGCTGAGTGTGCGCCTCCTCAAACAACCCGGTCGGCCGGCGTTGCCCGTGCGACCTCAGCTCGGTACGCCGGTGGCCGGCGAGTGAACGGCTACGGGAAGGTCCCGCGACCCGATCCGTGCGTGATGGAACTGGTGTCCCGCCTCGCGCGGGAACCGTGGACGGATCGCCCCGCGTGCGTGCATCCCGTCCTGAGCGCGGTTGCGCGGGCAGCCCACGACCACAGCAGCTCGGCCGGTCGTCGGCACCTGCTGCCGCTCGCGCCACGCTTCATCAACACCTGCACAGTGGGCTTCGAGGCATCGGCTCGTCTGGTCGCGTTGTGCGTTTCCACTGCGCTCGTGAGCGGTGAGCTGACCGGTGACGAGCGGCGGAGGATGGCGGCGGCTCACCGGACTGCGCTGTACTTGCTCGGTTCCGAGGAGGAACCCGGGGGAGCGGCGCGCTGGTGGCTGCCCGCACTCGGCCGACTGGGTTGGAGCGAGCCGTTCTACCGCACGTTCGTCGCCACGGAGCAGGCAGCAGAAGCAGTCGCGGTCACCGCTCGTACTGCGAGCGGTGACCGCGACGTACGCCTGCGAAGCCTCCTGAAGCTGTGCCTCGCAACTCAGCCCAAGCCCTCGTGTTCGGCGTCCGCCCAGAAATCGGGGTCGTAGTCGTCGTCCGGGATGGCTACCAGTTCGCCGGCGAGGGGCGCTGGCCGAACCTGCTGTTCGAGCCGCCGAAGGTCCGCCGTACACCGCTCCAGATCGTCCAGCAGCCGCAGTACGTCGAGATGCGGACCGACGCGATTCCTCAACGCCATAAGGGCTTTCTCCAGGGCGAGAAGAGCGGCCCGGGTCCGGTCGAGATCCTCGGAAATCGTCATCACAGCCTCCTGGTGCCGAGCTCTGGACAACCGCTACGCCCTGGGATAAGACTACGACTACACCATACGGTATGCAATCTACATCAAGCCTTACTCAGGCCCTTCCGAGGAGTTGACTGCAGATGGCGCAGACAGTGTCGGAGACCCAACCCACAGCGGTGGTCAAGGAGCCGGAGACCATCTCCGGCGGTCACCTCGTCGCGAAGGCCTTGAAGGCCGAGGGGATCGACGTGATCTTCACGCTCTGCGGCGGTCACATCATCGACATCTACGACGGCTGCGTGGACGAGGGCATCGCGGTGGTCGATGTGCGGCACGAGCAGGTCGCGGCGCACGCCGCCGATGGCTACGCACGGGTCACCGGCAAGCCCGGCTGCGCGGTCGTCACCGCCGGCCCCGGGACGACGGACGCGGTCACCGGCGTCGCGAATGCCTTCCGCGCCGAGAGTCCGATGCTGCTGATCGGCGGCCAGGGCGCCCTGAACCAGCACAAGATGGGGTCCCTGCAGGACCTGCCGCACGTCGACATGATGACGCCGATCACCAAGTTCGCGGCGACCGTTCCGCACACCGCGCGGGCCGCGGACATGGTGTCGATGGCGTTCCGCGAGTGCTACAACGGCGCGCCCGGCCCGTCGTTCCTGGAGATCCCGCGCGACATCCTGGACAACTCGGTGCCGGTCGATTCCGCGACCGTCCCCGAGGCCGGGCACTACCGGGCCTCGACGAAGAGCATCGGCGACCCGGCGAGTGTCGAGGCGCTGGCCGACCTGCTGGTGCGGGCCGAGAAGCCCGTCGTACTGCTCGGCAGCCAGGTCTGGACCTCGCGCGGCAGCGACGCGGCGATCGACTTCGTCCGGACGCTCGACATCCCGGCGTTCATGAACGGTTCGGCCCGCGGCACGCTGCCGCCCGGCGACCCGCACCACTTCCACCTGTCCCGGCGGTACGGCTTCAACAACGCCGACCTGATCCTGATCGTCGGCACGCCCTTCGACTTCCGGATGGGGTACGGGCGCCGGCTCCCGAAGAGCGCCACCGTCGTACAGATCGACCTGGACTACCGCACCGTTGGCAAGAACCGCGACATCGACCTCGGCCTGGTGGGCGATCCGGGCGCGATCCTGGCGGCCGTCACGCAGGCGGCGTCGGGCCGGTTGCACAAGACGGATCGCAAGGCCTGGTTCGCGGAGCTGCGGGCCGAGGAGGACGCGGCGTACCAGAAGCGGCTGCCGCGGCAGCTGTCCGACGCGAACCCGATCCACCCGCTGCGGCTCGCGCACGAGATCAACGAGTTCCTCACCGAGGACTCGATCTACATCGGCGACGGCGGTGACATCGTGACGTTCTCCGGTGGCGTCGTACAGCCGAAGTCACCCGGCCACTGGATGGACCCGGGTCCGCTCGGCACGCTTGGCGTCGGCATCCCGTTCGTGCTCGCCGCGAAGTACGCGCGGCCGGACAAGGAAGTGGTCGCATTGTTCGGCGACGGGGCGTTCTCGCTGACCGGTTGGGACTTCGAGACGCTGGTCCGCTACCAGCTCCCGTTCGTCGGTGTCGTCGGCAACAACTCGTCGATGAACCAGATCCGCTACGGCCAGGAAGCCAAGTACGGCAAGGACCGCGGCCGGATCGGCAACACCCTCGGCGACGTGAAGTACGACGAGTTCGCCCGGATGCTCGGCGGGTACGGCGAGGAGGTTCGCGACCCCGCCGACATCGGGCCGGCGCTGCTCCGGGCCCGCGAGTCGGGGCTGCCGTCGCTGATCAACGTCTGGGTCGACCCGGACGCCTACGCCCCCGGAACCATGAACCAGACCATGTACAAGTAAAGGGGACCCGTCATGAACGAGCGAAGCGAGTTCATCATTCAACACAGCCCAACTCGTGCCTCAGCCGCGCACGGAGCGAAGCGAGTACGCGGATGAGTTCGGCCCTCGAGGGTGTCCGTGTTCTCGACATGACCCACGTGCAGTCCGGACCGTCCTGCACCCAGCTCCTCGCCTGGCTCGGCGCCGATGTGATCAAGCTCGAGGCACCGACCGGCGACATCACCCGCCAGCAGCTGCGCGACCTGCCGGACGTCGACAGCCTGTACTTCACGATGCTCAACTGCAACAAGCGCAGCATCACGCTGAACATGAAGTCCGACCGGGGCAAGGAGATCTTCACCGACCTGGTGAAGGACGCCGATGTCCTGGTGGAGAACTTCGCCCCCGGCGCGATCGACCGGATGGGCTTCACCTGGGAGCGCCTTCAGGAACTGAACCCGGGTCTCGTGTTCGCGTCGATCAAAGGCTTCGGCCCCGGCCGGTACGAGAACTTCAAGGCGTACGAGGTCGTCGCCCAGGCGATGGGCGGCGCGATGAGTACGACGGGGTTCGAGGACGGACCGCCCACCGCGACCGGCGCGCAGATCGGCGACTCGGGCACCGGCATCCACCTGGTCGCCGGCATCCTCGCCGCGCTGCTCCAGCGGACGCACACCGGCAAGGGTCAGCGCGTCACGGTGGCCATGCAGGAAGCGGTCCTGAACCTCACCCGGGTCAAGTTGCGCGACCAGCAGCGGCTGGCGCACGGTCCGCTGCGCGAGTACCCGAACGACAACTTCAACGGCGAGGTGCCGCGGTCCGGAAATGCGTCCGGCGGCGGCCAGCCCGGCTGGGCGCTGCGCTGCGCACCCGGCGGACCGAACGACTACATCTACGTGATCGTCCAGCCGCCGGGCTGGGCGCCGATCGCCAACCTGATCGGCAAGCCGGAGCTGGCCGAGGACCCGGACTGGGCAACCCCGGCCGCGCGACTCGACAAGCTCGACAAGATGTTCGCGCTGATCGAGCAGTGGACCGAGCAGCACACCAAGTTCGAGGTGATGGACAAGCTCAACGCGCTGAACGTGCCGTGCGGGCCGATCATGTCCACCCGTGAGCTGATCGAGGACGAGACGCTCGCCGAGCTCGGCGCGGTGGTGGAGGTCAAGCACCCGCAGCGCGGCAGCTTCAAGACGGTCGGCTGCCCGATCAAGCTGTCCGACTCCCCGGTCGAGGTCCAGACCTCACCGGGCCTCGGCGAACACAACTCCGTCATCTACGGCGCGCTCGGCATCGACACGGCTGAGCTCTCCGAACTCAAAGCCGCCGGCGTCATCTAAAGGGAGATCGTTGCCATGACCTACGACAAGGCAGCAGTCCGGACCATCCTCGACCAGGCTCTGGCGGACGGCCGCACCTCGCTGAGCGCGCCGGAGGCCAAGCGGGTCGCCGACGCGTACGGCATCCCGACGCCGGGCGAGGGGCTGGCCACGACTGCCGAGGAAGCCGCCGGCCTCGCCGCCGAGATCGGCTTCCCGGTCGTGCTGAAGATCGTCTCGCCGGACATCCTGCACAAGACCGACGCCGGTGGCGTGGTGGTCGGCATCCAGACCGAGGATGCCGTGCTGGCGGCCTACAAACAGATTGTCGACAACGCGAATGCCTACAAGGCGGATGCAGACATTGTCGGCGTCCAGGTGCAGAAGATGCTGGTCACCGGCGGCGATGTGCAGGAGGTCATCGTCGGTGCGGTCACCGATCCCACCTTCGGCAAGGTCGTCGCGTTCGGGCTGGGCGGCGTACTCGTCGAGGTACTCAAGGACGTCACCTTCCGGCTGGCTCCGCTGGCCGACGACGAGGCCCGGGCGATGGTCGACGGGATCGACGCGCGCGAGATGCTCGAGGGCGTTCGCGGCGCGCGCCCGGTCGACAAGGAGATTGTCGGCAATCTGATCAAGCGGGTATCGGATCTGGTCACGGACTTCCCGCAGTTCGCGGAGGTCGACCTGAACCCGGTGCTTGCCGGGCCGGACGGCGCGACCGCGGTGGACTTCCGGATCATCGTGGACGCCGAGGCGGGCAAACCGGTCGAGCGGTACAGCCAGGAGGAGATCCTGACCGCGATGACCCGGATCATGAAGCCGCGCGCGGTGGCCGTGATCGGGGCGTCCAACGAGGACGGCAAGATCGGCAACTCGGTGATGAAGAACCTGGTCAACGGCGGGTACGCCGGGGACATCTACCCGATCAACCCTCGCGGCGGGGAGGTGCTCGGGCGGAAGGCTTTCCCCAGCATCACCGACGTACCGGGTGATGTCGACGTCGCGGTGTTCGCCGTACCCGCCAAGTTCGTCGGGGCCACGCTCGAGCAGTGCGGTCAGAAGGGTGTCGCGGGCGCGATCCTGATCCCGTCCGGGTTCGCCGAGACCGGTGAGCAGGCGCTCCAGGACGAGGTCGTGGCGATCGCCCGCAAACACAACGTCCGCATACTGGGACCGAACATCTACGGCTACTACTACCTGCCGGAGAGCCTCTGCGCGACGTTCTGCACGCCGTACGACGTCCGCGGGTCCGTCGCCCTGTCGTCACAGTCCGGAGGCATCGGGATGGCGATCCTCGGCTTCAGCCGGTCCAGCCGGATGGGGGTTTCCGCGATCGTTGGGGTAGGCAACAAGGCCGATATCGACGAGGATGACCTCCTGACGTTCTTCGAGAGCGACGACAACACCAACCTGATCGCCATGCATCTTGAGGATTTGAAGGACGGCCGGGCGTTCGCCGAGACGGCGGCCCGGGTGTCGAAGAAGAAGCCGGTCGTCGTACTGAAGGCCGGGCGTACCTCCCTGGGTGCTCGGGCCGCCAGCTCGCACACCGGCGCCCTGGCCGGCAACGACAAGGTGTACGACGACATCCTCCGGCAGAGCGGGGTGGTCCGGGCGCCCGGGCTGAACGAGATGCTCCAGTACGCCCGCGGTATCCCGCTGCTGCCGACGCCGAAGGGCGAGAACGTCGTCATCATCACCGGCGCGGGCGGTTCCGGCGTACTGCTGTCGGATGCGTGTGTGGATGCCGGGCTGACGCTGATGGACATTCCGGACGATCTGGACGCGGCCTTCCGGAAGTTCATCCCGCCGTTCGGCGCGGCCGGGAACCCGGTCGACATCACGGGCGGTGAGCCGCCCTCGACGTACCGGAACACGATCGCGCTCGGGCTGTCCGACGAGCGGATCCACGCACTGATCCTGGGCTACTGGCACACGATCGTGACACCGCCGATGGTGTTCGCGAAGCTGGTCGCCGACGTGGTCGAGGAGTTCCGGGCCAAGGGCATCGACAAGCCCGTGGTCGCCTCGCTGTCGGGTGACGTCGAGGTGGAGGAAGCCAGCCAGTACCTGTTCGACCACGGTGTGGTCGCGTACCCGTACACCACCGAGACCCCGGTCCAGGTTCTCGGTGCCAAGTACCGCTGGGCCCGCAACGCCGGGCCGCTCGGCATCCGTTGATTGGAGGCAGGAGTCCGCGGGGGAGTTGTAGTCAGCTAGTTGGCGTCGAACTAAGGAGTCCGCCTTGGACGTCACGAGCAAGACCTCAGAAGTTCCCGAAGAGCCGGCCGCGGCCACAGCGGTCTCTGCGACCGAGAAGGTCTGGAAAGCGGGCAGGCTCGAACCGATGCCGATCCGGAAGCTTCCGGACGCACCGCCCTCCTTGCACATCCTTGGCCCGACCGTGTTCCTGGTCGCGCTCGGTGTGGGGATGGGGGAGTCGTACATGTGGCCCCGGCTCGTCCTGGTGTTCGGGCCGGACATCCGCTGGTTGTTCATGGTCGGTGTCACGCTGCAGGCGTTCGTGCTGCTGGAGATGGCGCGGTACGCGATGGCCACCGGGGAGAGCATCTTCTTCGGCGCGGCCCGGATCTTCAAACCGCTGATGTGGTTCTTCTACGCGGCGGCGATCCTGATCTACATGTGGCCGGGCCATCTGTCCGCCGGCGCGGCCGCGTTCGAGGAGATCTCCGGCATACCTTGGCAGGTCACCGCGTGCGTGGCTCTGGTGTTCGTCGGTGTGCTGTTCAGCCTGCTGTCGGTGATCTACAACTTCCTCGAGAAGCTGCTCGGTCTGCTGATCGGGTTGCTGGTCGTCGGTACGTCGGTGATCGCGGCGATCGTCGGCAACTTCGACGACCTCGGCCGGACGCTGTCCGGGATGTTCGCCTTCGGGTACTTCCCCGACCAGGCGATGACGTCGGCCTGGTTCCCCGTCGTGGTCGGTTCGATCGCGTTCGCGGGGCCGTCCGGCATGCAGCAGATGTGGTACACGCTGCAGTTGCGCGACAGCGGCGCGGGGATGGGCGCGCACATTCCGAAGATCCGCGGGCTGCGGGCCGCGAACGAGGCGGAGTCGATGCCGTCGCGCGGGTTCATGTTCGACACCGAGGACCCGGCCGAGATGGCGAAGTGGAAGGGCTGGCGCAAGTGGGTGACGTTCGACGCGCTGCTGCTCTTCTGGGGCATCACCATGCTGGTCACGATCTCGTTCACCGTGCTGGCCATGTCGGCCTCCCGGGAGAACCCGAACGTCGCCACGCTGATCGAGGGCGGTGACCGGGAGGCGGCGCTGAAGGCGATGTCGGACGCGTTCGCGTCGGCCGGCTCGCCGATCCTCGGCACGCTGTTCTTCGCCTTCATCGCGCTGATCGGGCTGAACGCGACCCTCGGTCTGTTCGACTCGTTCTCCCGCGGCCAGGCGGACATGACGTACTACTTCGTGCCGGGCGCCAAACGGTTCTCGATGTCGAGGCTGTACGCCGGATTCCTGTGGGGCGTGATCCTGTTCGGCATCCTGATCCTGCTGTTCGGCCCCGCCGACGGCCCGGCCGGGATCCTGGACACGCTCGCGTTCCTGTCCACCTTCGCGATGGGCGCGTACTGCATCGTGTTGCTGCTGACCAACAACATGCTGCTGCCGAAGAAGATCCGTCCCGGCCCGGTGCGGAACGTGATCATCGGGTTCGGAGCGGTGTTCTACCTCGGGATGCTGTTCTACTGCCTGTTCCGCTTCGGCGTGGCTGTGGGCTGACCATGACCGACGTGAAGCAGTTGGCGCAGTACTGCGTTCCGGCCGCGGCGGTGGGCGCGGCGGCGGGACTCATCGCCGGTGGACTGGCCGCGTTCGTCGGCCAGCCCGCCGGTTGGGCAGTCGTCACCGGGCTCGGTCTCGGCGTACCACTGATGCTGTTCGGGTCCGGGTACGCCGTACTGGTTGCGCTCGGCAAGGTTCCCGCGGGCGTGTTCGCGCCGGCGGCGGTCTACTGGGTGATCGCGTTCCCGCTGGCGCTCCTGGTGCACTCGGTGGTCACCGCTTGGGTGATCACCGGTTCACCCGGCCTGCCACCGGAGCCGTGGAAGTTCCTCGCCTTTCGTGCCCTGGTGAGCATGGGATTCGCGATCGGCTTCCTCTGGATGCAAGAACAAATAGGCCGCCTGTGGTGGCCCCACATCCTCGACCGCAACATCTACGCGCGGCGGGTCGTGGAGCAGTACACCCACCTGGCCACCGCCCTAGCAGCCCGAAAAGCCGCCACCGGCCGCAACCGCTAACCCGCCAGTCGCCCCGGCGGATGCACCGGCTTTCCGGAACATTCTTGCCGCTCCGTGACGATTATGTTCCGGAAACACAGCCTGGTGCAGGTCCCGACGACCCCACGCGGTCGGCGCACAACCGGACTTGGGGAGGGTTTTGTGCCGAATCGGGCACACAACCCTCCCCAAGTCCGTCGCGCAGCGGCAGTACAAGAGCTCGGTCTTCAGCGGCTGGGCAACTGATCCGGGGTCAGGAGGTTGTGCGGCGGCGGCGACGGGGGGAGGCGTCGGCTTCGGGGGACTCGGCCGGGGCGGATGTTGCCTGGAGGTCGTGGTAGGCCTTGCGGGTGTGCTCGGTGTGTTCTCGCATGATCTGGGCGGCTTTGTCTTCGTCGCCTTCGCTGATCGCCTTGACCAGGCGGTTGTGTTCGCGCCAGGAGGCTGCGCCGCGGACGGGGGCGACGGGGGTGTAGTACCAGCGGACCCGCCGGTCGACCTGGGCGGCGAAGTCGACCAGGAAACGGTTGCCGGACATCTGCGTGATCAGGGTGTGGAGCTCGCCGTTCGTCCGCACCGTGCCGTCGATGTCGCCGGCCTCCTGGTACGTCGTGCCGACCTTGCACAGCTCGCGCAACTTGGCGACGTCGTCCTTCGACGCGTGCCGGGCCGCGAGCCGAGCGGACTCCGACTCCAGCGCGGCACGGGCCGCCAGCAACTGGTCGACCTCGTCCTCGGCGGGCACGTGCACCATCGCACCGAACCCGGGCCGCAGATCGACCCAGCCTTCGTTGTTCAGCCGCTGCAGGGCCTCGCGCACCGGCTGCCGCGAGACGCCCAGGATCCCGGCGAGCTCGACCTCGACCAGATGCCGGCCGCGCTCCAGCGTGCCATCGATGATCATCTCGGTGAGGGCCTCGTACACCGATTCCCGCAACGGCGTCGGCCGCTTGACGTGCCGCACACCGGCCGGTTCGGCACCCGCCCCTGGCCCCGCACTGATCGTCGTCATGAGGTCCCTTCCGGTCCTACAGCGATGGCACTTGGTAGACAGTCTACCAAGTGCCATGCCTTGACATATACCTCCGGCGCCGGTTGCCCGGCACGCCGGGCTCAGGCCGCGGACTCGTCCGCGTTCCGGTGGCCATCGTCGTGTGCACTGCGGGCATCCTGGACGATCAGCGCGGTGAGCTCGGCATCGAGATCGGCCGGCCTGTTCAGCTCCTGCAGCTCCGGGGCATCCGGGAACTGCGGACGCGCCGCCAGAGCACCGAACCTACGGGTGAAAATCATCTCCAACATCTCCTTCTGAATTCTGGCTTCTGTATACATTCAACCAGTCGTACTCACCGGTTATGCCCCCGTCTCCTGTGATCCGGGTTACGTACGGCGTGATTCCCGTCTCATGCTCCGCGGAAGCGACGGGCCAGGAGAGCGTCGAAGGGGTGGAGTTGTACGCCGAGGCGGGCGCGGAGGCAGGCGGCGTCGTGGGCGAGTTCTGCCGTCCGCTCGGCGTCACCGCGGACCGCGGCGACCCAGCTGAGCCCTTCCAGACTTTCGGCCGCTCCCCACTCGGTGCCGGTGCCGTTCTGGACGAGTTCCGCGGCGAAGAGCTGCTCGGCGCGTTCCAGTTGGCCGTTGAGGAGGGCTGCGGCGGCAAGGTGGCGGTTGGCACGACTCAGGTACGTTTCGTCGCCCATTTCCGCGTACTGGCGCGCCGCGTCTACGAAGTGGTGCTCCGCCGCGGCGACGTCACCGGCGTGGAGTTCGGCCAGGCCGAGATTCAGCGCGGAAGTCGCAATCAGCCAAGGCTCGTCGGTCCCGCGCAGCGTCTCCTGTGCTGTGCGGAACGACGACCGCGCGGCTTCGGTGGCTCCCGCTGCCATCTCCGTCATGCCACGAAGCGTCAGCGCGTTCCGTCGATGCACTGCTTCACCTGTGCGCTCGGCGAGTCGCAGCAACTCCTCGACATAGATCGCTGTCTGCTCGACATGGCCCTGGTGGAATGCCAGCCAGCCGGCGCCCCAAAGAGCCTTCGCCCGGTACTGCGGTTCACTGCCGTCGTCGGCGTCGAGTGCCTCGGTCACCCATCGCAGGCCCTCTGGCATTCCACCTCGCCACAACCAGAACATCCATAGCGAGCCGGCCAGGGCAAGTGCGCGTGATGGGTCAGTGGCGAGCAGCCGGCGGTGAGCGCTGCGCAAGTTGGACAGGTCGGCATCGAGGCGTAGGTGGGCGGCGCTCTGGCCCCTCGTACGCAGCAACGGCTCGAGGTCCTGGACCAACCTGAGGAAGTAGTCCGCGTGCCGGGCCTGCAGCATGGTGGTCTCGGCATGTACGGCGGCCTCGTGCGCGGCATACTCGCGGACCACATCCAGCATCTGGTACCGCGTCCCGCAGATCTCATGAGGTGACGCCGTCACCAGGTTGTGGTCGAGCAGCGTGGAGAGCAGCTCGAGCGAATCCTTCCCGCAGACGGCATCGGCAGCTTCGAGCGTCCACCCTGCGAAGACCGACAGCCGTCTCATCAGGACCTGCGCGGCCGGCTCCAGCAAGTCGTAGCTCCAGGCGACAGTTGCCTGCATCGACTCCTGACGTCGCGGCAGATCCTGCGGCCCACGCGCCAGGACGCGGCTCCCGCTCTCGAGTTGTCGCGCCAGATCGGTCAAGGACAGGTGGCGTGTCCGGGCCGCGGCCAGCTCGATGGCCAGCGGTACGCCGTCCAGCCGCCGGCAGACGTCCGCGACCAGCGATGCGTCGACGGCCACGTGACGGTTGGCGGCGTGCGCGCGATCGACGAACAACTCCTCCGCGGCCGCCATCGTCGACGCGTCGGCCGCGAGCGGCAGTGGTCCAAGTGTGAACTCGCGTTCACCGTTCAGCCGCAGCCGTGCCCGGGTCGTCACCAGCAGAGTCAGCCCGGGACAGCGGGACAGGAGATCGGACAGTCCCGGCGCTGCGGGCAGCAGATGCTCGAACGTGTCCAGGACCAACAGGTAGGGCCGTACGCCGATCGCCCGGGCCAAGCCGCCGAGCACATCCGCGGCGATCGCGGTCGCGCCGACGGATCTCGCGATCTCGTGCAGCACCAGCGTGTGGTCCCCGAGTTGGCCGAGTTGCACCCAGTGGACCTCGGACAGCCTCGATGCGCGCGCTCGTGTTGCTTCCAGCGCGAGGCGCGTCTTACCGACGCCACCAGGCCCGGTGACGGTGATCAGGAGTGGGGGATTGCCGGCCAGCAGCTCGCCCAACTCCGCGAGCTCCCGCTGCCGCCCGAACAACGCCGTACGTGGCGCGGGAAGGTCACGGCCGGTGTCCGTCGGCGAGACGACGGGTGAAAGCCCGCGAGCGACCCGCTCGAAAGTGCTGCGGTCGGCCGCCTCCAGTCCCAGCGCGGCCGCGAGCTGTCTGGCGGTGGCTGGATAGATCCGGCGCCGGGCTCCGCGCTCGATGTCGCTCACCGCCCGCACGCTGATACCGGCTCGCTCGGCGAGCTCCTCCTGAGTCAGCTCGGCCAGCGACCGGAAACGCCGCAGTGCGGCGGCCAGATCGGCCATCGCCGCACCTCCTCCCGCCGCGGACCGAGCCGGTCAGCAAGTCGGTGGGTCAGTCGTCATGTTCTGGCCGCCCTCCGCCGGTCACGCTGGGAACGTCCAGATCCAGTCAGGGAGGCCACGATGTCCACCGAGAACAACAAGCTACTCGTCCGGCGGCTGTACGACGAGGTGCTCAATCAGCAGCGCGCCGAGTCCGTCGCGGAGCTGGCGACGCCGGACTACGTCGAGCACGATCCGGTTCCGGGCCAGGGTGAAGGCCTGGCCGGGCTGACCGACCGCATCCGCCTGCTGACGTCGGCGTTTGCTCCGCGGTTCGAGATCGAGGACCTGGTGGCCGAGGGGGACCGGGTCGTGGTCCGCTGGACGCACACCGGCACGCACATCGGCGACTTCGCGGGTATCCCGCCGACCGGCCGTTCCTTCCAGATCGCCGGCATCGATATCTACCGGATCGAGTCCGGCCGCCTCGCCGAACACTGGCATGTCATCGAGGAGCTCCGCCTGCTCCAGCAGATCGGCGTGGTTCCGACCTTCGACGCGGCTTCCGCCTGAGATCTGGGCGTGGATCACTTCTGGGTTCGTCAGGCGCCTGCGGTCAAAGACTTGCTCGCCATGTCGGGACAGGCCGAGCCCAGCAGGTGCACGTCGAGCAGGTTGTCCAGGGACTTGTGGACGCCGGCTTGCCGGGCGACGTCGAGTAGTGCGCGGGCGAGTACGGGTTCGGGGCTCCGGGCGGCGATCACCAGGCCGACCCGCGGTCCGTGCGCCGGGCGTTTGAGCGGCACGACGCGCATCCCGTCCGGTACGCCGAACATGTGCAGCCATGCGTGCGAGATCACCGTCGACCAGTGGTTGCCGTGCAGGTGACTGTAGAGACCGGAGACCGTGTCGCTCTCGATCGACGGTGTCGCGATCGCGCCGTCGTCGGTGAAGTACCCGTTCATGATCCGGCGATTGCGCATCTCGGGGGAGAGTAGGCAGAGCGGCAGCTCGGCGACCTGCGCCCACGTCGCCACCGGCAGGTCGGCGAGCTCGGTGTCCTTCGGGGTGAGCAGCAGGTACCGCTCCTCGTACAGCGGCGTCTTGCGCACCTGGCCGAGCGTGTCGTCGTCGAGGTACGTCATCGCGACGTCGAGCTCGAACTCGGCCAGCTTCTGCGTGATGTCCCGCGACGACAGCGACTCGAGCGTGACGCGCGTGTTCGGGTGGCGCTCGCAGAACGGTGTCGTCAGCAGCGAGACAACCGGCATCGCGGTCGGGATCGCGCCGAGCCGGAGCGTTCCGTTCAGTCCGCCGCGCATCATCGACAGCTCGTGGCGGAGCGCGTCCTGTTCGGCGAGGATCCGCTGCGCCCAGAGCAGCACCCGCTCGCCCTCGGGAGTCAGACCTTCGAAGCGGCGGCCGCGGCGCACGATCGGTACGTCGAGCTCCTGCTCGAGCTTGCGGATCGCGGCGGACAGCGACGGCTGGGAGACGTAACAGGCATCCGCCGCCCGGGCGAAGTGCTTCTCGCGGGCGAGGGAGACGAGGTACTCCAGCTGCCGGAGCAGCATCAAAGAGGCCTAGTCGGTGTGCAGTCTCCTGTATACATAATCCAACTGTAGTGATGCTTTGGCGGGGCAGGAAGGTTTCGCGGTTGTGTGAGGTGGATCACACTGTGTCTGTTTGGTGGCCACTCGCTCGACGGTTGGGCAGAGACCTGTTCGGCAAAGGAGTTTGTGATGGAGAAGGTTGTCTCGAAGGACGGCACCGAGCTCGCGTACGACACCTACGGCAGCGGCCCCGTACTCGTGCTCGTCGCCGGAGGGTTCACCGACCGGTCGCGGTACGTCGAGGACGCCGCAGCGCTCGCGTCGACGTTCACCGTCGTGAACTACGACCGGCGAGGCCGTGGTGATTCCGGCGACACGCTGCCGTACGCGGTGGAGCGTGAGTGGGAAGACCTCGACGCTGTGCGCACGGCGACCGGCGCGCGGTTCGCGTGCGCGTACTCGTCCGGGTCGATGGTGTTGCTGCAGGCCGGGCTGCCGTTCGAGAAGCAGGCGGTCATGGAGCCGCCGTTCCGGGTCGAGGGCGCACCGCCGGCGCCGGAGCGTTACCTCGAGCGGCTCCAGGAGTTCGTCGCCGCCGGGAATCCGGGTGGAGCGGCCGAACTGTTCATGGTCGAGGCAGTCGGGCAGCCGAAGGAGGTGGTCGACCAGATTCGGCAGACGCCGATGTGGGCCGGGCTGGAGGCCATCGCGCACACGCTCGTGTACGACGCGCTGCAGTTGGGGGACAGCTCCGTACCGGTGGAGCTGCTGGCGTCGGTCGACGTACCGACGCTGGGGCTGTACAGCAATGCCAGTCCGGAGTGGCTACGGCGATCCGTGCAGGAGACGGTGGCTGCGTTGCCGCGGGGCACGATGGAAGGGCATGACGGCACGTTCCACACGCTGCCGCCGGCAACGCTGGCTCGAGTGCTGTCGGACTACTTCCTCAGTGCATGAACTGCTCAACCAGGAGGGCCCGGTCCTTCTCATCCGAAGCTGACGCGCTCCCGGTAGTACTCGAGAAGTTCTTTGTCGCCGTCTACCTCGATCATCTCGTCACGGCGTTTGTACAGATACAGCAGGACGTCGTTCACCGAGCCGCGGACGGTCACGGCGGTCGGCTCGGCACTGTGACGCCAGCGGATCGCGTCGCCGGTCAGATCAACCACCCACGACTGCTCCGGCGCTGCGAACTTCAGCGTGCGGCCCGGCGCGAGCAGCTCGCGCATCCACGGGTGCACCTCGAAGTGCAGCGGGAGCGCCCCGAGCTCCATCCACTCGTCGATGCCGTCGGTCGCGACCTCTGGGTCCAGCTCGTAGGCCACCCCGAGCGCCAGCGCCGCGTCGGCCCGGTGCATCACAGTCTCGTGTGCCATCCGCCGCGCGGTGAATCGGGTCGTCGGCTCGTCGATCGGCATCCGGATCGGTACGTCGGGACCGACGGTGCGCAGCGTCTCGGCCAGCTCACGTGCGCCGTCGACGATCCACTCGGCGAGCTCGCTGACGGCTTCGTCGGTGCACTCGGACGTGTCGGCGTACCAGTGCGTCGGATCGCGGAACTCGTCGTCGGGCGGTGCTTCGCCGGTCCTGGCGATCGCGGTGGCCTCGCGGTGCGCCCCGCCGACGTGACGGACCAGCTGCCCGACGTTCCACCCGGGACACGACGGGACCGACGTACCGAGGTCCTTGCCCTCGCTCAGGTGACCGGCCAGCAACTCGGCCTGCTCGACGATCAGGGTGCAGTGCCGCTCGAACTCCATCTGCTACTCCTCCGCTAGGTCTTTGCCTCTGGTCGGAGCCGTAGCCGGCAGCTTGACATCAGGTTGGCAGGCGCATCGGCATCAGGATGTAGGCGGAGTCGGATGTCGGGGCGTCGCCGGGGTGCAGGCCGGTCAGGTTGGCCGGTTTGGTGGGTTGGGTGAAGGCGAAGTGCGCGATCGGGGCGCCCAGCGACGTCAGGCCGTCGAGCAGATAGCCGGCGTTGAAGCCGGCCACGACCGGCTCGCCGGTGAGCGTGACCTCGACGGCCTCCGACGCCTGCGCCTCTTCACCGTTGCCCGCGTCGAGCGTCGCCGTACCGTCCGCGAAGGTGATTCGCACCGGCGACGACCGCTCCGCCACCAGCGCCACCCGCTTGACGACGTCGATCAGCGCGGCCGTCTCCACGGTGACGGTGCTGGTGATCGCGCTCGCGGCCGGGATCAGGCCGCGAACCTTCGGAAACTCGCCGTCGATCAGCCGGCTCGTCGCCCGCCGCCCACCACCCTCGAAACCCATCAACCCGTCCCCAGTGCGGGTCGAACCGAGCGCAAGCGTCAGGTCGTGACCGGACATCGCCTTGGCGACGTTCAGGAGCAGTTTGGCCGGAACCAGCACGTTCGCCTCGACGCCGGCATCGACCGGCTCCCAGGGGAACGTCCGGAGCGCCAGCCGGTACCGATCGGTGGCCAGCAGTGAAATGGCCGACCCGCGGAGCTCCAGCCGGATCCCGGTGAAGACCGGGAGCGTGTCGTCCCGTCCGGCCGCGCTCACCACCCCAGCCACCGCGTGCGCGAAGACGTCTCCGTCGACCACGCCACTCACCGCGGGCATCTCCGGTAACGCCGGATACTCGTCGAGCGGCAGGGTGTGAAGGACGAATCGGGCGGCCCCGCTGCTCACCTGGACCCGCGCCGCCTCACCGCTCAGATCCACGGAGTCCCCGGGCATGCTCCGGCAGATGTCCGACAGCAACCGCCCGGACACCAGCACCCGCCCCTCGTCGGCCACCTCGGCCGGCACACTGACCTGCCCCGAGCTCTCGTAGTCGAACCCGGACAATGTCACCTGCCCGTCCGCGGCCTCGACGACCATCCCGGCCAGAATCGGCACGCTCGGCCTGCTCGGCAGCCCACGCGCAACCCATCCGACCGCCTCGGCCAGCACCTCACGCCCGACTCGAACCTTCATCCCAGCTCCTCCCCATCGACAGGCCCAACCCAATCAGCCGCCTCCGACAGTTTCCGAAACGCGAACGATCCGGCCGCACACCAGGCGCGGCCGGATCGTCGACGAGCGAAGGTCAGTAGACAGTCACACCGTACGCCGACGCGGCTTCGGTGACGGGCTGGAAGAACGTCGTACCTCCGCTGCTGCAGTCGCCGCTACCTCCGGACGTGATGCCGAGCGCCTTCGTGCCGTCGTACAGCGGACCGCCGGAGTCGCCCGGCTCGGCGCAGACGGTGGTCTGGATCAGGCCGCCGACCTTGCCGGCGCCCGAGTACCGCACGGTGACGTTGAGGGCTGTCACCTTCCCGCTGTGGATGCCGGTCGTCGAGCCCTTGCGGGTGACGCTCTCACCGACGAACGCGTTCGCGGCCGTGAAGCCGCCCGGGTGGCTCAGCGAGGTGTTCGTGTACTGCACCAGCGCGTAGTCGTTGCCAGGGAAGCTGTAGCCGGCCGTCGGGCCGATCAGCGTGCTGTGGCTCGAGTTGGTGTACCAGGTCTTCGCGACCTTGCCGCAGTGGCCGGCTGTCAGGAAGTAGTAGCTGCCGCCCTTCTGCACGTTGAATCCGAGCGAGCAGCGGTACTGGCCGCCGTAGATCGCGTCACCGGCTGACAGAAGCGGCCTGAAGACACCGCTCGTGCGGTTGACCTGAACGCCGTCGCGCTGCAGCTCGGCAAGGTCTTTGGCGGACACTGTGCTGTCGGCTGTGACGACAACCTTGCCTGCGGCCGCGTCGGTGTACCAGGCCACCCCTCGTACGGCGGACTGCTCGACAGCGGACTGCGCCGCGGCCAGCTGCGCAGCCGGCGACGGAGCCCTCGCCTCCGCCGGTACGGCGTACAGGGATGCTGCGACCGCACCGACGACGGCTAGGAGTTGGGCGGTACGGCGCACGCGTGACGTACGTTCGATCCTCACGGGTTCCTCCTGAGGCATCACGGGACCGAGCGGGCGGGGTCCCTCGACACCCACATGTTCCCGCGTGAGGTCAGCGGCAACCAGACCTCAGGTAGTTGTCACCGAACGCGATCTGCTCGACCTGATCGGCTTCGCGCCGTGACAGGACGACCGCCGACAGTGCGCCCGGCACCACGCTGCCCGGGTCGCTCGCTGCCCTCGCGACCACGTCCGGCCACCGTCTGCAGTGGGTCTCCATGCTGGTCGACCGCACGACCCGTCCGCGGGCCCACTGGCCGGAGCGAGCTACGTCTCCTGGTACGTCGAGGAGGATGAGGTGCAGCGGGAGGCCCGCTTGGCGAGCACGCCAGCCGATGAGGTGTCGTGCCCAGGGATGGGTTGCGCAGTCGTGGATCACCAGAGGCCCGCGCCCGGGGCGCATCGCCCTCAGGAGGGTCACGTAGTACACCAGATGCACGAGTGGTCGCCAGACGGCGTAGGGGATCGCGCCGAGGACAGGCATCCAGCGCTCCCGGATGTGGGCGGAGTCGAGCACTCGCACCGTGCTGTGGCCGGCGAACACCCGGCGCAGGAACGTGCTCTTTCCTGCGCCGGGTATGCCGGCCAGCAGTACGACAGCGTCAACGGCGTACCGCAACTCCCGGCCCCGCAGTACTCCTTCGATGACTCCTGCATGCATCAGGTGCGTCCTTCCCACGCGTACCGGTAAGACGAACGGCACGCGTGGATCGCCCCGAGAACGAACTGAGAAGTCGCTAGGAACTCCCTGAGATTCTCAGTCCCGGAACTTGAGGGGAGATGCGAATACGTCGGCCAAGGGGGGTTGCGCGGGTCAGGAGGCGGTCAGAGACTGGCAGAAAGGGCCCCTCCGCCCCAGGGCTGTCGCCTTCGGTGAACCCGGCCGAAACTCCGAGGTGCCTGATGACCGAACCCCCGCCTACGCCCGCTCCCTGTCCGATCCTGCACCTGGATCTAGGACCCCTCGACCTGAACCTGCTGGGGCTCCACGTCCACCTGAACGAGGTGGTGCTCGACATCGAAGCCATCCCCGGCGCCGGCAACCTGCTGGGCAACTTGCTCTGCGCCATCGCCGGCTTGCTGGACGGTGTCGATCTCAGCGGGGTGCTGGGCAACCTGCTGCAGAATCTGATCGACGCCCTGATCCGGCTGCTCGAAGGCCTCGGCGCCGGCGGTGCGGCACGCCCGGCCGTCCCACCCACGTGAACGGTCCGGTAGACGACTCCGCTCAACGGATCGAGCGGGCGACCGCCGACCTCGAGGACCTGCGGCGACTGCTGCTGCGGGCGGGAGAAGGACAGATCGATCCCGCCGAGCTGCGGTCGGCGCTCGAGGCGTACTGGAGCGGCAACCGGCCCGTTCTCGTCGCGATGGCCGCATGGTTGGGCGAGCAATTGCGGGTACAGACCCTGCAAGCGCTGTACCAATGGCGGGCCGAGCTGACCCGATCCGCGTCGCCACGCCCTGATCCGCCCCGGTGACCATGTCGCCGGCGACGTACCGGCTCGTGACCTGGGCATTTGCGCAGCGCCCCCGGCAGGACTCGAACCTGCGACCAACGGATTAGAAGTCCGACGCTCTATCCAGCTGAGCTACGGGGGCGTATGGCAGGGAAGAGTCTCTCAGATCTCGGGGTGATCTCGCCTCTGGGTTCCCGATCGTGGGGGTTCCGGGCGCGGCGAAGTACAGGGCTGTCGTTCCATCCCGGTAACGCTGAGTGGGTGGTCCTGCCGCTCGATCTGCACCCCAACTAGGCTGCGGGGCATGAGTTACCCCTCACCAGGCCAGTCCGGCGCGCCGCAACCCGCGGCGGGGTCGGCGTACTCGCCCGGCGGACCGTACCCGCAGCCCAACGTACTCGGGAACCATCCCGTGCCCGGGCAGCGGCGGAACCGCGGCGTGCTGATCGGCATCGTGATAGCGGTGGTCTTCGCGATCGCGGGCCTGGTGATCTTCGGAATCGTGGCCAAGTCGACCGGCGCCGGCGGCTTCACCTGGGGCCTGGTCTTCGCGTTCGTCCCGGTCATCCCGGTGATCGCGCTCTACCTCTGGCTCGACCGGTACGAGCCCGAGCCGACGAAGTACATCGTCTTCGCGCTCTGCTGGGGCGCGTTCATCGCCACGTTGGCCGCCATCTTCATCAACACCGAGGTGTCGCACCGGCTGGCCGAGACCGGCGTCGGCGGCGACCGGTCCGCCGTCTTCGTCGCGCCACCGGTGGAGGAGTTCGCCAAGGGCTCCGTGATCCTGCTGCTGGCGCTGGTCCGGCGCAAGGAGTTCGACGGCATCATCGACGGCCTGGTGTACGCCGGGATGGTGGGCGTCGGCTTCGCCTTCACCGAGAACATCCTGTACTACGGTCGCGTCTTCAACACGCTCTCCGAGGAGGCCGGCAGCGACGCCGGTCTGCGCGGTGCGTTCGCGCTGTTCATCATTCGCGGCGTGATCTCGCCGTTCGCGCATCCACTCTTCACGTCGTTCACCGCGATCGGCATCGGCGTCGCGATCCGGCACCGAAGTACCGTCGTACGGTATTTGGCCCCGGTAGTCGGGTATCTGGCCGCGGTACTGGCGCATGCGGCGTGGAACGCGTCCGCGAGCTGGGCAGGCGGCGGAGGCTTCATCCTCGCGTACCTGTGCCTGATGGTCCCGCTCTTCATCTGCCTCGTGGTCTTTGCGCTGGTGATGCGGTCCCGGGAGGGCCAGATGATTGCGTCCCGGCTGTACGACTACGTGCGGTTCGGGTGGCTGGTGCCGCAGGACGTACCGCTGATCGCGACGCTGCGCGGGCGCAAGGCGCTGCGGCAGAACGCGCGGCGGTACGGCGCCCAGGCGGAGGTGGCCGCGAAGGCGTTCCAGCACAACGCCACCGAACTGGCGTACCTGCGAGACAAGATCGTCCGCCAGGTGATCGGCCCCGAGGCGCTGGTGACCGAGAAGGCGCTCCTCGACGAGCTCCGCGAGCGGCGTTCGAGCGTCCCGTTTCCTCCGATGCCGGCATTTGCCCAGGCTGCCCCGCAGTACGCCGGTGCGCCTGTGCCGCCCGGTGGGCCGATCGGACCCGGCGGGGCAATGCCCGGACCGGGGGGACCGGGTGTTGGGCCAGGTGGTGGGCCGGGTGTTGGACCGGGTGGGCAGGGCGCGTATCCGGGCCCGCAGGGCGGTTATCCGCCCGCTCAGCCCGGGTATCCCGCTGGGCAATCCGGTCACGGGGCCGCTCAGCCCGGTTACCCACCGGGACCCCCTGGTCAACAAGGACCACCGGGAGGATACGGTCCGTATCCACCACCGCAGTGACTGCCACCCGTCCACGCCGCCAAACGGGGATGACGATGACTTTGCTTCTGCGCTGTCCGACCGGGCACTCTGTGCTCGTGGGCGGACACCGTGGCTGACATGAGGTCAGCAGCTGGTGACGGTTCGGAACCGCGGGTTCCGAACCAGGATCAGCCTGCCCAGGAGCTGGCGAACCTCATCGCCCAGTCAACCCCCAAGCCCCGAGGCTTCTGGCGCCGCCGGCGCCGCAAGTCCACCGCTGAAGAACCAGCCCTGCCCTCCGACACCTCGGGCAACGGCTCCGCGTCAGCCACCCAGACGGGCGACGGCGAAGAAGCTGCGGCTGGGGACAGCGCCGTGTCTGGGGAGAATGCCGTGTCCGGGGACGGTGCAGCGTCTGGGGACGTTGCAGTGTCTGGGGACGCCGGCAGGTCGGCTGAGGACGGTTCCGTGGGTGGGTCGTCTGCGGAGGCGGCAGCTGAGTCGGTAGGTGCAGAGTCTGACGGTGCCTCGGGCGATGGTCCCGGGGAGGACGGTCAGGCTGAGGGACGCGCGGACGAAGAAGATCGGGCAGACGACCAGGCTTCGGCTGGGTCGGACGGCGTGGACGCTGGTACGTCGGGGGCCGAGCGCGAGGACGTACCTGCGGACAACGCGGAGGACCGGCCGCGGTCGGCTATCGGCATCGTGTACGAGCCTGACGAGTCTCCTGACGGCTTCCCTCTTGAGTACGGCAACATCATTGTCGGTCTTCCTAAGCAGTCGGAGACGTCCGATGCCTCGGTCGACGCGGATGTCGCGGGTGATGAGCAGGCGGGCGATACGCAGGCCACGGCGCCGGCTGACGAGTCGGCAGGCGCCGACGCGACGGCGGCCGGCGACAGCGAGTCGGTTGACGACGCTGCGCCCGTCTCCGTGGATGCGCCGGTGGACGATGTTGCAGCTGATGCGGCAGATGATGATGGCGATGAGGTTGCGGCCGAGAGCTCGGACGGGACCGACGCCGTAGACGCGGATGACGCCTCCGACGAGTCGGCGACGGATTCGGCGGAGGACACCACCTCCGACGACGAAGCTGACGTTGCAGACCAGGCTGGTGCGGACGGCGAGGCCGGCGCGGCTGCAGATGCGCAGGCGGACGAAGCTGCTGGGGCGGACGCAGCTGACGAGAACCCGGGCGCGGCCGAGGCTGATGCTGAGGGCAACGACTCGGTGGCTGAGGACGAGGACGACGCCGCTGGAGCGGATGAATCGGCCGGCGCGGACGCGGATGCTGCTGGGGAGGACCCGGGGACGGATGCGGCTGGTGCTGCTGGCGAGGAGTCGGCGGGTGCTGCGGGCAACGACTCCGCGGGTGGTGGGGACGGGGACGGCGCTGCGGGTGCTGGAGTCGGTGCAGCTGTGGACGGTGTCGGCGATGCCGACGAGGTTGTAGGCCAGGCTGATGGTGCTGGAGATGTGTCGGCGGATGGCCCCAGCGGCGAGTCGCCGGAGGCTGCGGATGCAGGAGTGGATCCGTCGGCTGGCGCGGACGCGGATGCTGGCGAGGAGTCGGCGGATGCCGCGGGCGACGACTCTGTGGATGGTGGGGTTGAGGACGGTGCCGGCGCAGTTGCGGATGGTGTTGGGGAGGCCGACGAGGTTGTAGGCCAGGCTGACGGTGGTGGAGATGAGGCGGCGGATGGCTCCGGCGCGGAGTCGGCGGATGCTGCGGGTGCTGGAGCG
The DNA here is from genome assembly GCF_004362255.1 of Kribbella sp. VKM Ac-2571. NCBI lineage: Bacteria > Bacillati > Actinomycetota > Actinomycetes > Propionibacteriales > Kribbellaceae > Kribbella > Kribbella sp. VKM Ac-2571. Next base: position 59,540 of record NZ_SNWS01000001.1, read on the forward strand.
GGCGAATCGGCTGGCGCGGATGCGGATGCTGCGGGCGAGGACCCGGGGGCGGATGCAGTTGGTGTCGCTGGCGAGGAGTTGGCGGATGCTGCGGGCGACGAGTCCGTGGGTGGTGGGGACGGTGCTGCGCGTGCTGGAGCCGGTGCTGTTGCGGATGGTGTTGGGGACGTCGACGCGGCAGTAGGCCAGGCTGATGGTGCTGGGGATGTGTCGGCGGAGGAGGCCGGCCAGGAGTCGGGGGGTGAGGTTGCGGGGGGTGGCTCCGGGGAGGAGCTGGCGGGGGATGGTGATGCGGAGGAGTTGACTGCGGAGCAGTTGGCGGAGCGGTTGGCGGCTGAGCAGGCTGCTATGGCTTTGATTACTGCTTTGATGAAGTTGCGGGGTGTGCTGGCGGGGAGTCAGTTGCCGTTGGAGGTTGTGGGGGCTGACGAGGCTCGACAGCAGCAGAAGGCGATGCTGGATCAGCTGGACGACTACCTGCTGCCTCGGCTCGTGCAGCTGGAGGCGCCGATTCTGGCGGTGGTCGGTGGGTCCACCGGGGCTGGGAAGTCGACGCTCGTCAACACGGTGATCGGCAAGGTCGTGAGCGAGCCGGGCGTACTGCGGCCGACGACGCGGTCCCCGGTGCTGATCCATCACCCGGCGGACGCCGACTGGTTCGTCGGGGACCGGGTGCTGCCGGGGATGGCGCGGACGAGTTCGGACGAACCTGGCGGGACGGAGGACGCGGGACAGTTGCGGCTGGCGGCGGCCGACAGCGTTCCGCGCGGGCTGGCGATTCTGGACGCGCCGGACATCGACTCCGTCGTCGAGGCGAACCGTGATCTTGCGACCCAGCTGCTCGCGGCGGCCGATCTCTGGCTGTTCGTGACGACCGCGGCCAGGTACTCCGACGCGGTGCCGTGGGAGTTCCTGCAGAGTGCCTCGGATCGCAGTACGGCGGTCGCGGTGGTGCTCGACCGGGCGCCGAGCGAGACGATCGACGACATCACCGGACACCTCGCGCAGATGCTGCTCGAGCGCGGCCTCGGCGACTCGCCGCTGTTCTCGATCCAGGAGACGGTTGTCGACAGCAACGGAATGTTGCCGCAGCAGTCCGTTGCCTCGATCAAGGACTGGCTGGTCGACCTGGCCGCCGACGCGGAGGCGCGGGCGGCCGTCGTACGCCGCACCCTGCAGGGCGCGGTCAGCGCGATGGTGAAGAAGACCCCGTCGTTCGCGGCCGCGGTCAGGGCGCAGGCCGAGACCGCTGTCGAACTGCGGACCTCGGTGGAGTCGGCGTACGACCAGGGCGTCAAGGACATCGCGAAGGCGTGCCAGGACGGGACGCTGTTGCGCGGCGAGGTGCTGGCGCGATGGCAGGAGTTCGTCGGGACCGGGGAGCTGCTGAAGGGGCTGCAGTCCAATGCGGGCCGGTTGCGGGACCGGTTGAAGGGCTCGCTCGGCAACAAACCGGCAGAGACCCGCGACGTCAGCGACGCGATCCAGTCCGGCTTGGAGTCGCTGCTGCGCGAGCACGCGGCTGCTGCGGCGGAGCGCGCCGAGAAAGCGTGGCAGGCAACCGCTCCGGGTCGCCAGCTCCTGGCCGCCGCCGAGGCCGGCCGAACCGCTAACGGTGCCGATGGCAACGACGGCCGGCCGCTCGGTGCGATGTCGGAGGAGTTCCCAGCGGCGGCGAGCCGCGCGGTGCGGGAATGGCAGACGTTCGTCCTCGATCTGGTCCGCAGAGAAGGCGCGGACAAGAAGTCGACGGCGCGCATTCTGGAGTACGGCGTCAACGGGCTCGGCCTTTCGCTCATGGTGGTGGTGTTCGCCAGCGGGGCCGGCATCCCGAAGGGCGCTCAGACCAGCGCCGGAGCGGGCAGCGCGGTCGTCGGGCAACGGCTGCTGGAGGCAGTTTTCGGTGACAAGGCAGTTCAGGGCATGGTCGATAGGGCGCGCGAGGATCTTGACGGTAAGGTTCATGCCCTGATGGATGCCGAATTCGCCCGCTATCTGGCTGTCCTTGACCAGCATCCGGTCGACGCCGAGACGGCCAGGCAACTGACGGAGGCCGCGCGCGCGGTGGAGGACTGCACGTGACGGAAACAGTGGATACGGTCGAGACCCCGACGCGGGCCGAGACCGATGTCCTGAAGAAGATCGACGCGCTCAAGGCGGCCGCGGAGGCCGGCGACGGACGGCTGGATCCTGTGGTGCTCACGGAGGCCACGCAGATCGTCGACCGCGCCGGGCAGCGCCTGCGCATGTCGGGCGACCTGACCGTGGTCGCGCTCGCGGGCGCGACGGGCTCGGGGAAGTCCTCGCTGTTCAATGCGCTGACCGGGCTCGACCTGGCCGCGATCGGTACCCGCCGGCCGACCAGTTCGATGCCGCTCGCCTGTGTCTGGGGTGACGAACCGGCCGGTGAGGTGCTGACCTGGCTGGGGATCCCGCGCCGGCACCAGGTGCAGCACCGCAGCTCGCTCGAGGACGCCCGGTCCGAGGACCTGGACGGTCTGGTCCTGCTGGACCTTCCCGACCACGACTCGACCGAGGTGGAGCACCGCTTGATCGTCGACCGGCTCGTGGAGCTGGTCGACATGCTGGTGTGGGTGGTGGATCCGCAGAAGTACGCCGATGCGGCACTGCACAACCGCTACATCAAGCCGTTCGCCTCGCATTCCGGGGTGATGGTGTTCGCGCTGAACCACATGGACAAGCTGACGCCGGAGCAGCGGAAGAGCTGCCTCGAGGACCTGGACAAGCTGCTCAAGTCGGACGGTCTCAAGTCGCCCACGGTCGTTGCCACGTCGGCGGTCAGCGGCGATGGTCTGGAAGAGGTTCGCTCCCTTCTGGTCAAGCGGGTCAGCAACAAGCGCGCGGCGCGCGTGCGGCTCGCGGCCGATGTCGATCGGGTCGCGGACCGGATGGCGAGCCAGTGCGGTAACGCCAAGACGCCCGAGATCGCCGAGGCCGATGTCACCGAACTCGTCGACTCGCTCGCGGACGCGAGCGGATTGACAGTCGTGTCGGACGCCGTACGGCGCTCCTACCTGCAGCGCGCCCGGGCTGCGACGGGGTGGCCGCTGACCAAGTGGCTGGGACGGTTCCGTCCGGATCCGCTGCGACGACTGCACGGCGACCAGATGTCCCGTGAGGAAGGCAAGGCGTTGCGCAAGTCCGCGGCGAGCGAGGTCGCGATCGCCCGCTCTTCGTTGCCTGCGGCAACTCCTGTGCAGCGGGCGCGAATGGACGCGGCGGTCCGCACGATCACGAACAAGGCCGCCGAAGGGCTGTCGCGTCCGTGGGCGGACTCGGTGCGTTCGGCGATCCGGCGGCGCGAGGAGTCGCTCGGCGACGAGCTCGACCAGGCGGTCGCGCGGACCGACCTTGGTGTGTCCAGCAGTCCCGGGTGGTGGAGCTTCGCCCGGGTCGTGCAGTGGCTCCTCTTCCTCGTGACGCTCGGCGGCGCCGCCTGGCTGATCGCCTTGCTGGTGGCGCGGATCGCTGACCGTAACGATCCGCCACTGCCGGAATGGAACGGCATTCCGTACGCGTGGATCATGCTGGTCGGTGGCGCCGTCCTGGGATTGGCGCTCTCCTTCGTCTGCCGCCTGGCCGCCACGAGCGGAGCGCTGCGGCGGTCCCGGCAGGTAGCCACGGCGCTGCGGGCCGAGCTGGTGAACGTCGCCGACAGCCACGTGGTTGCGCCGGCCCGCGAGGAGCTTGCGGCCTACACCAAGTGCCGCGACAGCGTCGCCACCGCCCGGCAGTAGTCGTACCGGCGGGCAGGCGACGCCCGTCCGCCGTACGTCCCGAACAAGGCTCAGAGCTCGGCGTCTGGTGCGTACTGCGACAGGGAGATCTTGGCGGCGCTGAGGAGATCGTCCTCGGTGGTGGTGCCCGACGCCCGGATGGCTTCGATCCAGGCGCGGACGGACTGTTCGTTGTAGTCGATGACCTCGGGGGAGTTGGCCATCTGGACCGGGTCGGCGTCGGCCGGCAGCTCGCCGGAGACGTAGAGCGCCAGGCCGAGCAGGCCGCCGTCCCAGCCCGGACCCACCCACAGTGCGCCGGAGCCACCGGGGGCCGGGGCCTCGCCCATCGAGTGTTCGAGCTCGAGCTCGGTGGACGCGCCCGCGCCGGGCAGCAGCCGCAGCTCGAGCAGGCTGTTCGGGCCGCCGAAGGTCACCTTGAAGCTCTTCGGCGGATCGCACTCCAGGATGTCGCCGCCGGCGTTGCCCTCCAGCTGGAACGAACCCCCGACCTTGAGGTCCCCGGTGACGGGCATGAACCAGCGCCGCATCCGCTCCGGGTCCGTCAGGGCGTCCCACACCTCCGCCGGCTCCGCCTGGTAGGAACGGCGCATCAGCACCGTCACGGTCTCGCCGGTGCGGCTGACCTCGCGCTGGACCGCGTTGATGTGCTCGAGGATGTCGATCACGGATGGTTCCCTCTCCTGCTCGGCTGCTGCGACGATCCTCAGAATGCCGGTCAGGACTTATATAAGTCAACATTGAGATAGTCACGCCGCCTCCGCCGTCGCGGACAGCGGGAGAGGAGCGACGGAGTACTCGTCGGGCGGGTACGGCGCGGCGGTCGTCTCGATCGGGCGTTCCGCGGACTCGGCGGGCGTGCGGACCGAGTCCGTGCGCGGCGCGTTCTTCGCGAAGGTCGTCGTACCGCGGTTGAGGTCATGGCCGAGGGAGAAGGCTTCGAGGATTACGCGGCTGTGGAGTTCGCCGGAGTCGTCGGTCCATTCGTGGGTGCGCAGCCGGCCGGTGACGATCACGGGCTGGCCGACGCGGAGGGAGTCGAAGGCGTTCTGGGCAAGGCTCCGCCAGCACTGCACCGTGTACCACGTAGTGGGCTTGTCCACGTAGGTGTTGAGGGATCTGTCGAACTGGCGGGGAGTGGATCCGACCCGGAAGCTGGCGTGCGGAGTCTGGCGGATCTCCTTGAAATCGGGTTCGCTGCCGATCCAGCCCAGAACAGTGAGGTAGGTGTCGCCGAGGCTCATGACGGGTTCCTTCCGTTCGGAGAGCGTGTGCTGTCACCCGGAGAAGGTGCACCTGTCGCACCCCGATCGGCGGCCCGAACTTCGGGTCTGTGGACAACCGCCATGGCCGGGTTGGGAAACGGGCCGCCCCAGCACATAGGCTCTGGGGTATGGCGGAATTCATCTACACGCTGCGCAACGTCCGGAAGGCGCACGGCGACAAGGTCGTTCTCGACAATGTCACGCTGAACTTCCTCACCGGCGCGAAGATCGGCGTGGTCGGGCCGAACGGCACCGGTAAGTCCTCGCTGTTCAAGATCATGGCGGGGCTCGACCAGCCCTCCAACGGCGAGGCCCGGCTGGCCGAAGGTGCGACGGTCGGGATCCTGCTGCAGGAACCGCCGCTGACCGAGGGCAAGACCGTGCTGGAGAACGTCCAGGAAGGGGTCGGCGACACCAAGCAGAAGCTGGACCGCTTCAACGAGATCTCCGCCGAGCTGGCCGATCCGGACGCCGATTACGACACGCTGCTGGCCGAGATGGGTGACCTGCAGACGGAGCTGGACCACCGCAACGCCTGGGATGTCGACGCCCAGCTGGAGCAGGCGATGGACGCGTTGCGCTGCCCGCCGGCCGACGTGCTGGTGGACAACCTGTCCGGTGGTGAGCGCCGCCGGGTCGCGCTGTGCAAGCTGCTGCTGCAGCAGCCCGACCTGCTGCTCCTCGACGAGCCCACCAACCACCTGGATGCGGAGTCGGTGCTCTGGCTCGAGCAGCACCTGCAGAAGTACCCCGGTGCCGTCATGGCCATCACCCACGACCGGTACTTCCTGGACAACGTCGCCGAGTGGATCCTCGAGCTCGACCGCGGCCGGACGTACGGCTACGAGGGCAACTACTCGAAGTACCTGGAGACCAAGCAGCAGCGGCTGGTCGTCGAGGGGCAGAAGGACGCCAAGCGGCAGAAGATCCTGGAGCGCGAGCTCGAGTGGGTCCGGTCGAACGCGAAGGCCCGGCAGACCAAGAGCAAGTCCCGGCTGGCCCGCTACGAGGAGCTCGCGGCCGAGGCCGAGCGGTCCCGGAAGCTGGACATCGACGAGATCAACATCCCGGCGGGTCCGCGACTGGGCAGCACCGTGCTCGAGGTCTCGAAGCTGGTGAAGGGCTTCGGCGACCGCAAGCTGATCGACGGCCTGAGCTTCAGCCTGCCGCGGGCCGGCATCGTCGGCATCGTCGGTCCGAACGGCGTCGGCAAGTCGACGCTGTTCCGGATGATCGTCGGCGAGGAGCAGCCGGACGCGGGCAGCCTGAAGCTCGGCGAGACGGTCAAGATCTCGTACGTCGACCAGTCGCGCGGCGGCCTGGACCCGAAGAAGACGGTCTGGCAGCAGGTGTCCGACGAGCTCGACTACATCAAGGTCGCGAACTTCGAAATGCCGAGCCGGGCGTACGTCGCCTCGTTCGGCTTCAAGGGCCCGGACCAGCAGAAGCCGACCGGCGTACTGTCCGGCGGTGAGCGGAACCGGCTGAACCTGGCGCTGACGCTGAAGATGGGCGGCAACCTGCTGCTCCTCGACGAGCCGACCAACGACCTGGACGTCGAGACCCTGCAGTCGCTCGAGGACGCCTTGCTGGAATTCCCGGGCTGTGCGGTGGTCGTGTCCCACGACCGGTGGTTCCTGGACCGCGTGGCGACCCACATCCTGGCCTGGGAAGGCACCGGGGACGACCCGGCCAAGTGGTTCTGGTTCGAGGGCAACTTCGCGTCGTACGAGGCGAACAAGGTCGAGCGCCTCGGCCCGGAGGCGGCCCGGCCACACCGCGTCACCTACCGCAAGCTCACGCGCGACTGAGCGCTCAGCGATTGAGCGATTGGGCGACTGAGCACGCCGTCGAAGGACCCCGCCTCCACACAGGAGCCGGGTCCTTCGTGCTTTCCGACACTTAGCCCTTGCGCTAACTATCGAGCCAAGGCCATACTTAGCCTCATGGCACAGTATTCGGCGGACGTCGACGGCGTGTTCGTGGCGCTGGCCGACCCGACGCGGCGGAGGGTGATCCGGCGGCTGGGACAGGGGTCGACGAGCGTGGGAGAGCTCGCGGCCGAGTTCCCGATCACGTTGCCGTCCTTCATGAAGCACGTCCGGACGCTCGAGTCCAACGGCCTGATCCGCACGGTGAAGACCGGGCGGGTGCGGACCTGTGTGCTCAACCGTGAGCGGCTGGAGCTGGTGGACAACTGGCTCGCCGAGCAGCGGCGGATCTGGGAGGACCGCACCGACCGGCTGGAGCGTTTCGTCACAACGGAGGAACAGGTGGAGGAATCGTGAGTCGTGAACTGTTCGATCCGGAGCTGGATCTGCTGGTGGAGCGGGTGATCCGTGCGCCCCGGGAGGCCGTGTGGCGGGCGTGGACCGATCCGAAGCGGTTCGAGCAATGGTGGGTGCCGGCGCCGGCGGTCTGCCGCGTCGAGCGGCTGGATGTGCGGCCGGGCGGGGCGATCGTGACGCGGTTGAGTGAGGACGGCGGCGAGTTCGTTCCGCATCTCGACGCGGTGATCCTGGCCGCCGACGAGCTCGAGCGGATCGCGTTCACGAATGCGATCGACAGCACGTGGCGGCCGGCGGATGCACAGCCGATCGCGGTGACGGCCGACGTGTTCCTGGACGATCACCCGGACGGTACGGCGTACCGGATGGTGGCTCGGCACGGCGATCCCACGAGTCGCAAGCGGCACGCGGAGCTCGGGTTCGCCGACGGTTGGGGGACTGTCATCGTGCAGCTCGCGGAGCTGGTCGAGAAATGAGACTCGTGCTGACGGAGTTCGTCACCCTGGACGGCGTCAGTCAGGGGCTGGGGTCGCCGACCGAGGACACGACCGACGACTTCACCCGCGGCGGCTGGCTCGTGCCGTACATCGACGAGCTGTTCGTACGGCGGACAGCCGAGTGGCTAACAAGCCGACGACGCTGCTCCGGTAGCGGAGTGCGAGGGCGTGACGGCGTACCTCTGACTCGGTGTCCTAGCTGGACTGAGTTCGGTAGTCGGTCAGGACGTTGTCGATGACTCGGAAGTCCTCGGTGATGAGGGCCTTCCAGAGGGCCCAACCGCGGGCGCGGGCCCAGGTGGCCGGGTCCTGATCGACGGCGTCACGGAATGTGGCGCGGGACGAGCCGGAGAAGAACGTGTAGGCGATGACCAGGTCGCAGGCAGGGTCGCCCACGCCCGACGTACCGAAGTCGATCACGGCGGACAGGTGACCGTCCTGGACCAAGAGGTTGCCGTTGGCGATGTCGCCGTGGAACCACACCGGCGGCCGATCCCATGACGTCGCCAGCGCCGCGTCCCACACCTCACGCGCGAGATCGGTGTCGATCCTCCCCTTGAGTACGGCGAGGGCCGCGAGCGTCTCGTCGTGGTAGTACTCCGGTGGCGCTCCGCGATGGAAGCTGTGCGCACCGGCAGCTGGTCCACCGGTCGCGTCGATGCTCTGCAAGGCCAGGATGAACGACGCGATCGACCGTGCGAACTCGTCGAGATCGGCAACGGTTTCGACCGACGCGGTCTCGCCCGGGATCCACCGCCGGATCGCCCATGAATACGGGTACCCCTCACCGGGTGCGCCCTTTGCCACCGCTTCGGGAATCTCGACCGGCAGCTGCGGGCCGAGAACCGGCAGCCACTGGTGTTCCTTGTCGACGGCAGCCACGTAGCTCGAGTGCGTCGGCAGCCGCGCGGTCAGCCCGGAGCCGAGCCGGTACGTCCGGTTGTCCCAGCCGTCGATCTTGACCGGCGTCACCGGCAGGTCGGCCCACTGCGGGAACTGCTGCGCGAGCAGTCGCCGTACGAGGTGTGCGTCGATGCCGGCGCGGCCGTCCTGATGGAAATCCGTCATCGCCCAAGCGTCCCGGAACCCGCCGACGGTCTCAAAAGGTTTAGTCCGGGACTACAGCGTTGTCGATCGCGTCCTTGAGGAAGGCCGAGATCGTCCGGAGTTCGGTCTCGGATCGGGTCGCCAGGACCGCCTGCATGCTCTCGCCCTGCTCGGCGTACAGCGGCACCAGCTTCTCCTGGATCGCCTGCAGCGACGGCGTGACGACGACCTTGCGGCGATCACGCGGATCGGCCTCCCGGGTGACGAAACCGTGCGACTCCAGCCGGTCGATCACGCCGGTCACCGTGCCCGACGTCAGGCCGGTGTGCTCGGCGAGTTGCCGGGGCGTCATCGGGCCGTAGGTCCGCAGCAGCGTCATGAACTGGGAGTCGCTGGCGCCGAGGCCGACCTTCGCGGAGACCGCGTGGTTGAACAGCACCACGCCGGCGATGAACCGAACCAACCGCTGCTGGATCTCGCCGGCGAGCTCTTCTCGGGAACTGGTCATGGTCCGCCTCAGCATAGAGCTTGCATTTCTCTCGGATCTCCAAGATACTCGAGATTCCAAGATACTTGAGAAAGTGAGAGATCATGAAGGTGCTGGTGATCGGCGGCGGGACCGGCGGGCTCGCGTTGGCCCACGGGCTGCGGCGCGCCGGGATCGAGGTGTCCGTGTTCGAGCGCGACGCGCTGCGGACGGACGGCCTGCACGGTTACCGGGTCGGCATCGACCCGGACGGCAGCCGGGCGCTGCACGCGCTGCTGCCCAAGGAGCTCTACGACACGTTCGTGGCCACGAAGGCGCGCGACCCGAAGTACTTCAACATGCTGACCGAGGACCTGAAGGAGCTGCTCTCGCTCGAGCTGCCGGAGTCGACCGACCCCGTGGAGAGTGAGAAGTCGATCAGCCGGATGACCCTGCGCCAGGTGCTGCTGACCGGCCTCGACGGCATCGTGGAGTTCGGCAAGGAGTTCACCCGCTTCGAACAGCACGCGGACCACGTGACGGCGTACTTCGCCGACGGTACGAGTGCCACCGGTGATCTCCTGGTCGCCGCCGACGGTTCAGGATCCCGCGTACGCCGTCAGTACCTGCCGCAGGCGAAGACCGAGGAGACCGGGATCGTGGCGATCGCCGGCAAGCTGCCGATCACCGAGGAGAGCGCGAAACTCCTGCCGCCGAAGGTGTTCGAGGGGATCTCGCTGGTCAACGCACCCCGTGGGTTCGCCTGCATCCTGCACGTGATGGAGTTCCAGTGGGACCACGACGGGAACGTCAAGGACGGGATCGGCGGCAACACCGAGGAGCTGATCCGGCGCTGGCCGGGACTGCAGTTCGACAACACCCGCGACTACATCAACTGGGGGCTGTCGGCGGCCAAGGACAAGCTGCCCGCGAACATCATGGAGCTCCGCGGCGCGGAACTGATCAGGGTCGCGCTCGAGGCGACGCCCGGCTGGCATCCGAATCTGCGCCGGCTGTTCGAGCTGACCGATCCGGGCACGTGCTTCCCGGTGAACATCTGGACCTCGGTCCCGCTCGAGCCTTGGGAGAGCAGCAACGTCACACTCCTCGGGGACGCGATCCACACCATGACGCCGGGCCGCGGCGTCGGCGCGAACACCGCACTGCGTGACGCCGTGAACCTTTGCCGGAAGCTGATCGACGTCCGTGACGGCAAGCAAGAACTCGTCCCGGCCGTGCGTGACTACGAGGCCCGGATGATCGAGTACGGCTTCGATGCGGTCCTCAAGTCACGCGCGCAGATGACGTCCGACGATCCGGTGCACAAGCCGGGCATCGGCCGGCTGGCGCTGGCAGGCATGCGTACGGCGATGCGCACGGTCAATCACCTGCCGCCCGCCAAGCGCCGGATGCGCGACCAGATGATGGCCTACCGCGGCGCCAACCGGGACGAACTGACCCTGGAGATCGCCCCGCGGCCCTGACTACCGCTGGCCGATGTGCTCGGAGACGGCGTCGAACACGCGGCCGACCGCGGCGAAGTCCTCGGGGCTCGCCAGGTCGACGAGGTTCTCCCGGACGCCTTCGACGTGGTACGGCGCGGCCTGCTCGAGCAGGCCGAAGCCGGCGTCGGTCAGCTCGGCCCAGACGCCGCGCTTGTCGCTCGTGCACGACGTACGGCGGACCAACTCGGCGGCCTCGAGGCGGCCGACGGTGTGGGTCAGGCGGGACCGGCTCTGGTGCAGCCGGTCGGCCAGGTCGGCCATCCGAAGCCGCCGGTCGGGCGCCTCGGAGAGCCTGACCAGGATCTCGTAGTCGTTGATTCCGAGGCCGAACTGGCGCAGGTCGTCGTCGAGTTTGGCCATCAGGCGTGCGGTCCCCAGCAGGTACGCACGCCACGCCACCTGCTGCTCGGCGTTGAGCCACCGAGTCCCCCGGTCCATCTCAGTCTCCATCGTCACGGGAACAGTGTAGCGGGAATGTAGTTGACTTTTAAACCGTTACTGCCTACTGTCGTAGTCATCGGTTGAAGTTTTAACTATAGACCTGGCTGCGTCGCCCCCGACCAGCAACAGCACTTTCCGAGAGGACCCCATGAGCGACACCACCACCGGCACCCTGACCAGCAGCATCCCCGGCCTGGTCGCCGGCACGTACGCCATCGACGCCGCGCACAGCGAGATCGGCTTCACCGTCCGCCACCTGATGACCAAGGTGCGCGGCACCTTCCAGGAGTTCAGCGGCGAGATCGTCGTCAAGGACACCATAGAGGAGTCCGCGACCAACGTCTCCGTCGAGCTGGCCTCCGTGCACACGCGCAGCGAGCAGCGCGACGGGCACCTGCGCTCCGGCGACTTCTTCGACGCCGAGAACAGCCCGAAGATGACCTTTGTCAGCACCGCGATCAAGCCCGAGGGCGATGACTACGTCCTGGCCGGCGAGCTGACCATCAAGAACGTCACCAAGCCGATCGAGCTCGCGGTCGAGTTCCTCGGTGTCGACCAGAACGCGTACGGCCAGACCATCATCGGTTTCGAGGCCTCCGCGTCGATCAGCCGCAAGGAGTGGGGCATCGACTTCAACGTGCCGCTCGAGGGCGGCAAGCTGCTGATCGGTGACAAGGTGGACATCCACCTCGACGTCCAGGCCGCACTGCAGGCCTGATCCCCGAGAAACCCCCGCACCTGCGGGGGTTTTCTCATGCCTGGACCATGCGGTGCGCGAGGTCGGCGTACAACTTGCCGAGAGCTTCGGGGTCGCCGCGGTGGGGGGTGTACCAACGGGCCACGTCGATGGACAGCGAGAGTACGGCGAGGGTCGTGCCCGGCAGGTCGGCGACGGCGAAGGTGCCGTCCTGTACGCCGTCTGCCAGCACTTGCTCGATCTGGGCCGAGATGGCGCGGCGGATCGTCGCGACCTCTGCCAGGTGTTCAGGGCTCAACGCTGCGAGCTCGTACTGGACCACGCGCGCGATGGTGTGGTGTTGCGCGTGCCAAGCGGTGAAGGCGGCGACCAGAGAGCGCAACCGGTCGGCGGGGGTCGGACCGTCGTCGGCGGAACGCAGTACGTCGAGGGCCGCGTTGTGGCCGTACAGGCTGATCTCGAAGAGTAGGCGCTCCTTGGACGGGTAGTGCACGTACAGGGCGGCCGGGCTCATACCTGCGCGGGAGGCGATGTCGCGGGTCGTCGTGGCCTGGTAACCGCGCTCCGCGAACGCGTCGACGGCACCGGTGAGCAGCCGGCGGGCTGCGGCCGGCTGAACGTGCTCCCACACCAGGGGATCGGTGACTGCGGACACGTTGACACCTTGCACCAAACGCGTGAAGCTAAGCAAGCGCTTAGCCATGCATCTCACACCTTGGGGAGGCCTAGATGGAGCGCGTCATCTTCAACGAGGACCATCACGCATTCCGAGCCAGCGCCAAGGAGTACTGCGAGCGCTCGCTGGTGCCGCGGATGGATCAGTTCCTCGAAGAGAAGACGATCGACCGTGCTGCCTGGCTGGAGGCCGGCAAGCAGGGCTTCCTCGGGCTGGACGTGCCGGAGGAGTACGGCGGATCCAGCGTCGGCGACTACCGGTTCAACGCCGTGTTCGCGGAGGAGGTGTCGAAGGTCTCTGCGTCGCTGTCGAGCTGCTTCGGCATCCACTACGACTGCTGTGCGCCGTACTTCGTGGATCTCGGGACCGAGGAGCAGAAGCAGCGCTGGCTGCCCAAGTTCTGCGCCGGTGAGTACGTCGCCGCGATCGGGATGACCGAGCCGTCGGGCGGTTCGGACCTGGCCGCGTTGAAGACGACCGCGAAGAAGGCCGACGGCGGCTGGGTGCTGAACGGCTCGAAGACCTTCATCACCAACGGCGACATGGCCGACCTGGTCATCGTCGCCGCGCGGACCGACCCGTCGAAGGGCGCAAAGGGCATCACGCTGTTCGTGGTCGAGGAGGGCATGGAGGGCTTCGCCCGCGGCCGCAAGCTCGACAAGGTCGGCCAGACCGAGTCCGGTACGTCGGAGCTCTTCTTCGAGGACGTCTTCGTCGGTGACGACAACGTGCTCGGCGGGGTGGACCGCGGCTTCATCCACATGATGGAGCGGCTGGCGCAGGAGCGGGTCGGCGCCGCCGTGTCGAACATCGCGCACGCCACCCAGATCCTCGACGAGACGATCGAGTACGTGAAGCAGCGCAAGGCGTTCGGCCAGCCGGTCGGCTCGTTCCAGTACAACAAGTTCCTGGTCGCCGAGCTGGTCACCAAGGCCGAGGTCACCCAGGCGTACGTCGACAACGCGATCGTCGCGCACGACGAGGACCGGCTGTCCGCGGTCGACGCCGCGAAGACGAAGTGGTGGAGCGCCCACGTGCAGAACGAGATCCTGGACGCGTGCGTCCAGTTGCACGGCGGGTACGGCTACATGAACGAGTACCGGGTCGCCCGCGCCTGGCGCGACGCCCGCGTGACCAAGATCTGGGCCGGCTCGAACGAGATCATGAAAGAACTCATCGGCCGCGATCTGGGCCTGTAGAAAGGAACCGTTGTGCCTGAAGCAGTCATCGTGTCCACGGCCCGCTCGCCGATCGGCCGTGCGTACAAGGGGTCGCTGACCACGATCCGGCCGGACGACCTCGCCGTACAGATGATCAAGGCGGCGGTCGACAAGGTCGGGCTGACGGGTGACCAGATCGAGGACCTCGCGCTCGGCTGCGCGGAGCCGCACGACGAGCACGGCGGCAACATGGCGCGTCGGGTCGCGGTCCAGCTGGGCTGGGACAACACGCCGGCGACCACGGTCAACAGGTTCTGCGCGTCGTCGACGCAGACCGCGCGGATGGCGTACCACGCGATCAAGTCCGGTGAGGGCGACATCTTCGTCAGCGCCGGCGTCGAGTGTGTCTCGCGGTACAAGAACTTCGGCTCGGCCGGGGTCGGCGACCCGAGCTCGTTCAACCCGGTCTTCACCGACGCGGTCGCGCGGACCGAGAAGTACGCCGAGACCAACGACACCTGGCACGACCCGAGGGCGGACGGGCAGATCCCCGACATCTACATCTCGATGGGCCAGACCGCGGAGAACGTGGCGACGCTGCGGGGGATCAGCCGGGAGGACCAGGACGTGTTCGGCGTCCGCTCGCAGAACCTGGCCGAGAAGGCGATCAACAACGGGTTCTTCGAGCGCGAGATCACCCCGGTGACGCTGCCGGACGGCACCGTGGTGAGCAAGGACGACGGACCGCGGGCCGGTACGACGCTGGAGAAGGTCAGCCAGCTGAAGCCGGTGTTCCGTCCCGACGGCACCGTGACGGCAGGGAACTGCTGCCCGCTGAACGACGGCGCCGCCGCGGTCGTGATCATGAGCGACACCAAGGCGCGCGAGCTCGGCCTGACGCCGCTGGCGCGGATCGTGTCGACCGGTGTCAGCGGTCTGTCGCCGGAGATCATGGGCCTCGGTCCGGTCGAGGCGTCGAAGCAGGCGCTGGCGCGGGCCGGCATGAGCATCGGTGACATCGACCTGGTCGAGATCAACGAGGCGTTCGCGGTCCAGGTGATCGGGTCGGCGCGTGAGCTCGGCATCGACGAGGACAAGCTGAACGTGCACGGCGGGGCGATCGCGCTCGGCCACCCGTTCGGCTCGACCGGCGCGCGGATCATGACCACGTTGGTGAACGGCCTGCAGTTCGAGGACAAGCAGTTCGGTCTCGAGACGATGTGCGTCGGCGGCGGTCAGGGGATGGCGATCGTTCTCGAGCGCCTCAGCTGATGGCGTTGGACGGCCGAACGGCGATCGTCACCGGAGCGTCCCGCGGTATCGGGCTCGCGATCGCGCAGCGCCTGGTGGCCGACGGCGCTCGCGTCGTCATCACCGGCCGGACCCAGGAGACCCTCGACGAGGCAGTCAGGACCCTGGGCGGCCGGAAGCACGCGCTGGCCGTGGCCGGCAAGGCGGCCGACCCGACGCATCGTGGCGCGGTCGTCGCCGCGGCGGTGGCGACGTACGGGTCGGTGGACCTGCTGGTCAACAACGCCGGCATCAACCCGATCTACGGGAAGCTGCTGGACGTCGACCAGGCGGTCGCGGCCAAGATGGTGGACACCAACGTGCTGGCCACGATCGCCTGGGTGAAGGCCTGCCGGGACGCGTGGATGCGCGCCCACGGCGGGGCTGTGGTCAACCTGTCCTCGGTGGCCGGCCTGGGGCCGTCGCCCGGCATCGGGTGGTACGGCGCGACCAAGGCGATGCTGTCCCGGGTCACGCAGGAGCTGGCCGTCGAGCTGGCCCCGGAGATCCGCGTGAACGCTGTGGCTCCGGCGGTGGTCAAGACCAAGTTCGCCGGAGCGCTCTACGAAGGGCGTGAGGACAAGGTGGCGTCGACGTACCCCTTGCGTCGGCTGGGCCGGCCGGAGGACGTCGCCTCGCTGGTCTGGTTCCTCCTGTCCGACGAGGCGTCGTGGATCACCGGCCAGACCATCACCATCGACGGCGGCCTGATGCTGAACGGCGGGATCGCCTAGGGCCGACAGCTTTGCATGCGGCCATGTTTACATCGCATATATGCGTGCTATTCTTGCGGTATGCACACCACTATGCGGGTATCTGTCCCGACGCGGGACGAGTTGGCCCGCGTCGCTGAGGACGAGTTGGGTGGAGTCAGCCTCGACGAGGCGCTCAGGATCGTGCTCTTCGAGCATGCATCTGCGACGGCGATTGCCCGTCTGTCAGCCGACCCGGAAGCTCTCAGTGAGTATCGCGCTGAAGCTGGGGCGCTGGAAGACATCGACACCGAGATTGCCGAGTGGTAAGCCTGCCGCGGGTTTCCCCGTGGCAGGTCTGGTGGGTCGACTTCAATCCACAGCTCGGCAGGGAGCAGGCGGGCCGACGACCAGCCATAGTCGTGGGATCGCCGCTGGCCTGCAGCCTGCCGAACGGGCTTGCGATCGTCGTGCCGATGACTACACGGGACCGGGGACTCCCGTTTCATCCCACCGTTCAGCTCGGGGACACGACTGGCTACGCGATGACTGACCAGATCAAGTCGATCAGCGCTCAGCGCTTGAAGAAGCCGCATCGTGACCAGTTGACACCTGACGACGTGGCCGCAGTCAAGTTCGCCCTTCGACGGATGATCGACGTGTCGTAGTTCCTATGCGAGCGGACCGGTTGTTGCAGATCATCCTGTTGCTGCAGCGGCATGAGCGGTTGAGCGCACGGGACCTGGCCGAGCGGCTGGAGGTTTCGACGCGGACGGTGATGCGCGACATGGAGGCGTTGTCCGCGGCCGGCGTACCGGTGTACTCCGAGCGGGGGCGCAACGGGGGCTGTGTGTTGCTGCCGGGGTACCGCGCCGATGTGAGCGAGCTGACGCCGCGTGAGGCCCAGGCGTTGTTCGCGTGGTCCGGACGGGCGGCGTTGTCGGAGGAACTCGGGCTGCAGGATGCGTTGCACTCGGCGATGGGAAAGCTGTCCGCGACGTTACCGGTGGAGTTGCAGGGGGACGCGGACGCGTTGTCCGGTGCGATCGTCGTGGACCGGCGTCGGTGGTTCGCGGAGGCGGAGGACACCGGTGCGTTGCCCGTACTGCGGCAGGCCGTCGTCAAACGGCGACGGGTGCGACTGCGGTACGCCTCGGCGAGTGAGGGCGTTCAGCAACGAACTGTGGACCCGTGGGGGCTCGTCGAGCAGGCAGGGCGGTGGTACCTGGTGGCGGCGCATCGCGGGGCGGCGCGGATGTACCGGGTGTCCCGGGTGGAGCAGGCCGACGTACTGGAAGGGGCGGCGGACCGGCCCGACGGGTTGGACGTCCGCGCCGAGTGGGAGCGGCTGCGGTCCGGCCTCGAGCGGCAGGCGCCCGTCGGGGTCGACGTACTGGTCCGGGTACGGCCGGAGAAGGTGGAACTGATCCGGCGGATCGCCTCGCCGATGCTCGCCAAAGGTGAGGTGGCGCGCGATGTCCCGTCGGACGACGAGTGGCCGCACTTGCGGTTGCACTTCCGGGTCCGGGAGGCGGCGTCCGGCGTACTGCTCGGATTCGCGGGCGACCTGGAGGTGCTCGAACCCGGCGACCTGCGCGCCCGGATGCTGGAGCTTGCCCAGGCCGCGCTGGCGACCTACGGCTGAACGTCGGACGCCCCGCCGCCGGTGACCCCGTCGCGTGGAACCACGATGGCACTTCCGGCGGTCGGGGCGATCAGTCCGACAGCACCGCGCCACTTTAGTACGAGTCCGCTACACAGCCGAATCACAGGACTCTCGCCGCCGTTGCGATCACGTTGCGCCTTGTTAATGCGTGGCGTGGGTACGACGTGCTGGCTAAGGTCCGGGGCATGAGGACCCGGGCGGTAGTACGGCAGGCCGTGGCAGACGACGCCGAGGCAGTGGCCGCGGTACGGCGGGTAGTAGCGCCGTACAAGGTGATGTCGCCGGCGGCGACGCGGCACATGCTCACCGTCCAGTCGCCGGGGGAGCGGTTCCTGCCGTTGGTCGCCGAATGCGATGGCGAGGTCGTCGCGTGGGCGTCGGCCGGCCTGAACGTCTGGACGAGCAAGCAGGGCCAAGCCCACCTGAGCATCTACGTGCACCCGGACCATCGTAAGCAAGGCATCGGCAGCGAGCTCGCCGACCGACTGCACCAGCACCTCACCGAGGTGGGTGCCGTGCGTGTGCGGACGTTCGTGCAGCCCGAGGGCCTCGAGTTCGCCCGCAACCTCGGGTACGACGGGACACGGCAGATGCACTTTTCCGGCGTCGAGCTGACGTCGTTGCCCGAGCAGCCGGAGACGCCCGACGGGATCGAACTCGTCGCCTTCGACACCGTCGACCCGCACGCGGCGTACACGGCCGACGCGATCGCCTCGCTGGACGAACCGGGCGACTCGCCGCTGGACTCGGTCGACTACGACCGGTGGCTGGAAGAGATCTGGAACGGCCCGGCGCTGGACAAGTCGCTCAGTGTCGCGGCGATGGCCGGCGACGAGATGGCGTCGTTCACGGTGGTCGAGACGCACGGTGACCGGATGTGGTCGGGCATGACAGGGACGATTCCCGGGCACCGTGGGAGAGGGCTGGCGAAGCTGGTGAAGTCGGTTGCTCTGCGGCGCGCGGCGGCCGCCGGAATCATGTCGGCGTACACCTCCAACGACGACGAGAACGGGCCGATGCTTGCCATCAACAACTGGCTCGGGTACCGGCGGGTGCAGACCGAGTTGGGCCTGCTCAGAACCCTCTGAGACAGACCTGTAATGGGTTTCCTTCCGGTATGCACCTGAATGAACGTTACCTTCCGGGGGACTTCGTCGTTGGAGTTCCCAAGGAGTTGGGATGGAGATCAGGGCAGCGGGGCCGGGGGATGTCGACGCAGCGGTGGCGATGCACGATGCGCTCGTTCCGTATCTGGTGATCACGCGCAGTGCGTTGAGCCGTCGGCTGGCGACGCCGGCCGGCGTCGGGCGCGGGTCGTTCGTGGCGGTGGACGGTGACGGCCTGGTGGGCTGGGCGTCGTGCGGACTGATCGGCGGATCGGACCCGCTGGACGGCGAGCTGCGGTTGCTGGTGCGGCCGGAGGCCCGCGGCCAGGGGATCGGCACGCGGCTGCTCGAGAAGATTCACGCCGATCTGCGGTCGGCGGGAGCCACCTCGGCGCGGGTGTTCGCCGACCCGGGCAGTGTGGACTGGGCGGCGCGGTTCGGTTACCGGCAGACCAGGCAAGTGCACTACGCCGGGATCGATCCGCGCAAGGTGCCGGACCTTCCCGAGGTCGCGAGCGAGGTGGAGCTGGTCCCGTTCACCGAGGTCGATCCGCGGTTGCTGCACGCCGCCGACGAGGTCGCCCAGCGCACCAAGCCGGGTGACGCGAAGATCTCCTCCCAGCCGTACGACACATGGTTCGCCGACATCTGGAACTCACCGGACCTGATGCGCGATATGAGTGTGGCTGCCAGGCACGAGGGCCGGATCATCGCGTTCACCCGCAACCATGGCGACAACACCAAGATCTGGTCGAGGATGACGTCCACGCTGCCGGAGTACCGCGGTCGCGGGCTCGCCAAGCTGGTCAAGACCGCCGCGCTGCACCGCGCCGCCAAGGCCGGCGTGCAAGGCGCCTATACCGCCAACTACGACGGCAACACGCCGATGCTCGCCGTCAACGAATGGCTCGGCTACCACCGCATCGCCACCCACGCGGTGCTGATCTGCCCGCTCTAGGCACGAAAACTACCGCACCAGCAGTACGACGGTCTCGGCAACGCAGGCGGGCTTGGTGGAGCCTTCGAGCTCGATGACCCAGTTCAGTGAGACCTGTACGCCGGCGGGCGTCTCGACCGCGTTGGAGATGGAGGCGCCGGCGCGGACCCGGCTGCCGACCGGGACGGGGGCGGGGAAGCGGACCTTGTTGACGCCGTAGTTGAGCTTCGCGGTCACGCCCTCGACCTTGAACAGCTCCTCGCCGAAGCGGGCAATCAGGCTCAGCGTGAGGTAGCCGTGCGCGATCGTTCCGCCGTACGGACCCTTGGCGGCCCGCTCCACGTCGACATGGATCCACTGGTGGTCGCCGGTCGCCTCGGCGAACTGGTTCACCTGCTCCTGGGTGATCTCCAGCCACGCGGTCTCGCCGAGTGGCGTGCCGACCGCGTGCACCACCTCGTCGACGCCGTCGAACGTCTGCGGCATGTCGGCTTCTCCTCAGTTCCCTGTTAGTTGCGGGGTCCGCCGGCGACGTACAGGACCTGGCCGGACACGAACCCGGCCTCCTCGCTGCAGAAGAACGAGGCCGCGGCGGCGATGTCCTCCGGCTTGCCGGTCCGCTGCACGGGGATGCTCGCGGCGGTGGCTTTCTTGAACTCCTCGAAGTCGACGCCGACCCGGGCCGCGGTGGCCGCGGTCATGTCGGTCTCGATGAAGCCCGGCGCGATCGCGTTCGCGGTGACGCCGAACTTGCCCAGCTCGATCGCGAGCGTCTTCGCCAGCCCCTGCAGCCCCGCCTTCGCGGACGCGTAGTTCGCCTGGCCGCGGTTTCCGAGCGCCGAGGTCGACGAGAGGAAGACGATCCGGCCGTACTTGGCCTCGACCATGTGCGCCTGGCAGGCCTTCGACATCAGGAAGCTGCCCTTGAGGTGCACCGACATGACTGTGTCCCAGTCGTCCTCGGACATCTTGAACAGCAGGTTGTCCCGCAGTACGCCGGCGTTGTTGACCAGGATCGTCGGCGCGCCCAGCTCCGCGACCACCCGCTCGACCGCGGCCGTGACCTGGTCGGACTTGCTGACGTCGGCGCCGACCCCGATCGCCTTCCCGCCGGCCTCGGTGATCGCCTTCACGGTCGCGTCGCAGGCGCCCTCGTCGAGGTCGATGACCGCGACGGCGTTGCCGTCCGCGGCGAGCCGCTGCGCGACGGCCGCGCCGATTCCCCGGGCCGCCCCGGTCACGATCGCCACCCGCTGCGTACTCATCCACCACTCCAATCGGTGCACTGGTCTGCCGGGGATGACATTACCCACGCTCCGTCACCCGGGAAGGACCTTGGATGACATGATCGTCGTGTGGATCATCACAACCGCCACGTCTACCACTGCCCGTTGCGCTGGGGCGACATGGACGCGCTCGGACACGTGAACAACGGCCGGTACGTCGACTACCTCCAGGACGCCCGCGTCGATTTCCTGTTCCGGACCGCCAAGGAGCTCGGCGCCGACAACCTCGAGACCGGCCTGCTGGTGGCCCGGCACGAGGTGCAGTACCGCGCGCCGCTGCACTTCCGGCCCGAACCGGTGCGGATCGAGCTCTGGATCAGCGAGATCCGGGCCGCGTCGTTCACAGTCGACTACGAGATCCTCGACGCCGAACCGGAACGCCGTACCTATGTCGAGGCGAAGACCAAGCTGGTCCCGTTCGACTTCGCGGCCAACCGCCTGCGCCGGATCACCCCGGTCGAGCGGACGGCCCTCGAGAAGCTGGTGGGCGCATGACCTTCACCCATCCTGTCCTCGTCAGGTGGTCGGACATCGACTCGTACGACCACGTGAACAACGTGCGGTACTTCGACTACCTGCAGGAGGCGCGGATCGCGTTCCTCGGGCAGGTGATGGAGACCACGGGCGACTTCTTCGCGCAGTACCCGTGCGTGCTGGCCAGCCAGACGGTCGACTACCTGCGGCCGATCCTGCTGCGGCACCCGCCGTACGACGTGGACGTGTGGATCGCATCCGTCGGTACGTCGTCGTACACACTCGGCTCGCGGATCGTCGATCGCAGTGGCGAGTCGGAGGACGTGTATGCCAAGGCGGAGTCGGTGATCGTCGCCGTGGACGGTACGACGCACGCGAAACGACCCCTCGGAGACCCCGAACGGGCAGCCCTGCTCAAGCATCTTGTGACCACTTGAGAGACTAGGTCCGAGATGAGCGAGCGAACAAAAAGCAGAGTTGAGCCGCTCAGGCGTGCCGGAGCCGAGCGAAGCGAGGCGGAGGCATGACTGAGCAGCAGAGCTTCTACGACGCCGTCGGTGGGGCGGAGACCTTCCATCGATTGGTGGCAGCGTTCTACCGCGGTGTTGCCGCCGACCCGGAACTGCGGGCGATGTACCCGGAGGAGGACCTCGGCCCGGCCGAGGTGCGCTTCCGGATGTTCCTGGAGCAGTACTGGGGCGGCCCCAAGACATATTCCGAGCAGCGTGGGCACCCGCGGCTGCGGATGCGGCACGCCCCGTTCGCCGTCACCCCGGCCGCGCGGGACCGCTGGCTCGGCCACATGCGGGCCGCGCTCGACGAGATCGGCCTGTCCCCGGAGCGGGACGAGGAGATCTGGCGCTACATGGTGATGGCCGCGCACAGCATGGTGAACACCGACGAACCGCAGTACCCGGGCGCGATCGACGTGTCCGGCCGCTGAACCTTCTTCTAAGGAGAAACACGAGCATGGCTGCTACCCGTACCGCCAAGGCCCACTGGGAAGGCTCGCTGCTGGAGGGCGGCGGTCAGGTCAACCTGGAGTCGTCCGGGCTGGGCTCCTTCGACGTGACCTGGGCCGCGCGCACCGAGCCGGAGGCGAGCGGCCGGACCAGCCCCGAGGAGCTGCTCGGCGCCGCGCACTCGGCGTGCTTCTCGATGGCGCTGTCGCACGCGCTCGCGCAGGCCGGCAACCCGCCGGCGTCGCTGGACACCCAGGCCGACGTGACCTTCCAGCCCGGTGAGGGCATCACCGGTATCAAGCTGTCCGTGAACGGCAACGTCCCCGGTCTTACCGCCGACGAGTTCGCCGAGTTCGCCGAGGGCGCGAAGAAGAACTGCCCGGTCTCGCAGGCCCTGACCGGCACGACCATCACCCTGGACGTCACCTTCACCGCCTGAACCTCCGGCCCGAACGCCTCCCGCGCAGAGTCTGCGCGGGAGGCGTTTTGTCGGTGGGGCGATGCAGACTCTGCGCATGTTTGATGCGTTGCTCGACAATCACCTCGCGTTCCTGGCTGCCCATCGCGGTTCGGTGCGGCAGTCTGCCGAGGCGATCGAGGTGGTGGGGGAGTCCGACGAGTTCTCGGCGTGGATCCCGCTCTCGTCGGACGTGGAGGTTCCGGCTGAGGTGCGGACGGTTCGGCTCGTGCCCGGGAGTGGGGAGGGCTGGGAGGACCGGCTGGTTGCGGCGGGGTTCGAGGCCGCCGAGGTGCTGGTGCACATGGAGGCTCCGGCCGGGTCAGCGGTTGGGGAGCTGGTGGAGCCGATCGGCTCGGAGGCGGACGCGCTGGGGTTCGCCGAGGTGCAGTGTGCGGCGTTTCTCGAGGTGGAAGAGCCGGACTACGACAGGTGGCAGCAGATGTTCGTCAAGCAGGCCGTGCAGAACTACCAGGAGCCGGACCAGTCGCTATACCTGCTCCGCGTGAACGGTGATCCGGCGTCCATCACGCTGGTACTGCGGACCGGGTCGGTCGCCGGCGTCTACGCGGTCGCGACCAAACCGCAGTACCGCGGCCGTGGTCTGGCGACGCGGCTGCTCGCGCAGGCGCGCCGGGACGCGGCCGGTGGGCGGCTCACCCTGCAGGTGGTCGTGGGTTCGGACGCCGAGCGCCTGTACCTCAGCCTCGGCTTTCGTCCTGCTTACCGCTCGCCACATTTTCGTCGGTCTTGACCTCTTCTTCCTTCTCGGTGGCGGAGCCGACACCGGAGGAGGCGCCGCTGTTCGGGTCGCGACTGGTCAGGTTGCCGACCCGGAGCACCTCGCCGTTGCGGACGTACCAGGTGGTGCCGTCCTCGCCGCGCAAGGTGGTGATCCGCAGTCCCACCGCGACCACGACGCCGGTCGCCTTCTCCATGTCGATCAGGTCGCCGACGCCGTACTGGTCCTCGAAGATCATGAACACGCCGGCCAGGAAGTCCTTCACGAGCGTCTGCGCGCCGAACCCGAGCGCCACGCCGATGATGCTCGCGGACGCGATCACCGGCATGATGTTGAAGCCGAGCTCGGCGAGCACCATCACCACCAGGACGGCGCTCAGCACGATGGTGACCGCACTGCACAGCAGCGACGCGATCGTCTCCGCGCGCTGGGTCCGGCGCTCGGTGGCGAGCGTGCTCTCCACGAATCCCTGGCCGATCTTCGACTTGGCCAGGACACCGGCCACGGTGCCGTTGCCGGTGCGCCGGGCGAACCGCCGGATCACCTTGTGCAGCAGCCAGCGGAGCACGAAGAAGCCGATGATCAGGCCGGCGATCCGGGCGGGCACGACCACGACCTGGTCGGTCACCTCCAGCTTGCCGTCGTTGCCGGTCCGGAAGAACGTCGGAAACGAGTCTGGCAGGCTCACCAACGGTGAAAACAGGGGGTGACTGGTCAAGGACACAAGGTAGCTGGTCAGAATAGGCATCTCGCCGCCTGATGTTAGTGGGCAGACAAGGAGACGGAAAAGCATGTCGAGCCGGCTGGACGACGAGCTTTCCAGGCTCGTGAGCGCTGGTGTGTTGCGCCAGTACCAGGCCGACTCGATCCGGGATGCTGCCGACGCGGAGATCGACGCGGCGCTCGCCGACCCGGGCCGGCCGCGCCCGCCGCAGGAGCCTGAGGGGCCTGCGCCGGCCGACGCGGAGCCGCCGCCCGCGGTGGGCCACACCAGTGCGCTGGTCGAGGTGTTCGGCTACATCGGCGGCGCACTGCTGCTCGGTGCGGTCGCGCTCCTGACCTTGGCGAACTGGGGTGAGATGGGTCGCGCCGCGCGGATCACCACCGGTGCGGCGGCCGCGGTCGCCCTGCTCGGTTCGGCCGTGGTGCTGGCGCTGCTACGGCGGCGGGAGCAGCTGAGTTCGGCGCTCGCCGCCCTGGGGTGTTGCGTGGCCGGGTTCGCGACGTTCGTGGCGATCGAGGGGGAGGCCGGGCGGGTCGTCGGGGTGGCGGTCGCGCTCGCGCTGGCTGCCGGTGGATTGTGGTGGCTCAAGCAGCCTTCGTTGCTTGTGGCAACGTTTGGGATCCTGGCCGTGGGTGTGTTGGTGATCACGGCAGATGTCCTCACTCCGGACACCGGATCGGCCGCCAACAGCGCAGGGATCGCTGGGACCGGTTTCATCCTCGTGGCGTTCGTGTTCGCGATGCTGGGTCTGGTCCGCGATCAGGTGACGTCGTGGTCACTGGCCGGAGCGGCCATGTTCAGCTCCTCGATCTGCTGGCTGGTGCAGGAGCGCGGCGAGATCATGGCGCTGGCTGTCGGTACGGCGGGACCGGCGGCGTTGCTGGTCGCGTACGGGCGGACACGGCGTTCGGCGTACGCCGTGGTGGCCTGCTCGATCCTCCTCGTCATCTGGCCGACCGCCCTGTATCAGCTGACCGACAACCTGGCCGGCGTGGCCATCGGCCTCGTCGTAGCCAGCGGAGTCCTCCTGCTCGCCGTACTGATGCTGAGCCGCCGCCCGTCGAACGAGTAACGCAACGCGCGCCGTTTGGCCGTTGGCGTGGTTGATGCGGCAGACTCGCTGGGGTGACTGCTCCCACTCCGGACCTTGTCGAGCTAGCGGTCGCCCATGGCGTGGCGACGGAGTACTGGAACTGGCAGGGCGAGCATGTGATCGTCTCCAGTGAGGTCGTGGCCGACGTGCTCGCGGCACTCGGTGTGGACGCGTCGACACCGGAGAAGGCAGCCCTGGCGCTGGCGGAGCATCAGCAGGCGCGCTGGCGTCGTACGTTGCCTGCCACAGTGGTGATGCGGGAGGGCTGGACCCCGTGGTTCGCCGTACACCTGCCACACGGGTCGTCCGCGGAGGTGTGGGTCGACCTCGAGGACGGCGGTCAGCGGCGGGACATCCCGCAGCAGGACCGCTGGGTCGAGCCGGAATGGGTCGACGGCGTACAGGTCGGTGAGGCGACGTTCCAGCTGCCGGGGGACCTGCCGCTCGGTTACCACCGGCTGTGTGCGCGGATCGGTACCAACCCGGAGATTTCGGTCAGCACGCTGATCGTCACGCCGGCGAAACTGGAGCCGGAGAACCTGCACCGCACCTGGGGCTGGGTGCTGCAGCTGTACTCCGTTCGCTCCCGGCGCTCCTGGGGCATCGGCGATCTGCACGACCTGGCCGACCTGGCTGCCTGGTCGGCGCATGATCTGGGTGCCGGTTTCGTACTGGTGAACCCGCTGCACGCTGCGGAGTTGGCGGGCCGCATGGAGCCCTCGCCGTACCTGCCGGCGTCGCGGCGGTTCGCGAACCCGATCTACCTGCGCATCGAGGACATCGAGGAGTACGGCGACCTAGCCCCGGCGGAACGGGATCGGGTCCGGACGCTGGCCCTGCAGGCGCGGGCGCTCAGTGAGGACTCGACGGCGCTTGACCGGGACACGGTGTGGGCGGCGAAGCGTGAGGCACTACAGGTGCTGTTCCGCGTACAGCCGTCGGTCGGGCGGATTGCGGAGTACGGCGCGTACTGCGACCGGGAGAGCCAGGGGCTGATCGACTTCGCCACCTGGGCCGCGATCGCCGACGTCCACGGGCCGGAGTGGAGCAAGTGGCCCGAGGAGCTGCAGGAACCGGCGACACCGGAGGTCGTTGCCTTCCGCAACGAGAACCCGGATGCGGTGGAGTTCCACTGCTGGCTCCAGTGGCAGCTCGACGAGCAGCTCGCGCGGACACAGGCCCGTGCGAAGGCGGCCGGCATGTCCCTGGGCGTCGTACACGACCTGGCCGTCGGTGTGCATCCGGACGGCGCGGACGCGTGGGCGCTGCAGAACGTGCTGGCGCCGAACATCCATGTGGGTGCGCCGCCGGACGCGTTCAACCAGCAGGGGCAGGACTGGTCGCAGCCGCCGTGGCGGCCCAACGCGCTGGCTGAGACCGGGTACGCCGCCTGGCGGGACCTGGTGCGTGCGGTGATGCGGCACGGTGGCGGGTTGCGGATCGACCACATTCTCGGGATGTTCCGGCTGTGGTGGGTGACGTCGCCGGAGCGGCCTACCGAGGGCACCTACGTGCGGTACGACCACGAGGCGCTGATCGGCATCCTGGTGCTGGAGGCGCAGCGGGCCGGCGTGACGGTGATCGGCGAGGACCTGGGCACCGTAGAGCCCTGGGTGCGGGACTACCTGACCGAGCGCGGCATTCTCGGTACGTCGGTGTTGTGGTTCGAGCGGGATGCCGACGGGAAGCCGCTGGCGCCGGAGCGGTGGCGGGAGCTGTGCCTGGCCACTGTCACGACCCACGACCTGCCGCCGACGGCCGGGTACCTCGCAGGCGATCACGTGGAGCTGCGGAACCGTCTTGGTCTGTTGACTCGCCCTGTGGAGGAGGAGCTCGCGGTCGACGAGGCGGACCGTGACGCCTGGCTCAACGCGCTCCGCGAACGCCATCTGCTCAGCAACACCGACGGCGACGTCGCGCGGATCGTCGAGGCCCTGCACCGGTACGTCGCCCACACGCCGGCCAAGCTCGTCGGTGTCGCGCTGACGGATGCGGTCGGGGAGCGGCGTACTCAGAACCAGCCCGGCACCACGGACGAGTACCCGAACTGGCGGGTGCCGCTCGGCGGGCCGCAAGGCGAGCCCCTGCTGATCGAGGACCTGCCGAACAACCAGCGCCTCCGTCGGCTGATCGGCTCGCTGAATATCTAGCGTTCCGTATTCACCCGCTCACGAACCGTTGACAATAGATTCGAACGGTTGTTTTCTATTGAGCAGGAGAGGCGCCCTTCCTTCACTGTCCACCGCCCCAACAGTGCAGGAGTTCGCATGCTGCGACAACGGAAACTCAGCATGGCCGGAATTGCCGTCGGAGCATTCGCCCTGACGGTGTGTACGTCGGTTCCGCTCGCCTACGGCCACGGGTACACCACCGGGCCGGTCAGCCGGGCCAAGAACTGTCAGGACGGGGTCGTCGCGAACTGCGGGCAGATCCAGTGGGAGCCGCAGAGTGTCGAGGGCCCCAAGGGGTTCCCGCAGAGCGGGCCAGCGGATGGGAAGCTCTGCTCGGCAGGGCTCGGTCAGTTCGCTGAGCTCGACGACCAGCGCGGCGGGGCCTGGCCGGCCACGCAGCTCCAGGGTGGCCAGGGATTCACGTTCTCGTGGCACCTGACCGCGGCGCACTCGACCACCGACTTCAAGTACTACATGACCAAGCAGGGCTGGGATCCGACGCAGCCGCTGACGCGGTCCGCACTCGACCTGAATCCGTTCCTCACGGTCTCGATGAACGGCGCCCGGCCGCCGAGCGACGTGTCGCACCCGGGAACGATCCCGACCGGTCGGTCCGGGCGGCACATGATCCTTGCGGTCTGGACCATCGCCGACACCGCGAACGCCTTCTACCAGTGCTCGGATGTTAATTTCTGATTCAACCTGAGGTTTCGCCAATAACTTTCTTGGGCAGTGCACTCCTTGAAATAACCGCCCCATATTTCAAGGAGTGTCCCCATGAAGTCATTGCTTCGTCGCGTCGCCGTACCTCTCGTCGCCGTCGTCGTCGGCCTGCTGCCCGGCGTGGTGGCGGTCGAGCAGGCGTCCGCCCTGACCAAGCTGACGCACTCGCAGGCGACCTCGATCTTCCGGGCCGCCGGCATCACCTGGTCGTCCAGCGGTGGCTGCTCCGACCGCTACAACTCCACTTGTACGTCGTTCGAGCAGATCAACGACAGCACCGTGTACGGCGTGCGCACGCTGAAGACCTCCAGTGGGTGCGCGGTCAACATCACCGGTGGTACCGAGGTGGGCCACGCCAGCGGCACGTACAGCCACTGGAACGGGTACAAGGTCGACATCTCGAAGTACACGTGTGTCGGGAACTACATCCACAACACGTTCACCCGGATCGCGAACCGCGGCGACGGCGCCGCCCAGTGGCGCTCGGGCGCCGGCAACATCTACGCCGACGAAGGAAGCCACTGGGACATCACCTACTACAACTGCGGCGGCTGCTGACAAGAACAACAAGCACCGCGCTCCGCGCGGGTTGTGGTGGAGGACTGCGGCGGCTGCTAGCCGCTGTGCTTGTTGGGAGGGGTTGCTGCTTGTGGCGGCCCCTCCTGCAGGGTCAGGTGTGGAGGTACTAGGCTTCGGGCCGTGATTGTCGAATTGTCCGGGCACTCGTTGCTGGTGTTCGTCGGGATTCCTGTGCTGGTCATCGCCGTGCTGGCGCTGCTGGTGTTCGCGTCGTCGATCGCGAACGGGCCGCGGTACCGCCCGGGCCTGTCGTGGTGGGCCCCGCCGGTCTGGATCAACGGACCGTCGGCGACCAAGCCGGACCCGGCCAACCTGCCCGAGCTGCCTGAGCTGAACAGCGCGCCCGGTTCCACCGCGACTGCCGCCACCGGCGTCGCCCGCACGCTCGGAGGCGCAAGTGCCAGCTGGTGACGCATTCACCCCGGACCAGCTCTACGACATCGAGAAGGCCGTCCGGTACGCCGAGGAGACCTCCGGCCTGCACTTCTCGGTGTACGTCGGCGGCGCGGACTCGGAGACCCGCCCGTTCGCCATCGAGCTGCTGAACGAGCTGGACGACCCGGACCGCTCGGTCCTGGTGTACGTCGACCCGGCCGGCCGGCGTCTCGAGATCGTCATCGGCGAGCTGGCCAAGCGGCAGCTGTCGGACTCGTCCGCGGGTCTGGCCGCACTCACGATGCAGACGTCGTTCGCCACCGGCGACCTGACCGGCGGCCTCGTCACCGGTGTGCAGCAGCTGGGCACGCACGCGCATCAGCCGCCGATGCTGCACGCCAACGACGAGGCGCACAAGCTCTGACGTGCCTGCCCTGGAGCCGCATCGCATCGACCTGGGCGACGTAGTACTCCGCCCGTTCGTGGCGTCCGACGAGCCCGCGGTGGCGCTGGCCCTGCAGGACCCGGGGATCCTGCGCTGGACCGCGGGTACGGCAGTGATCAGCTCACCCGCCGACAAGCGTGCCCGCCGCTGGCTGGAGCCCCGCATCGACGGCTGGGCGCGCGGCAACGCGATCTTCGCGATCGCCGACGCCGAGACCGATCAGGTGATCGGCAACGTGGCACTCCGGGACGTCCACCGCGTGCCCGACCAGGCCGTCGCGGCGTACTGGGTGAGTCCGCTGGCCCGTGGCCGCCGGCTGGGCGCCCGCGCGCTCGACGCGGCCGCGCGGTGGGCCTTCACGAGCGGCCTACGGCTGCACCGCATCTCGCTCGACCATTCACTGGTCAACGAGGGGTCGTGTCACGTCGCACTGCGCGCCGGGTTCCAGTTGGAAGGCGTGATGCGCGACTACTACGTCGAGGTGACGGGGCAGCGCCATGACTCGCACCTGCACGCCCGGCTGGCGACGGACCCAGCACCTTACCTAGGAACTCAGCCTGCTGGTTCGTAGGTCGGGCAGGCGCTCTGGTACGCCGCCTGCGTGCGCGGATCCAGGCACAGGTTGAGGATCTGCTCCGAGGACGTGCCCGGGCCGAGGTACACCACCCAGGTGCCGGTGACCGGCGCCAGCGAGCTGTTGGTGATGCCCGGGTAGTGACCGTCGACCAGCATGGCCTTCGCCGGGATACCGGCCCGCGTGATCTTGGCTGCGGTGTCCTTGGCCGTCTCACCCGCGTCGGCCGGGTACTTGTCCAGCATCGCGATCCACTGGCCGTGCTTGAACTTCGGCGAGGTCGGACCGGTGTTCACAGGCGGCGGTGTGGTCGGCTGAGCCTTCGTCGTCGGGTTCGGCGCCGCAGCGGACACCGGCGGCTTGCGGTCCGCCTTCGTGGCGCTCCCAGTGGCGCTGGTGGTCGGCTCGGCCGGTGCGGCGGCGCCGTTGTCGGTGCCCGAACCCATCCGGAGCCCGTCGGCCGGCGAATCCGACGCCGTACCGCGGGTGAGGATGAACGCGAACACCGCGACCATCGCCAGGCCGGCCACGATGGCCGCTCCGATGGCACTGTGCGAACGCTGTGCGCGTGCGCGTGGCTTGCGGTGGTCGACGCGTGTCACGGCAAGGGCCCCTCCCCAGACACCCTGGATGGATATATCCGGTGCAGCTTAAACCCAAGGGCGGAAGAAATGAGGCTCTTTCACGTGGCGAGAATCTCCTTCTCCACAAGGGAATCGCGTACCGCGTATGCCGTCTCACTGCCCGTCGACAAACAATCGCTTGAACTCACAGGGAGCGGTCGAGCCGCCACTGTTCGGAGCCAGGGCTTACGTTCCGGTTCACCGATCGAACGGAGAAGTACCTGTCGTCCGGCTTGGCCCTCCGCCCAGCCGGGTACCTGCGGGTGCACAGCGGCATGGAGCAAATGTGGGCACTCACCTGGTGGTGCGTGAACGCCTCCTGATCGCGTCCTCACTTCGGAGGTGGCGCATGGGTAGGCAGGATCAAAATGGCTGGCGGCCGACACCTTCGATGTCCCGCCGGAGCCTCCTGAAGGGTGCGGTTGCTGCGGCGGGCGGATTGACGGTGGCCGGCTGCAGCACGCTGAGCGCCGGCCTGGCCGGCTCCGACGTCGCACCGGGCACCGTCGACTACTGGAACCTGTTCGGTGGCGGCGACGGGGTCCGGATGCAGCAGATGCTCGACCAGTTCCAGCAGACGCATCCGGCGCTCGGACTGCAGGCGGTCACCCTGCAGTGGGGCAATCCCTATTACACGAAGCTCGCGCTCGCGACGGTCGGTGACAAGCCACCAGATGTGGCGGTTTCCCACCTGTCACGGGTCCCGACGCTCGTCAGCGCCGGCTTGGTGCAGAGCCTTGAGCCGTCCGATCTCGAGGCGCACGGCATGACGCCCGACAAGTTCAGTCAGAGCGCGTGGGAAGGCTGCCAGGTCGACGGCAAGACCTATGCGATCCCCCTCGACACCCATCCGTTCGTGCTGTTCTACAACACCGACATCTGCAAGAAGGCGGGCCTGCTCGGCGCCGACGATCAACTGGTCTCCTTGAACAGTCCGGATCGGCTGGTCGATGCTCTGACCAAGGCGAAGCAGGTCTCCGGCGCGTGGGGTGGCGTGACCGCGGTGAACGGGGACACGGCCACGAACTGGCGGATGTTCCAGTCCTGGTACGCGCAGCTCGGCGGAGAGGTCCTCAAGAACGACGGGACCGAGGTCGTCCTGGACGACGACAAGGCGCTGCGGGTCCTCGAGTACCTGAAGCGCTTGTCGGTGGACACCAAACTGATGCCGAGCAGTGTCGACTACCAGGGCGCCGTCGCGCTCTTCGCCAGCGGCAAGGCCGGGTTCTACATGCAGGGTGAGTGGGAGATCACGACGTTCCAGACGGCCAAGACGCCGTTCTCCATGACGCTGTTCCCGAATGTGTTCGGCGGTGACAGGTACGCCGTGCAGGCCGACCGGCACACGCTGATCGTGCCCAACCACGGGGGACGCGAGCCTCGACGTACGGACCGAGCACTTATTCTTGTCCGATCGCTCCTCGACCAGAGCCTCACCTGGGCCAAAGGCGGCCACGTGCCGGCTTGGCTGCCGGTCAAGGACGGCACTGAATACAAGGCCCTCCGCCCGCAGTCCAACTACGCCTCTGCCGCGGACGCCGCGGTCCTCGACCCGCCGGCCTGGTACTCCGGATCAGGTTCGAACTTCGAGATCGTCGTCGGCTCGGCCGTCGCCACGGTGCGCAGCGGTCAGGCCGCACCGGACGCCGCACTCAAGAAGCTCAGGCAGGACCTTCAGGTTCTCGCCGACACCCCGCCGCCCACGTGATGCGCGGCCGCCTCCATCCAGCACAGGAGGACCTGTCATGACAACTCAGACAATCGCCCGGCCGGAGACAGCCGAGCCGGCCGCCCCGACCCCGCGGCCTCGTGGGCAAGGCCGGGAGGCCTGGTGGTTCCTTGCGCCGTTCCTGGTGCTCTACGCCCTCTTCGTGATCGGGCCGATGCTGTATGCGCTCGTCATGAGCTTCTTCAACTCGAGCCTGGTCAGAGGGGGCCTCGGCAAGTTCCTCGGCCTCCGCAACTACGCAGAGGCCTTGAGCAGCGACGCTTTCTGGTCGTCGTTGTGGCACACGATCTGGTTCACGATCCTGACGACCCCACCGCTGGTCGTGCTGGCGTTCGTCTTCGCGCTGCTGGCCGACCGCATGGGTCGCAGCCGCTGGTTCTTCCGCTTCGCGTTCTTCGCCCCGTACGTCGTCCCCTCGGCCGTCATGGCACTGATCTGGACCTGGATCTACACCCCGGCGATCGGGCTGGCGAGTGACTGGTTGACCAGGATCGGAGTGACACCGCCGGACTGGCTCGGCGACCCCAAGTGGGCGATGATCTCGATCGCCGTCGCCACCGTGTGGTGGACCTTGGGGTTCAACTTCGTGCTCTACCTCGCCGGTATGCAGGACATCCCCCGCGATCTCTACGAATCCGCGTCGATCGACGGTGCCGGACCGTGGCGGCAGATCACCGGCATCACGATCCCGATGCTCGGGCGGACCACGACCCTGGTCGCCGTCCTGCAGGTGATCGCGTCACTGAAGATCTTCGACCAGATCTTCATCATGACCCAGGGCGGACCGGACTTCAGTACCCGTCCGGCCCTGGAATACCTCTACGACGTCAGCTTCACGGACCTCCGAACCGGCTACGGCGCCGCCGTGTCGATGCTGTTCTTCGTCGTCGTGCTGATCGTCTCCTTCGTCTGGCTTTCGATCGTCCGCCGGCAGGAGAGGAGCGCCTGAGATGGCCACGGATACTGCTGCCACCGTCGGGACGCGCGCAGCGCCCGCCCGATCGGCCGCGTACGACCGCCGGTACAGGTTGTTCAACTGGATCTGCTTCGCTGTGCTGCTCGTCTTCGCGCTCATGTGGCTGGTGCCGTTGGCGTGGGCGATCGACACGTCGCTCAAGCCCAACGCCGAGACGACGAAGGTTCCTACGACCTGGTTCATCGAGAACCCGACGTTCGAGTCGTACCGGACGACGCTGAACCAAGGGGACATGCCGAAGTGGCTGGCTTCGAGCTTGATCACGTCCGTCGCGGTCGCGGCGGGAACCGTGATCACCGCGAGCATGGCTGCCTACGCACTGTCCCGCCTGCGGTTCCGGGGCCGTCAGTTCGTCTTCGTACTCATCCTGGCCGGCATCATGATCCCCGGCCAGGTGCTCATCGTGCCGCTGTTCCGCGAAATGGACGCGTTGCGCCTGCTGAACACCTACTGGGCCGTGATTCTGCCCCAGATTCCGACGGCGATCGCCGTGTTCATTTTCAAACAGTTCTTCGACGGACTCCCCAAGGAACTGGAGGAGGCGGCCCGGGTGGACGGCGCGTCAGCCTGGCATGTCTACAGCCGGCTCGTCCTTCCGCTCGCGCGCCCGGTGATCTCCGCGGTCGCGATCTTCACCTTCATCTGGGCCTGGAACAACCTGCTCTGGCCGCTGCTGGTGCTCACCAACCCGAACCTGATGACGGTCCCGGTCGGTCTGGCCACGGTGCAGGGCACCTACGGGATCCGGTACGCCGATGTGATGGCCTCGTCGGTCCTCGGTGGGCTTCCCCTGCTCGCGGTCTTCCTGCTCTTCCAGCGCAGGATCGTCGAAGGAATCGCAGGAACCGGCCTGAAGGGATGACGCTGCCGCGGAACGTCGCCCGGAAACTAGGTGCCGGAGGGGATGCCGTTGGGGTGCGGTTCCGGGCGGGTGTCCAGGGCGTCGTCGAGCCAGGAATCGACGTCCACGTCGGCGGACAGGATGTGCTTGACGTACGACGCGCGCTCGTGGCTGAGCACCTCCAACTCCCACACGCACGGAGCAGCGCCGATCGGAGCCGGCCGGAGGTCGTCGGCGTCCATGCCGCTGAAGATGCTCAGGCGGGACTGGAAGTCCTTCGCCCAGCTCTGCACCACCAGGTAGACGCCGTCGTCGCCGAGGTGCAGTACGACGACGCCCAGTCCGACGGACCCCATCGCGTCGTCGAACTCGAGTTGCCGCGTGGCAGTTGTACGGGCGATATCGACCATCTGGTCGTCCCACTGCCGTCCGCGTGCTGTGACGACGTACGGCTTCACGAGGCGGTTGGCGTAGCGCCAGGGCATCAGCGGGGTGACTGGACGCGGTCGGTACGCGTCTGCGAGTCCGGTCAGCGCAACAGCTGCCGCACCGGCCAGGGCGGGGTCAGAGGCGGGCACCGGTCCAGTCTTACCGCACTGCGAGGTTCAACGCGACAGGGCCGGTCTCGGATGAGACCGGCCCTGTCGGAGACGTCGATCAGGCGACGCTGTCCTGCGCCTGCGCGGCGATCGCGCGGGTCAGGTCCGCCTGGGCCTCGGTGACGTACCGGAGCGTCGGAGCATCCACGGACGACGACTCCGCGGCCAGCCAGCCGGTCAGCGCGTCCAGCGCCGTCTGGTCGGCCAGGTGCCGCGGCGACAGGTACACGAGCACGTTCTCGCCCATCGATGAGCCCAGCCGGGTGTACACGTCCTTGGCCGCGTTCAGGTACTTGTCGACGTACGGCCGCAGCAGGTCCTCCTGGCCCGGCTGCTGGAAGCCGAGGATGGTCCGGAACTGGGTCTCGTTCGGAGTGTCCTCGGACTCGACGGCGATCCGCCAGGCCTCTTCCTTCGCCTCCGCGGTCGGCCGGGCGGCGCGCGCCTGGGCGGCCCGCTCCTGACCGGTGATCGTGGTGTCGCGGGTCAGCTCGTCGTCGATCTCGGCCGCACCGATGCGGCCGAGCCGGGACAGTGCAACGATCAGCGTCCAGCGCAGGTCGGTGTCGACGGCCAGACCCTCCGGCAGGTCGCGACCCTCCAGCCACCCGGCGAGCCGGTCGGCGCCGGCGTCCGAGAACACCGCCGAGCTGTAGGCCCGGACGAACGCGAGCTGGTGGTCGCTGCCCGGCTCGGCGTCGGTGACGAGACCGGCCAGCGCCTCCTCGAACTGCGCGCGCAGGGCGGGCCGGTTCTGCGGGGCGGCGTACTGGTTGATGGCGCTGCTCGCCTGGTTGAGCAGGGAGCGGACACCGGTCAGGTCGGTCTCGGCCCGGATGCCGCGCAGCACGATGCCGACGTACTGGCTGGCCGGCATCTCCGCGTCCCGGGTCATGTCCCACGCCGAACCCCAGGCGAGCGCCCGCGGCAACGACTCGGTGAGCTGGTCGATCGACTCCACCAGCGTCGCCCGCGACCGCTCGTCCAACCGGATCTTCGCGTAGGTGAGGTCGTCGTCGTTCAGCAGCACCAGGTCCGGCTGGGTCGCGCCGGTGAGCTCGGGGAGCTCGGTCCGCGGCCCGTCGATGTCCACCTCGAACCGCTCGGTCCGGACCAGGCCCTCCTCGGTACGCCGGTACAGGCCGACCGCGAGCCGGTGCGGCCGCAGGACCGGGAACTTCTCGTTCGCGGTCTGCTCGATCGCGAACGAGGTGAACGCGCCCTGGTCGTCGACGGCGAAGTCGGCGCGCAGGGTGTTCACCCCGGCGGTCCGCAGCCACCGCTCGGTCCAGTCGTCGAGGTCGCGGCCGGACGCCTTCTCCAGCGGCTTCAGCAGGTCGGCCAGCTCGGTGTTGCCGAACGCGTGGTCGTGGAAGTACTCCTTCAGTGCGGTGACGAAGGTCTCCTCACCGACGAACGCGACCAGCTGGCGCAGCGTCGACGCGCCCTTGGCGTAGGTGATGCCGTCGAAGTTCACCTCGACCGCGTGGAAGTCGATCATGTCCGCGGCGATCGGGTGCGTCGACGGCAGCTGGTCCTGCCGGTACGCCCAGTTCTTGCGGGCGTTGCAGAACGTCGTCCACGCGTCGGAGTACTTCGTCGTCGCGACCACCTGGGCCCAGTGGCTGGCCCACTCGGCGAACGACTCGTTCAGCCACAGGTCGTCCCACCAGGTCATCGTCACCAGGTCGCCGAACCACATGTGCGCCAGCTCGTGCAGCACGGTGTTGGCGCGGGCCTCCAGCTCCGCGTGCGTCGTACGGCTGCGGAACAGGTACTCGTCCCGGAGCGTCACGCAGCCCGCGTTCTCCATCGCGCCCATGTTGTACTCCGGCACGAAGGCCTGGTCGTACTTGTGGAACGGGTACGGCGTACCGAACGCCTCCTCGAACAGCGCGAAGCCCTGCTTGGTGACCTCGAACAGGTCCTCGACGTCCAGCGCCTCCTTCAGCGACGGACGGCACAGCAGCGACAACGGGTACGTCCCGTGCGGACCCTCGTACACGTCCGTCACGACGTGGTACGGACCCGCGACGACGGCGGTGATGTACGTCGAGATCCGCTCGGTCGGCGGGAACTCCCAGCGGGCCAGCTCCTCGCCGTTCGGACCGGCGTACGGCGTGGGCTCCGGGGTCGGGGCGTTCGAGATGACGACCCAGCGGGCCGGTGCGGAGACGGTGAAGGTGAACGGGGCCTTGAGGTCGGGCTGCTCGAAGGTGGCGAACACCCGGCGGGCGTCCGGCACCTCGAACTGGGTGTAGAGGTAGGTCTCCTTGTCGGCCGGGTCGACCGAGCGGTGCAGCCCTTCACCGGTCCGTGAGTACAGGCAGTCGGCCACCACGGTGAGCTCGTTGCGCTCGGCCAGCCCGTCGAGCTGGATGCGGGCGCCGTCGTAGACGACCTCCGGGTCGAGGGCGACGCCGTTCAGCGTCACCTCGCGAACCTTGTCCGCGATCAGGTCGGCGAACGTGCTCGCGCCGGCGGTGGCTGCGAAGGTGATGGTGGTCACCGACGGGTACGTCGGGGCGCCACTCGGGGCGTTGGCCAGATCGAGCTCGACGGCGTAGCTCACGTCACTGACCACGCCCGCACGGGAACGCGCCTCGTCGCGCGTCAGGTTGGTTCCAGGCATGTCGGCATCCTATGCACCTGGCTGACGGCTTGGGTGCGGGTTTCCCCCCGACCCTGGGTATTGGATACCGAGTCGGTATAACCGTTTCTTCAACTTTGTATGATGGTGAATATGACTGCCTCTGCCGATTTCTGGTTCGACCCGGCCTGCCCCTGGGCCTGGATGACGTCCCGCTGGATGCTCGAGGTCGAGCAGGTCCGGGATGTGAAGACGACCTGGCACGTGATGAGCCTGGCCGTGCTGAACGACGGTCGCGACGAATTGCCCGACGAGTACAAGAATTTCCTGGCCAACGCGTGGGGCCCGGTCCGCGTGCTGATCGCGGCCGAGCAGGCGCACGGCAACGACGTACTGCTGCCGCTCTACACCGCACTCGGCACCCGCATCCACGTCGAGGGCCGAGGTGTCGGCGACGGCAAGGGCGACGTGGTGAAGGAGGCGCTCGCCGAGGTCGGGCTGCCGGCGTCGCTGATCGACGCGGCCGACACCGACCGCTATGACGACGCGCTGAAGAAGTCGCACCACGCGGGTATGGACCAGGTCGGTATGGAGGTCGGTACGCCGGTGATCTCGGTGGAAGGCACCGCGTTCTTCGGCCCGGTGGTGACGCCGGCGCCCAAGGGCGAGGCGGCCGGCAAGCTCTGGGACGGTGTCCGCCTGGTGGCCGGCACCGAGGGCTTCTTCGAGATCAAGCGCACCCGGGACCGCGGCCCGATCTTCGACTGACGGTTCAGGGCTTGAACTGGAGCCGCGCGGCCGGTGAAAGTTGCTCACTCAGGAATCCGTCCAGTTGTGAGTAGGTTTCAGATGACCGTGCCCCAGACCCTGACCGCCGGCGTCGCCGTGTTCGATCGCGAGGCAGGGCAGTTCGTCCACCAGCAGGACGCCGACCGGCAGTTCAGGTCGGCGTCGGTGGTGAAGCTGCTGATCGCGCTGGACTTCCTCTGGGACCGCGGTCCGGAGTACGACGTACCGCCCGGGGACCAGGAGCGGCTCGGCGTCATGCTGCGGAGCAGTGACGACGACGCGGCGAGCTACTACTGGGAGCAGCTCGGCGGTGCGGCCATCGTCGACCGCATGGTCGAGCGACTCGGTCTGACGCACACGGCAGGGCCGCCGGCCACTCACCCGGGCTTCTGGGGGTACGTCGCGATCACGGCCGCTGACACCGTCCGGATCTACCGCTACCTGCTGGAGGAGGCTCCGGTGCCCGTGCGCGAGTACGTGATGGGACAGCTGCACCAGGCGACCCGCCACGGCACCGACGGCTTCGACCAGTACTTCGGGATCGCATCGGTCTTCGAGCCGGGCTACAGCATCAAGCAGGGCTGGTCCGGGTTCCATGGGTCCAGTGGCTACCGGTCCGACAAGGAGAAGCCGCAGTCAGTGGTGGACCTGGTCAACGACGCACTGCACACGACCGGGACGGTCGGAGCGAACGACCGGAGCATCGTCGCAGTGTTCACGCTGCACCCGAGCGGTACGCCGTACGAGCAGGCCTATGCCGCTGTGACGCAGCTGACCGCGGGCCTGACGGTGCCGGGCGGCGTACGCGCGCAGACGGCTGACCAGTAGATTGCGGGCCATGCGAGTGCACATCGGCTCCGACCATGCCGGCTTCGAACTGAAGAACCACCTGGTGCAGCACCTGATCGCTGCCGGGCACGACGTCGTGGACCACGGTCCTCAGGCGTACGACGCCGTCGACGACTACCCGCCGTACTGCCTGCGCACCGGAGAGGCGGTGGTCGACGAGCCGGGCAGTCTGGGCATCGTGGTCGGCGGCTCGGGCAACGGGGAGCAGATCGCCGCGAACAAGGTGAAGGGCGTCCGGGCGATCTTGGCCTGGAGCACCGACACCGCACGGCTCGGCCGCGAGCACAACAATGCCAACGTCATCAGCGTCGGCGCCCGGATGCACTCCGAGGAGGAGGCGACCGGGTTCGTCGAGACGTTCCTGGCGACCGACTACTCCGGCGAAGAGCGGCACACCCGCCGGATCGAGATGCTGTCCGGTTACGAGTCGACCGGCGAGCTCCCGCCGCTGCCCTGATCGTCCTGCTCGTCCGCGTCGGTCTTGGGCAGCACCGGCCGCCGCACGACGGGCTGACGAGGCCGGGACACGTCACGAGCCCGCATACTCCGCCCCGTGCCGACTACGGCCGGAGTGGGTGCCTTGGAACTACCTGTCGTCCCCATATGAGGAACTATGCCTGAAGGTCATACGCTGCACCGGTTGGCGAACGACGTCTGGGATGCGTTCGGCGGCCGTCCGGTACGGACGTCGAGTCCGCAGGGGCGGTTCGCCGAAGGCGCCGCGCTGCTCGACGGGCACCTGCTGCGTCAGACCGAGGCCCATGGGAAGCACTTCCTCGCCGACTTCGAGGGTGCGGGCTGGCTGCACATCCATCTCGGGCTGATCGGCAAGATGGACATCCGTCCGGCGCCGGTGCCGGAACCTGTAGGCCAGGTCCGGCTCAGGCTGCAGAACGCCACGTCGTACGCCGATCTGCGCGGCGCGACCGTGTGCGAGGTGATCACCGACGAGGAGCGTGACAAGCTGCTCGGCCGGCTCGGTCCGGACCCGCTGCGCGATGACGCGGATCCGGACCTGGCATGGAACCGCATCCACCGTAGCAAGCTGCCGATCGGTCAGTTGCTGATGAACCAGGACGTGCTGAGCGGTGTCGGCAACGTGTACCGCGCCGAGGTGCTGTTCCGGGCGAAGCTGAACCCGATGACGCCCGGCAACGTGGTGAAGAAGCGCGAGTGGCAGGGCATGTGGGACGACCTGCTCGCGCTCATGAAGTACGGCGTGGAGACCGGCCGGATCGACACCGTGGCCGACGACCACACCCCGGAGGCGATGGGACGTGACCCGCGCCGGGACGACCACGGCGGTGAGGTGTACGTGTACCGGCGCCAAGGGCAACGGTGCTACGTCTGCCAGTCGGTGATCCGGACGAAGATCCTCGCGGGCCGTAACTTGTTCTGGTGCCCCAAATGCCAGCGAACCGGACTCACGCGCAAGAGCTGAAAGCCATCGGTTGTGTTGCGAATTGATGCGCGGACCGATCGGTACCGTTATGTTCTTCACACCATGAGGAAGAGCGGCGGTGTTGCGCTGGCACGACGCATCGGCCGCCGGGTCGAAGCGCTGGGCCGTCGTGCCCGCCGTTCCCATCGGGTGGCGTTCGTCGCCCTCGTGCTGGTGCAGCTGGTCATCTCCGTCGCGAGCTGCATCTGGACGGCTGTGATACCGGAGTCGTTCCTGCTCGTCCCGCTGGTGGTCGGCGGCGTGCTGCTGCGGTTCGGCGAACTGGTGGCACTGACCGGGATCACGACGGCGTTCGGTGCGTACGTCGTCCTGTCGCGGGGACTGACGACCTCCCGGATCGGCTTCGTCCTGGTGCTCCTGGTCATCGGCTGGATCATGATCACCAGCGCCAAGGTGCGCAGCCGGCTGGGCGTCGCCGGCACCCGGAGCGAGTCGATGCTGATGGAGTTGCGGGACACGCTCACCGCGCAGGGGGAGATCCCGCCGTTGCCGCCCGGCTGGCGGGTCGAGGTCGCGATCCAGTCCGCCGGCGGGTCGACGTTCTCCGGCGACTTCGTGGTGTCGACGATGCACGACGACCTGCTCGAGGTGGCGCTGGTCGATGTCTCCGGCAAGGGAATCGACGCGGGGACGCGCGCGCTGCTGCTGTCGGGTGCGTTCGGCGGGCTGCTGGGCGTCGTACCGGTGGAGGATTTCCTGCCGTCGGCGAACCGGTATCTGCGGCGCCAGGACTGGGACGACGACTTCGCGACCGTGGTGCATGTCGTCGTGGACCTGCGGACCGGCGACTTCGACGTACGGACTGCCGGGCATCCGCCGGCGATCCAGTTCGACGCGTGGTCGGGGCGGTGGCAGACGCGGGACGCGGACGGTCCGCTGCTCGGGCTGATGGAGGGGCCGGAGTTCGAGGTGAACCGCGGGCTGCTGCGGCTCGGGGACGCGTTGTTCCTCTACAGCGACGGGATGGTCGAAACGCCACGGCAGGACATCGGCCGCGGCACGGACCGGCTGACCGGGTTCGCGGAACGGCTGGTCGGGCAGGGTTTCGTTGGGGCCGCCGACAAGCTGGTCGCCTCGGCCGGCGGACCGGGAGACGACTCGGCGATCGTCATCATCCACCGCACGGCCCATGCCTGAGGCAACAAAGTCTCTCGTTGTCATTCCCCTGTTTTGTTGACTTGGGCAACGAGAGGGTCATACTGCAGATAGATGTCTGCCCGGTTGTGACCGCAGGTAGAACAGGGGACTGGGGATGCTTGTCATGGGGGTTCGCGCTCGGGCTGCCGCAATGGTGGCGGCCGCTGGAGCGCTCACGATTCTGATCGGTGCCGGTGCGATGCTGGTCCGGCCGGGCGAGGTCTCCGGGCCGGCCGGTGCGGCGATGGCCGCGCCGCCGGGGAACAACGGGACCATCAAGATCGACGGGGTGGAGGTTGGCGACAGGCCGCCGGAGAACAACCCGCACCAGGGCTGTTCGTTCACTGTCGAGTTCTACAACTTCGACCAGGGGCCGTACAACGCGCAGGTGATCTTCCAGGACCAGGCGCCGACGGCCGACGGCGGGCTACAGGTCGTGTCCGGTGACCTCACGCCGTTCATCGGCGGTGATCCGGCGGGTGGCGGCAACGATCTCGACGCTCGGCAGGTCTACACGCTGAAGTTCACCGGCGAGCCGCATCCTGTCCAGGGCTACCACGTCAAGGTGACCGTGCACGCCCCTGGCTCGCAGGGCAACGACACCAAACACAAGGTCTTCTGGGTCAAGGGTTGCGACACCCCACCCACCACGCCGCCGACCACGCCGCCGACGACACCGCCCACTACACCTCCGACGACGCCGCCGACGACACCGCCCACCACGCCGCCGACTACACCTCCGACGACGCCGCCGACCACGTCTAC
The DNA here is from genome assembly GCF_004362255.1 of Kribbella sp. VKM Ac-2571. Classification (NCBI taxonomy): domain Bacteria; kingdom Bacillati; phylum Actinomycetota; class Actinomycetes; order Propionibacteriales; family Kribbellaceae; genus Kribbella; species Kribbella sp. VKM Ac-2571. The sequence continues at coordinate 101,996 of NZ_SNWS01000001.1, forward strand.
GACAGTGCCTCCGTCGAGTACGGTGCCGAGTAGCGCGCCGCCTACGAGGCCGCGTTCGAGTGCGCCGTCGACGAGCTCGACGCACCGCACGAGTTCGACGACCTCCGGCCTGCCGACCGCGGTGGATGCCGGTCTGCCCGGTCCGCCGACCCGCGCGGTCGCGGCAACCAACGACAGCCGGCCCAGCGAAACCGGCGGCATTCTGATGACACTCGGCGGCATGCTCCTCGCTGGTGGGGCGATCGCGTCCCTCCGCCGCCACGGCCGCCACGCCAGGTAAGCCGAATCCCGCCCCGGCAGTCACCACGATCGATCGTGCGGTTGTCCACAGGCTTCATCGCGAAGGCCTGTGGACAACCGCACGGACACGACGCCAATCGTTACCGAACAACCTTGACTGCTGTAACGGAACCGAAATACTTCTCTAGGCTTACCCCTGCACTCTCGTACGAGGACGGATATGACCCACACGGGCGTTCGCTCCAGGGCCGCCGGCATCTTTGCCGGCGCCGGAGCACTTTCCCTGCTGCTCGGCGCAACGGCACTGCTCGTCGCGCCCTCCGCCAACGCCGACCAGACCGCCGGTCACAACCCGCCGGGCAACAACGGCACGGTGAAGATCGAAGGTGCCGACATCCAGAGCGGCCCGCCGGACAACAACCCGCACCAGGGCTGCACGTTCACCGTCGAGTTCTACAACTACGACAAGGGCGACTCGTACAAGGCCAAGGTGACCTTCGAGGACCAGGCCCCGACGGCGGACGCCGGACTGCAGGTTGTCTCCGGCAACCTCGACCCGTTCATCGGCGAGGACGCGGCCGGCGGCGGCACCGACCTGGACGCGCGCGAGGTCTACACGCTGAAGTTCACCGGTGAGCCGCACCCGAAACAGGGCTATCACGTGAAGCTCACCGTGAACGCGCCCGGCTCGATCGGCGCCGACAAGAAGCACAAGGTGTTCTGGGTCAAGGGTTGCGACGCCACGCCGCCGACCACCCCGCCGACCACCCCGCCGACGTCGACGGACACTCCGCCGACCACCCCGCCGACCACCCCGCCGACGTCGACGGACACTCCGCCCACCACGCCGCCGACGACGCCTCCGACGACCACGGACACTCCGCCGACCACTCCGCCGACCACGACGGACACCCCGCCGACCACTCCGCCGACCACGCCGCCGACCACAACGGACACTCCGCCGGTGAGCCCGTCGGAAACCCCGTCCACGACGCCGACCTCGCCGGGTGCGTCGACCAGCCCGTCGGACACGACCCCGACGGCGACCGAGTCGACGCCGGCCTCCGACGTACCGAGTGACACCCCGACGGCCGGTGTGCCGACCGCGGTCGATGCCGGTGCGGCCGGACCGGGCTCCAACTCGGTTGCTGGCAGCAACAGCCCGTTCGGTCTCGCGGGTGGTCTGCTGCTCGCGGCCGGCGGTGCGATGCTTGCCGGTGCCGGAATCGTGTCGCTCCGTCGACGCGGGACGCACAGCGCCTAGCAGGACCTTGTAGGACCCTTGTAAGGACCCTTGTAAGGACCCGGTATGACCTCTGCCCGTCGACGCGGCCGCCCTGCTCCACTTCGGTGGAGTGGGGTGGTCGCGCTCGTGGGTGTCGGCGTACTCGGGGCCGGCGCCTATCTGCAGTTCGGCGGTAGCGAGCAAGCCGGTGCGACCCCGTCGGTGACGTCTGCGTCGCCTTCAGCAGCAGGCTTGGGCAGGCCTGCAGTCGTTCCGAAGTCGTCGGCCGGCCGTACGGCGACAGCACGTGCCGGAAGGCCCACGGGCATCGACATCCCGCAGTTGGGCGTTGTCGCACCGGTGGTGGCGATCGACGCCGTACATGCCGCGTTGACCCCGCCTTCCGACGCATCCACGGTCGGCTGGTGGTCCGGAGGAGCGCAGCCGGGGAGCAAGCGCGGTTCCGCGGTCATCACCGGCCACACGGTTCACAACGGCGGCGGCGCGTTCGACAACCTCGGCAAGTTGGTGCCCGGATCCGTTGTGCGGGTGTCGACGGCTCGTGGCCAGTTGGCGTACCGGGTTGCCACTGTGACGACGTACCGGAAGGCCACGCTGGCGAAGCGTGCCGCGCAGTTGTTCGACCAGAGCGTTCGCGGCCGGCTCGTTCTCGTGACGTGCGAGGACTGGAACGGCGAGGTCTACCTCAGCAACGTGGTCGTGGTCGCCCTGCCGATGGCGTAGCCTGCTCCGTCGTGACGATCGATGGGCTGGGCGACACCTTCGGCGCTCGCGCGGATCGGGCGGCGCCGGACGTCTCGTTCGAGGAACTGGTCGCGATGATGCCGGAGGCGTTGCGGGAGGTGTTCCCGCCGTACCGCTGGCAACTCGCGAAGCTGTGGGAGCTCGAGCTGAAGGTCGAGCCGGTCGAGATCGCGGACCTGGTCTGGATGTTCGACCTGCCGCTGTGGCAGCTCGAGGGCGAGCGGTTCAAGGTCACGCCGCATCAGGTCGCGGAGACGCCGATGAACTTCCGCGCGCACTACCAGCGGGTGATGGACGCGGATCTCGACTTCCCGATCAACCTGGTCGCGTACCGCGGCCGGCTGGTCGTGCTCGACGGCGTACACCGGCTCCTGAAGGCGCACTTCCTGCGCCGCCGGTGGATCGAGGCGACCATCGCGACCGCGACGCAACTCAAGTCCTGCGCCGTTTAGTTGGCAGGATGGTCGGCATGCACAGCGTTGAGCGTGAGGTGTACGTCGAGGCCCGGCCGGAGACGGTCTGGGCCGCGGTGACGCAGCCCGAGGTGTTCGCCCGGTGGTATGCGTTCGGCGGCGCGGAGATCGACCTGCGGCCGGGCGGGCGGCTGGTGATGCGGTGGGACGAGCACGGGGAGTTCCTCGGATTCGTGGAGAAGGTCGAGCCCGGCCGGCGGTTCGCCTACCGGTACGCCGTCGATCCCGGAGTGGAACCGGCGCCGGGTAACGCGAACCTGGTCGAGTTCACCCTCACCCCGGAAGCCGAAGGCACCCGCCTGCTGGTCGTCGAATCGGGCTTCGACCGCCTGGACGACGAGCAGAATCCCGACCGGTCCGCCCAGGCCTGGGACAAGGCCCTCACCGCCCTGACCGCCGTGGCCCCGACACTCTGAGCACGCCGCGAGGTGTCGATGTTGATGTGTCACCATTATCATTGGTGACATGACATCGAACAACGACGACTACGCTCCGAGCCCCACCGGCTGGGTGCGGGACCAGGTCGAGAAGGTCACCGCGGCCGGGACCACCGAAGTGGTCGACATCCAGGGTATGAAGGTCGTGCTGCTGACCATGCGCGGCGCCAAGTCCGGCAAGATCCGGAAGGTCCCGCTGATGCGCGTCGAGCACGACGGCGTTTACGCCGCGGTCGCCTCGCTCGGCGGCGCTCCGAAACACCCCGTGTGGTACTTCAACCTCAAGGCCGACCCGAAGCTCACCCTGCAGGACGGCGAGACCACCAAGGAGTACGTGGCCCGCGAGGTCGAGGGCGCGGAGTACGACGAGTGGTGGCAGCGGGCCGTCGCCGCTTACCCGCCGTACGCCGAGTACCAGACGAAGACCAGCCGGAAGATCCCGCTCTTCGTGCTCGACCCGGTCAAGTAGTTCCCCGCCTGCCCTGTGACTGACTAAGAGCTTGCAAAGATCTGCGGGAGATGACGGTCGGTCACTGGGGCGGGACCAGGCTTGTGAGACGCTGGCGGAGGCTGGGTCCACCTCGACCCGGCCCGACGCGCTGCGTCGCCTGAGTTCTGGGAGTTGTCCTGACCACACACGACGCGGTGCGGGAACCGTTCGTCGGGTCGACGCGGCTGCGTCTGGCCGGACTTGCACTGCATGCCTATACCGCGAGCGGAACGGTGCTCGCGTTGCTGATCGTGATCGCCGCCATCGACGGCGACGCCGTCCGGGCGCTCTGGCTCGGGCTGGCGGCCCTGGTGATCGACGGAACCGACGGGATGCTCGCGCGCCGGCTGCGGGTGAAGGAGACCATCCCGTGGTTCGACGGCGCGATGCTGGACAACATCGTCGACTACCTGACGTACGCCTTCGCCCCGATCGTGCTGCTGTGGACCGGAGGCTACCTGCCGTCCGGGAGCTGGGGTGCGGTCCTCGGCGCGCTGCCCCTGCTGGCCTCCAGCTACCAGTTCTGCCGGGTCGACGCGAAGACCGAGGACCACTTCTTCCTGGGCTTCCCGAGCTACTGGAACGTCGTTGCGTTCTACGTGGTGGTGCTCGGCCTCAGCCCGGTCAGCACCGGCATCATCCTGGTGGTCTGCTCGATCCTCGTCTTCATCCCGGTGAAGTACGTGTACCCGTCGCGCACCAGGGCGTTCCGCTCACTGAACCTGTTGACGACCGCGATCTGGCTCGCGTCGTACGCCGTACTCCTCGCGCAGATGCCGAACCCGAACGCGATCGTGGTCGCGATCTCGCTGGCCTACCTCGTCTACTACGGCGGCCTCAGCCTCTACCTCACCTGGCGCCGTAGGGCCGTAGCGTAGTGGTCCTCGGTCTCAGCGCGGCGCTCGGCGCCGCGGTGCTGTTCGGTGTCGGAGCGATCCTGCAGGCCGTCGGTTCGCGGAAGGTGCCGACCGAGTCGGAGCTGGATCCGCGGCGGCTCGGCGGGTTCGTGGTCGCGCTGCTCAAGCAACCGGCGTTCCTTGGTGCGCTGGCGCTGAACCTGGCTGGTTTCGGGCTGCATTTCGTCGCGCTGCGGTTGCTGCCGTTGTATCTGGCGCAGGCCGGGATCGCGGTCAGTCTGGTCGTGACGGCGTTGCTCGCGACCCGGTTGATGTCGGACAAGCTGAGTACGCTCGAGTGGTCCGCGGTGATCGGCGTGTGCGTCGGGCTCGGTCTGCTCGCGGTGGCGGCCGGCGATGCGGGCGCCGGCGCGGAGCATCACGGGCTCACGATCGGCATCATCGTGGGACTCGTCGTCATCGCCGGACTCGGTGCCGTTGCCAGTCGTTCGCAGCACGGTGTCTCCACGGCGCTGCTCGGGATGCTCGCCGGTCTCGGGTACGCCGGGGTTGCGATCTCGGCGCGCTTGCTGGAGGACGGGTCGCTGAGCGAACTCGTCCGGAGCCCCACGCTGTACACGCTGCCGATCAGCGGCGCGCTCGCGTTCATCCTCTACTCGCTGGCCCTGCAGCGCGGTTCGGTGACGCTGGCCACCACGCCGATGATCGCGTTGCAGACCATCACCCCGGCCGCGGTAGGCGTGTTCGTCCTCGACGACGCCGTACGCGCCGGATGGTGGCCGGCCGCCATCGCAGGCTTCGCCCTGTCCGCGGCCGGATCAGTGATCCTCGTCCGCTTCGAGAGCGTCAAACCTCCCGAAGACAAGCCCTAGCGGGTCGGCCATTTCCACGGCGGCTCGTCCAGGGGGCCTTGGCCGGTGATGGTGGTCGCGCCTTTCTCCTTCACGAGTTCGATCGTCTGGAGGTCGGGGGAGAGGGCCTCGATCGACGCGATGAACGGGCGGGAATGGGTGACGACGATGACCTGGGTCTCCTTCGCCGCGGTCACCACCAGGTTGGCCAGCGCCGGCAGGAGATCGGGGTGCAGGCTGGTCTCGGGCTCGTTGAGGACGAGGAGCTCGGGCGGTCTCGGCGTGAGCAACGCGGCGACCCACAGCAGGTACCTGAGGGTGCCGTCGGACAGCTCGGCGCCGGACAGCGGACGCAGCAACCCGTGCTGGTGAAAGGCGATCTCGAAACGGCCCGCGGTGTTGGTGATCTGGACGCGGCTGCCGGGGAACGCGAGCTCGATCGCCTCGTCCAAGGCTCCTCGAGGACCTAGCTCCCGAACCGTCTGCAGGGCCGCAGCCACGTCCGCGCCGTCCGCGGAGAGTACGGCGGTGCGCGTGCCGACCTGAACCCGGCGAGCCGGCGCTGTCGCGTCGGTGCGGAAGTGGTCGTAGAACCGCCAGCCCCGCAGACGTTCCCGCACCAGGAGCAGTTCGGGTGCGCGCTCCGGGTCCGCGAACTCGCTCAGCATGCTGTCGAACGTCTGGAGCTGGTGCCCGCCCCGCTGCCATTCACCACTCGCCGTACGAATCCGCACCTCGTGGTTGGTGCGCTCGACCAGCAACGCCGCCGGCCGCAGGAACGGCCCGGCCCACAAGGCTTCCCGCTTGATCTCCGGATCCAGATCGAACTCCGATCCGTTCGGGATCGGCAACCCGAGATCCATCAGATAGCCGTAGTCGTCCCCCGCGAACCCCATCCGCAACGTCACCGGACCGGTCCTCCGGGTGCCTTGCGTGGGCCGGTCCTTCCGGACATGCTCAGGCCCCGCCCACAGCGTCGACTGCAGCCCGCCCTCCCGCGCCAGCGCCGCGACCGCACCGTTGCGCGAAGCATCAGCCAGCAACCGAAGCGCCCGGTAGAGGCTCGACTTGCCCGTTCCGTTCGCCCCGGTCACGACATTCAGACCACGCAACGGCATGACGACCCGCCGCAGCGACCGGTAGTTCTCCACCGCCAGCGTCGTCAACATGCCCTTCACGGTACCGACGCCTTGCGACAGTTCTTCCTCGTTGTCATGTCACAGACGGCAGTGCTGTCTCGTCTCGGGAGCGAAACCGAACGAGGAGTGTGTTGACGATGCGGGTGTTCGTGGCAGGTGGAAGCGGTGTGTTGGGCCGGCGGCTGGTGCCGCAGTTGGTGGCTCGTGGGCATCAGGTGACGGCTAGTACGACGAGTGCGGTGAAGCTGGATCTGATCGCGGCGGCGGGTGCTGAAGGCGTAGTGATGGACGGGCTGGACGGGGCCTCGGTCGGCGAGGCTGTCGCGCTGGCGAGGCCGGACGTGATCGTGCATCAGATGACCGCGATCTCGATGACGCACGCGGGGAAGCCGGACATCAAGCATCCGGACCGCTGGTTCGCGAAGACGAACAGACTGCGTACCGAGGGCACTGACCACCTGCTGGCCGCAGCCGAGGCAGTAGGCGTCCCGCACTTCGTTGCGCAGGGCTACGCGAGCTGGAACGGCATCCGCGAGGGCGGCTGGGTCAAGACCGAGGAGGACCCGCTGAATCTCATGGAGGGAACAGCGGCGTACGTCGGCCTCAAGGCGCTCAGCCGCATCGAGGACCTGGTGCTGAACATCGGCGGGGCTGTCATGAGGTACGGCGCCTTCTACGGGCCGGGGGCCATCGACGACCAGGTGGAGCTGGTGCGCAAACGCCAGTACCCGCTGGTGGGACGCGGGACTGGCTACAGTTCCTGGGTGCATCTCGATGACGCTGCGAGCGCGACCGTGCTGGCTGTCGAGCAGAAGGTCACTGGTGTGTTCAACATCGTCGACGACGATCCGGCGCCGGCGAGCGAATGGCTGCCGTACCTGGCGGAGTGCGCCGGCGCGAAGTCGCCGCTGCGCGTGCCGGTGTGGCTGGCGCGGCGGCTGGCGGGAGACCAGGCTGTAGTGATGATGACCGAGGGACGCGGCTTCTCCAACGCCAAGGCGAAGCGGGAGCTCGGCTGGGAGTTGCAGTACCCGTCGTGGCGGCAGGGCTTCAGGGCAGAGCTGGCGTGATGCGCACTCGCGACGAGGAGTTCGAGGAGCTGCGTCCACTGCTGTTCTCGATCGCCTACCGGATCCTCGGCAGCGTCAGCGAGGCAGAGGACGCCGTACAGGACACGTGGCTCCGGTACGCCGGGTCGCGAACGGATCCGGTGTCGCCGAAGGCCTTCCTGTCCGCGGTCGTCACCCGCATCTCTGTCGACGTCCTGCGGTCTGCTCGTCGCCGGCGGGAGGAGTACGTCGGGCCGTGGCTGCCGGAGCCGTTGCTGTCCGACCCGTACGAGGACCCGGAGCGGGCGGCTGAGTTGGCTGACTCGGTGTCGATGGCCGCGCTGCTTCTGCTGGAGCGGTTGTCCCCGCTGGAGCGGGCGGCGTTCGTGCTGCGGGACGTGTTCGGGTTCGGGTTCGCGGAGGTGGCGTCGGCCGTGGGGCGCTCGGAGGCGGCGTGCCGTCAGCTGGTGGTCCGTGCCCGTCGCCACATGGATGCGGGGCGGCCGAGGTTCGCAGCTGACCAGCGAGCGCAGGAGGAGCTGGCGGTGCGGTTCTTCGAGGCGTTCAAAGAGGGTGCCGTCGGCAACTTGATGGAGTTCCTGGCCGCGGACGTGCAGCTAGTCGGCGACGCAGGCGGCAAGGCGCCGCAGTGGGGCCGAGGTGTCGTTGCCGGCGCCCGCAACGTGGCAGGACTGCTGGCTGCGCTGGCTGGGCCGTTCGCGCGGATCGGCGGCGTCGTGGAGCCGCAGCTGGTGAACGGTCAGCCGGGAGCGATCTTCCGCGACAGCGACGGCAGAGTGGTCAACACGTGGACGCTCGACATCGTCGACGGGCAGATCCAGGGGATCCGCGCGGTGGTGAACCCGGACAAGCTCCGGCACGTCGGACCGGTCGCCGACGCGTGGGCCGTCGTACAGGAGACGAATGCGGCCCGCCGTAGGACGTAGAACGGAGTGGGCGCGTGGGGAGGTCCCCACGCGCCCGGTGCCGTCAGGCCAGTGAGTCTTCCCAAGCCTGGTGGAGTCCGGCGTAGTGGCCGTCGTCCATGGTGATGAGGTGGTCGGGCGGGCCGTCCTCGATGATCCGGCCGTGTTCCAGGACCAGGACGCGGTCGGCGGTCTCGACGGTGGACAACCGGTGCGCGATGACGATCGCCGTACGGTCGGCCAGGATCGTCTTCAGCGCCCGCTGGATGAGGCGTTCGCTGGGGATGTCCAGGCTGGACGTCGCCTCGTCCAGGATCAGTACGGCGGGGTTCGCCAGGAACGCCCGCGCGAACGCGACCAGCTGCCGCTGACCCGCCGAGAGCCGGGAACCGCGCTTCTCGACCGCGGTCTCGTACCCGTTGGGCAGCGCCGTGATGAAGTCGTGCGCCCCGATCACCTTCGCGGCCTCGACGACCTCCTCCATCGTGGCATCCGGTTTGCCGAACCGGATGTTGTCGGCGACCGAGCCGGTGAACAGGAAGTTCTCCTGCGTCACCATCACGACCCGCTCGCGCAGGTCGTCCTCGGCCAGGTCCCGCAGGTCGACGCCGTCGAGCAGCAGATGCCCGCTCGTCGGGTCGTAGAACCGCGCCACCAGTTTGGCGATCGTGGTCTTGCCGGCACCCGTCGTACCGACCAGGGCCAGGGTCTGACCGGCCGGCACGTCCAGCTGCAGACCGGGCAGCACCGGTACGCCGTCGACGTACTCGAAGCGCACGTTCCGCAGTTCCAGGTGACCGTGGGCCGGGCCCGGCTTGGCCGGCTTGATCGGCTCCGGCACGTCCGGCGTCTCGTTCAGCACACCGGACAGCTTCTCCAGCGCCGCCGACGCGGACAGGAACGTGTTGTAGAACTGCGAGATGTCCTGCAGCGGCTCGAAGAACTGCCGCAGGTACAGCAGGAACGCGGTCAGGACGCCGACCGTCACGTGCCCGTGGTACGCCTGGTAACCGCCGTACCCCAGGATCGCGACGATGGTGATGTTGCCGACGCCCTTGATCGACGGCATGAAGATCGCGTTCAGCTGGAACGCCTCGAGGTTCGCCTTCCGGTAGCGGTCGTTGACGCCGTGGAAGATCTCCTCGTTGCGCGGCTCCCGGCGGAACGCCTGCACCGCGCGGATACCCGTCATCGACTCGACGAAGTGCACGATGACCAGGACGACGGCCTCACGCGTCTGCCGGTACACGAGCGCGGACCGCTTCCGGAACCACGCCGTCAGGATCAGCAGCGCCGGGAACGACAGCAGTGCGATCAGGCCGAGCTTGATGTCCAGCGTGAGCAGGATGATCGCCGTACCCACCAGCGTCAGGAGCGCGGTCACCAGACCGTCGAACCCGTTCGCGAGCATCTCGTCGATGACCTGTACGTCGGACGTCAGCCGCGAGATCACCCGGCCCGAGGTGAACTTGTCGTGGAACGCCGGGCTGAGCCGCTGGAAGTGGTCGAACACCCGGCGCCGCAGACCGAGCAGGATGGTCTGGCCGAGCCGGCCGGAGCGCATCAGGAACAGCTGCCGCGCCCAGGCCTGCAGGAGCGCCGACGCCAGTACGGCGATGACGATCGTGATCAGCTCCTGGGAGCCCTTGCCGGCCAGGATCGGCGGGATGCCGTTGTCGATGCCCAGGTGGACCAGGTACGGCACGGCGAGCCGGGCGGCGTTCTCGACGATCACGATCACCACCAGCAGCCAGATCAGCTTCTGGTAGGGCCGGAGCAGCTCACCGAGCAGCTTCCGGGAATCCTCCTTCAGCCGGATGCTGGTCGCGCGCGAGACCTCCCGGTCGGGGTCGTCCTCGAAGACGCCCCGCCACTTCTGCTCCTTCGGCTGCTGCTCGTCCTCCTGCGCCTCAGAGGCCTCCGGAGGTGTCTGCTGGGTCTGGGTCGTCATGCGTGCACCTCCTCTTCCTCCGCTGCGAGCAGGTGCCGGTACGCCGGGACCGTTGTCAGCAGCTCGTGATGGGTTCCTACGTGGGTGACCGTGCCGTTCTGCAGCAGAGCGACCTGGTCGGCCAGCATCACCGTCGACGCGCGGTGCGCGACCACGATGCCGGTGGTCTCGGAGAGCACGTTCCGCAGTGCTTCCTCGACCAGCGCCTCGGTGTGTACGTCGAGAGCGGACAGGGTGTCGTCCAGCACCAGTACGGCGGGCTTGGCGAGCACTGCACGGGCCAGTGCGAGCCGCTGCCGCTGACCGCCCGACAGCGACATGCCCTGCTCACCGACGCGTGTCTCCAGGCCCCACGGGAGGTCATTGGCGAACTGCGCCTGGGCGACCTCCAGCGCCTGCTGGACGTCTGCCTCGGATGCGTCCGGACGGCCGAGGGTCAGGTTCTCCCGGACGCTCATGGAGAACAGGGTTGGGTCGTCGAACGCGGACGCGACAGCCGTCCGCAGCGACACCAGGGACAGGTCCCGGATGTCGTGCCCGTCGATGGTGATCCGTCCGGCGGTCACGTCGTACAGCCGGGGGACCAGTGCGGTCAGGGTCGTCTTCCCGGACCCGGTGGCGCCGACCAGTGCGAGCGTCGTACCAGGGGTCAGGTCGAGGTTGATGTCGTGCAGCACCTCGGTGGAGTCGTCGGAGAACCGGAACCCGACGTGCTCGAAGCGCAGGTGGCCCCGCGGGTTCTTGAGCTCTTCCGAGCCGTCCTTGATCACCGAGTGGGTGTCCAGGATCTCGCTGATCCGGTCCGCCGCGGTCATCGACTCCTGCGCCATCGCCAGGATCGCGCCGAGCGAGGTGACCGGCCAGACCAGGGACAGCATCAGCGTGATGAACGCAACCAGGGTGCCGAGCGTGATCGCCTCCCGGCCGACGGCGAGCGCGCCGAGCAGCAGCACGATCACCAGGGTCAGGTTCGGGATGACGCCGAGGAAGCTCCAGAACCGCGACGCGAGCCGGACCTTCTCGACCTCGGTGTCGTACAGCCTGGTCGCCTCGTCGTCGAACTGGCCCTGGACGTGCGGCCGCCGGCCGAACGACTTGATCACCCGGAAGCCGAGCGCCGACTCCTCGATCCGGGTGGCCAGGTCACCTTGCTGGTCCTGGACCTTGCGGGAGATCCGCAGGTACTTCTTCTCGAACTTCAGCGACACCATGACGATCGGCACGGCGGCCACCAGGACCACGAGGCCGAGCGGCCAGTACAGCTGGAGCAGCAGGACCGTGACCACGGCCAGCTGCAGGATGTTCATCACCAGGAAGAGCAGGCCGAAGCCCATGAACCGGCGGATCGTGGACAGGTCGGTGGTGACGCGGGAGAGCAGCTGACCGCTCTGCCAGCGGGTGTGGAACTCCATCGGCAGTGACTGCAGGCGGACGTACAGGTCGTGCCGGAGCGTGGCCTCGAGGTCGCTGACGGTCCGGGACTGCGCCCAGCGGCGCATCCAGACCAGGATGACCTCGGAGATGCTGAGCCCGAGGGCCAGCAGTGCGAGCGGGACCAGCATGCTCAGCTCGCGGCGGGTGACCGGACCGTCGATGATGGCTCGGGTGACCAGCGGAACGGCGAGGCTGACGCCGACGCCCAGCATGGCGGTGGAGAACATGACCGCGAGGCGCCAACGGTGTGGCTTCAGGTAGGGACGGAGCCGCCACAGGTTGCGGCTGCGTTCTGGGGCACGGGTGGTAGGGGCTGCGATCGACGGCGCTTGGACAGTGTGCTCTGAGGGCATCTGGACGGGCGCACTTCCCATCTACTTCGACTCAAAAGGGGTTTTGACGACCGGAAAACGGCGCACTTTCCAGTATCGCTCAGTAGGTAAGCGCTTGTCGCGCCAATTCCATTCCCTGCCAATGAAACGCAATAGCCCACCCAATGCCCAGGCGGGAATCTCCTCCCGACCTATCACGATCCGCGATCAGTCCTCCGCGATCGATCGTCCGACCGGTTCCCCTTCGGGCAGATCCTGCAGTCCGTGGAGCGGGGAGAAGGCGGCGACCAGGAGGCCGGCGAGCATGCCGGCGGTGCCGATCAGGAGGGTGGGGCGGATGTCGAGGGCGGTGGCGAGGACGCCCGAGGCTGCCGCGCCGACGGTCTGGCCGCCGATGACCAGAGTGCGCCAGGACGCGGTGACCTGCCCAACGAGGTGCGGCGGCGCGAGCGCCTGGCGCAGGGTGCGTTGCGGGACGCCGAACAGAGACATACCGAGTCCGGCGAGTACCTGTCCGAGGAGGATCAGCGGCGTCACACCGGTGAACAGAGCGACGCCGTTGAACGAAGCGAGGAACACGCCGGTCAGATAGGAGCGGCCGAGGCCGACCCGGTGGCACCAGGCGGGAGCGATGAGGGTACCGGCCACCGCAGCGGCTCCGAACGCGGTCATGGACAGCCCCACGAACGCCGGTGACTTGTCCAGCTCACGGATCAGGAAGAGAACCACCAGCGGGCCTTGCATCGATCCGGCCATGGCAGCGATACCAGCCGAGAGCACGAGCGGCCTGAGCATCCGGTGGCTGAAGAGCAGCCGCAGTCCCGCGGACAGCCGTACCTCGGACCGCTCGGGTGCAGGTGCGCGGGTGGGCTCGCGGAGCAGGTACGCCGCGATCGTGGACACGACGTACGACGCCGCGTCGACGAGGATCGCGAACGGTGCCGTCAGCACCTGTACGAGGAACCCGGCTACGGACGGTCCGAGCGTGGAGGCGAGGTTGAGATTGAGCAGGGCCGCGCTGTTCGCCCGCATCAGGTCCTCACGTGGCACCAGCCACGGGATCATCGTCTGCGACGCGGTGTCCGAGAGCAGAGTCAGCACTCCGGTCAGTACGGCGACGGCGTACAGCTGCTCGATGTGCAGCCACCCCAGTGCAGCCGCAGCAGGCACCGAGCCGAGCAGGAGGAGCCGTCCGACGTCGGTCCAGATCAGCACGCGACGCAGGGGCCAGCTGTCGACCCAGACGCCGGCCAACAGCCCCAGCACCAGATGCGGTGCGATCGTCAACGCCGACAACGCACCCATCTCCACAGCCGAGGCCCGCAGGGTCACCACAGCCACCAGCGGCAGCGCGACAGTGGTGACCGCACTGCCCGACGCGGACACCAACTGCCCGATCCACAGCTTCCGGAACTCGCCCCTCACAACCCATGCCATGCCGTGAACCTGTCACTCAACAGAGCCACCCAACTACACCTGTTCGCCCCCAGCAGACACGATTCACTCCAGGCGAAACACGGGACCTCTGGCGGTGAAGGGGAGGGATGCGGTGCGGGGGATCAGCCAGGCGTGTTCGCGTCGTACGCGGACGACGTCGCAGTGGCCGTCGGTGATGAGCAGGATGGGGCCGTGGGCGGGGAAGTCGTCTGCTCGCTCCAGCAGATCCACGCCGGGCTGCAGGACGGTTCCGCCGCGACCGTGGACCTTGACGCGGCCGGCGATGTCGTCCACCGGCACGTAGCCGGCGTCGTACGCCGCGGCGTCGCAGTAGACCACCCGCGCGGCCGGTACGTCGCGAGCGCGTGAGTACGACGCGATCGCTCCGAGTGCCTTGCCGAGCAGCTCGCGGTCCATGGAGCCCGAGGTGTCCAGGACGACGCCGTACGTCGGGAGTCGTTCCAGCTCGACCGGGCGGATCCAGCCGGGGCGCGGGATGTCCGGCGTACCGGATTGGCGTCGGGAGGCCCGTGCGTACGTGCGGGTCTTCTCGACCGCGGGGACGTGCTCCTCGAACCAGCGGGCCAGCTGTGCGTCCCAGGCCAGCGGCGGGTGGTCCAGAGCGCGGATCTCCTCGACCAGTCCGGCAGGTAGTGTGCCGCGAGCTGGGTCGTGGTACGCCAGTCCGGTGCTCAGGGCGCGTCGGTAGATGTCATCCAGACCAGCAGCCCGCGCAGGCTCACCGGAGTGCGGGAGCGGGTGGCCGAGGACGTCACCCAGGCCGACGCCGCGGAGTGTCGCCAGCTTGCGGTAGCGGCGGAGGTCCGTGGTGATGCGGTCGTAGACCTCCTCCGCGGACATGCCCTTGAGCGCCGGGTCGTAGAGCCCGCCGTCGGGCAGGGTGCCGACACCCATCTCCACGAGCCAGCCGTTGATCACGAGATCGGCGGCGACGTTCCACAGGTACGCGTCACGGCCGCCGACGCGCTCACCGTGCCGCAGAGCGGCGTGCAGCATCTCGTGCGCCATGACGAACCGCCACTCGCTCAACGTCAGGCGGGCCAGTGGGTTCACGTAGATCTCGCCGGCGGACGCGTTGACCGCCGCGACCCGGATGTCCCAGCCGCGGGCGAGCTCGGCGTCGGCGACGACGGTCATGCTCGCAGCGATCGCCCCGAGCAGCGGGTACGACGAGACGAACCAGCCGAGGGCCAGGTCCCACTTGTCCCGGCCGCTGCTGCCTGCACTCAGCGACGAGCGTGCGCCGCCAGCAACCTCGACAGCCGCAGCAGCCGCGGCGGACAGGCCTGCGGCGAACAACTCGCCCCAATTCGGCGGTGTGCCCCAGCCGTTCCAGCGGGCGGTGTGGACATCAGGCACGTGACCTGCCACGCCCAGACGCTCGTATTCAGCCGGTACGCCGGCGCGCCGCCACAGTCGCGCCAGCGCGTCCTCCTCCATGGCGGGGAAGTCTGGCGGCAGGTCAACGACCGGCGTGCCCAGTTTGAGCGACTGGAGGTAGCGGTTGACCGCCACGTCGTTTGCGGCGCTGGTGGCCTGGTCAGGTGCTGGCAGGTCCCGTTCGGCGTGGCCGAGGCCCAGGTGGATCAGGAGGTGCGCGAAGACCCACGCCCACTCCTCAGCGGTCGCACGCCGCGTCCGGTGCGTGCGGATCTGGCCGTTCGAGTCGATGGTCGCCCAGCCGTCAGCTGTGCCGTTTCCTGGGCAGGTCTCGTCGCGGAGTGGGCTGTGCGTCCAGTCCGCCATCGGCGCGAACAGCGGGTGCCGCGCGATGATGCCCCAGCCGGACTGGATCGCCTCCCACGCCGGGTCCCGCTGCGACTTCTTCCGCTTAGGCACGGGCCGCCACCAGCCGCGGCAGGTCGCGGCTGATTTCGACCAGGAACCACGTCGGCAGCACCGGGCGGCCGTCGTCGTCGGCCGCGATCACCACCTGCGCGACCTCGAGCGAGATCTCCGCGAGCTCGACCAGCAGCGCCTTGCCACGATGGGCGAGCTGACGAGCCGCAGGGCTCGCCGACGCCTTGTCCGCGGCCAGCTCCTTGATCAGACGGGCACGGAACGTCTCGGCCAGGAAGTACAGCAGGTCCCTGTCCTCTGCGGCGGTCGGCCAGCCGGTCTCACCCTTCAGTACGGCGTCCAGCCCGAACGCGTGCCGGACCGTCTTCACATACGCACGGAACGCCGACGCGTGCGCCGCGGACAAGGTGCCGAAGGCAAGGACCCGGAGCGTCTCGTCGGACACGTCGTCGCCGTACGAGTGCAGGGAGTCCGACAGCATGTGCCAGCTGCGCGGCGTGGAGAACGGCTCCTCGGTCTTCGGCGGGGCGGTCCACAGGTGGTCGGGGCGGTTGCGCAGGTAGTCGAGGACCCACGGGTGGATCCCGGCTGTACCGGCCCACTGCAGCCAGTCGGTCGCTGACGCGCGCAGGTGGATGTGCACGAGCCGGTTCACCAGGGCGCTCGCCATCGGCCGGGCCAGGGCGTTGTCGGTGGCCCGGTTGCCGGCGCCGATCACGACAGACCCCTCGGGCAGCTCGTACTCGCCGATGCGGCGGTCCAGGATGAGCGAGTAGAACGCCTTCTGCACCTCGGCCGAGGAGGCGTTCAGCTCGTCGAGGAACAGGCAGTACGGCTCGTCGCGGGCGATCGCCACGGGTGGTGCGAAGCGGCTGCGGCCGTCCACGATCTGCGGTACGCCGATGAGGTCCTCCGGCGCGAGCTGCGTGCCCAGGAGCGTGACGCACTCCAGACCGAGCGATTCCGCGAACGCCCGTACCAGGCTGCTCTTCCCGATCCCCGGTGCGCCCCAGAGGAAGACCGGGCGTACCACTGCCACGTGCAGCAGTACTTCGGGCAGTTCGGCCGCCGATACCGTGATTCCCGCTTGCATCCGTCCCTTTCGTCGCTGGTCAGCCTTTCAGGATCCTCTCGAGGTCTCGGTGTGTCACCCGGTTTTCCACGGCGCTTCCGTTACCGGTGGTTACTGACTAGGGTGCGGCGCGAAGTCATCGGTGTACTGGGGGTCTCTCGTGCTGGGCTTACGTGTCAAGGCGGCCGTGGTGTGTGCCGTCGTACTGCTGCCGTTGACGGCGTCACAGGTGATGGCTGCCGATCCACCGCAGCACCTCGGGGAGGGCGTCGTCGTTCCCGGGCGTACGGCGGTCGACGTCGGCATGTCGGGCGCCCGCGTGGTCGTTTCGAACCCTGTCTACGAGACGAGCAACAACGGGACCACGTGGACCGCCTCTGGCGGCTCGAACGACGGCAAGCCGTTGCAGGTGGAGGGGCCTGCGCTACTGACGTTCGACGGGAGTACTGCGAAGGTCGGTGGGCTCACGTTCCCCGCTGCGGACGACGTGGTGCTCGGGAAGGGTGGCAAGCTCGTCTCGCATCGTGCACCGGCTGCTGCGACCGCTGAGGTGTACAACGTCGCCAGTAGGACCAAGGTGGCCGACGTCGCCCCGCCGTTCGCGATGTCCGGTGACACGGTGTGGAAAGTGACCGAGCCGGGCCACCTGGACGGCAAGAACCTGACCACTGGTGACGTGAAGACCGTCCTGGTCGCCAGCGCGTGCACCGTCGGCCCGGACGACGTCAACGGCCGTTGGGCAGTACTGAGCGGTTGCAACCAGGTTGTAGACGTCAACGGGCCGCAGCCGCCGCGGAACCTGACCGTGGCCGCGGACGCCCAGTTGGGCAACGGATTCACCGTGCAGGCCTCGGGCTCCGACCTGCTGGTCACGGACCTCAACGACCCGGCACTGGGACAGCGCCGCTACGGGCCGATCCGTACCACGACACCCAGCTTCCGGGCAGACGGCTCCGGGCTGGCGAAGATCGTGTACGCCGACGCGACCAGCAAGCCCCGCGTGATCACCCTGTCCTGGCTGACCGCCGACCCGCAGCAGCACCCGGACACCGTCGCGCCCGTGCTGACCAGTGCGTCCGCCGGCGATCGCATTCGCGACAACACCAGCCTGTCCTTCGAGTGGGCGTACGACGACCCGCAGGACCCGAACTCACCTGCGACCGGTGTGGACAGCTACGACCTGCGAATTCAGCAGCGCCCCAACCGCACGTCGCCGTACGGCGCCTGGAACCAGGTGCCCGCGTGGCAGGGGCTCAAGACCACTGGAGCGAGTCTGACGGCACCGATCGGCACGGACACGTGCTGGCAGGTGCGTGCGCGCGACTACGCCGGCAACCTGAGCGCCTGGAGTACGTCGTACTGCAGTGAAGTGGACGGTACGGCGCCCTCACTGGTCACGTGGCGCATCGGCGACCGCGTGCAGTTGAGCGGGTCCGCAACAGTGCGCTGGGCCTACAAGGACGACACCGACATCGCGTCGTACGACGTGGTCTACAAGGTGGCCGCACCGGGTGCCGCGTTCGGCAAGTGGATCTACCCCGCTGTTTGGCAGAGCACGCGCATCACCGGGATCACCTGGTCGCCGCGACTCGGCTGGGACGAGTGTTTCATGGTGCGCGCCCGCGACTACCTGGGGAATCTGTCCGCCTGGTCCGCACCGATCTGCTCGGTGGCACCGGAGGACGACCGTGCTCTGACCTCGGCCGGTACGGTCACGCGTTCCACCAGCACGCTGGCCTTCCAAGGCACCACGACCATCCTCAAAGCGAACGGCGCGTACCTGACCAAGGCCACCGAGGCCGGCCTGCGCATCGCCCTGGTAGCGATTCACGGCCCGGGCCAGGGCCGCGTGGACATCTACCACGCGAACATCAAGATCGGCACGGTTTCTCTGGCCGCAACTACCACCAGCCGCGTCGTCACCTACCTCCCCACAACTCCTTTCCGCACAGGGGCTCTCAAGATCGTCTCCACCTCCACGGCCCCGGCCAGTATCGACGGCATCGCCTTTCTCCGGGCCTAAGAGAAATTGCGGCACGTCTCAGTGCGGTTCGCGGCTTCAAGCCGATGGGCGCGGGTAGGTTGCGGGCGGGAGACACCACGACGGACCGACTCGGGGACTGGACTGGGAGGGAACCCTTGTCAACGCAGTGTCCGTCGGCCGCTTCTGCCGACGACAGGCAATACCTGGTACCCGCTGACGGGGCGACCGCTTCAGTCGAGGAGCTGCCTTCTCGAGCCGGACAGCGAATTCTACGGATGCCAACGCCCTCCAGCGCAGCTGGGACCGGGTGACAGAGCACGGAGAACAGGTACCGCTGTACTTCTACTCGCACTTGTTCGTGTCCTATCCCGAGGTGCGGCCTATGTTTCCGCTCTCCATGTCGCACCAGCGGGACAAGTTCGTCGGCGCTCTCGGCCGGATCGTCAGCCATGCCGGCCGCGGCTGCCCCGCCGACTGGAGCTGGATCGTCCCCCCGATGTCCGGTTCCCAGGCCCCCGTCTTCCACCGCTACTACGAAGCCGACAACCAGACCCCCAACTTCGTCAACGACCCCAAAGCCACCTGCCGCTCCCTAAGAGGCGGCCCCCCAGCCTTCCCCTGAACCAACAGCCTGTTCAACCCCCACCCAACCCACCCCCCGCCCCGCACCGAAGCACCGAACCCAACCCACGCCCCGCGCCTGACGCACCCAACCCAACCCCCGCCCCGCGCCCGACGCACCCAACCCGACCCAGGAGCCGAGCGAAGCGAAGGCGCAAGGGGGTGCGGGTGGCGGAGCCCCCGCCCGCGCCGAGCGAAGCGAAGGCGCACAACAGAAGAGGGCGAGGAAGGCCTGCGCTTTCCGCAGGCATACCTCGCCCTCTCGCCCGAGCGGGTGACGAGAATCGAACTCGCGTAATCAGTTTGGAAGACTGAGGCTCTACCATTGAGCTACACCCGCGTGGTGCTCGGACATGATTCCACATGAGGCCGGTTGGACTCAAAACGGTATGTCCGGGGCCCCGGTGGCGCGAGCACTGGTTCCGGTCGACTACACTCGACCGGTCACTGCGGGGCGTAGCGTAGTGGCTAGCGCGCCTGCTTTGGGAGCAGGAGACCGCAGGTTCGAGTCCTGTCGCCCCGACAAACCCCCTGTAGCACCGCTGCAACGCGGGGTGTCGCGCGTGCTGTGAATGTCACCGAATCAAGGAGAACCGCCACCGTGAAGAGCACCGTCGAGTCCTTGAGCCCGACCAAGGTCAAGCTCATCGTCGAGGTGCCGTTCGAGGAACTCAAGCCGAGCCTCGACGCGGCGTACAAGAGCATCGGCCAGCAGATCGTGGTGCCGGGCTTCCGCAAGGGCAAGATCCCGCCGCAGGTCATCGACCAGCGCGTCGGCCGCGGTCCGGTGCTCGAGGAGGCGATCAACGACGCGCTCCCGAAGCTCTACTCGCAGGCGGTCAGCGACAACCAGGTCAAGGCGATCGGCCGGCCCGAGGTCGACGTGACCGAGTTCAACGACAAGGAGAGCCTGCAGTTCTCCGCCGAGGTCGAGGTCCGCCCGGAGATCACCCTGCCGGACCTGGAGGGCCTGGAGGCCGAGGTCGAGGACATCGCGATCTCCGACGACGAGGTGAACGAGCAGATCGAGTCGCTGCGCCAGCGGTTCGGCTCGCTGAACCCGGTCGAGCGCGCGGTCGGCGACAAGGACTTCATCACGCTCGACCTGTCGGCCAGCAAGGACGGCGAGAAGGTCGAGGAGGCGCAGGCCACCGGCCTGTCGTACCAGGTCGGCAGCGGTCAGCTGCTCGACGGCCTGGACGAGGCCGTCATCGGTCTGAGCGCCGGCGAGAAGAAGACCTTCGTCACCCAGCTGGTCGGCGGCTCGCTGAAGGGCGAGGACGTCGACGTCGAGGTGACCGTGACGGCGGTCAAGGAGCAGGAGCTTCCGGAGTTCGACGACGAGTTCGCGCAGACCGCGTCGGAGTTCGACACCGCGGAGGAGCTGAAGGCCGACGTACAGACCCGGCTGGAGCGCGGCAAGCGGCTCGAGCAGGCCGGTGAGGCGCGCGACGCCGTCCTGGAGAAGATCCTGACGCTGGTCGACGTGCCGGTCCCGGAGGGTCTGCTGACCGACGAGCTGGCCGCCCGCAAGGAGAACCTGGAGCAGCAGCTCGGGTACTCCGGGATGACCATGGAGCAGTTCCTCGAGGGCGAGGAGCAGACCCAGGAAGAGTTCGACGAGGACCTGAAGAAGCGGTCCGAGGACGCGATCAAGGCGCAGTTCGTGCTGGACCTGGTGGCGGAGCAGCAGGAGCTGAGCGTCAACGACCAGGAGCTCAGCGAGCACATCGTCCGGCACGCGCAGCGTTCCGGCGTCAGCCCGGACCAGTTCGCGCAGCACGCGGTGGAGAACAACCTGGTGCCGAGCCTGGTGTCCGAGGTCGTCCGCGGCAAGGCGCTCGCGTACCTGGTGGAGAACGCCAAGGTCACCGATGCCTCCGGCAACACGGTCGAGCTGAAGACCCTGCAGCCGGACGGCTCGTACGCCGACCCGGAGGCTGAGGGTGCGGAGGGCGCCGACGAGGCCGAGGCCCCGGTCGCGGAGCCCGCACAGGCCTGAGCCGGCCAGAGCAACGTCTCGCCGTACGGCCCGGATCCCTTCAGGTGGGGTCCGGGCCGTACGCATGTTCGCCGGACGATCGCGACGCGACCGTGAAAAATCTGGCCTAGCGTGGCCGGTGAAACGATTTCCGGAGCGGTTCGGGTCGAACGCGGAAGGGGGCGGGTGTGGCCGCACTGCTGCAGGAGCCTGAGGTACGGCGGGAGCCGGAGCTGCCGCAACGCCGCGAAGTACCTGACGAGGCAGCCGCCGGCGAGTCCGGATCCGTTGTCCTGTGCGGCTGGTGATCGGGCCTGAATTCGCTCAGAGCAGACGAGCGGTGCGCCGTGAGCGAACACCTCCGGCCCAGCCTTAGGTCTGTCGCCGCCGACCAGTAGTGTCGGGTTCGTGAACGAGACATTTGCAGCCAGCCCCACCGCCGCGGGCGGCAACGGATCCGGCGGACAAGACGACGACATCTACCGCGAGCTGCGGAAAAACCGGATCATCTTCCTGGGCTCCGAGGTTCGCGACGACAACTCGAACGCGATCATCGCGCAGATGCTGCTGCTGAACGCTCAGGATCCCAACGCGGACATCTGGCTGTACATCAACTCGCCGGGTGGCTCGGTGGACTCCGGCATGGCGATCTACGACACCATGCAGTGGATCTCGAACGACGTCGCCACTGTCGGAATGGGCCTGGCCGCCTCGATGGGCCAGTTCCTGCTTTGCGCCGGCGCGAAGAACAAGCGGTTCGCGCTGCCGCACACCCGGGTCATGATGCACCAGCCGTCCGGCGGTATGGGCGGTACGGCCTCCGACATCAAGATCCAGGCGGAGCAGTCGCTGCACCTCAAGGCGCTGCTGTTCAGGCTGATCTCCGAGCACACCAACCAGCCGCTCGAGCAGGTCGAGAACGACGCCGACCGGGACCGCTGGTTCACCGCCGACCAGGCGAAGGAGTACGGCTTCATCGACCACGTGGTCACCAGCGCCGCCCAGCTGAGCCAGGGCAGCCCGAACTCCTGATCTCCCACTCCGTCAGTTAAGGACGCACCATGAACTACTTCATCCCGCAGTGGGAGGAGCGCACGTCGTACGGCATGCGCCGGATCGACCCGTACACGAAGCTCTTCGAGGACCGGATCATCTTCCTCGGTACGCCGATCACCGACGAGATCGCGAACGCCGTGATGGCGCAGCTGCTCTGCCTGCAGTCGATGGACTCCGACCGCGACATCAGCATCTACATCAACTCCCCGGGCGGCTCGTTCACCGCGCTGACCGCGATCTACGACACCGTCCGCTACATCAAGCCGGACGTCCAGACGGTCTGCCTCGGCCAGGCGGCCTCGGCCGCCGCGGTGCTGCTCGCCGCCGGTACGCCGGGCAAGCGGCTCGCGCTGCCGAACAGCCGGATCATCATTCACCAGCCGGCCACCGAGGGCACCTACGGCCAGTCGAGTGACATCGAGATCCAGGCGAACGAGATCCTCCGGCTCCGCTCGCTGCTGGAGACGATGATCTCCGAGGCCAGCGGCAAGGACATCGCGGAGGTGTCCCGGGACATCGAGCGGGACAAGTTCCTCACCGCCGAGCAGGCGATCGAGTACGGCCTGATCGACGACGTCCTGCAGAGTCTCAAGACTCCGGTCCCGGCCGGCGTCTGAACGGGTTCAGTTCGGCCGCGGCCGGTCTGACCGGTTGTCAAGAGCACGACGCGTTCGCCACCGGCGTAGTCACAACCCGGTGGCGAGCGCGGTTTTTCGGCCCCGGACGGGGTACCGTCGAAATCGGATCGGGGTACTGACGACCGTCCCGGTCCCTGCGGCCCACGCCCTCCTGGCCCATGGTTCGACTCGCATAGAAGGGATCTGCCCCGGTGGCACGCATTGGTGACGGCGGCGACCTGCTCAAGTGCTCGTTCTGCGGCAAGAGTCAGAAGCAGGTCAAGAAGCTCATCGCCGGTCCCGGCGTCTATATCTGCGACGAATGCATCGATCTCTGCAACGAGATCATCGAGGAGGAGCTGAACGAGGGCTCCGAGGTCGGTCTCACCGAGCTGCCGAAGCCGCGCGAGATCTACGACTTCCTCAACGCGTACGTCGTCGGTCAGGACGTGGCCAAGAAGGCACTCGCGGTGGCGGTCTACAACCACTACAAGCGGGTCCGCGACGGCCAGGGCGGCTCGAGCGCCGGCCGGCACGCGAAGGACGAGGCCGTCGAGCTGGCCAAGTCGAACATCCTGCTGATCGGCCCGACGGGCTGCGGCAAGACCTACCTCGCCCAGACGCTCGCCCGGATGCTGAACGTCCCGTTCGCGATCGCGGACGCGACGGCGCTGACCGAGGCCGGGTACGTCGGTGAGGACGTCGAGAACATCCTGCTGAAGCTGATCCAGGCCGCGGACTACGACGTCAAGAAGGCCGAGACCGGGATCATCTACATCGACGAGGTCGACAAGATCGCCCGCAAGAGCGAGAACCCGTCGATCACCCGCGACGTCTCCGGTGAGGGCGTCCAGCAGGCACTGCTGAAGATCCTGGAAGGCACCACCGCGAGTGTTCCGCCGCAGGGCGGCCGCAAGCACCCGCACCAGGAGTTCATCCAGATCGACACGACCAACGTGCTGTTCATCGTCGGCGGCGCGTTCGCCGGACTGGACCACATGGTCGAGCAGCGGGTCGGCAAGAAGACCCTCGGCTTCAACACCTCGCGTGAGCCGGAGAAGCCGAAGGAAGCCGGCGGGTACGCCGATGTGATGCCGGAGGATCTGCTCAAGTTCGGTCTGATCCCGGAGTTCATCGGCCGGCTCCCGGTCATCACGACCGTCTCGCCGCTGGACCGCGACGCGCTGATCAAGATCCTGTCCGAGCCGAAGAACGCGCTGGTCAAGCAGTACCGGCGGCTGTTCGAGATCGACAACGTCGAGCTCGAGTTCAACGACGACGCGGTCGAGGCGATCGCGGACCAGGCGTTGCTGCGCGGCACCGGCGCCCGTGGTCTGCGGGCCATCATGGAAGAGGTTCTCCTCAACGTGATGTACGAGGTGCCGAGCCGCGAGGACGTCGCCAAGGTCGTCGTCACCGGCGAGGTGGTGCTGGAGAACGTGAATCCCACGCTGATCCCGCGCGACCAGATCGAGCGCACCAAGCGCGACCGCCGCGAGAAGAGCGCATAAGAGCTTCACGCTCGAGAAGGGGCCGGGTCCGTCAGCAGACGGGTTCCCGGCCTCCTTCTCGTGGTGGACGCGACGGGACGGCCTGCCCGCCTACGGTCGGTGACATGACGCCCAGAATCCTTCGAAGACTGTCTGTCGCCGGCGTGGCGCTCGTGCTGCTGACGCCGATGACCACCGCAGTGGCTCAGGCGAAGTCCGCAGTACCGAAGATCGCGTGGGGTACCTGTGGAAGCGACCCGAAGCTGAAGCCGTTCGAGTGCGCGACCGTCGAGGTCCCGACCGACTACGACAACCCGCACGGACCGACCACGACGATCGCGTTGACCCGGCTGCCGGCCGGCGACCCGGCCCACAAGGTCGGCACGCTGTTCACGAACCCAGGCGGTCCCGGTGGCTCCGGTGTCGACCTGGTGCAGCAGGCGGGTCAGTTGATCTACACCCCGGAGGTCCGCGCGAAGTTCGACATCCTCGGGTTCGACCCGCGGGGCGTGAGCCGTTCGGATCCGGCCACCTGTTACCCGACCGCCGCCGAGGAGTCGGCGGCGCTGGCGAACGTCCCGGCGTTCCCGGTGACCGCGAAGGAAGAACGCAGGTTCATCGTCGACGCGGCAAAGCAGGCGATGAGCTGCCGGACCACGTCGCTGGACCGGCTCGCGCACTACTCGACGGCGAACGTTGCGCGTGACATGGATCTGCTGCGGCAGGCGGTCGGCGACGAGAAGCTGTCGTACGTCGGCTACTCGTACGGCACGTACCTCGGTGCGACGTACGCCAAGCTGTTCCCGAACAAGGTCCGTGCACTGGTCCTCGACGGCACCCTCAGCCCCGAGTGGTACTCCGGCTCGAACGGCGACCCCAACCCGGTCGGTGTCCGGCTGAAGCAGGGCGAAGGCGCGTACGACACGTATGAGCAGTTCCTGGCCGAGTGCAAGCAGGCCGCCGCGAACTGTGCGTTGAACGAGCTCGGCGATCCGAAGACTGTTGTGGAGAGCACGCTCGATCGGCTGAAGACCCACCCGGTCGTCGTCGCGCTGCCGGACGGCTCCACGTTGACCGTGACGTACGCCGTTGCTGTGGCGATGACGTTCTCGAACCTGTACGACCCGATCGGTTACCCGGCGCTCGCCGAGACGTGGGCCCAGCTCGCCGGCCAGAACCGGGCAAAGGCCGCTGCGAAGGCGCCGCAGGCACTCGTCGAGTGGAACCGGCGCAAGGAGGACTACAACTCGATCGGAACCGTGCTGCAGCCATGTGTCGAGGCGAGGCAGTCCGGCCGTCCGCTGGCGTACCCGGCGTACGCCGATGCCGCCGATCGACGCGCTCCGCACTTCGGCCGGTTCCGCGCCTGGGTCGGGATTCACTGTGAGTTCCTGGGGATCCGCGACACCGACGACTTCCGCGGCCCGTGGCAGAACAAGGTGCGGCAGCCGGTGCTGGTGTTCGGCACCCGCCACGATCCGGCCACGCCGTACGCGGCAACGCGGCCGTACGCCGACCTGTACCCGGACGCCCGGATGGTGACCGTCGAGGGCTACGGGCACACCACGATCGGCAAGAGCACCTGCGCCGACGCGATGATCACTGACTACCTCACCCAGCTGAAGGCCCCTGCGGACGGCTCGACCTGCAACCAGGACCGCAAGCCGTTCGACCCTGTGTCTAAAGGGCAGCGAGCACTGAGTCTGCTACCGCAATAGTCTCGTCGACCTGGTCCGCGGTGTGCTCGGTGGACAGGAACCACAACCCGCGCGGCACGATGCTGATACCGGCAGCGAACAGACCCGCGTGGAACCGAGCCATCGCGGCCCGGTCGCAGGCAGCGAACGTGCGGTAGTCGGTGACGGCGGCCTGGTCCGTGATGTATGTCTGGAACACCGGACCGGGCCCGTCCACGAGCAGTGGCACCGCATGCTTTGCAGCTGCCGCGCGCAGGCCGGCCATCAACCGTTGGCCTGTCGCGATCAACGGTGGGTACACGTTGTCGCGGTGCTCGTCGAGATGACGCAGTACCGCGTCGGCGGCCGCCATCCCGACCGGATGGGAGTTGAACGTCCCGGCGTGCGCGACCTTGCCGTCCGCGATCGTCGCCATCACCTCGGCCGAGCCGACCAGCGCGGACACCTGCATCCCGCCGGCCATCGCCTTCCCGAACGCAGCCAGATCGGGTACGACGCCCAGCAGCTCGCCCGCCCCGCCCGGAGCGACCCGGAACCCGGTGATGATCTCGTCGAAGATCAGCAACGATCCGTGCTCCCGAGTCAGCTCCCGGAGCCCTTCGAGGTAGCCAGGAGCCGGTGTGATGCAGCCGGTGTTGCAGAGCAGCGGCTCGAGGATGACCGCGGCGATCTCGTCCCCGCTGCGTGCGAACACCTCGGCGACAGCCGGCAGATCGTTGTAGGGCAGGACAATCAGGTCGTCCGCGTCGTGCCGCGGCTGACCCGCCGTACCGCCGACCGCGGTGGGGTGCCGGGCGTCGCCGGCCAGGGCGAGGTCCGGGTGCACACTGTAGAGGACCGGGTCGAGCCAGCCGTGGTAGTTGCCTTCGAACTTCACGATCTTCGGGCGGCCGGTGTGGCCGCGGGCCAGCCGGATCGCGCCGTGCACAGCCTCCGAGCCGACGCTGTTGAAGCGGACCAGCTCCGCCGCGGGCACCATGCTGCACAGGCGTTCGGCGACCTGTGCCTCCAGCTCGTGCTGGGCGGCGTACGCGACGCCACGGCGTACCTGGTCGGAGACTGCGTCGGCGACGAGCGGTGCGGCGTGGCCGAGGAGGTTCGGGCCTTGGCCGAGCACGTAGTCCAGGTACCTGTTGCCGTCCACGTCCCACAGCTCGGCGCCGCGGGCGTGGTCCACGAACAGCGGCCGGTCAGCTCGGCGGGCATCGCTGGAGACACCGCCTGCGATCACCTGTCGGGCGCGCGCGTACAGGCGGTCTGCGTGGTCGTGACGACGAGTCTGCACAGGCTTTCTCCAGAGGTCAGTCGAGAAGGTCAGTCGAGCTTCTCGGTGAGTAAGCGGAACTGCTGGCGTGGCCGACCGCCGGCGTTAGAGCGAGCCGGTGGCAGTGGCCAGGCGAGACCTGCCTCGACCAGCTCCTTCAGCATCCGGCGTCCGGTGCGCTGGGTGACCTGCATGATCGCGGCGACGCTCTCGACGTCTACGACCACCTGTCGGCCCGGAGCCGAGCTCATGGCAGAGGCGATTGACGTGACGATCTCCAGCGCCCGCTGGTCGATCGGCGACGTCCCGTCGGCCGGTGCGGATTCAGTCGTCGCAGGACCGGGCTCGAGGTCGACGCGGTCGCTGCTGCCGTCCAGGTACACGGCTACCTTGCCGCCTGCCGCTACAGAGTCCTCAACGGCCATGAGTGCGTTTGCCTCTGCAGCACGAGCGGTCTGACCGGTTCCGGCGCCTACAGCGACAGGTACGCCGAGCTGTGCAGTCAACGCGCCTAGGAAGGGCGCAACCGCGAACTGCTCAGTCAGCCGCAGCAGAGCGCCGTACGTCGTGGTGACCAGGAAGAGTGTGTCGGACCGGCGCGTGACCGACGCACCGACCTGGCGGGCCTCGGACAGCAGCTTCTGGTGCGTCGACAACGCCAGCTCCTGCTGCCAGTAGTCACCCGACTCGGCCCGCGACGCACCGGTCGGAATGACCTGTACGGCGATCATCGCGAGCTGATGTGCTCCCATCAGGGTGCCCTGGCCGAGCAGTACGGCGGTCTCCAGTGCATCCCGCACACTCGACCGCGTCGGCGCGATCCGCAGCACCGGTACGCCGTCCGCGCGCAGCTCACGCTCCACGGCCAGGATCGTGGTCAGCGCCAGCGTGGTGTGCTGGCGTTCCCACTTCTCGCGGTGGAACGCAGCGAACCCCGCGACGGACTCGGGGCCTTCGTACGGGATGTCGTACACCTGGGCGGTGTCCAGGCCGATCTCGCTGTACGCCTCCGAGACGTCCGCGAGTGAGAGCGAGTCGATGCTGACCCGGCTCAGGTCGACGTCCTTGATCGTCAGCGAGGCCCGCAGCAGCGCGGCGTACAGCGCGGCGCCGGTCAGCGGCAGGTGGGTCGACGGGACGGTGAGCCAGTGGCCGGTCGTCGCCAGGTCGAACGCCCACGGGCCGGGGAACACCGCCGCGTCGATCCGGTCCCGCAGCCGCAGGTAGCGCTCCTCGGCCTCGGACAGGTCGTCGTACCCGCCGGTCAGGAATCGCACGCCGTTCACGGACCGCTCCGCGACCTCCTGGCCGACCTCCGACATCGTCTTGACCAGCCGGCGTGGGCCGAACAGTCCGACCGTCACCGCGGGCAACCGCTCGCCGGACACCTGTTCGGACTGCTGCATCTCTTCCGTCATTGGCCAACCCCTCGTTCTCCCGGCCCTTCCGGTAACAGCCGCCACCGGAACAGCTTGCGGGCGTTCCCGCTGAGAACATCTTGGCGTTGACTCTCCGTCAGCGGTGCACAGACCACGCGGCCCAGCGACATGCGCTGGTCGATGAAGGGGAAGTCGGAACCGAACAGCACCCGCCCGCTGCCTACCTGGTCGACCATGGCGCAGATCAGCGGCCCGGTCATCTGCGAGCCGCACACCTCCAGCCAGAGCGAGTCGTACCGGCGGGCTGCCTCGATCGCCTCGTCCACCCCGGCCGGTGTGATCCCGGCATGCCCGAGGACAACCGACGTACCCGGATAGCGTTCCGCGACCACCTCGAACAGCCGTGGCGCGTCGTACGGCGACTGGTGCTCGGAGTGACTGAGCACGGGACAGCCGGTGGACTCGGCGAACTCCCACACCGCGGCGTACCGTGCGCCGGTGACCGGGTAGCGATGCAGGCTCGGATGCACCTTGATTCCGACGAACCGGTCGTCTGTCGCGAGCCGCTCGAGCTCGCGCTCCGGCTCCTGCCACGGGTTGATGACCGCGTACGCCGCGATCCGGTCCGGGTAGGCGTCGACGGCGGCGAGCGACTGCGAGTTGCCGTGGTGCGCGTCCTGCTGGATCGCACGGTTCGCCGCGAGCACGGTGACGTCGGTGCCGGTCCGGTCCATCACCGCGACCATCGTCGCGGCGTCCGACTCGGGGATGAAGAACAGCGAGTACGGGCCGAGGTGCGCGTGCACGTCGACGATCCGATGCTGCGGCCGCCGTCCGATCATGCGCGTACTCCCTGGAGCAGCCGGCGCGCGTTCCCCGAGCCGACCAGGCGGACCGTCGCGTCGTCGAGACCGGACCACGCGAGCCGGACGATGCTCTCCCCGGGATCGCGGACCCCGAGGCCGGTCGCGAACAGCAACCGGTCGGCGAGGTCGTTGGCGGCGAGCCACTCGACGCCTTGGTGTGCGGCGAAGTCGACGAGATCGACGAAGACGTTGGAGTGGCCGACAAGCGCGGCCCAGAGTTCGCGGAGCTTGCGGTAACCGAGGTTCGACACGACGATCGGCAGCTCCGGGAAGCGGGCCGCCATCGTGTTCAGATCCGGCCAGGACAGTTCGGCGGCGTCGACGCACAAGGGCAGGCGGTTTGCCTGCAGTGCGTCGTACAACTCGTCGAGCAGAGCGGGGGAGAAGCCGTGCGACGCGGGGTGGATGCGGAAGGCCGCGACCCCGTCGTCCACCGCGCGATCGACCAGGTCGGTCAGCGAGTCGAGCTCACCGGACGTCGCGGGGACGGCGGTCCAGCACGCCACTACGCCGCGGTCGGCCAGGTCGTGGGCGATCGCAGAGGCTTCGGCGTTGCCGCCGATCGGGTCGTGCAACCACGACGCCATCGCGCTCACCAGAGCGCCGGACAGCGCGTACCGGTCCAGATGCGCGGCGATCGCGTCCCGGTCGGTGGGTGGGAGCAGGGAGGCAGGATGCGCGCCGGTGACGATCCGCGCGTCGAACCACCCGCTGGTTACGTCGTCACTCATAGCGAACCCCGTCAACAGTCCACGCCCAAGCGTACGGAAGCGTCAAGTGCGCCCACTCGTCCTCGACGATCGCGTCGATCAGCATCCCGTTGAGCCTGATCTCACCCTGTGCGCGAATCCACAGCCCGCACCGCCCCGAGCAGGTGATCTCGAAGCTGGTCGGCCTGGCCACTACGTCGACGTCGTCAGTCGCCCGTAGCAGGCCCGGCAGCATCCGCACCCGCCACCCGGTTGCCCAGGACAACTGACCGCCGACGGTCCGCGTCCACGTGGACGGCCCGATCCGGTCGATCGTCTCGCCGAAGGCGACCACCAGCTCACCGTCGACCCGATCCACCGACACTGCGGCCGGCTCAGCGCCGGCGTGCGGCACCAGCACCGTCGTGAAATCGCCGGTCGACCGCGTCACCGTGAGCGAGTGCAGCGGGCCGTACTCAGCCGTCCGACGCTCCAGCACCGGATGACGAGCTACGCCCTCGGTCAGCTCAACTGCGGCAGCATCACCGGCGTCAATCAGCAGCAAGCCCGGTCCGTTGGGCGCAGAGGCGTCGTACGCGAGCTGGCCCACCTGACGCCACGGGTGCAGCGCGTGCCAGTGAGCACGGAAGGTGTGCGCGTCCGGCGCGTGGTCGGTGACAACGACGTACGACGGGCTCTCGCGGACCAGTGCGATCGTTCGGGTCTGCTCCACACCGTTGCCGTGGTGACGGCCAGAGAAGACCGCGAGCACGTCGGCGTCGACCAGTGGATCGACGCGCACCCCGCGATCCGTCGAGAGCTCTTGGTCGTCGACGAGGACCGTGTTGTGGCCGCGGCCCGACTGGTACCACGTCAGGTAGTCCGGATCGTCGTAGCTCGGTGGACCGCCCGCCTCCCACAGCAACGGCTGCTGCCACCCGTCCAGCACCAGGTCGAGTACGGCGCGATGTGAGTGCGACTCCAACTCGTGCTCGACATGCGGGCCGTGGTTGATCACCGCGCGCAGTTCTGGACTCCGCAGGATCGTGTACCCCGACTCCGGCAGCACAGTCGCCTGCGGCAGCTCAGGAACCGCGCCTGGCGACAGCCACCGCTCCTCACGCTCCGGCCGAGCAGGAAACGTCGCCACCTCCCCAGCGAGCTCCGACGGCGACATCCACTGCGCGGCGATGCGAGCGAACGCAGAGTCGTTCAGCAGGTAGCTGCCGCGCAGCAACGACGCTGCGGGCCACTCGATCCCACTGTCCTGCAGGTGCGGCAGCCAGCCGCCCGACGACACCAGCTCGCACATCCACGTGTGCATCGCTGCAAAACGGGGATGCGCCACCACAGCCGGGTCGATCCGCGCTGCTGTCTGCAGAGCCGTCAACACCATCCGGTGGTACCCGGGTGAGCGTTCGTAGTGCCCGCCGTCCGGATAGATGTCCAGTAGCAGGTGCTCCTCGATGCGCTGCCGCGCACGCTCGGCCCACGCCTCAGACTCCGCGAGAGAGGGCAGTACGGCGCTGAGGTGCAGCAGCTCGGTCGCGCACACCAGTTGCCAGTTCCCGTGCCGGAAGACGTCATGCTCGTCGTACGACCAGCGGGCTCCGCCGACGAGTGTCGCGAGCAGCCGGCCCCACACGCGGTCGGACAGCGGTGAGGAGGTCAGTACCTCGAGTGTCGGCAGCAGGCTGCGGCAGCGTGCCCACGTGCCGAGCGAGTACCAGATGACGTCGAGACCCGGCCACTCACCGGTCACCGAGTCACGCCGCTCCACCCACTGATCGAGATGCTTCTCGAACGCTTGTAAGTAGCGCTCGTCACCGGTCAGCAGCCACGCCTGCACTCCAGGCGCGAGCCACCCGAGGTAGTGGAAGCCGTACAGCTGCGACCGTCCGAGTCCCTGCCCGGTGACATCAACACCATCCAGTAGCGGAGCAGCAGCTGCCAGTACGGCGTCCGGTGTGGCTCGGATCGCCTCAGCCCACTCCGGCAACGGCCAAGCCGGCCGCCTCAGCTGCTCACCCACAAACGCGCGGAGACCCGCCAGGTCGGAAGCAGGTGAGCCGAACGCCTTGATCAGGTCGTCGGTCCCGATCCGATTGATGCGCCCGTCGATGTGCCGCGGCTTCTCAGGTCCTTCGGTCATGCGACCGGCATGGACACGTCGACGGGTTGGCGTGTTTCGATCGACAGGTGGGCGGCCTCGAGTACGGCGGTGACGTTGCGGCTGCTCTCGATCGTGATGAGCGGTTCCCGGCCGGTGCGGCAGCAGTCGACCCAATGCGCGATCGCGTCGGCGTACGCACCGGACGGGATGCCGTGCATGACCCGCTGCAGCATGTTCCGCGGGTAGCTGTAGCCGTCCGGCTTGGCCAGTACGACGTTCTCCCGCTGTCGGTCCAGCTGCACCACACCGTCGTCCGCGACCACTGCGACGTACGAATCGACTGTCGTCGGGAACGTGTTCGGGTAGATCCACGCGGACTCGAAGGTCGCCACCGCACCGCGCGAGTACTCCGCCTGGATCTGGATCGCGTCCGGCGTCTCGATCCCGAGCGACCGGAGTTTGCCCCAGCGCGCGGTCGCGTAGACCCGGCGTACCTGGTCGCGGAGCAGCCACGAGACCAGGTCGATGTCGTGACTGGACAGGAACCACGCGCAGGTCGTGCGATCCGCCCAGGAGAGCATCTCGGTCGGCACGAAGATCGTGTCGTCCTTGCGGGCGTAGGCGACCGCGGCGTCGCCGAGGTCCGCGAGCAGGTCGTAGGCCTGCGCGTACGCCGGCACCCACCGATGGTTGAACAGGCACATCGCGATCACGCCGTTCTCGCGGATGGCCTTCACCGCCGCGTCGGCCTCCGCGACCGACGTGGTCATCGGCTTCTCCACCAGGATGTGCTTCCCGGCCTCCGCGGCGCGGACCATCATCTCGCCGTGGACATCGTCCGGCGTGGTCAGGACGACCGCGTCCACCGCGGGGTCGGACAGCAGGGCGCCGAGGTCGGGATGGATCGTCGGCCGCGGCGCACCGCGCTCGGCGATCTCGTCCGCGAGCTGTGTGGCGGAGTCGGCGGACCGGCTGGTCACCGCCGTGATCTCGGCGTCGGCCCGGCCGGACAAGGACAACGCGTTGCCGCGTCCCATGATCCCGGCGCCCACGATCCCAATACGCAGCACGCTACTTGCCCTTCGCCAGTGTGTCGTTCCACGCCTTCTCGGCGTCGTCCAGTGCCTGCTTCGCCGACTTGGTCCCGGACATGAACGCCCGCACCTGGTCGTCGAACAGCTGCCGCAATTGCTCGTCGTTACCCGACCCCATCGACGCGTCGATGCTCTGCTTGAAGGTGTCGACCAGGATCTTCCGCGCCTGATCAGCCGGAGTGGTGCCGGAGATCTCGGTGAAGAACGGATCCTCGAGCGCTTTCACCGAGGACGGGTAGATCGGCACCAGCTTGCACAGCGCGAGCTGCTGCTCGGGCGCGGCGACGTACTTGAGCCAAGCGGCCGCGGCGGCCTGGTTGTCCGACTTCGCGGGGATCCCCATCACCTGCTGGCCCGGCATGTAGAACTTGCCGTCGGCACCGGTCACCGGCGGACCGACCGTGATCGACGAGTAGACCGCGGGAGCGTTCTTCTCGACGTTCAGCAGGGAGCTGGACACAGCGGCCGGGTTGAAAGCGATGCCCTTGTTCTCCAGCGACTGCGGCATGTCCCGCGGGTTCTCGCTGAGGCTTCCAGGGGCGATCGCGCCCGAGCTGAAGAGCGGCTTGAACTTCTCCAGCAGTGCGAGGGTCTGCGGTGTGTTGAAGGCGGCCGTCTTCCCGTCCTCCGAGACCAGCGGGATGCCGTTGGCCTGCACGACGCTGGAGTACGCCATGAAGTTGGTCGCCGACTTGCCGGTCGCGTCGTGGTACCTCTTGGCGAGCGTGAGCGCGTCGTCGTACGTCTTCGGCGGCTTGGCCGGGTCGAAACCGGCCTTGGCCAGCAGATCCTTGTTGTAGAACGCCAGTGACGTGCCGCCGTTGTACCACGGGATCGCGATGCGCTTGCCGTCGACAACCAACGGCTCGGCCAGGTTCGGCAGGTACGCGGCGACGTCGTCGGCGCTGAACAGCGAGCCCAGGTCGGCCATCGAGCCGGCGAACAGGCCGGTGGTCGCGGAGGTGAAGTTGACGACGTCCGGCACCTTGCCGCTGGCGATCGCCGCCAGCAGCTTGGTGGTGATGTCGGCACCCGGTACGTCGACCCACTTGATCGAGACCTTCGGGTGCTCCTTCTGGTAGGCGTCGATCCACTTCTGGATGTCCGGCCCGTAGTTCTTCTGCAGGTTGATCGTCCACCACTCGACGTCACCGGAGTAGGCGTCGCCGGACTGTTTCTGGTCGTCGCTCCCGCCCGCGGGACTGCCGGACACGCAGCCGGCGAGGGCGAGGACGAGAGTGGCGACAACAGCGGTGAGTCGGAGTCGGGCCATCGTTGGCTCCTCAGAGGGAAATGTCCTAAACCTGGCTTACAGACATCAGAGTGTTCGCCATCTGTTCGCACGAGTCAACGGAAGATGCCGGAAATTTTCTGTAGTTACCGCTTCCGGGCCGCTGTGTTCTGCGTTACGGTTCCCGTCAGCTTGGTATCTGAAATCCGGGTTTCAGACACGAGGAGCGGGTATGCCGGGTTTGAAGGGCCGCGTGGTCGGTCAGCACTGGTACACGCCGTACGTGTTCATGCTGCCCGGGCTGCTGTTCTACGCCGCGATGTTCGCGTGGCCGGCCGTGATCGCGATCCAGCTCGCGTTCTCCGACTACGACATCGTGCATCCGGTGCGCTTCTCCGGGCTGGACAACTTCGTCCGGCTGGCGCACGACCCGCGGGTCTGGATCGCGCTGCGGAACTCGCTGCTGTTCGTGCTGATGTTCCTGCCGCTGACCGTGGTCGCGCCGCTGTTCCTGGCGATGCTGGTGAACCTCAAGCTGCGCGCGATCCAGGCGTTCCGGATGCTCTACTACCTGCCGGTCATCACGTCGATGGTCGCGGTGGCGGTCGCCTGGCGGTACGTGTTCAACCGCGAGGGCGTCGTGAACTGGGTGCTCGGCCTGTTCGGCGCCGGGCCGACCGACTTCCTGCTCGACCGGCACTGGGCGCTGCCCACGGTCGTGCTGCTGGAGGCGTGGAAGAACGCCGGTCTGTTCATGATGATCTACCTGGCCGGTTTGCAGTCCGTTCCGTCGGACCAGCTCGAGGCGGCGACGATCGACGGCGCGAACGCATGGCAGCGGCTGCTGAACGTCGTCGTACCGTCGCTGCGGCCGACCTTCGCGGTCACGCTCGTGCTCAGCATGCTCGAGGCGATGCGGGCCTTCGAGTCGGTGTACGTGCTGACCCGCGGCGGGCCGCTCGACTCCACTCTCACCCTCGGCTACTACATCTGGTCGAAAGCCTTCGAGGACTACGACATGGGCTACGCGAGCGCCGTCGGCCTGCTGCTGTGGGCGATCATGATCGTCCTGGCCGGCTTCAACCTGCTGGTGACCCGGCGGAGGGACATCTGATGGCCAGGCGGCTCTACCGGCGCACGCCGAGGCTCAACGCGCGCCGGATCGGGCTGTATGTGCTGCTGATCGCGGTCGCCGCGTTGTTCATCGGGCCGTTCCTGATCCTGCTCAGCGCCGCGACCAAACCCGCCGGCCAGGACGTGTTCGGGTTCCCGCCCGACCTGATCCCGCGGCCTCCGGTGGCCGAATGGTTCCGCGAGGCGTGGACGACGATCCCGTACGCGCGGTTCCTGGTGAACTCGGTGATCTACGTCGGCATCACTGTCCCGGTGTATCTGGTGGTGTCCGCGCTGACGGCGTACCCGCTGGCCAGGATCGCTTTCCGCGGCCGTGGCGTGTTTTTCATGCTGTTCCTGTCGATCATGTTCCTGCCCGGTGAGCTGATGCTGATCCCGCGGTTCCTGGTGATGAGCGAGCTCGGGCTGACCGACACGTTCGCGGCGGTGATCCTGCCCGCGATCCTGTCGTCGCTCGGGATCTTCCTGCTGCGCCAGGCGTTCTCGCAGATCCCGGACGAGATCGTCGAGGCCGCGCGCGTCGACGGGGCGAACGAATTCGCGATCTTCTGGCGGATCTGCGTGCCGATCGTGGCGCCGACGCTCGCCGTACTGGCGATCCTCGGGTTCGTGTCGGTGTGGAACAGCTTCATCTGGCCGTTGGTGGTGCTGACCAGCCAGTCCAAGTTCCCGATCGCGCTCGGGATCGCCTACCTGAGCGGTGTCTCCGGCACCGACGTCCGCGGTCTTGCCGCGGGCACCGTGATCTCGCTGGTCCCGGTCATCGTCGTCTTCCTCCTGCTCCAGAAACGCATCCTCAACAGCATGGGCGGCGCCGTCAAAGGCTGACCCACCCTCCCGTCGACCCCCGCCGCCCACCTCCCCGTCCATCGCCCCCCGCCGCCCACCTCCGTCTCTTTCCTCTTCTCTCCTTCCTTTCTTGTGAGGCACAGATGCACCCTGAGCTCAGCCGCCGGACGCTCCTACTCACCACCGCCGCCGGCGGGGTCGCCGCCTGGGCCGGTCTCCCGGCCCTGTCGGCCTCAGCCGATCCACTCGTCTACGACTCTCCAGCCGCGTTCGACGCAGCGCAGGCCGGCTATCTCGCGTCCAACCCCCAGGACAACGAGGCCGGCCTGTACGCCTGGGGCGAGTCCTACTTCCTGCTCGCCCTGCTGCGGATGTACGAGGCCTACCAGGACGAGCGCTACCTGCGCACGTTCGAGGACCGCGCCAGGCACCTGATGAGAACCACTGACCACGCCAGGCACGTCGAGGACTACGCCGGCCGGTCCGGCAAGGTCTGGCGCACAGCCGGCAACTACACCGCCGGCCACGGCGTGCTCCCCGACGGCAACGGCGCTCCGGCGATTCAACTTCGGTGGGCCGGGATCAGATCGGCCGAATCGACCGCCGAGGTCCTGAACGTTGCCGACGGCACCTTCGACCTCGTGCTCCGCAACCCCGCCACGACCACCGTCGTCACGCTGCCCGCCGTCAGCCTCGATCCGGCGTCACCGATGTACGTCGTGACAGCGGTCAACAACGCCTACAACGCGTCGCTGCGCTGGACCGCCGTCGATCTGCGAACGGCTCCCGCGGCTGCGCCCGCGCCGGCGGCGACCACGATCGCATTCAAGTCGCAGTACTACGTGTTCGCTGTGCACACCGGCATGATCGCGTTCCCGTTGGCCCGCTACGCCCGGATGGTGCTGCAGTCGCCGAAGCTCCGACGCAGGCAGGAGTTCGCGAGGGAGGTTCTGGACGCGGCGACCGCGGCGGTGGCGTTCCACGATCCGGAGTGGGTGTCGCGTGCGGACGGCACCGGCGACTACGTGTGGCCGAAAGGTGCGCCGATCCCGTTCGACGGGACCATCCAGCCGTACAACCAGAGCCAGGGCATCGGCCAGGTGCTGGTCGAGCTGTTCCGCGTGACCAAGCAGCCGCGCTATCGGACTCGGGTCCTGCAGATGCTGAAGGCGTACGAGCCCGCGCTACGACTCGTTGGCGACGCCTACGTCTGGACCTACTGGCCGCCGTACAGCCAGCTGTACGCCGGCTACGCGAAGACCGCGGGGATCTCGGAGTACACGCCGTCGTACCCGGCCTCGAAACAGGTCGAGGACCTGAGCCACGCCGCGATCAGCACCGAGTTCGTGCATGCGGCGTACGACGCGGGGATCGCGGGCGGACCCGCCACGGACGTCCAGCGCTTCACGAAGACGTTCACGCAGAACTTGATCCGATCCGCGACCGAGGTCTGGTACCGGGTCGACGGGACCGGCGACGCCGTGCCGGCGAACGCGGTGCAGTGTGCCCGCTGGGGTGCGTACGCCGAGCAGGATCTGCTGGTCTATCAACAGTCATTGCGCGTGTACGACGCCGTACAACTCGTGCCCGTGCAAGGCTCGCACGCATTGGGTATCGCGTACCTGAACTGGGCGAAGAACTCTGGTTGGAGGAACAAGTGAGACTGCTCCGGATCCACACCGACGACGGACTGCGCGACGCCGTAGTCGCCGATGACGGCCGGGTGGTGACGTTGCCGGGTACGTCGGAGGCGTTCGACCCGGACCGTTGGCGGGAGCGGGCCGCCGCGGCAACCGACGCGGCGGTTGAGTTCGAGGCGGTGCGACTCGCCGCACCACTCAACCCCGGGAAGATCGTGTGCGTCGGACTGAACTACGCCGACCACGCGGCCGAGGGCGGGCAGCAGGCGCCGGCCGAGCCGATCCTGTTCATGAAGGCGCCGGACACCGTGGTCGGTGCACATGACGACGTGGTGATTCCGCGCGGCGGCGAGAAAACGGACTGGGAGGTCGAGTTGGGCGTGGTGATCGGGCGTACGGCGTCGTACCTCGTCGATGAGGTAGCGGCGATGGAGCATGTCGCCGGGTATGTCCTGGTGAACGACGTGTCCGAGCGGCACTTCCAGCTCGAGCGCTGCGGGCAGTGGGACAAGGGCAAGAACTCGGCGACGTTCTGCCCGCTCGGGCCGTGGATCCTGACCGCGGACGAGGTGCCGGATCCGCAGGCGATCAAGCTCGGGCTGGACGTGAACGGCGAGGCGCTGCAGGACAGTTCGACGGCCGAGATGATCTTCGGCGTCGCGCACCTGGTGCACTACATCTCGCAGTTCATGACGCTGTACCCGGGCGACGTGATCAGCACCGGCACGCCGGCCGGCGTAGGCGCGGGGCAGAAACCACCCCGGTACCTACGCGCGGGCGACGTACTCCGGGTCTGGGCCGACGGCCTGGGCGAGCAGCACAACCGGCTCGTCGCGGCCTTGTAGCGCTAACGACAGGATGTAGTCGTCTACGTATACGACCTCGGCCGCCTGAGCGCGCCAACCCGCTGGCCCAGGTACCTGATACCTCCTGCCGTTAGCGCATCAGCGCTTCGGCGATCGTGTCCGCGATGGGCGTGGTGGGGCGGCCGATCAGGCGGGTGAGGTCGCTGCCGCGGCCGGCGAGGAGGCCGCGCTCGATGGCTTTGTCGACGCCGACGAGTACCGGTACGAACGGTGCCGGGATCCCGGCAGCTGTCAGCACCTGGGTGAGATCCTCGGGGGAGAGGTTGTTGTAGGCAACATCCTGGCCCGACTGCTTGGACAGCTCGGCGGCGTACTCAGCCAGCGTGAATGCCGTGTCGCCGTTCAGCTCGTACGCCTTCTTCTCGTGCCCTTCGCCGGTCAGTACGGCGGCAGCCGCCGCCGCGTAGTCCCGCCGCGCGGCCGACGCGATCCGCCCGTCGCCCGCGCTACCGACGACCCCGTTCGCCAGCTGTACGGCGATCTGGTCCGTGTAGACCTCGCTGTACCAGCCGTTGCGCAGGAACGTGTACGGCAGGCCGGAATCGAGGATCGCCTGCTCGGTGGCGATGTGGTCGGCAGCCAGCTCGAAGTCCGCGTCAGGTCCGCCGAGCACGCTGGTGTACGCGATCCGCGCGACCCCGGCGTTCTTGGCGGCCGTGATGACGGCCTGGTGCTGCTCCAGGCGGTTCGGGTCGAGGCCCGAGATGAGCAGGACCGTGTCACCCGCGCCGAAGGCCTTCGCCAGCGCGTCCGGGTCGTTGTAGTCGGCGACCCGGACCTCGACGCCGCGGTCCGCGATCGGGGCCGCCTTGGCGGCGTTGCGCACGACCGCGACGACCTGATCGGCGGGGACCCGCTGCAGCAGCTCGTCGATGACGAGCGTGCCCAGGTGCCCGGTGGCGGCGGTGACGACGATGCTCATCGATACTCCTTGTCGTTGGATTCTGTCACCGACATTAGGCCAGCCTCGCGAGCGGATCTATGTCCATTGAGCGCATCTTTATGTCCGATCGTCTTGACCGGTGCGCGTATGATGACGTGCATGGATGTGCTCGCCGATGTCGTCTCCGCGATGAGGACCGGTCCGGCCACGTCCGGACGCACCGATGTCCGGGGGCCGTGGGGACTGCGCTTCGTGCACTCCTTCGGCGCCACCTTCCACCTGGTCCTGCAAGGTACGGCGTGGTTGCTGCCGCCGGAGAGCGACCCCATCCCGCTCGGCCCGGGCGACGCGGTGCTGCTGCCGCGCGGCGTCGAGCACGCGATCGCCGACCACCCCGATTCGCCGCTGGTCGACTTCGACCCGTCGGTCGAGGAGCCGCCGCAGGGTCAGGGTGCGCGGTCGTTGCTGCTGTGCGGTACCTACCGGCTGGATCGCGAGCGCCTGCACCCGGTGCTGAGCAGGCTGCCCGACGTGGTCGTCGTACCGGCGAACCCTGGACGCCACCGTTCGTTGCATACGGCAATCAGCATCCTCGGCGAGGAGCTCGACGCGCAGCGGCCCGGCGCGGCCGCCGTCGTACCGGCGCTGGTGGATGCGTTGCTGGTGCTGATCTTGCGGGCCTGGTTCGAGGAGAGTGACTGCCCGGCGGATCGGGGCTGGTCGCGGGCGCTGACCGATCCCGCGGTCGTGCAGTCGCTCGAGCTCCTCCACGAGCGGCCGGGCGCCGCATGGACGGTCGCCGACCTGGCATCGGAGGTCGGGTTGTCGCGGGCTGCCTTCGCGCGGCGGTTCACGGAGGCGGTCGGGGAGCCGCCGCTGACGTACCTGTCCCGTTGGCGGATGACGACCGCGGCGCGGCTGCTGCGGGACTGTGATCGCCCGATCGCCACGGTGGCGAAGGAGATCGGCTACACGTCGGAGTTCGCGTTCGCGAAGGCGTTCAAGCGCGACTTCGGCGTACCGCCGGGGACCTATCGCAAGCAGGTCATCCCGGCCTGAGCGTCGCCACCAGTTCGCCACGGCTCCGGACGCCGACCTTGGCAAACGCCGACTTCAGATGGTCCTGGATCGTGTGCGGCGAGATCGACAACCGGTCGGCGATCGCGGCGGTGGTGTGGCCGGAGATGATCTCCAGACAGATCTCCCGCTCCCGCGTGGTCAGGCCGTAGGCCGCGAGCAGCATGCCGACCAGGTGCTGACCCGAGGCAGGCTCGATCGTCACCACCACCTCGTCCTCGCTGTCACCCAGCAGTCGGCTGCCCTGCATCAGCACCCACTCGCCGGAAGCGGTCTGCACCCGCGCCTGAAATGTCCCAGAGGCTTGGGCGCCCGTGACAATGGCCCGGAGCAGTACGCCGAAGCGTCCCGGCGCGATCTCGTCCAGCTCGTCCTGCCAGGTCCGGGCGGCCGCGGTGATCGCCCGCGGCTCGCCGCTCGGGCCGGTGACGACGATCGACGGGCCGACCCCTCCGCGATACCCGTGTGCGTCGGTGCGTACGGCGACCCGCGTCGCGGCGCCGATGACCGGCGCCACCGACCCCAGGAACTCCATCTCACGCTCACTGAAGTCGGGACCGCTGCGGACGAACCCGGCCGCGCCCCAGCAGTCCCCGTCGACGACGAACGTCGTCCGGACCTCGTGCTCGATCCCGAGCGGCCGCCACACCTCGTTCAGCCGCCGATGACCGACGACCTCGCGGTACGGCAGGTCCGACAAGCGCGCGACCTGGTGTGAGGTCCGGGCCAGTTCGGCGAACGAGTTCGGCACGGTTCCGGCGTACTCCGTCTCCGCCAGCCGCGGCTCGTACTCCGACGGGATGCGGGCCGCGCCGCTCGTCATCGAACTGATCACCAGCGTGCCCGGGTCCATCCCGGCCCAGCAGGTGAGCTCGCTGCCGACGACCTGTCCGACCACCTCGATCGCGGCCGCGTGCAGTTCGGCGACGCCCATCCCCGAGGTCGCCAGTGCCGCGATGTCCCGGCGCGCGGCCCGCGCCCGCCCCTCCCACATGCGCCCCTCCCACATGCGCTCAGTATGCGCCGACGTACCCCGGCCGCCTATCCCCGAAATGTGGGGATTCGGGTGGCTGCGACGAGCCCAGCCGCACGGGATACCTCCGCCGTACGTCGCTTCCTACCGTCGCAGTCATGAACGAAACAGTGCATCTGAGCAATGCGGGCAGCGGTGTCGAGTACGCCGCCCCGGACGCGACCGTGACGGTGAAGATCGGCGCCGAGCACACCGGCGGGCAGTACGAGCTGTTCGAGATCGACGCACCGCGCGCCGACGCCTCGCCGCCGCACAGCGAGTCGTGGAGCAAGGCGTTCTACGTCCTGCAGGGCCGGATCCTCGTCCAGGCAGGGGATCAGGGCTACGACCTCGGACCTGGCGCCTCGATCAGCATTCCGGCCGGCACCGTGAACACGTTCTCGGTGCTGACGCCGTCGGCGAAGTTCCTCGCTGTCAGTCAGACCGGGCGGATGGGCGCCTTCTTCGCGGACCTGGCCGGCGCCGATCCGACGGACTACGCCGCGCTGGGCGAGATCACGAGCCGGCACGGGGTCCAGCTCGGGGCGGAAGCATGAGTACGGCGGCGCAGATCCTCGCGATCGCCATCGCCGTGATGCTGGGGTCGGTCTGGCTGATGGAGTCGTTCTTCTACCGGCATCCGCGGCTGTATCCGCTGTTCCTGCTGGAGCGCCGGGACTTCGACGCGGTCAGGTTGTGGATCGTGAACCTCGGGTTCTACAACTTCACGACCGGTGTCGCGCTGGCGCTCGGGGTCGTCCTGGCCCGGACCGGGCATCTGCCGCAAGGTGAGGCGCTGGTCGCGTTCACCGCGGCGCAGCACGTCTTCCTGGCGCTCGTCCTGCTCGCGACGGAGCGGCGACTCTGGTTGAACACGCTGCTGGAGGGGGTTCCGGCCGCCGTACTGCTGCTGCTCGTTCTGCTGTAGGAAATTTACCAATTCTGCGCCATCATGGGCACGGAGCACCGCACACACTCAAGGTTCCCGAATGGTCACCTGCAGTTCGACCGATCCGGGGGCCTACCGCCCTGAGTACCCGTGAAGGTGAGGCCTCATGAGCCCAATCAGTCGCAGGACCCTTGTTTTCGGCGGACTCGCCGCGGCCGGGGCCGGCGCCCTCCCGGCTATCCCGTCAGCAACAGCCCAGTCGTCCGTGATCACCGCCACCGCCGCCGTCCCGTACCCGTTCCAGCTCGGTATCGCGTCCGGTGAGCCAGACGCCAACAGCGTCGTGCTCTGGACCCGCCTGGCACCCTCGCCGCTGAATGCCGACGGTCAAGGCGGCATGGCGAACGCCGACGTCGCCGTTGACTGGCAGGTGTCGACCACCGACACCTTCAGCACGCTGGTCGCGTACGGCACGGTGACAGCGCAGTACGCTTCCGCCCACTCGGTGCATGTCATCGCGGGCGGCCTCAGCCCGGACTCGGACTACTTCTACCGCTTCCGTGCGCAGGGCCATCTGTCACCCGTCGGCCGCACCCGGACCGCTCCGGCCGTGGGCACCAACGGGCGTGACCTGGTCATGGCCTTCACCTCCTGTGCGCACTACGAGGAGGGCTACTACACGGTCTACCGACGCATGGCCGAGGAGAACCCGGGCCTCATCCTCTTCCTGG
Source organism: Kribbella sp. VKM Ac-2571 (assembly GCF_004362255.1). Classification (NCBI taxonomy): domain Bacteria; kingdom Bacillati; phylum Actinomycetota; class Actinomycetes; order Propionibacteriales; family Kribbellaceae; genus Kribbella; species Kribbella sp. VKM Ac-2571. Next base: position 145,598 of record NZ_SNWS01000001.1, read on the forward strand.
GTGACTACATCTACGAGTACGGCGCCACCACCGGCAGGCCTCGTCTGCACGCGGGTGCGAGCGAGATCGTGTCGCTCGCGGACTACCGTCGCCGGTACGCGCAGTACAAGTCGGACCCCGATCTGCAGGCAGCACATGCGGTCGCCCCGTGGCTCGTCGTACCTGACGACCACGAGGTGGAGAACAACTACGCCAACATGGTGCGGGCGGACAGTACGCCGTCTCTCACGACAGCGCAGTGGACCGCTCGGCGGACCGCGGCGTACCAGGCGTACTACGAGAACATGCCGCTGCGGCCGGCCCAGGCGAACAGCGGCAACTCGATCCCGCTCTATCGCCGGCTGCGCTGGGGGAGTCTCGCGACCTTCCACATGCTCGACACACGGCAGTACCGCAACGACCAGGCCTGTGGCGACGGCTGGAAGGTGTGCTCCGACGCTGACCTCGCCAGCCGCAGTCTGCCGGGCAACACCCAGGAGACCTGGCTGCTCGACGGTCTCAACCAGCACTACGGCACGTGGGACATCCTTGGGCAGCAGGTCTTCTTCGCTCGCCGGTTCGACTCGGCCGGTGCGGGGAGCATGGACTCGTGGGACGGCTACCGCGCCTCGCGGGCCCGCATCCAGCAAGGTTGGATCGACCGCGGAACCCGCAACCCGGTCGTCCTGACCGGTGACGTCCATCGCGCGTGGGCCAGCGACCTGAAAGCCGACTACAGCAACGCGAACTCGGCCGTCATCGGGTCCGAGCTGGTGACGAGCTCCGTCACCTCGAGCGGCGACGGCGACGGAGCCACCACGATCCCGAACCTCGCGGAGAACCCGTGGCTGCGGTTCTACCAGAACCGTCGCGGCTACGTCCGGACGACGATCAGCCCGACCCAGTTGCGGGCCGATTTCCGTGCTGTCGCGAAGGTTTCGGAGCACGGCGCCGCGGTGAGTACGGCGAAATCGTTCGTCATCCAAGAGGGTCAACCCGGACTGCAGGCGGTGTGACGATGAAGAAGACGCTTGCTGTTACAGCGATCGCGGCGACGGTGCTGACCTTCACCGCGACCACCGCCGAGGCGCACATTGCTGCTCCCACCTGGGTGACGGCGAACAGTGTCTCCACCGGCGACCAGGACGCGGCCTCCGTTGCGATCAACCGCAACGGGTACGTCGCGGTGGCGTGGGAGGACGACCGCGACACCGACAACGCGACCGACAACGTGCACAGCGAGATCTACCTGCGGCTCTTCCGCAACGGCACCGCGGTGTACGAGACGAAGCTGTCCGCGGGTGGCAGTAGCGGTGTGACGAACTGGCGACACCTGCACCCGGACGTCGGCCTGGACGACAAGGGCAACGCGGTCGTGGTGTGGCAGGACGACCCGGACGGCAACGGGTACTACAACATCCCGTACCGCGTCGTGAACACCGCCGGTACCGTCACAGCGTCCGGCAACTCCAACAGCAGCTCGACCGGCCAGCAGATCAACCCGCGAGTCGCTGTCGACCCGGACGGCGCACCGTCCGGTGCTGCAGTCGCGTTCACCGTGGCGTGGGAAGACATCCAGACCGGTACGCCGGCAACAGTGAAGGCAGCGGGCTTCACCGGACCGACCACACGCGCCTGGGAGGTGACCGCCTCGCAGACCACCGGTCAGCACCACAACCCGGATGTGGCCGTGTCGGCGTCAGGCGACGCGGTCGTCGTGTGGGACGAGGACGGCGACGCCAATGGCGACTACAACATCGGACTGATCCGGCTGGGCCGCACCAACGGTGCAGCCACGCTGTCGCGCCGCGTCGCCAACTCGAGCACCACAGGTCAGCAGACGCATCCAGCTGCGGCAGCCAACTTCAACGGCGACTTCGCGGTCGCCTGGGAGTCGGCCGGTGCCGTCGCGACGCGTGCGTTCAACACCGCGGGCACTGCTCGGTACGCCGACGTACAGGTCGCGGCTGCTGGTGTGGCACCGTCGATTGGCATCGACGACCAGTCGCAGACGGTCGTTGGCTGGACAGTGGCCGGTGCTGATCCGGACGTGTGGGTACGTGGCTTCGGTACCGACGGCACCGACACGGGTCGGCTGTCGGCGCAGCGGCTGAGCTCCGTGGCTACAGGTAGGCAGGAGCAGATGACGGTCGCGGTGTCGCCGTTCGCCGAAGTAGCGGTCGCCTACACCGACGACAACGACGGAAACACGTACGACCAGGTCTACCTAGGCACGGGAATCTCCAACAACAGCTGGTGAGTCAGCGCGTCGTGGGGGACACCGTGCTCAGTACGGTGTCCCCTGCGTCGACGACTTCGAGGTGGTCGATGTCGCGGAGCGGGATCGACGTACTCGCGGGAACCTGTGCGTGGTAGCTGCCGTTAGCTGCCCACCAGCCGGCTGTCTCTACAGTTCCGTCGCGGCCGTGGACGACGAGCATGCAGTGCTCGTACGGCTTCAGGTCGGTCAACCGGAGCTGGATGTCCGTACCCCAGCCACGGCTGACCAGCTTGGCCGTGGTGTCCAGACCGCCAACCCCGTCCGTCGCTGTCCACGTTGCTGACGCCGGCGCGGACAGCAGGCCCCAGCTGGCGACACCAGCCATCGCTGACGCTGCCGCGGCGGCCAGCACCCACTGCGGCCGCCTCTTCTTGCTCAGCTGGAGCGGTGCGGGTTCCGGCTGCTCCACTTCGATGTCCTCGACCGGTACGGCGTGCAGCAGCCCCGGCAGAGGCGCGAACTGGAGCAACGTCTCGCGGCAGGCCGTACAGGTCACGAGGTGCTCCTCGACCGCGCGACGCTCGGATGCCTCCAGCGCACCGAGCACAAAGGCGCCGATCGACATCGTCTCCGGGCACGTCATGAGCCAGTCACCCCTCGTTCCTCCAGTGCGGCGCGCAACGCGTGCAGCGCGTAGTAGCTGCGCGACTTCACCGTTCCCGGGGGTACACCGAGGACGGCGGCCGCCTCGTTGACGGTGAGCCGACGGTAGAACAGCTCGACGATCACCTGCCGGTGGTCCTTGCTGAGTCCCCGCAATACGTCGATCACCTGCCAGACCTGCAGCACGCGATCGATGTCGTCGCCGAGCGCGGGGAACTCGCGGTCCTCGATCGGCCGTCACCCGCGCGCTCTGCCTGCGTCGCCCGGAGATCACCAGGTTGCGCGCAACCGTGAACAGCCAGCGTCCGGCCCGGTCCGGGTCCAGGTCGGCCGCATGCGTCCAGGCGCGCGTCATCGTCTCCTGCACGATGTCCTCGGCGTACTGCCGGTCGCCCACGGAGCGCAGGACGTACCCGAACAGCGGCCGCCGGTACTTGTCGTACAGCGCGCGGATCACCGTGTCGTCATCCACACCCGGGGAATACGCGGTACGGCGGTGAAAGGTTCAACTGAACCGCCGGGCCGGATCTCGCGTATCTGTGGAGGAGAGGAGATCTCGATGAAAACCACAATCTTGTTGCTAGGAGCAACGGTGGCGGCGCTCGGCGCGCTCACCGCCTGCGGTGCCGACGCACAACCTTCCGGTGGTGGCGGTCCCGCGGCGGCCGCTGTCTCGGTGAAGGACGTCAGCGGTGTCGGTCAGACGCTGGTCGACGCTTCCGGGAAGACGCTGTACTTCGCCGACCAGGAGGCCGGCGGCGCGATCAAGTGCACCGGCAACTGCCTGAGCTTCTGGATGCCCGCGACCGGCGACGCGCAGGCGGTGAAGGGCTTGGCGACGATCAAGCGCTCCGACACCGGCGCAGAGCAGCTCACCTTCCAGGGCAAGCCGCTCTACACCTTCAAACTCGACACCGCCGCCGGCGAGGCCAAGGGCAACAACTTCGCCGACGCCTTCTCCGGCGTCGACTTCACCTGGCACGCCGCGACCACCTCGGCCGCGGCCACCCAGGCACCCTCGTCCTCTGGCGGAGGCAACTACGGCTACTGAACCAACAGCACCCGGACGTCCCAAGGCCCGAGGTGGAGCTTGTCCCCGGGCGAGGCGGCGGCCAGTACGTCGTACACCGGGTCTTGCAGGTCGATGCTCACGCTGTCCCAGGACCAGTTGTGCACGAACCGCAGCCGGCGTCCGTCCGTGGTTGTGGCCGACGTGACCGTCACACTGCTCGGTAGGTCCTGCCAAGGGCTTGGCTTGATCCACCGCAGCAGGGCGGCGGCCAACGGCGCGTTGGGAACGGTGCCGACGTACGTGATGCGGCCGTCGCCATGGGCGCGGGTGGTGATCGCCGGCCATCGACCGAAGTGTGGGTGCTCGTAGCTCGCGAGCACGTCGGCGCCCTCCACCTGGAGGCCGTCGACCCACCGGGTCGCGGCCGCGTCGTCACCGAGGTCCAGGGTCGTTGACCGGACCGGCAGCTCCGCGCTGACGTTGCTGTACTCGTCGTACCAGACACCGGCCGCGTCAGCGAGTCCGGCCGGCATTGTCGCCGTACGCGCCCGCGCCTCGTGGTCCGCATAACCAGTCCGCGGACCGACCACCAGATGGCCGCCGGCCGCGGCGTAGGCCAGCAGGCGGCTCAGCAGTTCGTCGTCCGCGAGGTACAGCCCTGGTACGACGAGCACCGGGTGCTCGTCGACCGCACCGGTGAACTGACTGACATGCAGGATGCGCACCTGCAGCCCGGCGTCGAAAGCCCCACGGTAGAAGGGATCGAACAGCCCGTGGTACGACTGGTGGTCCGGGCTGCCGTCCTCGCGCGAGAGCGGCGGGTACTTCTCCATGAGCCACTTGCTCGGCAGCGAGAAGAGCATCGTCACGTCACTGTCCGGCGTGAGACCTGTCACCAGCGACCCGGCGGTCTCCAGTTCCGCACCGAGACGGGCGATCTCGCGATAGGTGCGGCCCGGCAGCCCGTTGTGCGGCAGCACTCCGCCCCAGTAGGTCTCGGCGCCGAAGTGCAGGGTGTGCCAGTGCCAGTACTCGATCATGCTGGCTCCCCGCGAGACGAGCGCCCAGGCGGCCTGGCGCCACTGCCCGTCGTACGCGGGCCGGTTGTCCCACGGAGAGCCGATGGACTGTGCGTTCGTCTCGGTGACGAGGAACGGCCGTTGTTGCGACGAGTACATGCGGTCCGCGCTCTGGTACAGCGCCCACACCCCGTTGGTGGTCCAGGTCTGCGACGTGTGTCCGGTTTGCGGATGGAGCAGACCGTCCTGCATCGCGTAGTACGGATTGCCGGCCGTCACGTCGAGACGTCGTACCAGCTCCTCGTCGTCCGCAGCAGGCCGCCCGTACGAGATGCAGGTGGTGACGAACTGGTCCGGGCGCGCGTACTCGCGGACGATGTCGGCCTGCCACCCGATGAAGTCGGTGGTCTGCTCGGCCTGGAACTGCCGCCACGCGACGTCGTACTGCGGCTGCACGTTGCCGTCCGGCGTCCACAGGTCCGCCCAGTCCGAGAGGCGATGTGACCAGTACACCAGGCCCCACGCGTCGTTGAGCGTCTGTACGTCGCCGTACTTGTGCCGCAGGCTGTCCACGAAGCGCTGGAACACCCCGTGATTGTGGAGCAGCTCGTTCCCCGGCTCGTTGTCGACCTGGAACCCGATCACGGCCGGGTGATCGGCGTACCGCTCCACGATCTTGCGGACCACCCGCTCGGCGTGAAAGCGGAAGCCGGGGTGAGTGAAGTCCACCTCCTGCCGCGCGCCCCACCCGATCCGCTGACCCGTCTTACGCTCCCCGGTGATCTCCGGGTACAGGCGGGCCAGCCACGGCGGGACGGCGTACGTCGGGGTGCCGAGGAGCACCGCGATACCGCGGGAGTGCGCGCCGTCGAGAACGGGCTGCAGCCAGTCCAGGTCGAACCGCCCGTTCTCCGGCTCCCACGTCGACCACACCGACTCGCCCACCCGGATCACCGAGAACCGCGCCTCGGCCATCAGGTCGAGATCGAGCTCGAGCCGGTCGTTCGGTTGATATTCGTGATAGTACGCAGCTCCGAAAAGCACACGTTCGTGCACAGTAGTTTCTCCAAGCTCAGAAGGGAATCAGGCTTTGATGCCGCCGGAGGCCAGCCCCGACTGCCAGTACCGCTGCAGCAGCAGGAACGCGGCGATCAGCGGGATCACCGACAGGAACGAACCGGTGATCACCAGGGACAGCACGGCACCGGTCGTCCCGCCGCCGGCACTGGCCTGCGACGACCACTGCGCGAGGCCCAGCGTGACCGGGTAGAGATCGGGGTTGTTGAGCATGATCAGCGGCAGGAAGTAGTTGTTCCAGGTCGCCACCAGCGTGAACAGCACCACCGTGACGATGCCCGGGGCAAGCATCCGGGCCGCGACCTGGAAGAAGATCCGGAACTCGCCCGCGCCGTCGATCCGGGCGGCCTCGATGATCCCGTCCGGAACCGCGTCCTGGGCGTAGATCCGCATCAGGTACAGGCCGAACGGGCTGACCAGGGACGGCAGGATGATCGCCCACGGCGTGTTCACCAGCCCGGCCTTGCTGAACAGCAGGTACGTCGGGATCGCGAGAGCCGTGGTCGGCACCATGATCGCGCCGAGCACGAGTCCGGACATCGCGGCGTTCCCCCGGAACCGGTACTTGGCGAAGCCGTACCCGGCGAGCGCGCAGAGGAACGCCGCCCCGCCCGCGCTGACCACCGCGTAGAAGACCGTGTTGGCCATCCAGCGGGAGAACACCCAGTCGCCGTTCGTCACGGTCGCGCGGATGTTGGACCACAGCGAGAAGTCGCCGGCGAACCACAGGCCGAAGCTCGAGAACAGGTCGCCCACCGTCTTGGTCGAGGCGACGAACAACCAGAACAACGGCAGCAGGAAGTAGATCAGCAACGCCACCATGAAGATCGTCAGCACGTTGCTGTGTCGTGCCCTCATGAGCGGCTCCTTCGGGTCGTGACCAGCAGGACGGCGTACGACGCGACGACTATGACCGCGCCGAGCAGGAACGAGACTGCCGCGGCGTAGTTCACTTCCTGACCGGTGAAGGCCAGCGTGTACGCGTAGAGGTTCGGTGTGTAGCCGCTGTCGATGACGCTGGGCGCGAGCCGCTGCATCAGCTGCGGCTCGCTGAACAACTGGAAACTGCCGATGACCGAGAAGATCAGGCAGACCAGCAGGGCCGGCCGGAGCGCCGGGATCTTGATGCTCCACGCGGTCCGGATCGCCCCGGCGCCGTCCACCGCGGCGGCCTCGTACAGGTCGTGCGGCACGGCCCGCAGAGCGGCGTACAGGATGATCATGTTGTAGCCGGTGAACTCCCAGGTGACGATGTTCGCGATCGAACCGAGCATCCAGTCGCTGCTGAGGAACTTCGGCGGCGACATGCTCAGCTTGTCGGCCAGTTGGGCGAACGGGCCGAAGTCCTGGCCGTAGAGGTAGCCCCACATCAGGGTGGCGACCACGGCCGGGACGGCGTACGGCAAGAAGATGCCGAGCCGGAAGCTCTTCGCCACCCGGAGCAGACCGCTGTCGATGGCCAGCGCCGCGAACAAGGCGATCGCGAGCATGATCGGCACCTGGATCAGGAAGAACAGCCCGACCCGGCCGACTCCGTGCAGCAGCCGCGGATCGGTCAGCGCCCGGGTGTAGTTGCTGAGCCCGGCGAACACCGTGCCGCCGATCAGCCGCTCCTGGAACAGGCTCAGGTACGCCGCATAGGCCAGTGGCAACACCAGCAGGCCGAGGAAGACCAGCATGAACGGAGCGACGAAGAGGTAACCGGTCCGGGCGCGGCTCACGCCACGCGCTCGCCGGCGAACCTCGGCACGACTCGGCGCCCGCGCGCCGAGCCGATCGGTCGTGTTGACGCTCATTGCCCGACCTTGAAGCCCTGGTTCTTCGCGTACTTCGTGGTTCGGTCCTGCCACTGGTCGAGTGCGGCGCTGGTGTCGCTCTTGTTCGCGAACGACTTACCGACGGTCTCGCCCCAGTCGCTGTAGGCCTGGTCCAGGAACGGCGGCCACTGGAACTTCGTGTCCACGGTGTCGCTGATCCCGGCGAACAGCTTGTTCACCGTCTGGCCGCCGTAGAAGGGCAGCGGGCGGTCGACGAACGACGTGTCCGCCAGCAGGGACTTCGTCACCGGGAAGAGGAACTGCTGGGTCGCGAACATCTTCGTCGACTCGGGATCGGTGTTGATGAACTCGGCGAGCTTCGCCGCCGCGATCGGGTTCTTCGTCCCCTGCACGACCGCGGTCGTCGAGCCGCCCCAGTTGCCGGAGACGTTCTTGCCCGCCTCCCACTGCGGGAGCGGTGCCGCGCGCCACTTGCCGCTGGTCGCCTTCGCACTGCCTTCGAGGAAGACCGGGCCCCACGCGGCGGTGATCCAGGTGGCGTACTTGCCACGGTTCAGCGCCTGGTACCACTGGTCGTTGAAGTCGGCGTCGGTCGAGACCGAGCCGTCCTTGATCAGTCCGCTCCAGTAGTCGGCGACCTTCTTGGACTCCGCGCCGTTCAGATCGACCTTGACCGAGTCGGCACCGGTGTTCTCGAACGGCTTCACGCCGGCCTGCCAGAGCAGGCCGAACCACACGCCGGCCTGGCTCTGCGCGAGGTTCGTCAGGTAGACCTTGGGATCCGCGGCGTGCAACTTGCGGGCCGCCGCGGCGAACTCGTCCCAGGTCTTGGGTACGGCGATGCCGTACTTGTCGAAGATGTCCTTGCGGTAGAGCATCCCCATCGGTCCGCTGTCCTGCGGGACCGCCCAGACCTCGCCTCCTGCGCCGACCACCTGCTGCCAGGTCCACCCGACGAACTTGTCCTTCAGCGCCTCGGCGCCGTACGGGCGCAGGTCCATCAGGCTCTTGGTGAGCGAGAACGTCGGGATGTACTGGAACTCGATCTGAACGGCGTCCGGGAAGCCGGCCTTGGCTTTCAGGGCAGTGCGCAGCTTGGTGTACTGCGGCCCGCCCTGCCCGGCGTTGACCACCTTCACCTTGATCGCGGGGTACTTCTTCTGGAACAGGTCGACTTCCTTCTGGATGTTCGGTACCCAGGTCCAGAACGTGAGGTCGGTGGGCGTGGACATGGCCTTGTCGATGTCGGCCTGGCTGACGGTCTTGGCCGCCGCGGGCTGGCCGCCGGAGCTGTCACCGCCACCGCCGCAGGCGGCCAGGGCGAGACTGCCGCTGAGGACGAGTGCCGCGGCGAGCGCAACGCGGCGCCGCAGGGATGTGCGTTGGGAACGGAACACGTGGAACAACTCCTTGGGATCTGAGCAGACTTCACCCGGGATCGCGGCCTCGGCCGACCGGTGCGGACCGCCCGTCAGGGCGGACGTGTGGGTTCAGCGGTGCCGCTCGGGTGGAGCGGCGGTGGAGTGGCGGATGACCAGCCGGAGCGAGGGTCGCTCCGGCGCGGGGAACCGGCCGCCGGTAGGCGACTCGATCTCCTTGACGAGGCTTTCGATCCCGCGGGCGACGTGGAGGTCGAAGTCCTGCGGGACGGTGGTCAGTGGGGGAGTCAGGAACGCCGCCGTCGGGATGTCGTCGAATCCGACGATGCTGACGTCGTCGGGGACCGATCGGCCGGCCTCAGTGAGCGCGCGCAGGACACCGATGGCCATGTCGTCGTTGGCGACGAAGATCGCGGTGACGTCGTCGTCGGCTGCCAGCTGCTGACCGGCCGCGTAGCCGGAAGCGGGGAGCCAATCACCTTCCAGCACAGGTGGTTCCGGGGCGCCGGCGTCGGCAAGAGCCTCTCGCCAGCCGGCCATCCGTTCCCGGGCGGCCCACCAGCGATGCGGGCCGGCGACGTGCCAGACCGTCCGGTGTCCGAGGCCGAGCAGATGTTCGGTCGCGGCCCGGCCGGCGTCGACGTTGTCGCCGCCGGTGTCCAGGCTCGGCTTCGCGGTGAGGCCCGGGAGCCGTCCGAAGCTGAGCACCGGGATGTCGACGTCGATCGGCCGGGCATCGCCGCCCTCGTCGATCGGTTCGGACAAGATGATGCCGTCCACCCCTTGCACGAGCAGGTGCTCGATCGCGTCGGCGACGGTGTCGCCTTCGAGGGTGTTGACGATGCTGACCGAGTAGCCGGTGGTGCGGAGGGTGCGTTCGATCGCCACCAACTGCGTCGCCGGCCCGAACAGCGCCGTACCGAGGCAGACGACGCCGATCCGTTGGGTGCGGCCGGAGTTCAGCGCTCGCGCGGCATCGTTGCGGCGGTACCCGAGCTCCCGCATCGCGGCCTGGACCCGGAGCCGGACTTCCTCCTTGACGTACGGCTCGCCGTTGATGACCCGGGACACGGTCTTTTGCGACACACCGGCGAGCCGGGCGACGTCCGTACTCCCGGGACGACGGCGCGTCCGACCGTCCTCGAAGCCCGGTTTCGCCACGGTCATGGAGCCTCCAGCTCGACACGTTCTGACTACGCAGTCAGGTTCTGTCTACGTAGTCAGAACGTCAATGACTGGGGTTGTGTGACCTGCATCACACAAGCTCAGCGGGAGTACAGGGCGGTGATCCGGCCGCGAGCGATGGTCTTGGCGTCGATCGCCTTCAGGGCTTCGTCGAGGCCGGCGCCGTCCAGGAGGCCTGTCGCGCCGGACAGCGCGTAGACGGTGAAGCGGTAGTGGTGCGTACCGCTCGGCGGACAGGGGCCGTAGTACCCGGTCTTGCCGGCGGAGTTCTTGGCCTGCTTCACGCCCGGCAACACGCCCCCTTCAGCCAGGGACGCGGCAGCCGCTTCGAGGTCGAGCACGATCCAGTGGGTGAAGGTGCCGTGCGGTGCATCGGGGTCGTCGACGACCAGAGCCAACGCTCCGGAGTTGGCGGGGATGTCCCTCCAGGCCAGCGGTGGCGGAACACCCTCGCCGTCGCAGGTGTACTTGCGTGGGATCATCTCGCCGTCGTGGAATGCCGGACTGGTCACTGTGATGCTCGAGGGTGCGGTCACGGCAGGCTCCTTCCCGGACCCGGCGCCGCTGCAGGCGGCTGCGCTCATCAGCACAGCCACCAACAGCAGCAGTCGCATGCTTTCAACGTACTACCGGATCAGCGGTTGGGGACGAAGACGATCGCGTCGCCGACTGCGCGCTCGGCGCCGCCGGTGTTGCTCGGGTGGTTGACGACGGTGCCGTCGCCGAGTGCCATCGTGGTGGAGCCGCCGCCGTCGAGGTTGATGGCGTCGTACAGGCCGAGCGCCTTGGCGACCGCGGCGGTCTCGTCCATCGTGGTGCCGACGCTCGTGGTCTGGCGGCCGTCGATGGTGGCGAGGACGATCTTGCCGCCCCGCGTGGTGCCGGCGATCGTGCGCGGGTTGCGATCGAAGAAGCTGCCGGTGCCGTCCGGCACGACGATCTCGCCGTTCTTCGTCAGCTGGTAGCGACCGGTCGCGCCGTACAGACCGCTGCGCAGCGGGACCTTTCGGCCGTTCTCGTCCGACACCGCGAGGTCCGTACGCAGGCAGCCCTTTGCCAGCTTCAGGAGCGCGACGGTGTCCTGGCCGGTCGCCTGCAAGGACGTCTGGCTCGGGCTGAGCGCCGTACCGCGCGTGGTCGACGTACGGACGACGCAACCGCGGCGGTCGAGTACGACCTCGACGCCGGCGCCGGCCGGAGTCGCGGCGGCGAACTCGGGTGTGAACCGGACGACGTCACCCGGCGCCGTGCAGGCGGTCTGGTCGGGAAGCGTGGCGCACGCGGCCGGGATCACCGGCGGGTGGTTGAGGAACTCGAGCGGGAGCTCAGTCCCGGTCAAGAGATTGCGGACGGCGCCGGTCCAGCGCAGGTGACCGGTCACCACTTTGTTGCTCTTGGCATCGATTACGAGGTTGGCCTCGGTCGGATCGGCGAGCGGCTCGCTGAGCAGCTTGCCGTCGAAGAGGCCGAGACCGACCGGGTCGCCCGGGTACTGCGGGTTCGCGGTGAAGGTGAAGAACGACGCGTTCACGCCGGCCAGCGCGCCGGACGACTTCACCAGGTCCGAGGTCTTCTCGACCCGGGCCAGGTCAGGGCCGTACGTCGTCTTCAGGCGGCCGTCGGCGGTCCGCGGGTCGATCGTGAGCACGTTGACGACCCAGGGGCCGCGCGGCGTGGTGTTGATCTGGTCGGCCGGCGCCGGGTCGGTGCCACGGACGATCCGGGTCAGCGTCACGCCGCGCGCCAGCGTGCGGTCTGTCCGGGTCTCGACGAGATCGGCGTCCCCGATCGGCAGGCCCTGCAGGATCGTTTGCTGGCGCGCCGGTGCGGCGCCGGCAGTCGACAGTCCAGTCGCCAGTACGCCGAACACCGCGGCCGTGCTGAGGGCAGCCTTGAACACTCGAGCGGAAGTAGTCATGCCGCCTATCCTCCGAGCAGGCGGTGGAATCTTTCTAGACCTCGCTCTGACTTGTCAGCATCTTCCAGGTGACCGTTCAGCGCCACTCGAGAAGCCGGATGACCGGGAGCTCGCGATCGGTCTGTTGCTGGTACTTCGCGAAACCGGGCGCTGCTGCGGTGATGCGCTCCCATGCCTCCGCACGCTCCGCTCCGTGCAACTGCTCGGCGCGGACCTCGATCGCCTCGCCGGCGACCTCGATGCGGACCCGGTCAGGGTTCGCGGCCAGGTTGTAGTACCACGCCGGGTTGCCGGCCGCGCCGGCCGCGGAGGCGACGATCAGCCGGTTGCCGTCCGCGTCCGCGAACCAGGCGACCGGCGTCGCTCGCTCGGTGCCGGACTTCCGCCCGATCGTCCGCAGTACCAACGCGTCGCCGCCCCGGAACTTGCCGCCGCCGCGGCGCCGGATGCGACGGGCGTTGAACCTGTTGAACCAGTGCAGGAGCCGGCCGCCGGGCTGCCGAGCGCCGCGAGAGCCAGGGCGAGTGTCGAAGCTCATCGGCTCGTCACCGCCTCGGACGTGTGGACGGTGCGCGTCGTGATGAGCTTGGTGTCGTGGGTGAACGGGCGGCCCTCGAGGTTGAAGCTCCAGGACACGGTCGGCGTGATCCGCAGGTACGTCGACGTACCGAACTGACCGTCGCGCTCGACGAGCTCCGCCTCGCCGTAGATCCGCAGATAGCGCGGGATCCACGGACGTGTGGACACCAGATCGTCGACGACGAAGGCCACCTTGGTGTTGCCGTCACGGACGTTGCGGTACTTGCGGGTGCGGACCGGGTCGATCCCGCCGATGTAGAGGTGCGTCCCGTCGTACTCAAAACCGACCGGGACGGCGTCCGGCTGACCGTCGCCCGAGACGGTGGCGAGGCGGCCCAGGGGCTGGGACCGCAGATAGGCGATCTCCGCTTCGCTGAAGGACATCGGTTCTCCTCTGATAGTTAATAGCATTTACTGTATGTGTCATTAACTATACATCCCATGTACCGTGGAGAGGTGAGCAAGACGGAAACTTCCCCGGAACGCGCCCGCCCCCGCGGCGGGCGATTCGCTGGGTTCGCCCAGGTCCATGGCGCCGGCGTGGATCCCGCGGAGCTGGATGTCGCCGGCGGACTGGTACAGCTCACCGGGGTGATTCAGGGGCTCTACGCGGGCATCTCCGAGGGGCATGACCTGACGCCGGTGCAGGCGAAGCTGCTGTGCGTCCTGCTCGACGGGCCCAAGGGCATGGCCGAGCTCGCGCAGTGCTTCGGGGTCGAGAAGGCCGCGCTCACCGGTCTGATGGACCGCGCCGAGAAGCGCGGCCTGGCCGAGCGCTCGCCGGTCCCGGGCGATCGGCGCGCCGTTCAGGTGACGCTGACCGACGTCGGCCGTCGCGCCGCGATCGCCTTCCACGCCGAGGTCGGCGAGGCCCTCAATGACCTGATCGGGCATCTCAGCGCTGCCGATCGGGAACAGTTCCGGGCAGTCATGGCCGGCATCATCACGAGGTGCCGCACGTCACCATCCAGCTCCTGAGCACCCACCTGTCGCGGACAGCGGTTACCCCTACGATCGACAGGTGTCCATCCCGCTGAGTAGCTGAGATGTCCGCCGTCGTCGGTGCCTTCGGCGCGTTGGTCGCTGTGGCCGTGCTCGGGTACGTCGTCGGCCTCTTCGGCGTACTGCGGAAGGACGACGAGCTCGTTCTGTCCCGGCTGGCGTTCTTCGTGGCGACTCCGGCGCTGCTGTTCACGACCGTCGCGCGGGCGGATCTGCGGGCGATCTTCTCGGTGGTGCTCGTCACCAACCTGGTGAGCCTGTTCGTGGTGCAGGCGTTGTTCCTGTTGATCGCCGCGGTGATCTGGCGGCGCACGCGGTCCGAGGCGACGATCGGTGTGCTCGCGTCGTCGTACGTGAACGCGGGGAATCTCGGCGTACCGGTGGCGGCGTACGTGCTGGGGGACGGTGCGTTGGTTGCGCCAATCGTGTTGTTCCAGGTGCTGATCATGGCGCCGGTGGCGTTCGCCGTACTGGACGGTGACCGGCAGGGGAGTAGCCGACGGGTGTCGCTGCGGACGATCGTCACGCGGCCGTTCCGCAATCCGTTGACGGTGGCATCGCTGCTCGGGCTGCTGGTGTCGGTGGTCGGCGTACGGCTGCCGGAGCTGGTGATGCGACCGATCGACCTGGTCGCGGCAGCAGCGGTTCCCGTCGCGCTGGTGGCATACGGCCTCAGCCTGAGCGCAGGCACCAAGGATTCGATCATCGTACGGCGGGACGTGGTACTCGCCGTTGCGCTAAAGACGTTCGTGCAACCACTGGCGGCGTACACAATCGCCCGCTGGGCCCTGGACCTCCACGGCACGGCCCTCCTGGCCCCAACCCTCCTGGCCGCCCTACCCACAGCCCAAAACGTCTACGTCTACGCCGTCCATTACCGAGCCAGCCGAACCCTGGCCCGCAGCGCAGTCCTCCTCAGCACCCTGCTCTCAATCCCCGTAATGATCCTCATAGCCGGCCTACTCACCTGACTCAGCGCATGGCTTTGAAGGCTTGTTCGGCTATGGGTTCTACCTGGTCTACTGCTACGCCTTCGTTGGCGGACTGGGCTATGACGGTGAGGGTGTTGGAGCCGCGGTAGCACTGGGTCGGCAGGTTGCCGGCGGCTTCGATGCAGGTGGAGTTGCCGATCTTCTTGACCTTGTCCGCGCTCGCACCGGAGTCCGCGACGACCTTGTCGATGTCGACCCGGCCGCGGAGCGCGATCAGCACGTAGAACCGGTCGCCCTCCAGGCTGCCGTACGCCTCGACCATCACCTTCTTGCCGTCGTTGATCCGGCTCAACGCGTCACGGGTCTGATCGAGCTGTGCCTGGCTGCGGATCTCGGGGTCGGTGATCCGGTCGAGGCCCGCGACGTTGGCGGGCGGGGTGATCGCACGCTCCGCGTTCAGCCGGCTGAGCGGACCGAGGCCCCACACGTACCCGAGCAGTGCCAGCACGATCAGCACCACGACCGCACTACCAACCGTCACCCAAGGCCCACGAACCTTGAACCGCCGCAACAACTTCTTCTTCGGCTCCGCACCCGCCGACCCATCCTTCGCCGCAACAGCCGTCCCCCCGGCCGCCTTCGCCTCGGCTGCCTTCGGTTCGGCTGCCGTCGGCTCGGCGGGCTTCGGGTCGACTGGTGGGACGGGAGCCAGTTCGGTGGTGTCCGCGCCGGCGTCGTCGGTCCGGTTCTCGGGACCTGCCGGGTTGGTGGGGTCGCTCATCGATTGGCTCCTCGGACGTCAGGGTCACGGGGTGCGGCGGTCGGCTCGTCCCGATGGTTCCACATCAGGACAAACCGTAGTCGAACCTTCGAACGCACAAATGCCCGCCTCCCCAGCGGAAGACGGGCACTTGTGCGTGACATCAGATCTCTGCCATCAGAGCGTCGCCACGACCTTCACGTCGTCGGAGTCGTCGGCGTGCCAGACGATCTCGCCGGTGATCCGCCCGGCGGCGCGCAGATCGGGCTCGGCGCGCTCGGCGAGCGCGAGTCGCGCGGCCGGCCCGGTGACCTCGACCTTGGAGACCTCGGTCTTCATCGAGACCTTCTCCTCGGACTTCGCGCCGCGGATGCCCGCAAGCACCTCGGCGACCGCGTCCAGCACCTCAGGCTCCTGCGCCGCGACCGGCAGGTCGCCGTCCGGCGTCGGCCATTGCGAGGTGTGGATCGAACCCTCCTGCCACCACGACCAGACCTCTTCGGTCGCGAACGGCAGGTACGGCGCCAGCAGCCGGAGCTGCACCGACAACGCAACCGCGAGCGCCGCCTTCGCCGAGGCAGCGCCGGCGTCACCCTGACCGCCGTACGCGCGCTCCTTGACCAGCTCGACGTAGTCGTCGCAGAACGTCCAGAAGAACCTCTCGCTGATCTCGAGCGCGCCGGTGTAGTCGTACCGCTCGAAGGCCGCCGTGGCGTCGGTGACGACCGCCCGCAGCCGCTGCAGCATCGCGAGGTCGACCGGCTCGGTGACCGCGGACGGGTCGACCGTGGTCGCCCCGAACCCGAGAACGAACTTCGACGCGTTCAGGACCTTGATCGCGAGCCGGCGCCCGACCTTCATCTGCGACTCGTCGAACGGCGAGTCCAGCCCCGGCCGTGCCATCGCGGCCCGCCAGCGCACCGCGTCCGAGCCGAACTTCTCCAGGATCTCCGACGGGATGATCGCGTTGCCCTTGGACTTCGACATCTTCTTGCGGTCCGGGTCGACGACGAACCCGGAGATCATCGACCGCGCCCACGGCAGCGAGCCGTTCTCGAAGTGCGCCCGGACGACGCGCGAGAACAGCCAGGTGCGGATGATCTCGTGCGCGTGCGTGTTCAGGTCCATCGGGAAGGTACGGCGGAACAAGTCGTCGTCCCGCTCCCACCCGCAAACGATGTGCGGCGTCAGCGACGACGTCGCCCAGGTGTCCATCACGTCGGGGTCGGCCTCGAACCCGCCCGGCTTGCCGCGCTGCGACTCGTCGTACCCGCGCGGCGCCTGCGAGGTCGGGTCGATCGGCAGCTCGGCCTCGGACGGCATCAGCGGGTGCTCGTAGTCCGGCTCGCCGTCGTGGTTCAGCGGGTACCAGACCGGGAACGGGACGCCGAAGTACCGCTGGCGGGAGATCAGCCAGTCGCCGTTCAGGCCCTCGACCCAGTTCAGGTAGCGGTGCCGCATGTGCTCCGGGACCCAGGCGAGCTCGTTGCCGCGCTCGAGGAACTCCTGCTTGAGCCCGGCGTCGCGGCCGCCGTTGGTGATGTACCACTGCCGCGTGGAGACGATCTCGAGCGGCTTGTCGCCGTTCTCGTAGAAGTTCGCCATCCGCTCGGTCTTCTTCGGCTCGCCGTCCAGGTCGCCGGACTCGCGCAGCTTGGTGACCATCAGCTCGCGCGCGCTGAAGACGGTCTTCCCGGCGAGTTCGCCGTACAGCTCCGAACCCTCGAGCCACGCCGGGGTGTCGCGCAGCAGCCGGCCGTCGCGGCCGATGACCGTGCGGACCGGGAGTTGCAGCTCGCGCCACCACTGGATGTCGGTCTGGTCGCCGAAGGTGCAGCACATCGCGATGCCGGCGCCCTTGTCCATCTCGGCGGCCTCGTGCGCCAGGACCGGGACCTCGACGCCGAACAGCGGCGACTTCACCGTCGTACCGAACAGGTGCTTGTAGCGGTCGTCGTCCGGGTGCGCGATCAGCGCGACGCAGGCCGGGATCAGCTCTGGGCGGGTGGTCTCGATGTAGATCGGGCCGTCGGCGCCGTGGAAGGAGATCCGGTGGTAGGCGCCCGGATACGGCCGGGCCTCCATCTCGGCCTGCGCGACCGCGGTCTGGAACGTGACGTCCCAGACCGTCGGCGCCTCGGCCAGGTAGGCCTCGCCGCGCGCGAAGTTGCGCAGGAACGCGCGCTGCGACGTACGCCGGGAGTCCTCGGAGATGGTGGTGTAGAGGTAGGACCAGTCGACGCTCAGGCCGACCTGACGCCACATCGCCTCGAACGCCTGCTCGTCGATGTGCGTGAGCTCACCGCACAGCTCGACGAAGTTCTGCCGGGAGATCGGGATCTGCTTCTTCGGGTCCGGCTTGGCCGGCGGGGTGAAGTCCGGGTCGTACGGCAGCGAGGGGTCGCACTTGACGCCGTAGTAGTTCTGGACCCGGCGCTCGGTGGGCAGGCCGTTGTCGTCCCAGCCGATCGGGTAGAAGACCTTCTTGCCGCGCATGCGCTGGTACCGCGCGACCAGGTCGGTGTGCGTGTAGCTGAAGATGTGCCCGACGTGCAGCGAGCCCGAGACCGTCGGCGGCGGCGTGTCGATGGAGTACACATCGGCACGCTCGGCGGTGCGGTCGAAGGCGTAGGTCTGCTGCTCCTTCCATACGGCAGCCCACTTCTCCTCGAGACCGTCGAGGCTGGGCTTGTCTGGAACACGGGACGTCTGGCTCATGCGCACAATGTTAGTGGTTGTCAAGGGGTGCTCCGACCGCTTTATCCACAGCCCTCTCTAGACTTGGCTTCCTGATGAGCGACCTTTCCTTCGCCGAGGTATCGGCACGGCTCCAGCAGCGCTGGCCGGAGCACAAGATCGAGCCCACCCTGGAGCGCGTGCGGCGGCTGGTCGAGCTGCTCGGCGACCCCCAGAAGGCCTACCCGGTGGTGCACCTGACGGGGACCAACGGCAAGACGTCCACGGCCCGGATGATCGACACCCTGCTGCGCGAGGCCGGGCTGCGTACCGGCCGGTTCACCAGCCCGCACCTGGAGTCGGTCCGGGAGCGGATCACGCTGGACGGCGAACCGATCAGCGAGCAGCGCTTCGTCGAGGCGTACGAGGAGATCGCGCCGTACCTCGACGTCGTCGACGCCGAGCAGGAGCACCCGCTGACCTTCTTCGAGGTGATGACCGGCATGGCGTACGCCGTGTTCGCGGACGCGCCGGTCGACGTCGCGGTGATCGAGGTCGGCCTCGGCGGAAGCTGGGACGCCACCAACGTCGCCGACGGCACGGTGTCGGTGATCACCCCGATCGCGGTCGACCACGCGCACCTGCTGGGTGCGGATCCGGTCACGATCGCGGGCGAGAAGTCCGGCATCATCAAGCCCGGTGGTACGACGGTGATGGCCCAGCAGAGCCTGGAAGTCTTCGAGGTCCTGCTCCGCAAGGCCGCCGAGGTGGGCGCGCAGGTCGCCCGCGAGGGGATCGAGTTCGGCGTCGTCAGCCGCGCGCTCGCGGTCGGCGGCCAGGTCGTCTCGATCAAGGGCCTCGGCGGTGAGTACGAGGACGTGTTCATCCCGCTGCACGGCGAGTACCAGGCACACAACGCGGCCACCGCGATCGCCGCGGTCGAGGCACTGCTCGGCGCCAGCCCGGAGACCGAGGGCCGGGTCACCACCGAACTGCTGCAGGCCGGCTTCGAGCAGGTCACCAGCCCGGGCCGGATGGAGGTCGTCCGGCACAGCCCGACGATCGTCGTCGACGCCGCGCACAACCCGCACGGCGCCGAGGCGACCGCGGCCACGGTCTCGGAGGCGTTCCAGTTCCAGCCGCTGATCGGCGTACTGGGCTGTATGAAGGACAAGGACGTGTACGGCCT
The DNA here is from genome assembly GCF_004362255.1 of Kribbella sp. VKM Ac-2571. Taxonomy (NCBI): domain Bacteria; kingdom Bacillati; phylum Actinomycetota; class Actinomycetes; order Propionibacteriales; family Kribbellaceae; genus Kribbella; species Kribbella sp. VKM Ac-2571. The sequence continues at coordinate 164,967 of NZ_SNWS01000001.1, forward strand.
GCTCGAGGCGTACGAGCCGATCATGGAAACGGTCGTCTGCACCCGGAACAGCTTCGTCGAGCGGTCGATGCCGGCCGAGGAGCTGGGGCAACTGGCCGCCGAGGTGTTCGGCGAGGAGCGGGTCCTGGTCCGCCCGCACCTGATCGACGCGATCGACGACGCGATCCGGCTCGCCGAGGAGAACGCGGTCGCGCTCGGCAGTGGCGGCGTACTGGTCACCGGCTCGGTCATCACCGCCGGCGAGGCGCGGGCGCTGCTGGTCCGCAAGGGCAAGGGCGAGCAGTGAGGTCGCTCGCGTCGATCGTGCTCGCGTTCGAGTCGGTCGTGCTCGCCCTGGTCACGCCGGTGATGATCTCGGTGGCGGACATCCGCCCCGCGATCGCGGTCCCGGTCTGTCTCGGCCTGGCAGCGCTCGCGATCGTCTCGGCCGGGCTGCTCCGGTTCCCGGCCGGGTACGTCCTCGGTTCGGCGGTCCAGGTCGGCGCGGTCGGACTCGGCTTCGTCGTCTCCGTGATGTTCGTGCTCGGGGTCGCCTTCGCGGCCTTCTGGGTCGCCGCCATCGTGCTCGGCCGCCGCATCGAGGAAGCCAAGAAGGCGCACCAGGCACAGACCGGTTAGGCTCATCCGCCCCGGCTACTTCGAGAGAGAGTTGACAGATGTCGCAGCGCACCCTGGTCCTGCTCAAGCCCGACACGGTCCGCCGTGGTCTCGTCGGTGAGGTGCTGGGCCGGTTCGAGGCCAAAGGGCTCCGGATCGTCGCCATGGACCTGCGCACGATCGACGGCGAACTGGCCGACCAGCACTACGCCGAGCACGTCGACAAGGCCTTCTACCCGCCGCTGCGGGACTTCGTCACCAGCGGCCCGATGGTCGCGCTGGTCCTCGAGGGCGACGAGGCGATCGAGGTGGTGCGCGCCCTGAACGGCGCCACCGACGGCCGCAAGGCCGCCCCCGGCACCATCCGCGGCGACCTCTCGCTCTCCAACCGCGAAAACCTCGTCCACGGCTCCGACTCCGAAGAGTCCGCCACCCGAGAAATCAAAATCTGGTTCCCCGACCTCCCCTGAGACGGCTCCGATGGCTGAACAACCTGTCGCGGCGGCCGTTGTGATCGAGAGCGGGCGGGTACTGCTGGTACGGCGACGTGTGGCTGAGGGCGCCCTGTCCTGGCAGTTTCCCGCAGGAAAGATCGAGCCAGGCGAGTCTCCGGCAACTGCCGCCGTACGCGAAACGCTCGAGGAGACCGGGCTGCGCGTGCTGTACCTCAGCCTGCTGGGCGAGCGAGTGCACCCGGTGACCGGGCGTCACGTGCATTACGTCGAGTGCAGCGTCATTGGCGGTACGGCGGTGGTCGCAAGCCCTCGCGAACTGGATGCCGTCGCGTGGTGCGTCCGGAGCGAGGTCGTTGGGCGCATTCCCGAGGGCATCTACGGTCCGGTCCAGAACCGTCTCGACGAGGTTCTACGCGGCTAACTTGCCTGGACTATTGCGACAATCCGCTGAATCTGCCCACCGGATTCGGCGGGTAATCCGCCCCAGTCCGCGGTTCAGGCTGTGATGGCTGCTTTCGACGGTGGCACCTCTGACTCCTGAGCCCGCCGGGTTGCCCGCTGATTTGGTGGGTTGCCCCTCGGAACTTCGGCTCTCCTGCTCGATTTGTTGGGGGTGATCGGCCCGATCCGGGTCGTGCGACAGGTAATGGTGGGTCGGCACCTGATATTGCTTGTCTCCAGTCACCAGCGCCTGTCCCCACGCCCCACCGCCGGTCCCCAGTCTCCGCCGCGGCCCCGCCCACCGTCGTACCGCCTGGTCACCCCGCCCGCGTCGAGCAGACGACGGGTTATCCCCTCGCGTTGGGGGTTCTCTACTGATAGGCGAGGGGAGAACCCCGCACGCGAAGGGATAACCCCGCCGGTTGTCAGCGGATCGCGTCGAGTCGTGGCGTTTGGCTGGCCACCGGAACGTCGAGTCGTGGATCGAGGCTGCGTTTGTCCGCCGAAATCCACGATTCGAGGAACCTGGGTGCCTGTGGTAAGTCGGTCGAGGGCGCCGCCCTGCATTTGAGGGGGCAACCCGGCCACCCCAGGGGGCCAAAGGCGGCGACGCGAGCCGAATCGTCGCGCGATGGCGTCCGACAGTTGGAGAAGGCTGCCGAATCGCCCTAGTTGCAGGCCGTTGCGGACTGCAAGTGGCTGAGCCGATACGATACGTGCCAGGGCGGGCCGGTCGTGTCGGTCCACGGGCTGTGTGCGGGCGGCGCTTAGCCTGGGTCGGGGTCGATTGGGAGGTGACGCGGTGGCGAACAGCATGCTGGGCCGCGACATGGCGGTCGATCTCGGGACGGCGAACACGCTGGTGTACGTGCGTGGCCGCGGCGTGGTGCTGAACGAGCCGTCCGTGGTGGCGACCCGGACGGACGAGCCGCGCGAGGCGGTCGCGTTCGGGCACGAGGCGAAGAAGATGATCGGCCGTACGCCGGGCAACATCACCGCGATCCGGCCGCTCAAGGACGGTGTGATCGCCGACTTCGACGCCGCCGAGCAGATGCTGCGGTACTTCATCCAGCGCGTGCACCGCCGCCGGTACTTCGCGAAGCCGCGGATCGTGGTGTGCGTCCCGTCCGGGATCACCGCGGTCGAGCAGCGCGCGGTCCGCGACGCCGGGTACATGGCCGGCGCCCGCAAGGTGTACATCATCGAGGAGCCGATGGCCGCCGCGCTCGGCTCGAACCTCGAGGTCCGTGACGCCACCGGCAACATGGTCGTCGACATCGGCGGCGGTACGACGGAGGTCGCGGTCATCTCGTTCGGCGGCATCGTCACCAGCCAGTCGATCCGGGTGGCCGGCGACGCCATCGACAAGGCGATCGTGAACTACTGCAAGAAGGAGTTCTCGCTGCTGCTCGGCGAGGCCACCTCGGAGCAGATCAAGATGACGATCGGGTCGGCGTTCCCGACCACCGACGGCCCGGACAGCGAGATCCGCGGCCGGGACATGATCTCCGGCCTGCCCCGCACGGTGAAGGTCTCCTCGGCGGACATGCGGCAGGCGATCGAGGAGCCGATCACCGCGATCGTCGACGCGGTCAAGGCCACCCTGGACAAGACCCCGCCGGAGCTCGCCGGCGACATCGTCGACCGGGGCATCGTGCTGACCGGCGGCGGCGCGCTGCTGAAGGGCATGGACGAGCGGCTGCGGCACGAGACCGGCATCCCGATCCACGTCGCCGAGAACCCGCTGGACGCGGTCGTCCTGGGCGCCGGCAAGTGCGTCGACAACATCGAGACCCTCAACCGCATCCTGGTCACCGACAACCGGCGCTGAGGTAGCAGGCGATGCTCAAAGACCTCGGTACCCCGACGACCAGGAGCGCGTTCCGGTCGGCGGGGGAGACCCCGCTGCGTTCGGCCGGTACGCCGCGTGACGTGCGCCGCCGCCGTACCGTGCTGGTGCTCGTGATCCTGGCCTGTTTCACGCTGATCGTGCTCGATGCCCGCCGGTCGGCCGGATCGCCGGTCGAGCCGCTGCGGGAGGCCGCGGCCGGCGTTTTCGGCCCGCTGGAGTCCACCGCGACCTCGGCCCGGCAGCCTGTGGACAACCTCCGCGACAGATTCGCGGAAATGGATAGGTTGAAAGCCGAGAACGAAAAACTGAAGAAGGACAACGAGGCCCTGACCCGGGAGCTGACCACCTCCGACTACGCCCGCAACCGGGCGCAGGAGCTGGACAAGCTGCTCAAGGTTGCGCCGGCGTACACGATGACGCCGGCCCGGGTGATCGGGATCGGCAGTGCGCAGACGTTCAGCCACACGGTCACGATCGACGCCGGGACGGCGGACGGCGTGCACACCGACATGACCGTGCTGAACGGGACCGGTCTGGTCGGCCGGGTGGTGCGCACCACCCAGGGGACCGCGACCGTGCTGCTGATCGGCGACCGCAACTCGACCGTGGGCGGCCGGCTGAACGCGTCGATGGCGCTCGGTTTCGTCTCCGGACGCGGCGAGGTGGGCGGCACCCTCGACTACAAGCTGATCGACCCGAAGGCGCGGCCGAAGGTCGGCGACCGGATCGTCACCTGGGGCTCCAGCGGCAACGCGCCGTACGTGCCGGGCGTCCCGATCGGCGTCGTCACCTCGGTGACGGCGAACGAGGGGTCTCTCGGGTCCACCGCGACCGTCAAGCCGTACGTCGATCCGACCCGGATCGACACCGTCGGCGTGGTGACCGGGCCACCTGCCCGGCCGCCGCGCCCTCAGATCACCGGCAGCGCCAATCAAGGGAGGGGGAACTGACGTGATCGCACTACGGATCGGGTTGGCTGCCCTGTTCCTGATGATCGCCGTCACCGTGCAGACGTCCGTGCTGACGAACATCGCGGTCGCCGGCGTGACGTGCGACCTGACGCTGATCGTGGTGATCGCGCTGGCGCTGTCCCGCGGGCCGGAGTGGGGTGCGATCACCGGTTTCGCCGGCGGCTTGCTGTTGGACGTCGTACCGCCCGCCGACCACACCGCCGGACGCTGGGCGTTGTCGCTGGCCATCGCCGGCTACATCGCCGGGCTGATCCGCCGCGAGACCTCCGGCAGCCCGGTCGGACCGCTCGGCGTCGCGCTGACGGTCGTGCTCGGGACGGCGGTCTCGTTCTTCCTCTACAGCGCGACCGGATCGCTGCTGCACGACCCGTCGGTCGACTGGGGCGAGTTCGGCGTCCGCCTCGGCATCGCCGCCGGGTACGACGTCGTCGGCGCGATCGTCGTGATTCCGCTGGTCATGTGGCTCATGGGCCGCGTCAAACCGGCACGTGAACGTAGACGAGTATCGCCATGAGCACTCACCTCTCCCTCCTTTCCCTCATCACCTTCCACTCCCGTCACCACCTCGTCCCGGCGGGATCGTCGTCATGAGCTGGGACGGATTCGAGGCCCCGCTCAAGGCCCGGTTGCGGTTGTTCGTGATCGGGGTGCTGGTCTTCTCGTTGCTGTGCACGCTGTTCGGCCGCCTCTGGTACATGCAGGTGATGTCGGGCGCGGACTACAGCCAGGCGGCGACCGCGCAGCACATCCGGCAGGTGCTCGTCCCGGCCCCGCGCGGCACGATCGTCGACTCGCAGGGCCGGACCCTCGTCGGCAACCGGGTGTCGGTGGTGATCACGGTCGACCGCTCGGTGCTCGCCAAGCTCCCGGAGAGCCAGCAGAACGTCGTCCTGGCCCGTCTCGCGAAGGTGCTCGGGCAGAAGCCGAAGGACCTCAAGGCGCGCACGATGCTGTGCGGTGAGCCGGGCGCGTCCAAACCACCCGCCTGCTGGAACGGCACGCCGTACCAGCCGATCCCGGTCGCGAAGGACGTCAGCGAGCAGGTCGCGATCGAGGTGATGGAGCGCCGCGAGGACTTCCCGGGGATCGCCGCCGACTCGCAGACACTGCGCGCGTACCCCTCGCCGTACAAGGTGAACGCGGCACACATCCTCGGGTACCTGTCGCCGATCACCACCGAAGAGCTCGAGGACATGGACAAGGCCGGGCAGGACTCGGTCCCGCACCGCTCGGACCTGGTCGGCCGGGCGGGCGTCGAGCGGTCGTACGACAAGCTCCTGCGCGGTACGCCGGGCGAGAAGGACGTGATCGTCGACGCGGTCGGGTACACGACCGGTATCAAGAAGCAGACCGCTCCGGTCCCGGGCGCCACGCTGGTGACGACGATCGACGCGCGCATCCAGGCGTCGGTCGAGGCGCAGTTGAAGAACGCGATCATGACGGCGCGGAAGCAGTACGACAAGATCACCAAGAAGAAGTACGTCGCCGACTCCGGCGCCGCGGTCGTGATGGACACCAAGTCCGGCCGGGTCGTGGCGATGGCCAGCTATCCGACGTACGACCCGGGAGTCTGGGTCGGCGGCATCAGCCAGCGCGAGCTGGACGCGCTGTACTCGGCCAAGTCCGGCACGCCGTTGGTGTCCCGCGCGCTGCAGGGACAGTTGGCGCCGGGGTCGACGTTCAAGCCGATCACCACGGCCGCCGCGATGGGCGCCGGGTACAGCCCGAAGACGCGGCTCGATTGCTCGCCGTACTTCGAGGTCGGCAACCGCCGGTTCAAGAACTACGAGTCCGCGTCGTACGGGATGATCGGCTTCGACCAGGCGCTGGCGCTGTCCTGCGACACGTTCTTCTACCGGATCGCGTACGCGCTCTGGCTCAAGGAGGGCGGCAACTCCAGCGACACCGCCACCCGCGACCCGCTGGTCGAGATGGCGCAGAAGTTCGGGCTCGGCAAGCCGACCGGGATCGACCTGCCCGGCGAGGTCAGCGGCCGGATCGCGGACCGCAAGTGGAAGAAGACGTACTACGACTCGCAGAAGGACTACTACTGCAAGATCGCGGCCAACCCGCCCGCCGGGACGTCGGCGTTCCTGAAGCAGTTCGCCCGCGAGTTCTGCGTCGACGGGTACAAATACCGCGCCGGTGACGCGGTGAACTTCGCGATCGGCCAGGGCGACACCACGATCACGCCGCTGCAGCTCGCGACCGTCTACTCGGCCCTGTCGAACGGCGGCACGCTGTACGAGCCGCGGGTCGTGCAGTCCTGGGTCGGCGCGAACGGCAAGCCGCACGAGATCAAGCCGGTCGTGAAGTCCAAGCTCCCGGTCCCGCGGAACACCCTCAAGTACATCGACACCGCGCTGAAGCAGACCACCGTCTCGGGTACTGCGGCCTGGAAGTTCCAGGGCTTCCCGCTCGACAAGATCCCGGTCCGCGCCAAGACCGGGACGGCCGAGGTGTACGGGAAGCAGACCACGTCGTGGCTCGCGTCGTACACCGATCGGTACGCCGTGGTGATGATGATCAGCCAGGCCGGTACCGGTTCGGGCGCCGGCGGTGACGCGGTCCGCAAGATCTACGAGACCCTGTACAACATCAAGCCCGCGCCGCCGCCCGGTCAAGGAAAGCCGGTGCGGTGAGATGGCGTTACTGACCCCGATCCGGACCCGGCCGCGGATGGACCGCCGGTCGACGGTGTGGCACGTCGACTGGATCCTGGTGTTCGGCGTCGTCGCACTGTCGTTCATCGGCGCCCTGCTGATCTGGTCCGCGACCCACAACCGTACTTCGCTGACCGAGGGCAAACCGGACGCGTTCCTGCTGCGGCACGCGCTGAACTTCGCGATCGGCCTGGTGCTGGCGATCGGCGCCGCGATCACCGACCACCGCCGGGTCCGGATCCTCGCGCCGCTGCTGTACGCTGGCTCGGTCGTCGGCCTGATCCTGGTCCTGGTGCCCGGAGTCGGCTCGACGATCAACGGTTCGCGGTCATGGATCCAGTTGCCGTTCATGTCGATCCAGCCGAGCGAGTTCGCCAAGCTCGCGGTGATCGTCGGTATGGCGTTGCTGATCGCGGAGAAGAGCGAGACCGATCGCAACGAGGACGCGCGGACCCTCGACGTCGCGCAGGCGGTCGGGGTCGCCGCCGTACCGGTGATCCTGGTGATGCTGCAGCCGGACCTCGGCACCGTGATGGTGCTCGGGTCGATCGTGTTCGGGATCATCGCGGTGTCCGGCGTACCGAAACGCTGGATGCTGGGGCTGCTCAGCTCCGGCGTACTGGTGGCCGCGATCGCGATCAAGTTGCAGGTGCTGAAGGACTACCAGATCGCCCGCTTCACCGCGTTCGCGAACCCGTCGTCGGACCCGCAGGGCATCGGGTACAACGTGAACCAGGCACGGATCGCGATCGGCAACGGCGGGGTGTTCGGGCAGGGTCTGTTCCACGGCGGCCAGACGCAGAACGCGTTCGTTCCCGAGCAGCACACCGACTTCGTGTTCACGGTCGCGGGCGAGGAGCTCGGGCTGATCGGGGCCGGCGCGATCATCGTGCTGTTCGCCATCATCCTGTTCCGCGGGCTGCGGATCGCAGTCACCGCGCGGGACGCGTTCGGCCGGCTGGTGGCGACCGGGATCGTGTGCTGGTTCGCGTTCCAGGCGTTCGAGAACATCGGGATGACGCTCGGCATCATGCCCGTCACGGGTCTGCCGCTGCCGTTCGTGTCGTACGGCGGTTCCTCGATGTTCGCGTGCTTGCTGGCGGTCGGCCTGCTGCAGAACATCCACCTCCGCTCGCACCGCTACTGACCGCTCGACTGACCCGTCAGGTACGCTGCTCCCTGCTCGGCCCCCGCCCAGAGCCTCGGAAGGCCCATGATCAGGTCAGTTTCGTTTCCGCTCACAGCCGTCCTCATGCTGTCCCTCGCCGCCTGTGGGGGAGGGGACGACAAGCAGGTCGTCGGTCCGCCGCCCAGCACTCCGGCGCCGAGCTCGACCCCTACCCCCACTGCGTCGACACCGGCCGCGCCTGTCACGCGGACGACCGCCGAGCTCACCAAGGCGTTGCTCGAGCTCGCCGATCTGCCGAGCGGCTTCACGGAGGACAAGGAGGAGGCTGACGAGGGCTCCAAGCCGTTCTCCTCGTCGAGCAGCCGGTGCAAGACGCTGGTGAAGTACCTGAACGCCACCAAGGCGCCCGGCTCGAAGGCCAGCGTGACCCGCACGTTCACCGGCGGTCAGGAAGGCCCGTACATCGACTACGGCCTCGACGCGATGGGCACCGCGGACGACGTCACCGACCTCCGCGACGAGTACGCCGAGGCCGTCGACTCCTGCACCAAGCTGACCTTGAAGACCGACGGCGCCGCCAGTACGTCGATGAAGGTCGAGAAGATCACCGCCCCGCAGTACGGCTCGAAGCCCTTCGCGTTCCGCCTCACCGGCACCAGCGGCCCGAAGCGCGGCCTCGAGTACGCTGCCGTCGTCACGGGCGTCGACGACGTGATCATCTCGGTAGGCGTCCTCGCCGGCCAAGGCACCGAACTCGACCCCGCCACCGAGGCGGCTGTCACGAAGGCCCGGCACATCCTGCGGCCCGCGTGACCGGTGTCACACGCGTAGTCGTCACGTGGACGGGCCGAGCCGCCGTCGTGTTGGCATGGACGAGCGGATGAACTTCAGCAAGGTCTCGCCGGCCGGCTTCCGGGCCGTGTTCGGCGTGGAGAAGTACGTGCAGGGCGTGCTCGACCACACGTTGCTGCACCTGATCAAGATCAGGGCGTCGATGCTCAACGGGTGCGCGTTCTGCCTGAACATGCACACGACGGACGCGTTGAAGGACGGCGAGAGCAGCCAGCGCCTGTTCGGTCTCGCGGCCTGGCACGACTCGTCGTTCTACGACGACCGGGAGCGCGCGGCGCTGGCGTTGACCGACGCGGTCACGGTGCTGGAGCGCACCGGCGTACCGGATGACGTGTGGGAGGCGGCGCTGGAGCAGTTCGGCGAGGAGGGGACTGCCGACGTGCTGCTCGCGATTGGCACCATCAACCTGTGGACCCGTCTGAACGTCGCGACCCGGAAGCAGCCGGAACTGGCCGGTTGATCCTGGACGAATACGAGTCGGCGCGCGGCATGCTCGCCGGGCTCGCGTACCGGATGCTGGGCAGTTGGCACGACACCGAGGACGTGCTGCAGGAGGCGTACGTCCGTTGGTCCGCCGCCGACCGCTCCGACGTGGCCGAGCCGCGCCGCTACCTCACGCGGGTGGTGACGCGGCTGTCCGTCGACGTATTGCGAACCCGGCAGGCGCGCCGCGAGAGCTACATCGGCGAATGGCTTCCCGAGCCGGTCCCCGCGGAGGCGCTCGACCTCGAAGAAGTGTCGATGGCACTCCTGCACCTGATGGAACGCCTCACTCCGCCGCAGCGCGCGGTCTACGTGCTGCGGACCGCGTTCACCCTCCCGTACGACGAGATCGCGGAGATTCTCGACCGTACGGCGGACGACTGCCGCCAACTGCACCGCCGGGCGCAGCACGCCCTGGCCGACGACCGGCGACGCTACGAGCCGACCGCCGCCGAACAGCGCCGTCTGCTCCTGGACTTCGTGGCTGCCGCGCGCGACGGTGACCTGCCGCGTCTGGAGTCGATGCTCAGGGACGACGTCATCTCCTGGACCGACGCCAACGGCCGCCGCCGCGCGGCCCGCAAGCCAGTCACCGGCCGGGAGAAGGTCGCCGCCTTCTTCAGCCATATCTACGGGCGTCCTGACGCGACGTTCACCCCGGTCGACCTGATCACCGGACCCGGGCTGAAGGTCGTTGTCCGAGGCAACTATCACCTCCTGACCCTGGACTCCGACGGCACCGCGATCTCGGCAATCCGCGTCATGGCCAACCCGGAGAAGCTTTCCACTGTGTGCGGCGTGTTGGATGACGGCATGAGTTCTGATCTCGAGTTGGCGATCGCGGCGGCTGCGGCCGGGGCGGCTGTGGTGCGGGGCAAGTACGGCACTGTGGTCGCGCGGCATGACAAGTCGGCGACGGATTTCGCGACAGACGCCGATCTTGCGGCCGAGCGGGCAATTCTCGCGTTGATCCAGGGTGGGCGGCCGGGGGATGCGATTCTCGGTGAGGAGTACGGCGCGAGTGGGGACGCTGAGGCCTCGCGGCGCTGGTTGGTCGATCCGTTGTGCGGGACGCTCAACTTTGCTGCCGGTACGCCACTGTTCTCTGTCAACGTGGCGTTGCAGGTCGACGGCAGGACAAGTGTCGCCGCGGTGGCGGACCCTGTCTCTGGTGAGATCTTCTGGACCGACGGCGAGACCGCAGGTGTGCGTCGCGACGGTTCCGATCTGCCGCTGGCGCCGTCCGCGGACTCGCTGCTGGTGGACGTCAACCTGGATCCGATCACGGACGGCGGGTTTCTCGGGTCGCGGCTCCTCGCGGATCCGGCCTTCCGGGCCGCCTTCGGTCAGCGGGTGCTGTCGACGACCTTGGCGGTCGCGTGGGTGGCGGCGGGACGACGTACGGCGTATGTGACCGACGGCAACCTGCGTGACAGCGTTCATTTCACCGCCGGCCTCGCGCTCTGCCGCGCCGCCGGCTGCGTCGTCTCCGATCTGCGTGGGGGGCCGCTCCACTCCGGTCCGGGAGTCATCGCTGCGGCCGATGAGAAGAGCCACGCGATCCTGCTCGGCCTCATCACCCCGCACCTGCCCGAGTAGCTGGAGAAAGGGGGAGCCCTCGCTCAGTGGTGGAGCTGTCGCGGTCGGGTCAGCGGTAGAGGGGGAGGGCTCCGGTGAGGGAGTCGATGGAGGTGCGCCAGCCGTAGAGGGCCAGGCCGAGGTACTGGATGTCCTCGGGCTTGGTGCCGGCGAGCGTTGTGGACATCTGGTCGTAGGTGCGGGCCTGCTGGGCGACCTGGTGCATGTCGTGGATCGTGACCTCGGGGCGCGCTGCGGCCTCGGCGCGGAGGGTGCTGAGGGTGTCGGCGGGGGCGCGGAGGATCGGGATCGGGTACGCGCACATGCCGGTGTGAGGGACGCCGGCGGCGTCGGTGGTGTCGGGTCCGACCGTGTCGTCGTGGTGCCTGCCGACGCCGACCCCGAGCAGGGCGGCGGTGTTGAGGGCGACACCGATGGGGGCTTCGGCCGCGATGACCACGACCATCTTGTTCGTCAGCACAGCGGTCACGCTAACCCGACGGTCGGCCGATCTGGCCGCACTCCGAACATCGTTCGGCGAATCTGCGAAACTGGCCGGCATGGACGAACTTGATACGGCGCTGCTGCGGATGCTGCAGAACGACGCCCGCCGGACCAACCGGGACATGGCGGCCGAGCTCGAGATCGCCCCGTCGACCTGCCTGGAGCGGATCCGCGGGCTGCGCGACCGCGGGGTGATCAGCGGGTACCACGCGGCCGTCGACCTGAAGGCGATCGACCGGTCCACCCAGGCGATCATCTCGATCAAACTCCGGCCGCAGGCGATGGCCGTGGCGACCGCCTTCCAGAAGTACGTGCTGGACCTGCCGCAGACGCTCGACATGTTCATGGTCTCCGGCGGCTCCGACTTCCTCGCCCACGTCGCCGTCAAGGACACCCAGGCACTCCGCGACCTGGTCCTCGCCCTCGCGAAACGCCAGGAGATCGCCGACATCCGCAGCTCGATCGTCTTCGAACACCACCACCGCACAACAGTGATGCCACTACCGGACCACTGACCCGCTCTGTCGCCAGGACACCGCCGGCTACAGGAAGAGCTCGGCGAACTGCCGGAGGCCGTCCACGCTCAGGCTGTTCTCGAAGCCCACCACGAGTTCCTGGACGCCGGCGTCCTCGTACGCCGCGATGCGGTCACGGATCGTCGATTCGGTGCCGATCAGCCCGTACGACGCGAGATCGCCGGGGAACGCGAACTCGGCGCCCGCTGGCACCCGCTCGCGGGCAGCCGCGTCGGAATCGCCCAGGATGTACGACGTGGTCGCGGTCCGCCAGATGTCGTCGTACGGCCGGCCGGCATCGGCACAGTGCTTGCGCAGTACGTCGTACTTGTGCCGGAGGATCGCGGGGGAGTCGATGATGTTCGACGCGTCGGCCCAGCGCGCGACCGTCCGGAGCGTCTTCTGCTCGCCGGCGCCCGCGACCAGGATCGGGATGTGGGGTTGCTGGATGCCCTTCGGCTGGTTGAGTCCTCCGGACGCCCGGTAGTACTTGCCCTCGAAGTCGACCGACTCCTCGGCCCAGAACCGGCGTACCAGCTGGACCGCTTCGTCGAGGCGCCGCAGCCGGTCGCCGGCCGTGCCGAACTCGTACCCGTAGCCGAGGTAGTCGGGCTCGTACCAGCCGGCGCCGATCCCGAAGATGACCCGACCGTTGCTGACGACATCGACCGTCGACGCGATCTTCGCCTGCAGGGCAGGATTGCGGTAGCTGTTGGACGTGACGAGCGGCCCGATCCGGACCCGCTCGGTGGCAGCCGCGACGGCGGTGAGCAGCGTCCAGGCCTCGAACACGGGCGCCTGCGAGGGTGGAATCGGATGTAGGTGGTCCGGGACGTATACGGCGTGGAACCCGAGTTGGTCGGCGGCCTGGGCCACCTCGACGATCTGCCGGAACGCGTCGGCCGGTTCGAGGCCGGAGAGTTCGCCACCGAATCCGGACGGAAGGAACACACTGAAGCTGGTCATACCCGTACAGACCGTGCAGCTCCCGGAAAGGAATCGGTCCGTCCGTAAAGTGGGAACATGCGACTGAACTACGTGGAGACAGGACCGGCCGATGCGCCCGTAGTGCTGCTCGGGTCGTCGCTCGGTGCCGATCAGAGAATGTGGACGCCGCAGGTCGACGTACTGGCGAAGCGGTTCCGGGTGGTGGCGTTCGATCACCGGGGTCACGGCGGGTCGGAGGTGCCCGACGGGCCGTACACGATCGACGACCTGGGCGGCGACGTCGTCGAGCTGCTCGACACGCTCGGAGTCGAGCAGGCGTCGTACGTCGGGATCTCGCTCGGCGGCGCGGTGGGCCTGTGGCTCGCGCAGAACGCCCCGGACCGCTTCCACCGTTTCGCGCTGCTCTGCCCGCCGTCCAACCCGGCCGAGAACGCGCAGATGTGGAGCGAGCGAGCCGCCCAGGTCCGAGCCGAAGGAACGCAGGCGATCACTGACGCCACCCTGGGTCGCTGGTTCCTCCCGGAGTTCAAGGACACCGAGCCCGTACGGCGGATGCTGCTGGACTGCCCCGCCGAGGGCTACGCCGCCTGCTGCGAGGCCCTCAGCACCACCAACCTCCTCCCCGGCCTGTCCACGATCACCGCCCCGGTCCTCCTGATCACGACCGAATCCGACACGTCCGTCCCACCCGAAACCGTCGTACCCCTGGCGACCCAGATCCCCGGCGCCCACCTGGAAATCATCGAAAACGCCGCCCACCTGGTCACCTACTCCCACCCCGAAGCAATCAACCCCCTCCTCCTCGCCCACCTCGGCTGAATGCGGCATCCAGCCATCGCGGCGTTAGGCTGGTAGGCGCTCTGATCGCTGACTGGAAGTGGCTATGACTGTCGAATCGCTGTTCCCGCGCCTGGAGGCGTTGCTGCCGAGTGTGCAGAAGCCGATCCAGTACGTCGGTGGTGAGCTGAACTCGGTCAGCAAGGAGTGGGACGCCGTCAGTGTCCGGTGGGCGCTGATGTACCCGGACGCGTACGAGGTCGGGCTGCCGAACCAAGGCGTGCAGATCCTGTACGAGGTGCTGAACGAGCGCGACCACATCCTGGCCGAGCGGACGTACTCCGTCTGGCCGGACATGGAGAAGGTGATGCGGGACAACGACATCCCGCAGTTCACCCTGGACAGCCACCGGCCGGTGCGCGCGTTCGACGTCTTCGGGCTGTCGTTCTCGACCGAGCTCGGGTACACGAACATGCTGACCGCGCTCGACCTCGCCGGGATCCCGCTGCACGCGGTCGACCGCACGGACGAGGACCCGATCGTGCTGGCCGGCGGGCATGCCGCGTTCAACCCGGAGCCGATCGCGGACTTCATCGACGCCGCGGTGCTCGGTGACGGCGAGGAGATCGTGCTGGCGATCTCCGAGGTGATCCGGGAGTGGAAGGACGAGGGCCGCCCGGGCGGCCGCGACGAGGTGCTCCTCAGGCTGGCGAAGTCCGGCGGTGTGTACATCCCGAAGTTCTTCACCGTCGACTACCTGCCGGACGGCCGGATCCAGCGCGTCGTACCCAACCGCCAAGGCGTTCCGTTCCGTACGGCGAAGCACACGGTCATGGACCTCGACGCGTGGCCGTACCCGAAGAAGCCGCTGGTCCCGCTCGCCGAGACCGTGCACGAGCGGTACTCCGTGGAGATCTTCCGCGGCTGCACCCGGGGCTGCCGCTTCTGCCAGGCGGGCATGATCACCCGGCCGGTGCGCGAGCGCAGCATCACCACGATCGGCGACATGGTCGAGAACGGGCTCAAGCAGTCCGGGTTCGAGGAGGTCGGCCTGCTCAGTCTCTCGAGCGCCGACCACAGCGAGATCGCCGACGTCGCGAAGGGCCTGGGGGACCGGTACGAGGGCAGCAACGTCTCGCTGTCGTTGCCTTCGACAAGGGTCGACGCGTTCAACATCACGCTGGCCAACGAGTTCTCCCGCAACGGCCGGCGCAGCGGTCTGACCTTCGCGCCGGAGGGCGGTTCGGACCGGATGCGCAAGGTGATCAACAAGATGGTCACCGAGGAGGACCTGATCCGCACGGTCGCGGCGGCGTACAGCCACGGCTGGCGGCAGGTGAAGCTGTACTTCATGGTCGGCCTGCCGACCGAGACCGACGAGGACGTGCTGGCGATCGCCGCCCTCGCGAAGCGGGTGATCGAGACCGGCCGCGAGGTGTCCGGCCGGCGCGACATCCGGTGCACGGTGTCGATCGGCGGGTTCGTGCCGAAGCCGCACACACCGTTCCAGTGGGCCGCCCAGCTCGGCGCGGAGGAGACGGACGCGCGGCTGGCGAAGCTCGGCGCGGCCATCCGGTCCGAGAAGGGTTACGCGAAGGCGATCGGTTTCCGGTACCACGACGGCAAGCCCGGCATCATCGAGGGACTGTTGTCCCGCGGCGACCGGCGCGTCGGCCGCGTGATCGAGGCGGTGTGGCGCGACGGCGGCCGCTTCGACGGCTGGAGCGAACACTTCTCGTACGACCGCTGGATCGAGTGCACCGAGAAGGCGCTCGCCGACGAGCCGGTCGACCTCGCCTGGTACACGACGCGGGAGCGCGAGTACGCCGAAGTACTGCCGTGGGACCACCTGGACTCGGGGCTGGACCGCGACTGGCTGTGGGAGGACTGGCAGGACTCGCTCGAGGAGGACGGCGCGATCGAGGTCGAGGACTGCCGCTGGACGCCGTGCTTCGACTGCGGCGTCTGCCCGCAGATGGGCACCGAGATCCAGATCGGCCCGACCGGCAAGAAGCTCCTGCCGCTGTCCGTGGTGTGAGGCCTGCGGCGCGATGCCGCAGGCCCCTCGAACGTCAGTTGCAGTAGTACGCCGGGGTTGGGGTTGTCTCGGTCTGGTCCTGCCAGTGGGCCACGCCGACGTAGTAGCCGCAGCCGGTGCCTTCATCGAACCAGGCACCGCCGCCGGAGTACGCGTACGTCTCCGCGACCGTGGTGAACGGCCCGCTCGCGCTGGCGCCCTTCTGCAGCTCGACGCGCACCTCGGTCACGCTGTTGGAGCAACCCTCCAGGCCCACTGCGACGTACAGCATCGACGCCGAGTACCCGACCGACTTCGCCGTCACCAGATCGCAGGCCGAGGTCGACGCCTGAGCCGGCGCCGCGACCGTCAGCCCTGCCGCAGCCGCCGCAACAGCCGCGACCGTCGTTACGAGTTTCCGCATCTGACCACCCTCCAGTTGGAAACCTACAGAGGGTCAGCAGATTAGGTCACTCAGTTACGAGACGTCGAGACTTTCGGCGCGGCGGAAAGAAGCAAGTCGGTGAGCAAGAGCTCGTCAGCGCTGCCCAGAACCAGGTCGGCCTCGGCCACCGCGTCGGCCGTGACGAACGGATTGGGTACGGCGACGGCGTACATGTCGGCAGCCTGCGCCGCAGCCACGCCATGGGGCGTGTCCTCGACAGCGATCGCCGATGAGCCAGGTACGCCGAGACGCTGCAGGGCCAGCTCGTAGATCGCCGGATCGGGTTTGTGCGTCTGGACCTCGTCGCCGGTGACGATGTGGTCGAAAAGATCGACCGCGCCGACCCGCTCCAGGTGGCCGACCACCCACTTGCGCGGCGAGCTGCTGGCGATCGCCACCCGAAGGCCCAGCTCCCGCGCCGCCGCGATCCAGGCCCGGATCCCTGGCCGGAAGTCGAGCTCGGCGTGCATTCGCTCCCGGTGCGCGACGCGGCGGGCGTGACTCGCCGTCCGGTCGAAGTCGGTGCCGACGGCGGCGGCGAGGATCGCGTACCGGTCCTCGGTGATGTCACCGCCGTGGCCGGGCCAGAAGCCGTCGAGCTCGAGTTCGAGACCGTGGTGCGCCCACTCGGCCCGCCAGCTCTCGACCATCGTGGTCTCGGTGTCCATCAGCAGGCCGTCGAAGTCGAACACGATCGCCTGCACGTCGACCGGCACGAGCCGCGTGGCGAGCCGGTGAATCTGGGCCGCGCTCAACCCCAGCCAGGACAGGTACGCACGTACACCGCCGAGCTCGTCGAGGTGCTCGAGTGAACCGAGGATCGTCTCCGGAAGGGTCCGGGTGAACTCCGGTCCGTCCTGGATCCCTAGGTGCACCTCGCTGATCGCGTAGTCGGCCGCGATCTGTTCCCGCGGTACGCCGGCCAGGTCGAGCAGCACCGCGATGGTCAGGCCGGTGCGGTCCTTGCCCGCCTTGCAGTGCACCACGACCGGCCGATCCGCCGGCGCGTCCGCGATCGCGGCGAAGATCCGGCCGATGTGGGCCGCGTTGCGCGTGAGGCTGTTGCGGTAGACATCGACCAGCCGCGGCTCCGCCTCCGCATCACGCAGCCGCTCGGCCTCCGGGTCGATCCACGGGATCCGCTGGTACGCCGGTGTGCCCTCGAGCGGATGTGGTTGCTTGATCTCCCAGTCGGACCGCAGATCCAGAACGAGTCCCGCGTCGAGCGCCTCGAAAGCGGCCAGGTCCGCGGCGTCGAGCGAATCGCTGCGGACGACGGCCCGCGGCCGGGTCTGGACGCCGTACCGCGTCGGAAGTCCGCCAACGTCACGCGCATTCGGGCTCCACATACCTGACAGCTTAAAGGGTGTCTGAGGACCCTGCGACACCCTTCATACCGTGCCCAGCGCCTCGAAATCGTGCCAAGAACCGTCGAAAGCCTTGTGGAGCAAGGCGGAATCCGTGCCGGCCGCGAAGACGTCGATCCGGCCCGGGCCCCAAGAGACGACCGAGCCGGCGGGGCGTGGGCGGACGGCCGCGGGCTCCAGCCAGCCGGCCAGGGCGGCGATGTTCATCCGCAGGATCTCTGTGGCGAACGACCAGTCGATGAAGTTCAGGGTGTCGTTGGCGGAGTGGATGTGACCGTTCGCGCTGTCCGCGCCCTCGATTGTCAGCACCGCGGGCATCCCGGCGTCGATGAACGGGACATGGTCGCTGGCGAACGGATGGAGCGAGGTCTCCACCTTCAACCCCGTGTACGTCGCGGCAGCAGACGCCAGCGCACTGATCTGAGCTTCCGATACCTGTGCGCCCTCGAGGAGAACGGTCGGTGTTGCGGAGTTCTTGGTCGCGATCATGTCCATGTTGAGTACGGCGCGGACCCGGGACCGCTCGGCCGGCGGCAGCGTTGCGACGTACTGCTTGCTGCCGAACAGGCCCTCCTCCTCGCCGCCGAACAGGATCAGGCGAATGTCGTGTTTCCACAGTCGGATTGCCAACAATCGACCGAGCTCCAGCACCCCGGCCGAGCCGCTGCCGTTGTCGTCGGCTCCCGGTGCCGCTGCGGCCGGGCCGCCCGCCAGGTTGATCGAGTCCAGGTGGGCGGTGACGATCACCAGTCCACGGTCGGATCCGATACCGGCCCGGTCGCCGATCAGGTTCGCCGAGCGGCCGGCGCCGACGGCGACCGGCGTCCGGGACATTTGGTAGCCGAGGGCAACCATCCGGTCGGCGGCGAAGTCCGTCGCCTGCGTGAACGTCGTACTCAGCGAATGCCTGGTCGGCAGGCTCGCCAGCCAGGTCAGGTCGCTCTGGTACGACGTCGTGGACACGTCGGCGACGAGCTGCGCGACGGCCGGGTCGGCGCGCGCCGGTACGACGGGAGGGGTGTCGATGACCGTCGTACCGGCTCGCAGGGGCTCGATCCGCCAGCAGTGGTTGGACCGTCGACGGGGCTTGTCGGCGGCCGAGATCACCAGGTGCCGGCCGTGATCGAGCAGGGGGGAAACGTCGGGGTACTCGTCCTGGAAGCTGCGGCCCACCTGGGTGACGAGCAGCAGTCCGGGAGCGGTTCGGGAGGCCCGGCCGAGGCGTTGGTCAGCCGGGACCCAGAGGAGCGTCCGCTCCCCGAACCGCGCCGCCCGCGCAGCACCACCAGCATCCGAGGTCGGTACCACGAGATACCGCACAGGTCCTGTAGCCATGTCAGTCCTCATCAATGCGAGCCGGACCCTCGACTTTGAGAACCCACCGACCATTTTCGAGCTGCGGAACTGGCTGGTGGCTTCTCAAAGTAGGGCAACCCCGGGTGGTGTCAGCCCTGCCAGGCGATCTCGAGGCGGTCGGGCGTGGCTGCGACGATCCGGCCGCTGCCGGCGGAGGAGCCGCGGAGCAGTTCGCCGGTGGTGTCCCAGCGGCCTGCCGGCCGGGCCTCCGGCGCGTCGCCGCGACCGATCGCGTACTCCACCAGCGTGCCGTCCGCGCGGAACTCCACCCCCCGCCGGCCGCGGGCCGGCGGGAAGGCGTAGTCGTCGCGGCGGTAGACGCTGATCCCGTCGTGGTCCTCCTCGACGGAATGCGTCCAGTGCCCGATCGGTGAGGTGGTCAGAGCCCCACCCCCTGGTGGATCGTGGCGGGCGAGTCGGGCACCGTCACCTTGAAGTCACTGATGACGCCGCCGAGCGGCTCGTAGCCGTTCCAGGCCGAGCCGTCCCACCACTTGTGGTAGAGCTGCTTGTCGGTGCCGGTGACGAACACGTCCAGCCGGTTCGTGTCCCACGAGACCACGCGCGGCTCGTCGGTGCAGATCCCGCCCAGGTACTCGTACCCGGTGAGCGACGGTCCCCACGCGGACCCGTCCCACCACTTGTGGTAGAGCGCCGAGTCCGTTCCGAGCACGAACACGTCGAGCCGGTCCGGACCCCACGAGACGACGGTCGGCGCCGTCGTACACACACCGCCCATGTACTCCCAGTCCGACCACGCCGAGCCGTCGTACCACTTGTGGTACAACGCCGAATCGGTGCCGATGACGAACATGTCCAGCCGGTCGGAGCCCCAGGCGACGACCCGCGGCGGCGAGGCACAGACGCCACCTAGGTACTCGTACCCGTTCCAGGCTGAGCCGTCCCACCATTTGTGGTAGACCGCGTTGTCCGTGCCGAGCACGAACGCGTCCAGCCGATCGGGGCCCCAGGCAACGACTTCCGGTGGGCTCATGCAGATCCCGCCGAGGTACTCGTACCCGTTCCAGGCCGTGCCGTCCCACCATTTGTGGTACAGCGCCCGGTCGGTGCCGAGGACGAACGCGTCGAGCCGGTCCGGTCCCCAGGTCGCCAGCCGCGGCGGGCTCATACAGACGCCGCCGAGGTTCTCGTAGCCGTTCCAGGCCGTGCCGTCCCACCACTTGTGGTACAGCGCGTGATCGGTGCCGAGGACGAACGCGTCCAGCCGGTTCGGCGCCCAGGACGCGACTTCAGGAGCGCTCATACAGATACCACCCTGGTACTCGTAACCTGCGACGGACGGTCCCCAGGCCGATCCGTCCCACCACTTGTGATACATCGCCAGGTCGGTGCCGAGCACGAACGCGTCGAGCCGGTTCGCGCCCCACGCCACGACCGATCCGGCGGGTTCCGGCGTACCGGCGCCGCCGAAGTCCGGCAGGTCCTTGCGCGCCGTGTCCAGACACGCCTGCATCCGCGTCACCTGGTCGGTGGTGAACATGACCATGCCGCGGTCGTCGGTGTAGTCCATGTAGTCGTAGAACAGGTCGCCGTTCGGCCCGTTGCTGCAGGTCACGTGCGGGAACGTCGGTACGCCGAAGTTCGGGCCGGCTGCGTTCGGGGTGTCGGCGCACTCGTCGCTGCCGCTGCAGCCGCTGCCGTCGTCGCCCCAGATGTGGAGCAGGTTCAGGTAGTGGCCGACCTCGTGGGTCGTGGTCCGGCCGAGGTCGAACGGCGCCGTCGCCGTACCGTTCGTGCCGAAGCCGCTGTGCAGGATGACCACGCCGTCGGTGTTCGCCGGGCCGCCCGGGAACTGCGCGTACCCGAGCAGGCCGCCGCCGAGCTGGCACACCCAGATGTTCAGGTAGTGGGCGGTGTCCCACGGGTCGATGCCGCCGGTCGCGGACGACTTCACCTTGTCGTCGGTGCCGAAGCTCGCCGTACTCGTCTGGGTCCGGGTGACGCCGGTCGTCGGGTTTCCGTTCGGGTCCTCGGTGGCCAGGTAGAACTCGACCCGGGTGTCCGCGATCAGGCCGCTGAACACGCCCGGAACGATGCTGGTGTCCGGGTTGGTGGCGCGGTAGTCGCGGTTCAGTACGTCGATCTGGCTGTCGATCTGGGCCTGCGAGATGTTCTGCGCGTTGGTGTTCCAGACGACATGGACGACGCAGGGGATGCGGGCGATCCCGGTGAACCGCTGCTGCGCCGCGACGTAGCTCATCGTCGCGGTCTCGAGCGCCGACCGCGCTGCGGCGTACGCCGGTGAGGTCGACAGCAGTCGCCGGTGCACGTCCATCACGCCGCACTGGCGACGGGTCGGGAAGTCCGTGCGTCCGCCGTCGGTCACGCCGCTCATACCGGCACCACCGGCCTGGCCGCCGCCCGACATCCCGGCACCGCCAGGCGATCCGCCACCTGTCATGCCTGCCCCGCCAGGCGTTCCGCCCCCGCTCATTCCGGCGCCGCCCGGCGATCCGCCACCGCCCATGTCCGCGACCGGCGATCCGCCGCCGCTCATGTTCGTCGTACTGCTGGAAGCCGGCATCCCGTTCACCGCGGGCTGTTCGTTCGTGGCATGCCCGTTCGACTCGCTCGCCGGGACCTCGCCCGGCATCCGGTCATCTCCGTGCTTGTCCGCCCGCCCGTTGGCCTTCCTCGGCATCTCTCCCCCTTCTGCGGGGGCGCACGAGCAGGCCGGCGCACGCCGAACCGAAGAGAGACCACCCCCAGCGCGCACCCCTCGACCGAAGACGGTCCTGCCGTCTTCCCCCACCGAACAGTCGGCCCCCAAGTCGCTGCTCTGGTTTCACGATCCGCTCATCACCGCCCGTGCACAACCCCTCGCGCACCGGCAGTCAAATTCTCCCGATCCGCTGTGACGGTTGACGAATTTCAAGCGTTCGTCGGGGCGACCGCGGCGCTCGTACTCAGGCTGGGCTCAGCGGAGGTGAGTAGCATCAATCGACTGAACTTCAGAAGAAGGACCCGCGATGAATCGGTGGTTGTTCGAGCAGGTCAACGCCTTCGCGCGGGCCACGCCGTGGCTGCACGCGCCGGCGCGGGCGTTCGCGGCGTACGGCGTGGTGCTGTTCGCCGTACTGCTCGTCGCCGGGTGGTGGGTCGCGTGGCGCTCGGGCCGGCTGACGACGGTGGCCGCAGCGATCAGTGCCGGGGGTACGACGCTGTTGGCCGTGGCGGTCAACCAACCGATCGTGCATGCGGTGCACGAGGCCCGCCCGTACGCGTCGCTGCCGGGCATCTTGGTGCTCGCGAACCGCAGTACCGACCCGTCCTTCCCGTCCGACCACGCGACGATGGCAGGTGCGGTCGCGGCCGGGCTGTGGATCGTGAACCGGCGGCTCGGGATCGTCGCGTCGGTCGCCGCGGTGCTGATGGCGGTCACCAGGGTCTACATCGCTGCCCACTACCCGGCCGATGTCGCGGCAGGACTGTTGCTCGGCGCAGTTGTAGCCGTCGGCGCCTGGTTGCTCGTGCGGCGGCCGCTGACCTGGGCCGTGGGTGCGGTCGCCGGGACGAGATTGCGAGCGGTCCTCGTCCGGCAGGTGCCATGAAGGGACTGACCGACTGGCTGCTGGGGCTGCACGGGATCGCCGTGTACGGCATAGTCGGGTTGCTGGTGTTCGCCGAGGACGCGTTGTTCGTCGGGTTCGTGCTGCCGGGAGAGACGGCTGCGGTCCTCGGTGGAGTCACGGCGGCCCTCGGCCATACGTCGCTCCCAGTGGTCCTGGCGGTGGTAATCGGTGCAGCGGTCCTCGGGGACAGTGTCGGTTACGAGGTCGGGCGGTACTTCGGGCCACGCTTGCTGGCTACCCGGGTGCTGAAGCGGCGGGCAGGTCGGCTCGAGTCAGCCCGTCGGCAGCTGGCCGAGCGAGGCGGTACGGCCGTGTTCCTGGGGCGGTTCGTGGCGTTCCTGCGCGCCACCATGCCTGCGCTGGCTGGGATGTCGGGGATGCGCTACCTGAAGTTCCTGGCGTTCAACGCGGCCGGCGGGATCGGGTGGGGGACTGCCGCGGTGCTGATCGGTTACCTCGCCGGCAACTCGTACGCACGCGTGGAGAAGACGTTCGGCCGGCTCGCCGCGTTGGTCGTGGCCGGTGTCGTCGTGATCGCGATCGTCCTGTGGCGGATCCGCACCCGTAGACGCGCAAGTTAGAGCATCCGCTCCCACATCGTGCGTTGGGCGACCGGGCGGAAGCCGAGCTTGGTGTTGACGGCGATCATGGGCGCGTTCTCGGGGGCGTTCCAGGTGTGGAGTACGGCGGGCAGCGGGACGTCGGCCTGGAGGGCGCGGAGGTTGGGGCCTTTCACCGCGATACCGAGACGGTTGCCGCGGTGCGCACGACGTACGTAGGTGTCGTACTGGTTGAGTCGGTCCGGGGTTTCCGGCGTACCGCCCATCTGCGTGTACGCCGCCAGCTCGCCGGACGCGGGGTGTACGGCGGCTGTGGTGTAGGTGAACCGGCCCTGGGCGACGCGGCGGTCCTCGGCGTCACGGACGAGCGCGGGCGTCCAGTGAACCGCCTCGGAGGTGCGATCGCCGGTCGGTACGTCCTCGCTCATCCCACTCAGCAACTCCACGAACTGCTCGAGCCACTCGTCCGGCACGTGCTCCCGCCACTGGACGATCTCGTACCCGTCGACCGGCTGTTCCACCACGTCGGTCATCGGCAGCTCGGCGACCTGATGCAGCTCGGCATGCTTCTTCACGAACCCCCGCGCCGCCGCGAACGCCGTACCCGGGCTTTCTCCGGTCACCGGATCACCGGCGACGTTCGTCCCCGACACGATCCGCCGGCCGTCGGCCCGGGCCCGTTCGATCGCCGCGTCGAGCAGCTTCGTCGCAACCCCGCGCCGCCGGTACGCCGGAGCAACCGCGAGCTCCACGTCCACGGTGTCGGTGTTCCCGACCAACCACCAGTCGAGCCACGCGACCCCGAGCCACGTGTCCCCGTCCACCAGCCCGAGCCCGTCCGCCCGCACCTCCGCATGCTCGCGCGCCATGAACACCCGAGCCTCTTCGAGCCCCATGCCCGCCGGAAACTCCAGCTCTTCCCGCCGTACGTCGAACTTCACCTCATAGAACCGCCGAAACGCGTCCGCATCCCGCCCGTCCACCCGCACGATCTCCATCCCGCGACCCTATGCCGCCCCATCCGCCGCTGCCCGCGAATTACCATCCTCCGATGGGCCCGGCACCGCAGCACCACTTCGGCGTCTACGCCCGAATCCCGAGACGCGAACCGCATCCTCCTGATCCACAAAACCCGCGGCCCCTACACCGGCCTCCTAGACCTGCCTGGAGGCAGTCCCGAACCGGGCGAGTCCTGGCCGGAAACCCTCGAACGCGAACTCCACGAAGAGCTCGGCCTTCACCTGGCGACGGCCGGCCACTTCAAGCCCTTCGCCCTTCACGTGCGGACGACCTCCACCGGCGCGGCCATCAACTTCCACCACCGCGGCGTCTTCCTCGACCTACCTCGCCCACCGACCGCACCGCCCACGCTCGCCTCCCCGGACACGGCCGGGTGGCGGTGGTTCGACCTCCGCACCGACGACAAGACCCACCTGAGCCCCGCCGTACACGCCGTCCTGGCCCTCTGATCCAACTGGGAACAGACGGTGGGGAGTGGGGACAGGCAATTGCCTGTTCCCACAGACCGGGGGGGTGTCTGTGGGGCGTGAGCGCAGCCGGTTGTGGGGGTGGGCCGGGGTGGTGGGGGTGGTGAACAGGCAATAACAGGTGCAACGCCCCGAGAACCTGTGCGACGCCCCGTGATGTGGTGGGAGGGGCGGCGTGGGGGCGGGCGGGGGTGCTGGGTTAGTGGTGCGGGCGGAGGGCTCGGTTGGCGGCGGGTTCGGCTATTTGGGTGCGGAACTCGTTGGCGGGGTAGACGCCGAGGATGCGGACCTCTACCGAGAAGAAGGCGAGTTCCTCGAGCGCCAGCGCTACGTTCGGGTCCTCGGGGTGGCCTTCGATGTCGGCGTAGAACTGGGTGGCGAAGAACATGCCGCCCAGCTGGTACGACTCCAGCTTGGTCATGTTGACGCCGTTCGTCGCGAACCCGCCGAGGGCCTTGTACAGCGCGGCGGAGACGTTCCGCACGCGGTACACGAACGACGTGATGGTCGGACCGGACCCGACCGGCGGAACCTCCGGCTCGCGGGACAGGACCAGGAAGCGGGTCGTGTTGTGGTGCTCGTCCTCGACGTCGGACGCCAGCGTCTCGAGCCCGTACAGCCCGGCCGCGGCCCGCGGGGACAGCGACGCGACGGTCGGATCACCCAGCTCCGACACCTCGCGCGCAGCACCTGCGGTGTCGTCGGCGACGACCGTCGACCACCCGTGCTCACGGATGATCTTCCGGCACTGCCCGAGCGCGTGCACATGGCTGCGGACCGTGCGGATCTGGTCCAGCGACGTACCGGGAACACCCAGCAGCTGGAAGTGGATCGGCAGGAAGTACTCGCCGACGATGTGCAGCCCGGACTCCGGCAGCAGGTGGTGGATGTCCGCGACCCGGCCGGCGATCGAGTTGTCCACCGGGATCATCGCGAGTCCGGCACGTCCGCTGCTGACCGCCTCGAGCGCGTCCTCGAACGTCGTGCAGGGCAACTGCTCGCGGTCCGGGAACATGTCGGTGCACGCCATCGCCGAGTTGGCGCCTGGCTCACCCTGATAAGCGATCGGTCCGTCCACGATCTCCCAGAGTAGACCCACCCGATCTCACCACCCGGATCAGGTGTCCGTCCTAGGAGACGTCTGTGGACCCTGCGCCTACTGCGCGGCACTCGGCGGGCACCTCGCTGCACTGGAGGGAAGGGAACGATGCTCCGCATCGACCCCTTCCCTCCAGCACACCGAGGCACTCCGCCGAGCACCTGCTCGCTACGGCGCAGGGTCCACAGACGTCCCCTTGCGGACCTTCTCCGGCGCCCCGGTGACCGCGCGCCCTTCGAGGGCCTTGGCCTTGGTGGCGTACATGTCGATGTACTCCTGCCCGGACAGCTCCATGATCTTGTACATGATCTCGTCGGTGACCGCCCGCAGGATCAGCC
Organism: Kribbella sp. VKM Ac-2571; assembly: GCF_004362255.1. Classification (NCBI taxonomy): domain Bacteria; kingdom Bacillati; phylum Actinomycetota; class Actinomycetes; order Propionibacteriales; family Kribbellaceae; genus Kribbella; species Kribbella sp. VKM Ac-2571. The sequence goes on from NZ_SNWS01000001.1 coordinate 190,994, forward strand.
GGTCGCTCTCCATCCCCTCGTACCGGGAGAAGTCCAGCGGTTCACCGAACTTCACCGTCGGCGACGCGAACGACGCGACGATCTTCCCGGGCGGGGCGACCACGTCGGTCCCGATCACGCCGCACGGGATCACCGGCACCTTGGCCTCGAGCGCCAGCCGCGCGACGCCGGTCCGGCCCTTGTACAGCCGCCCGTCGTGCGAGCGGGTGCCTTCCGGGTAGATCCCGAACAGCTCGCCGCGCTCGAGCACCTTCATCCCGGCCCGCATCGCGCCCTCGGACGCCGATCCGCCGGACCGGTCGATCGGCACCTGGCCGGTGCCTTTGAAGAACCCGCGCTGGAACCGGCCCTTGATCCCGGCCCCGGTGAAGTAGTCGGACTTCGCCACGAACGTGACGCGCCGGCGCAGCACCAGCGGCATGAAGATCCAGTCGGAGTACGAGAGGTGGTTGCTGGCGATGATCGCAGGCCCGGTCTCCGGGATGTTCTCGGCGCCGACCACGTTCGGCCGGAAGATCCGCTTCACCGGCGGTCCGACGAGCACGTTCTTCAGCACCCAGTAGATGCCCTTGCCGTCGCCGTCGCCGGCATCCACGACCGCAGGGTCCGGCTCCCGCCGCGGCGACTGTGCCGGTTCCGTCATCGGGTCGTCCTTCCTCAAAGTCACGCAGCCTCACGTTCCCGGAACCCACATGATGCCGCACGATCGCCCGCTTGGCTCGTACGTCGCCACGCGGGAACTCCTCACACTCGGCGGCAGGCCTTCGTAAGCTGCTGACGGCACCGTCGCCCAGGTGGGGGAGAGAACCATGCGCACGAAGCTCGTCACCGCAGTCCTAGCACTGCTAGCCGGCGTTCTGGTAACTCTGCCCGCGAGAGCAGCCGCCCCGGACGCGACCGTCGTACCGATCCAGGTAACCGGTCCGGCGGCGTCGCGGTTCAACCTGGTGGTGATGGGCGACGGCTACACGACGGCCGAGCTGCCGAAGTTCCGCGAGCAGCTCGACAAGCACCTGAACATCCTCTGGAGCATCGAGCCGTTCAAGTCGTACCGGAACTACGTCAACGTGTACGCCGTCGAGATCGCGTCCCCGGAGTCCGGCGTCGACTGCGATCCCGGTCTGACCGACCCGAAGCGCGACACCCCGCTGCAGATGGGCTTCTGGGGAGGCTGCAACCCTGGCAGCGTCCAGCGCCTGCTGACGGTCAGCCAGGCCGCCGCGACGCAGTACGCCGACCTCGTCCCGGGAACGAGGAGCGCCAACCGGCAGATCCTTGCTATCGGCAACAGCGACACGTACGGCGGTGCGGGCGGGACATACGCCACCGCGTCCGGCGGCAACGCGCTGTCCGCCCTGATCACGCCGCACGAACTCGGGCACTCGCTCGGCGGGCTGCAGGACGAGTACGACTACTACGCCCGCGGCGAGCGCGGTGCGCCGTACGTCGGTCCTGAGCCGTCCTCGATCCACCACACGTTGCTCACCGAGCAGCAAATGCTGGAGCAGCACAAGAAGTGGTGGCGCTGGCTGGGGGAGAAGTCCGAGTCCGGCGGGACGATCCGCCGGTACGAGGGCGGCATGTACGCCGGTTCGGGCGTCTGGCGGCCCAGTGCGCACTCGATGATGAAGGCCCTCGGCTACTACTTCGACCAGCCGTCGCGGGAGCGGATGACCCAACGCCTCTCCGCCAAGGCGAACCTGTTCCAGGACAGCACCTCGGCCGGACCGGTCGCCCCTGACCAGGTCGTGTGGCTGCAGACCCTGCACCCGGTCGACCACGAGCTCGACGTCAACTGGTCCCTCGACGGTACGGCGCTGCCGACCGCGAACGCCCGTTCCGTCGACCTGTCCACTCTCGATCTCGTGCCCGGGCCGCACACGCTTTCCGCGACGATCGTCGACCCGACCGACTTCATCCGCGATCCCGCCGTACGGCCGACGGCCACTCGTTCGTGGACCGTCGACCCGTCCCTTCCAGCGGCTGCACAAACGTTTGAGCCGACGTTCATCGGGTCCACGTCGACCGAGCATCCGGTCGGCGCCGACGAGGTCGTGTACGCCGAGACCGCGCAGTCCATCGGCGCGATTGTGTGGAAAGTCGACGGTCGGATTGTCGACAACCCCGGCAACGACCGTGACTTCGATCTCGCCCCGCTGAAGCTGACCGGGCGCCACACCCTGACCGCGCAGACCGGCTCGGAAACACTCAGCTGGGATGTCGACGGCGTACCGCCCGTCGTGACGCCGACGATGTCGAAACCGCTGCTCACAGTGCAGAAACCGAGCGGGCCGGAGTACATCTACAACGACGCGTTCACGATGGGCCTGGCCGCGGCGGACGACAGCGTGGGGTACGTCGTACCGGAGTTCCGCGTCGACGGGGACGGTTGGTACAACTACTACGGCTGGCCGACCGATGCGTCCGCGCCGTTCCGGTTCACCGCCGAGGGGACCGCGATCGACCAGCTCGTGTACGGAAAGCTCGGCGTACCGCGGATCGTTCCGTGGGACGACGTACCGCCCGGGTACGGGCGTCATCAGGTCGAGTACCGCGCCATCGATGCCCCCGGCAACATCGGTGACCCGCGCCGGTTCGCCGTCACACTCCTGCGCCCGCCCCCGGCCTGTACGACGACACTCACCGGGACGTACGACCGCCCGCTATACCTCAGCAAAGGCGTCACGTGCTTGACCAACGCGACCGTCAACGCCGCCGTCATGGTCGCCGCCGGCGCATCCCTTGTCGTCACCGACTCGCGCGTCAACGGCCCTGTCCGTGCCGATCAGGTGGCAGACCTGCACCTGCTGCGCTCCACGATCGGCGGACCGGTGAGCGCGAGCGGCGTCACCCGCAGCCTGGTCGCGGTCGGCAGCACCGTCCAGGGACCGCTATCCGTCACGAACAGTCGCACGGCCGACCCGGTGACGCTCGCCGGGAACACCGTCAACGGTCCGCTCAGCTGCTCGGCCAACACCCCGGCGCCGACCGACCTGCAGGCGCCGAACCACGTCTCCGGGCCACGCTCCGGGCAGTGCGCGAAGCTCTGAGCCGGACGGACATGTAAGTGAGTTTCGCCGACATGTTCCCGGCAATCGGGACCTTCTAACTTTCTCGGTGCGGGGAGTTCCCGCCGTACCGAGGGAGTGAGATGAACGGACTGCGGGTGGCCTCGTTGATGGCGGCCACGATGACGACGGGCCTGGTGGCCGGCGTGTACGGGATCTACGCGAACGCGTTCATGCCCGGCCTCGCCAAGACCGACGACAGGACCTTCGTCGCGGCGTTCACGGCCGTCGACCGGGCGATCGTGAATCCGCTGTTCCTCGGCCTCGGATTCGTCGGCGCACTGCTCTTCACGCTGCTCGCGGGCCTGCTCAGCCTCAAGGAGAAGGCGCTGCCGTGGATCGCGGTCGCGTTCGTGCTGTACCTGGTCTCGATGATCCTGACGGTGGCGGTGAACGTACCGCTGAACGACGCGCTGAAAGCGGCGGGCGATCCGGCCACGATCGACGTCGCGGCGGCCCGCGCGGCGTTCGACGAGTCGAAATGGGTGGCCTTCAACCTGGCCCGGACCCTGCTCGCCCTGGTCTCGTTCGGCCTCCTCGGCTGGGCCCTCTACCTGACCGGAAAGTCGGCCGCCCAGCCCTGAGATTATTCGCAGTATTTCCAGGTACGGTTCGTCGCGAATCGCGACCTGGGGAGGCAGAGGTGGAGGACTCGACGGACTGGTGGGACCATCGGCCGGTCTTCTCGACAACCGACAAGCTGTCCCGCATCACCGGACTCGCCCCTGGCGCGCGACCTGGACACGTGACGACCCGCTTGCTGGTCTCGGTTCTGCTGTGCTTCCTGGGGTGGGGCGCCGTGAGCCTGCTGGGTACGTCGGCGTTGTGCGCGACGACTGAAGCGCCGGCCAGCACCTGTGCCGTCGACATCCCCAGCCACATGTCGGCCGGCTGGTTCATCGCGGCAGCTGTCGTCGTGGGCTACCTGGTCCTCGCCGTCACGACCGACCTGACCGAGAACGCACGCCAACGGCTCGGGCAGCGGCGTGCGGCAGGTCTGCTCCGCTCCGCCCCGCTCCTGGCCGGGATGTCAGTCGGGGCCTTCGTCTCGGCCGCCACCGCGGTCGCGCCCGATCCGTCCGACGTACTCCGGCGTACCGTCCACGGCGAAATCGGCACCGAATCCATCGCCATCTCGGCCGTCGTGGCGGTCGCGACGGGTCTCTGGGCCGTCACCGTGGCGGTTCGGCTGCCGTCGGCCTTGCTGCACGCGCGGCAGCGTCAGCTGACCATCGAACGACTGCGGCGGGACGGGCGCCGGTACGCCGGACAGGTGAAGCTCGGGCGCGTCGTGATCTGGCTCGGGAACGACCCCGAACTGCAGGTCACGATCGCGTACGACTCGCCCGCCGGGCGGCACGAGATTCAGGCGCGGATGCGGACCTCGCCCGACCGGGTACCCGCGGACGGCAGTCAGGTCGTCGTCTTCGACGATCTCCGCGGCGTCGTGCACGTCGAGCTCGATACCGCCGCCGAGCCGGCCTTCGAGCCGGAGGCGCGGTACACCCCGTCGGAGTGAGCTGGTTCTGAGAGACTGTGCGCGTGCCACCAGTTCAAGCGCCGCCGTCGCAGCAGCTCCCCGCGGTCCAGAAGCTGCGGGTGAGGTTCGCCAAGCGCGGACGGCTGCGATTCACCTCACACCGCGACTTCCAGCGGGCGTTCGAGCGCGCCGTACGGCGCGCCGAGCTCCCGGTGGCGTTCTCGCACGGTTTCAGCCCGCACCCGAAGATCTCGTACGCCGGTGCCGCGCCGACCGGGGCCGCCTCCGAGGCGGAGTATCTGGAGATATCGCTCACACACGAGCGGGACGCCGACCAGGTCCGGGCCGCCCTGGACGAGGCGCTGCCGCCCGGGCTGGACGTCCTCGAGGTGGTTGTCGCCGGGCCGGGTGCGCTGGCCGAGCGGCTGGAGGCCAGTGAGTGGCAGATCGGGCTGCCCGGAGCGGATCCGGAGGCGGCCGCCGCGGCGGTGCGGACGTTCCTCGAACAGGACGAAATTCTGGTCGAGCGCATGACCAAACGGGGACTTCGCTCGTTCGACTGTCGGGCTGCTGTTCTCCGACTCACCGTCGCGAGTGAACCGGGGCCGGTTGCGGCGTGTGCGATACTGCAAGTGGTGTTACGGCACGGAACCCCGGCCGTGAGACCCGACGACGTTCTCGCCGGCGTGCTCGAGGTAGCGACGCTCCCGGTGACGGGCCCGGCTCTTTTGACCAGGCTCGCCCAGGGCCCGCTCACCACGGACACCGGCACGGTGGAAGATCCGCTCGCTCGTGACCGCGACGCCAACCAGGCGACCGCGACCGGCCAGGCAGATCCCCGCCAGACGCACACAGCGGAGGGCGACGCCGCCGCTCCCTCTGTGCCCTGAGCGCGGGCGGAGCGGATCCAGCAGGCTTCCGCCGTACCGCGGCCCGTGCACCATCCGAGGGCCCGGTGAGGCGAACCGTGACCGCCTTGCGGCCGCGCCGGACCCGTGACAGGGGTCGCCGGATGCGCCTTAGGGCTTGAGGAGACCCGCACTACATGCTCGACAACGAGCCGACCACCGAAGCAGCCGGCACGGCTGCCCCCGCCCAGTCCGCCGCCACCCGCAAGACCGCGAAGACGGCCGCTGCGAAGAAGACGACCACGACGCGTAAGCGCGCCGCGAAGAAGACCGCTGAGCCGGCCGCTGAGGCTGCTGAGCCGGCCAAGAAGACGGCTGCCAAGGCGACCGCCAAGAAGGCGCCGGCCAAGAAGGCTGCGGCGGCCCCCGCGAAGAAGGCCGCGGCGGCCAAGAAGACCGCCAAGCGGACCACCAAGAAGGCCGCGTCCCAGGACACCTTCCCGGAGCTGTTCGCGCCGCCCGCGGAGACCCCTGCGGAGACCGCCGCCGAGGCCGAGCCGACCGCTCCGGCCAAGAAGACCACCCGCAAACGCACCACCAAGAAGACCGCGGCCACCCCGACGACCGACGCCTCGGCCGCCGACTCCGCGTCTACGGCCTCCGCGCCCGCCGACGCCACCGCGACCACCGGTTCCTCCGCGAACCCCGGGGCCGGCGATCACGCCGGCACTTCCGGTGCCGGGGCTGCTGAGGCGCCGGCCACGAAGCGCAGCTCTCGGCGCCGTACGACGAAGTCCGCCGCGGCAGCGGCCGACTCCGCGGCGTCCGACGCCCCGACCACGGCTCCCGACGCTCAAACGGCGGCTCCCGTGGCTCAGACGGCTCCCGACGCCGCGGCTGCTGCGAACGTCGAGACCCAGGCCGAGGAGCCGAGCGCACGGCGTACCCGCCGCCGGCCGGCTGCTGCGCCGGTGCTGTTCCAGGCGCCGACCGACGTACCGCAGCCCGACGAGCCCGCGACCGCCAAGACCACCCAGCCCAAGGCGTCCCAGGCCAGGTCCGGCCAGTCCAAGACGGCCCAGCCTGCCCAGGCGGAGACTGCCGCAGTGGACGCCGCGGCCGCGGAGCCGGGTGCCGACGAGCAGCCGACCGGCACGCGCCGCCGCCGGAGCCGTCGCGGCCGCGACGCCGAGGCCCGCGACACCGCGGCCGAGGCGACCACCGACGACGCCCCGCAGACCGTGAGCGCCGACCAGGCCGACGGCGAAGCCGACGCGAAGCCTGAGGGCCGCTCCAGCCGCAGGACCCGCACCAGGACCCACGTCGAGACCGCCGCCAACAGCGACGACACCGACGAGACCACCGACGCCGACGCGGAGGCTGCTGACAGCTCCGACGGGCAGGGCGAGGACGGCGAGGAAGGCACCCGCCGTCGTCGCCGCCGCCGTGGCGGTCGCCGTCGCCGCAAGTCCGGCGACGCGGACGGCGCGGACGACAGCGCCGACGAGCAGTCCGACGACGACCAGGACGACGAGTCCGAGCAGGACACCGACGCCCAGGCAGCTGACTCAGACGCCGACGCCGAGGCCGACACGGACGAGGACGGCGAAGCGGGCGGCAGCTCCACCCGCCGTCGCCGTCGCCGTCGCCGCCGCAAGGGCGAGGACAGCGCCGCGTCCCCCGACGACCCGGACGAGACCGTCGTACGGGTCCGTGAGCCGCGCAGCAAGAACAGCGCGAACGAGGTCACCGCGATCGAGGGCTCGACCCGTCTCGAGGCGAAGAAGCAGCGTCGCCGCGAGGGCCGCGCCGCCGGCCGTCGCCGGGCGCCGATCGTCACCGAGGCCGAGTTCCTGGCCCGGCGTGAGTCGGTCGAGCGGACGATGGTGATCCGGTCCCGCGAGGACGTGACCCAGATCGCGGTGACCGAGGACAACGTCCTGGTCGAGCACTACGTGACGACCGCGGAGCAGACCTCGCTGATCGGCAACGTGTACCTCGGCCGCGTGCAGAACGTGCTGCCCAGCATGGAGGCCGCGTTCATCGACATCGGCAAGGGCCGCAACGCGGTGCTGTACGCCGGTGAGGTCGACTGGGCAACCCTTGGTGGCGCCAACGGCCCGCGCAAGATCGAGCAGGTGCTGAAGTCCGGTCAGTCGGTCCTGGTCCAGGTGACCAAGGACCCGATCGGCCACAAGGGCGCCCGCCTCACCAACCAGATCAGCCTGCCCGGCCGGTACGTCGTGTACGTCCCGCGCGGCGGCAACGGCGGCATCAGCCGCAAGCTGCCCGACACCGAGCGGAACCGGCTGAAGACGATCCTCAAGGACATCGTCCCCGACGAGGCCGGCGTCATCGTCCGGACCGCCGCCGAGGGCGCCTCGGAGGAGGAGCTGACCTCCGACGTCAGCCGCCTGCAGACGGCCTGGGAAGAGATCGACAAGCTGTCCAAGAACGGTCAGGCCCCGCAGTTGCTGTACGGCGAGCCCGACCTGCTGATCCGCGTCGTACGGGATCTGTTCACCGAGGACTTCGCCAAGCTGGTCGTCTCCGGCGACCGTGCGTACGACCAGGTCCGGGAGTACGTCGAGGGCGTCGCGCCGCACCTGGTCGAACGGGTCGAGAAGGCCCACAGTGACGTCTTCTCGGACTACCGGATCGACGAGCAGATCAAGAAGGCGCTGGACCGCAAGGTCTGGCTGCCGTCCGGCGGCTCGCTGGTCATCGACCGCACCGAGGCGATGACGGTCGTCGACGTGAACACCGGCAAGTTCACCGGGTCCGGCGGCAACCTCGAGGAGACCGTCACCAAGAACAACCTGGAGGCGGCCGAGGAGATCGTCCGGCAGCTCCGGCTCCGCGACATCGGCGGCATCATCGTCATCGACTTCATCGATATGGTGCTCGAGTCGAACCGGGACCTGGTGCTGCGCCGTCTGGTCGAGTGCCTGGGCCGTGACCGGACCAAGCACCAGGTCGCCGAGGTCACCTCGCTCGGCCTGGTCCAGATGACCCGGAAGCGGATCGGCACCGGCCTGCTCGAGGCGTTCAGCGAGAACTGCGACCACTGCGGTGGCCGCGGGCTGATCCTGCACGACGAGCCCAAGGAGTCCCGTCGCCGCGACGGCCGCAACGGCCAGAACAACGGCCAGCACAACGGCAACGGTCATCAGGAGCAGAAGCCCGCGCAGGCGGAGGAAGGCGGCCGGAAGAGTTCGCGCCGCCGTCGTGGCAAGGGCCGGGGCGACGACGAGCAGGCCACCGAGCCCGAGGCGCCGCAGCACAACCACGACGCCGCCCAGAAGCTGGCCCAGATCGCCGCCGCCTCCGCGAAGGCGGACGAGCACGAGGGCGAGCAAGGCGAGCAGTCGGGCGGTACGCCGGAACCCACCGGCTACCCGGTGTCCGCTGGCGCCGACGAGCACGTGAGCCCCGAGGCCACCGGCTTCCCGGCCCCGGAAACCGCGTCGGCCGCCTCGGATACCGTTGAGGCAACGGACGCCGCGCCGAACGGCGCCCCGAAGAGCACCCGGAGGCGGCGCAGCAGCCGCAGCCGGAGCAAGACCGCTACCGACAGTGAAACGACCGAACCCTCGGAGCTCGTCACCACCGGTAGCTGACGCGATGTGATGTGGGTCCCTCACGGGCCGGGGCAGCCAGTTTGACCCGCTTGTGAGGGGACCCGTAAACTTGAGCGTCGGCGCGCGTTCCCCGCGTGCCATGTTTGTGTGGGCCGCCAGGTCTGTGCAGGCCCCCGTAAGTTTTCCGATCCAGCAGAGAGTGAGATCCACGGTGTACGCGATCGTGCGCAGTGGCGGCACCCAGCAGAAGGTCGCCGTCGGCGATGTCATCGAGATCGACAGCCTGACCGACCAGGTCGGCGACACTGTGTCGCTGCCGGCGGTGCTCGTCGTGGATGGCGACACCGTGACGGCCGACGCTGCGGCGCTCGCCAACGTGGCCGTGTCGGCCGAGGTCCTGGGCCGCACCAAGGGCCCGAAGATCCACATCCTCAAGTACAAGAACAAGACCGGTTACCGTAAGCGCCAGGGGCACCGTCAGCACTACACCCAGGTCAAGGTCACCGCGATCGACGCGAAGAAGAAGTGAGCTGATCAAGACATGGCACACAAAAAGGGAGCAGCGTCGACCCGTAACGGTCGCGACTCCAACGCCCAGCGCCTCGGCGTGAAGCGGTACGGCGGTCAGCTGGTCAACGCCGGCGAGATCATCGTCCGTCAGCGCGGCACCCACTTCCACCCGGGCAACCTGGTCGGCCGTGGCGGCGACGACACGCTGTTCGCGCTGGCCGAGGGCAAGGTGGAGTTCGGCACCCGGCGCGGTCGCCGCGTCGTCAACATCGTCCCGGCCCCGGCGGAGTAACACCGCCACCCGGACGTATCAGCAGCTCTGCAAGGGGCGGGTCGCGGAATACCGCGGACCCGCCCTTTTGCTGTGTCAGTAACACCCAACAGGAAGTAGAGAACCACCGATGGCCATCCCCAGCTTCGTCGACCGCGTCACGGTGCATGTCACCGCGGGCCGCGGCGGAAACGGCTGCGCCTCGGTGCACCGGGAGAAGTTCAAGCCGCTCGGCGGCCCCGACGGCGGGAACGGCGGTGACGGCGGCAGCGTGATCCTGCGCGTCGACCCCGACGTCACGACGCTCGTCGACTACCACCGCTCCAGCCACCGCACCGCCACGAACGGTGCCCAGGGCAAGGGCGACCACCAGGCCGGCGCCAACGGCGGCGACGTGGTCCTCGGCGTCCCGGACGGCACCCTCATCAGCACGGCGAGCGGCGAGGTCCTTGCGGATCTGGTCGGCCCGGGCGCAGAGTTCGTCGCGGCGCAGGGCGGTAAGGGCGGTCTGGGCAACGCGGCGCTGGCGAGCAGTTCGCGGAAGGCACCCGGGTTCGCGCTACTCGGTGAGGAGGGCGAGGAGCGCACGCTCGTCCTGGAGCTGAAGGTCGTCGCCGACGTCGGCCTGGTCGGGTTCCCGAGTGCCGGCAAGTCGTCGCTGGTCGCCGCGATCAGCCGCGCCCGGCCGAAAATCGCCGACTACCCGTTCACCACCCTGATCCCGAACCTCGGCGTGGTCGTTGCCGGTGACACCACGTTCACCGTCGCCGACGTACCCGGTCTGATCGAGGGTGCGAGCGAGGGGCGCGGGCTCGGGCACGACTTCCTGCGGCACGTGGAGCGGTGTGCGGCGCTGGTGCATGTGATCGACTGCGCGACGTACGAGCCGGGCCGTGACCCCTTGAGCGACCTCGACACGATCGAGGGGGAGCTCGCGGCGCACGGCGGGCTCGAGGACCGGCCGCGACTCGTTGCCCTGAACAAGATCGACGTACCGGACGCCCGCGAGATCGCCGAGATGGTGCAGGCCGAGCTGGCGGAGCGCGGGTACCGGGTGTTCCCGATCTCGACCGCTTCGCACGAAGGCCTGGAGGCCTTGAAGTTCGCGATGGCCGAGATCGTCGTACGGCGGCGTGCGGAGCAGGCGAAACCCGACACCATGCGGATCGTGATCCGGCCGCAGGTGCAGGGCGGACCCGAGTTCAAGGTGAAGAAGCTGCCGGACGACGGCGGTTGGCTGGTGCAGGGCCAGAAGCCCGAGCGCTGGGTCAAGCAGACCGACTTCGCGAACGCGGAGGCGACCGGGTACCTCGCCGACCGGCTCAACCGGCTCGGGGTCGAGGAGGAGCTGCTGAAGCTCGGTGCGAACCCGGGCGACGCGGTCGTGATCGGGGACGGACCGAACGCGATCGTGTTCGACTTCGCGCCCGACGTCCAGGCCGGCGCGGAGATCCTCGCCCGGCGCGGTGAGGACCACCGGCTCGAGGAGGATCGTCCCGCGGCGCAGCGGCGGCGGGCGAAGGACAGCGAGTACCACGCCTTCCGGGAGGGCGAGCGGACCGAGGACTGGTCGGAGTACGGCCAGAACTGGGACGCCGACGAGGTCGACCTGTCCCCGGCCGAGGCGAAACGAGCAGCAGACGCTGCGGCGAAGCTGGCGCGCAAAGAGGCGCGCGAGCTGGCGACGCAGGAGCAACTCGACCAGAACGGTTGATCCATGAAACAACGCGCGGAGGCGTTGAACGCCACGCGAATTGTCGTGAAGGTCGGCTCGTCGTCGCTGACCCAGCGCGGCAAGATCGACCTCGAACGGCTCCGGCTGCTCGTCGACGCCATCGCGGCGCGCCGGGTGGAGGGCGCCGAGGTCGTGCTCGTCTCGTCCGGGGCGATCGCTGCCGGGTTGGCTCCGATGGGATTGCGGACCCGGCCGCGTGACCTGGCGACGCAGCAGGCTGCCGCTTCGGTCGGTCAGGGACTGTTGATGGCGCGCTACAGCGATGCCTTCGCGGCGCACGGTTTGCGGGTCGGGCAGGTGCTGCTGACGGTCGACGACGTGACGCGCCGATCGCACTACCGCAATGCCTACCGGACGTTCGCGCGGTTGCTCGAGCTGGGCGTCGTACCGATCGTGAACGAGAACGACACGGTCGCGACCACCGAGATCCGCTTCGGCGACAACGACCGGCTCGCGGCGCTGACCAGTCATCTCGTGCACGCCGACCTGCTGCTCCTGCTCTCCGACGTCGACGGCCTGTACGACGGGGATCCGCGCAAACCCGGTACGTCGATGGTCACCGAGATCCGTGGCGCCGCCGACCTGGAGCCGCTCGCGATCGGGAAGACCGGCTCGTCGAACGTCGGCACGGGTGGCATGCAGACGAAGGTCGAGGCGGCCGCAATCGCCACGGAGGCAGGGATCCCGGTGATCCTGACGTCCGCCGGGCGGGTCGGCGAGGCGCTTCGCGGGGAGCCCGTCGGCACGCTGTTCCACCCGACCGGCCGGCGGCGCAAGACGCGCCTGCTGTGGCTGGCGCACGCTACGTCGGGTCAGGGCATCCTGCGGCTGGACGAAGGAGCAGTCCGTGCGGTCACGCAGCGCCGCGCATCGCTCCTGCCGGCCGGAATCACCGCGGTAGAAGGCACTTTCTCGGCCGGCGACCCGGTCGACCTCGTGTCGCCGACAGGTGTCGTCATCGCCCGCGGACTGGTGAACTACGACGCATCCGAACTCCCCGATTTGCTAGGCCGCTCGACCCGCGACCTCGCCCGCGAACTCGGAGCGGCGTACGAACGCGAGGTAGTCCACCGCGACGACCTGGTGCTGCTCTAACGCCGCGCGCGGCTTCCGTGCGCCACCAGTACGACGAACTGGACGATCATGGCCAGGATCGATCCGAAGAACCCGATACCCAGCATGATCCGCAGCATCAACGCCCAGTCGAACGAGGCGTCGCCGAAGTCGAACGGGAAGACCTGCCAGACGCGGATGATCGCCACCAGGCCGACGCCGGTGATGACCAGGTCACCCAGCGCCTTCAGCTGCGGCGGATCCACGAGCAGATAAACGACGTTCGCGCCGAGTCCCGCGATCAGTGACGCGGTGACCCAGCCGAGGATCTGCTGGGTTTCGGACGTGAGGAACGACAACTGCTGCCAGCCCGGCCAGAAATGGATGGCGTAGAGCGCTGCAGCGTTGAACACGGTGGCGAACACGTAGCCCGTCCGCCTGCTGGCCCGTGAGGGGCGGCGTTCGGTTCGTTTCAGCATGATCCCTCCTCACTACGAGCTTCGCCGGAACGACTGCGGCTGTCCTGCCCCAAAGGTCCTGTTCTGCGGGGGTCCGTGGGCCCTGACGCTTGGCCGTCGTTTCGGTGAGTCTGGGACGGAGGTGTGAGGAGTCGACATGAACGTCTTGGTTGCGTACGGGAGTAAGAACGGGTCGACGGCGGGGATCGCCGACATGATCGTCGCCGCATTGCAGGCCGAAGGGCTGGTGGCGCAGGCTCGTCCGGCTGCCGATGTGAGGTCGGTGGACGAGTACGACGTTGTCGTGCTGGGCGGGGCGCTCTACGCGGGTCGGTGGCATCGTGATGCGCGAGTATTCGCGCGTCGACACATCAAGGCGCTTCTGGGCCGGCCGGTCTGGCTGTTCAGCAGCGGCCCGCTGGACGATTCTGCTGATATCGGCGAGATCCCACCCGTGGCGCAGGTCGCCAAGGTGCTCGAGCGCCTCGGCGCCGTCGAACACGTGACCTTCGGCGGCCGCCTCACCGAGGACGCCGGCGGATTCATCGCCAAGAGCATCGTCCGCAACGGCAAGGGCGGCGACTTCCGTAACCAGGAACGGATCGCCGACTGGGTGCACACCATCGCGGCGCGGCTGCGCGCCGGCACACCCGCTGCGAAGTGAGCGGCCGAGATGCAGGAGGCAGATGACATGGGAAAGCCGGACGGAACGCAGACGGACGTTCTCGAGGTGCTGCGGGGAGTGGTGGACGGTGTCAAGGCCGGGACGGTCTTCGGTGCTCCGGTGAGGCACAAAGGAATCACCGTGCTTCCGGTCGCACGGATCAGGGGTGGTGGAGGTGGTGGCCGTGGTGACAACAGCAACGGCCGCGCGGCCGACGGGTCCGGCGGAGGCCTCGGGCTGTCCGCACGGCCGGTCGGCGTCTACGTGATCGGCGACGACACGGTCACCTGGTCGCCCGCGGTCGACGTCACCAAGGTCATTCTGGGTGGCCAACTGGTCGGAATCGTCGCGCTGCTGACCCTTCGCACCCTGTTCAAGATGATCCGCGACCGCCGCCAGCAGCCTCCGCCGGAAGAACCTACGATGACCGAGTGAAACTCGCCTGGGGTCTGCTCGCCGCATGGATCGCGCACGATCTCGAGGAACTGGCGACGATGCCGTCCTTCTCGCAGCAGCCTGATCTGCCGGCACCGCTCACGAAGGTGCTGCCGATGTCGCGCAGCGAGGCGGCCACGGCCATCGGGCTGACCGGCGTCGCGATCGCGGCCGCCTCCGCCGCGGGTGCGGCCACGGGCGGACGAAGCAAGTTCTTCCAGGCATCGCTGATGGGCTTCGGCCTCCACGCCGGCACCCACCTGGCCCAGTCCGTCGTACTGCGCCGCTACACCCCGGGCCTGGTCACCACACCGCTCGTCGTCATCCCGTTCTCGCTCTGGGCCTGGCACCGGCTGAAGGCAGCTGGAGTCCCGATCGCCCCGACCGATCGCCGCCTCACCATCGCCCTGGCCGCGATCGTCCCGCTCTCCCACGCGATCGCCCGCCTTCCCCGCCTGCGCCGGACCTGAAGCCCATCACAATGCGTGTCCGGCGGCCGCCGCCACGCTCGGTGGTGCGTTCTGCGAGCGATTGTGATGGCCTGGCGATCCGCGGATCCCCACCACTCAGTAACCCGGCCGGACGGGCTACCTGTCGGGACGCCCACGCGTGATCGCGGCGAGGAGCCGGCGTTTGGTGAGTGGCGGGCGTCCGGGCTCGGGGCCGTCTGGTGAGATCGGCGTCCTTCTTCGTGAGCGTGGGGCCATACGATGAGAGGGTGAGCGAGATCATCGAGTTGGCGCGGCGGGCGCGCGTGGCGTCGTACGCGTTGGCGGAGGCGTCCCGGGCGACCAAGGACGCGGCGTTGCACGCGATGGCGGCGGCGCTGCGGGCGAACACCGACGCGATCGTCGCGGCGAACGCGAAGGACGTAGCGGCGGCACGGGATGCCGGTACGCCGGAATCCACGGTCGACCGGCTGGCGCTGGACCCGTCGCGGGTCGACTCGATGGCTGCCGGGCTGGAGCAGCTCGCCGGGCTGACGGACCCGATCGGTGAAGTGGTTCGCGGGTACACGCTGCCCAACGGGCTCGAGCTTCGCCAGGTGCGGGTGCCGTTCGGCGTCGTCGGGATCATCTACGAGGCGCGACCGAACGTGACGGCCGACGCAGCGGGCATCTGCCTGAAGTCCGGGAACGCGGTCCTGTTGCGCGGTTCGTCGTCCGCGGCCGCGTCCAACGAGGCGATCATCGCCGTACTGCGGGACGCCGCCGAGTCGGCCGGGCTACCGGCAGACGTCGTACAGGGCGTGCCGACGGATCGGGCCGCGGTGAAGGAGCTCATGCAGGCGCGCGGTCTGGTCGACGTACTGATCCCGCGCGGGGGCGCCGGGCTGATCCAGACTGTCGTCAGCGAGTCGTCGGTGCCGGTGATCGAGACCGGGGTCGGCAACTGTCACGTGTACATCGACGCGGAGGCGGATCTCGACCTCGGCCTGGAGATCCTGCTCAACTCCAAGACCCAGCGCCCGAGCGTGTGCAACGCCGCCGAGTCCCTGCTGGTGCACGCATCGGTGGCCGACGAGTTCCTGGCCCGTGCGCTGCCTGCGCTCGCCGAAGCCGGCGTCACCGTCCACGGCGATCCCAAGGTAGTTGCGATCAGCAACAACCAACCGACGCCGGACGCGGGCGCGGCCGACGACCGACCCAGCGCAGGTGGAGCGGCTGCTGTCGAGGGTGCGGGTGCGGGTGCCGCGGTGGGTTCGGTGGTGGAGGCGACCGACGAGGACTTCGGGGCGGAGTACAACTCGCTCGATCTGTCGGCGGCCGTCGTCGAATCGCTCGAGGACGCGGTGCAGCACATCCGCCGCTACAGCTCCGGTCACACCGACGCCATCATCACCCGCTCGCAGGCGGCCGCGCGCCGGTTCACGACCGCGGTCGACTCGGCGGCGGTCGTGGTGAACGCCAGCACCCGCTTCACCGACGGCGGCGAGTTCGGCTTCGGCGCCGAGATCGGCATCTCCACCCAGAAACTCCACGCCCGCGGCCCCATGGGCCTGCCCGAAATGACCTCGACCAAGTACGTGGTCACCGGCGAAGGCCAGATCCGCACCTAATCACCCGAGCAGCCGCGTCCCGTCGTCCACCTGTACGACGGGCGCCGCGTTCGAGATGACCGCGAGCGCTGCGCGGTGCTCGCCGCCTACGTCGAGATCCTGCACCTGAACACCATCCGGCACCGCCGCGCGCAGATCCCCGCGTAGTCCTTCACCGGTTGCCTTCACGACCGCCTCTTTCCGCGTCCAGTACGTCGTGAACGCCCGCGCCTTCGCGACCCCGTCGTACCCGCTCAACTCGCGCATCTCCGCGTCCGTCAACGCAACCCGAGCCACCGCATCGACATCCACCCCCGGGTCGACCTTCTCCACATCCAGCCCCACCGGCCGATCGGCCACCGCCATCCCGACCAGATCACCCGAGTGCGTCACCGACAACTCAACCCCCGCAGCCCGCACCTTCCCATGCGGCTTCCCGCACTCCGAGCACGTCCTGTCCAAGACAACCCTTGCTGCAGGCAATGAAAGCCTCTGAGCCAGCACCCGCCGCACCAACGTCACCCCCAGCAGAAACCGCGCCTTGTCCACGTCCCGCAGATAAGCCGCCAACCGCCCCCGCTCAACCTCATCCAAATCCCGCACAAACTCGTCCCGAGCCGCCCCAACCCCCACCCACCAAACCTCAACCTCCACCCCACCACCCCGCCCTCCGGTCCCTGTGCTGCGGGGGGTGCTCACACCGGGCCCGGGGTCCAGGTGAGGGTGCCTGTTCGGAGGTCGTGGAGTACCGAGTCGATCCACTTCGCCTCGGCCACGGCGACCGCGACCTGGTACTCCGTCTCGAGCAGCGCGAACCGGGGGACCGGCCGCCCGTCCACCTCCGACCGAAGCTCCAGCTGCAACTCCGCGATCCGCTTGGTCAACCGCTCGCGCCGCTGACCAAGCAACTCACCCGCGGTCGCCGGCGGCAGCAGCATCACGAACGACAACCCCGCCGGGAACTCCGGGAACTCGTTCCGCGGCGTCGTCAGGATCTCCGCCAACCACTCCCGGCAGATCTCCCGCCCCTCGTCGGTCAGGTGGTAGACCGTCCGCTCCGGATACCGCTCGTCCTGCTCCGTCGCACCGGCCGTGATCAGGCCGGCCTCCTCCAAGCGCACGATCATCCGGTACAGGCTGGTCCGCTGCCCGACGTTGACCACCTGGTCCTTGCCCCATTGCTTGATCAGCCGCTGGATCCCGTACGGATGCAGCGGCCCGTTCTCCAGCAGGCCGAGGATCGCCAGCGCCAGCGTTGAGCGTCGAAAAGTCACCCCTTCACCATAAGGTACAAAGAAACTAGTTGCAATGTAACTAGATACCATGTAACTATCGGTCTATGAGAGCAGCAGAACTGACCCAAGGCACGGTCACCTCCCGCGACGGCACCGAGATCGGCTACTACAAGACCGGCGAGGGCCCAGCCGTCGTCGTCCTGCACGGCAGTATGGAGTCGGCCCGCAGCCACACGCTCTTCGCGGAGGCGCTGGCCGACGAGTTCACCGTCTACCTCCCGGATCGCCGCGGCCGTGGACTCTCCGGCCCGCACAAGCCGGACCACGGCGTCCGCACCGAGATCGAGGATCTGGACGCCGTGCTCACCGCAGCCGGAGCCGAGCGCGCGTTCGGCATCAGTGCCGGGGGAGCCGTCGTCCTGGAAGCCGCCCGCACCCTCCCGACCCTCAAGCAGATCGCGCTCTACGAGCCCGCGATCGTCGTCGACGGTGCGCCGCATCGCGAGTGGCTGGCGCGGTTCGACCAGGAGATCGCCCGCGGCGACGTGGCCGGAGCGATGGTGACGAGCATGTTCGGCTTCGAGATGGCGCCGGCGTTCCTCAAGGTGATGCCGCGCGGCCTCCTGCGCTGGATGACGGAGAAGATGATGGCGAAGGAGGAGCGCCAGGCCGACGCCGGGGCGATCACCATGCGTCAGTTGGCTCCCACGATCCACGCCGAGGGCACGATCGTGGCCGAGCTGGGCGGCACCTTCGACAAGTTCCGCACCGTCGAGGCCGAGGTCCTGCTCCTCGGCGGCAGCAAAGGTCTTCCCGGTCTCGGTCCCGGCCGAGCGACCTTGGAGAAGGTGCTACCGCACTGCCGCCGGATCGAGCTGGACGGCTACGACCACGGCTCGTCCTCGGACCCCGGCGGCGTCAATCCCAACGGCAAGCCCGAGTTCGTACGACGCATCGCTGCCGAGGTGAAGTCCTTCTTCAAGCAGTCGTGAGCGCCCACTCGACGGCATCCGCGATATCGGAGATCGGGTAGCGCACGGCCTGCACCACCCGGTCCGCGCCCACCACCAGCACGACCCGCTTCAACCGCTCGTACCCTCCGGCCCGGAACGTCGGCAACCGCAGCGCTGCCACCAACTCCAGATCGACATCGGACAGCAGTAGGTGCGGGACCTCTTCCGCCCGGGCGAACGCCTGCTGCTCGTCGGTCCGCTGAGTACTCACCCCACGGACCGCGATCCGCTTCGACGCAAAGTCGTCGTACCGACCCGCGAAGAGCCGATTCTCCAATGTGCATCCGGCCGCTCCGGCGATCTCGTCCCATCCGTCCGGTAGTCGAGTTGGCCGTCCGGTCGCCGGGTACCCGAAGAGCACAGTCGCTCGCGCCCCCGCGTCCACCACATCAACCGTCGTGCCAGCGATCGACGGCAAAGCGACGTACGGCACGCGTTGACCCACCAGCTCCTGCAGACGTTGCGCCGGCGGCTCGTCCGCGGTGTTCGTCCCGGTGAGTGACCCGTCACCGAGCAGCCAGCGATCGCCCCAGTCCTGCAGCGCGACGAGGACCGGCAGCAGTGCGCGTCCGCGCGGCGTCAATTCGTAGGCGTAGCGCGTCGGCCGGTGCTGGTACGCCGACCGCTCGACGATCCCGCTCTCCAGCAAGCCGTTCAGCCGCTCGGTCAGCACCTTCCGCGAGATGTGCAACGACCCCGCGAGTTCGTCGAACCGCGCCAGTCCGCGGGCCAGATCGCGGACGATCAGCAGTTCCCAACCGTCGCCGATGACGCCGAGGGACTGCGCGATCGCACAGTCCGGCTCCGGCGAGAAGGTGCTCCGTCGCACGTCCGCCTCCTTGGAATCCCGGTTGCCGGCACAGCCGCCGTTCGAGTAAGTTCCCGACAGAAACTCACTGTACCGGAGGGGGCGGACGTGTACTGGCGTCGGATCGCGGAGCTGCCCACCTGGCTCAAGGCGGTGATGGTCGGCCAGCTCGTCAACGGGGCCGGCGCGCTCGCCTGGGTCTACCTCACGCTCTACCTCGTCGAGGACCGCGGCATGTCGGCGCAGCAGGCCGGGTTCGCCGCGGCGGCGTACGGCGTCGGCCTGGTCGGCGGCAACCTCGGCGGTGGGTGGTTCGGCGACCGGTTCGGTCTGCGTACGGCGGCGCTCGCGAGCCAACTGCTGTGGGCGATCGCGTGCGTCGCGATGCCCTTCACGCCGGGAGCAGCGCTAGCTTTTCTAGCAGCGCTAGCGGGGCTGTTCGGCGGGGCCGGGCGTCCCAATCTGAGCGCCCTCGTCACGACGTCGCTCCCGCCCGAACGCCGTCGCGAGGGCGTCGCGCTGTCCCGTACCGCAGCCAACGCCGGCTTCACCATCGGCCCGCCCCTCGGCGGCCTGCTCGCGGCGTACGACTTCTCGCTGGTCTTCGTCGTCGACGCCGTCACCAGCCTGGTCATGGCCGCGATCGTGTGGCGCTGGGTCCCGAGCGCGCGGCGCACAATCCGAGTGTCGACAATCGGATTGTGGAAGACCGTCCTGAGAGACCGCCCGGTCCTGATGGTGCTGGCGACGATTGTGGTGGTCGACACCGTCTACCGGCAGATCTTCGCCACGATGCCGCTGCTCCTGCGTGATGCGGGTACGCCTGCCGTCGCGTACGGCGTACTGCTCGGGGCGAGCTCGGTCGTCATCGTCCTGTTCGAGGCGCCGATCGCCGTACGCCTGCAGGGTCATCGCGCGACCCGGGTGATCGCAGCCGGCTTCGCGTGCATCGGCCTGGGGCTCGCGATCATCGGCGTCTGGCCGGCGCTGGCGGGTGCCGCGCTCGCGATCGTGGTGATGACGGCGGGGGAGATGCTCTACAAGCCGACCGCCACCGCGCACGTGGCCGATGCGGCGCCGGAGGGGATGGTCGGGCGGTACTCGAGCCTGTACGCCGCCGCCTCGATCAGCGGCATGTTCCTCGCGCCTGCGCTCGGCGGTACGACGTACCAGCACGCACCGCGACTGCTCTACCCGGTCGCCGCAGGCCTGGCGCTGGCTGCGGGCGCCGTACTGCTGCTCACTCGGGTAAAGGCGCGGGACGGCCTTCCCAGCGGGTCGACAGCACAACTGTTGTCCGGGTCCTGACCACGCCGTTCACGCGGCGCAGCGAACCGACGACAGCCTCCAGTTGGGTCACGTCGGCCACCCGAACCTTGACCACGAGCTCCTGGTCGCCGGCGACGAACCAGCAGTCCTCGACCGCGGGGATCTCGCGGACCTGGTCGACGATGTCGTCGGTCTCGACGTCGTCGCGCTGGAACAGCCCGATCAGCGCGCTCGTGCCGAGGCCGACGTGGTCCGGGGCGACCACCGCGCGGTAGCCGAGCAGTACGCCGCGCTCCTCGAGACGTCGTACCCGCTCCTGGACGCTCGGGCCGGACAGTCCGACCACTCGGCCGAGCTCGGCCCAGCTGGAGCGGCCGTTCAGCCGGAGCGCCTCGATCAGCTGCCGATCGATCGCGTCCATGGCGCCTCCTGTTCACCGCGGATTCTAAGGCCGGGAATGCTCTATGCCTTTAATTCGTTTGTGAGAGCGTACCGCTTGCCGTATAATTTGAGGTACCGGGGACAGTTCACCCCGGTTTCGCCGTACCAACCCTGTGAAGGAACCATGATCACCCCCGAAGTTGCCCGTGCCCGTATCGACGAGATGCACCGCGCCGCAGCGCAGGCCCGCCGCGCGCACGCCGTGCCGTCCACCTGGCGCCGGCTGCTGACCCGCAACGCCCGCCACAACTGACCTTCCTATCGCGACCGGTGTCCCGCGGCGAGTGTCCGGGGCCACCGGTCGCTGTCGTTCCGGCGGTCACGAGATAGGCTCTGCCTCATGTTCACGCTCCTGGTGCCGCAGGTCGCGGCTCTCGAAGAGGCCGCGGTCGAGGCTTCGCACATCTCGAAGTGGTGGTACGGCGGGTTCGCGCTCTTCGTCCTCGTCCTGCTGCTGCTCGTCACCGTCATCATGGGCAAGGGCCGGCCGCACAGCTGAGGGGCTTGGTGAAGGGCTGACGTGGCTTTCGTGGAGCGGGTACGACGCATCGGCGTGATGGGCGGCACGTTCGACCCGATCCATCACGGGCACCTGGTCGCGGCCAGCGAGGTGCAGTCGTACTTCGACCTCGACGGGGTGATCTTCGTCCCGACCGGCCAGCCGTGGCAGAAGTCGGACCGCAAGGTCTCGCCGCCCGAGGACCGGTACCTGATGACGGTCATCGCGACCGCGTCGAACCCACGGTTCTCGGTCAGCCGGGTCGACATCGACCGGCCGGGTCCGACGTACACGATCGACACCCTGCGCGACCTGTCCCGGCTGTACCCGGACGCCGAGCTGTTCTTCATCACCGGCGCCGACGCCCTCGCCCAGATTCTGACCTGGCGGGACGTCGACGAGATGTTCAAGCTGGCCCAGTTCGTCGGCTGTACGCGGCCTGGCACCGAAGGCCTCGAACTGCCGCTGGACCGGCTGCCGATGAATCGGATCACCCTGCTCGAGGTACCGGCGCTGGCGATCTCGTCGACCGAGTGCCGTGCCCGGGTAGCCAAGGGCAACCCGACCTGGTACCTGGTGCCGGACGGCATCGTCCAGTACATCGCCAAGCGTGAGCTCTACACCAACCGTTAGGACGTTTTATGCCTGCCAGTGAACGCGCCATCGAGCTGCTGACCGCGGCCGCGGAAGCGGCGCACGACAAGAAGGCCGAGAACGTCCTCGCCTTCGACGTGTCCGAGCAGCTCGCCATCACCGACGCGTTCCTGGTCGCGTCCGCCTCCAACGACCGCCAGGTGCGCGCGATCGTGGACGCGATCGAGGAGAAGCTCCGCGTCGACTTCGACGCCAAGCCGGTCCGCCGGGAGGGCGCCCGCGAAGGCCGCTGGGTGCTGCTCGACTACCTCGAGATCGTCATCCACGTCCAGCACGACGAGGAGCGCTCGTTCTACTCGCTGGAGCGCCTGTGGCGCGACTGCCCGGTCATCCCGCTGCCGTCGCCCGTCCCTGGTTCGGCTTCGGCGGAATGAGCGCGGGCCGACTGATCGTCTGGCGGCACGGCCGGACGGAATGGAACCTGCAAGACAAGATCCAGGGTCAGGCCGACATCCCGCTCGACACGGTCGGCGTAGCCCAGGCACGCGCCGCGGCCGCACGACTGGCGTCCCTCGCTCCGACACGGCTCTTCGCCAGCGACCTGCAACGCGCCGCGTCCACCGCGGGTGAGCTCGCCGCGCTGACCGGCCTGAAGATCGAGTACGACGAGGCACTCCGCGAGATCGACGTCGACGACTGGGCCGGCCTCACCATGTCCGAGCTCGCCGCCGTCAACCCCGAGGCGGCCGCCCGGATCCGCAGCGGCGAACCGCAGCGCCGAGGCTCCAATGGCGAAACCATCGAAGAAGTCGCTGCCCGGTTCGCTGACGCGCTGTCCCGGATCTCCGCGGAGGGAACCTCCGAGGACACCATCGTGATCGCCACCCACGGCCTCGCCGCCCGCGTCGGCATCTGCCTGTTCCTCGGCATCCCGCAGGCCAGCTGGCCCGCCTTCGGAGGCCTCGCCAACTGCAACTGGGTCTCCCTCCTCCCCGGCCGCGCCGGCTGGCGAATCGAAGAATGGAACGCCGGCTCCCTCCCCGAACCAGTAATGAGCGACGACCCCCAAAGGTAAGAAGTACGTGGGGGACGCCCGTCCACAGGACACGCTTCGCGGCGGCTATCTTTTCGCCTTCGGCGGGCGCGCATCCTGCCCCTCGGCGCACCGTCCACGGCGTACGAACTGTGGTTGAGACGCGCAGGATGGACACCGCTTCGCGCGGCTGTGTGAGGCGCCGCCCCGCGCCTCACGCACGGTCCTCGGCGTAGTGGTCGGAGGACGCAGCCGTAACCGCTTCGCGGCGGCTGTCTTCTGGCCGCCTTCGGCGGCGCGCGGACCGGTCCTTGGAGCACTGCCCGTGGCGGATTGGTTGCCCCCGTGGAGTGGTGTGGCAGGGCAACCGGTTGGTGGTGGATCCTGCCTGCTTCGGAGCGCCCGCAGGCCGCGTTGCGACGTACTGTGTGCGGCGGACAAACCCTGCAGATCAGGCTCCCGTCGTACCCGACGACAGGCCGCAAACAGCCTGTTGTCTACCTCACCAGCCCCACGAGGGAACCGATTTTTCTTTGCAGGCACTCATCCGCTAAGCTTTCGGAGTCGCAAGACACCGCGGGGCTTTGGCGCAGTTGGTAGCGCGCTTCCATGGCATGGAAGAGGTCAGGGGTTCGAATCCCCTAAGCTCCACTCCTCAGGGTTTACTTCGCCGGGCGTCTTGGTCTTCGGACCGGGGCGCCCGCTTGCGTTGGCCGTTGGCTGTGGCTGAGCCGTCTGGATGCGGTCGAAGGGCTCATACGACGAGACGAACTCCTGAAAGACCGAGGTCAGCTCGGCGCGGACGGAGTCTCGGCTGATATAGAGAGCCAGCCGTGTTGGAACGGTGAGGCGGCACCGACGCAGGGGTCAAGACTCCGCCTCACCGGGACTGTGGGACATCACGTCATTGATGCAGACGACCTTCGCTCCAGTCGCAGACTCGAAGTACTCTCTGATGTGCGTGGGACCTCCGAGCACCATCAAGTGGAGCATGCTGGGAAGGATGACAACCTCAACCTTGTCCAGCGCGACCGCTTGCAGCAGCCGTTCAAACGCAACGGGCACAGGCCAGGTGTCGACTTCTTCCACGAAGACTGCGGCCAGCTCGTAGCCGACGGCCGCGGCGAAGTACGAGATCCGCTCTCTCGCCTGCTCTAGCTCCTGGTCGTACATGAGCAGATGGCGGCGCATGTAGGCGTAGGCGCACTGTCGCTCATTCTTCGCGCCATCGACGGAAGACATCGTCCGTCCTCCGCCAGAGTGCGAGTAGCCATCTCCGGAGACGTCACGCACTACCGTCCCCTCATGTCCATGAGGATGTCGTGGACCATGATGGCGGCGATGATGAGAGTTGCGATCGCCAGAATGAGCATCTCGGGACTCATGGAGTGAACGTATGGGGCCGTGCCCGACTGCCTCCACAATGTTGCAGATAGTTGCTACCCGAGTTTGTCGAGTGCGGAGAGAACCAGTCCGCGGGCATCTTTGCCGTACAACGCCGGCCGTCGCAGATGCTCGAACATCCGGGCGTAGAGGCCGACCTCTTGGGGACTCGTCACCTCGATGCTGGCTGTCGGCGTCTCCAACGCAACGAGCGCATCATCGAAGATCCAGAAGCTCACCTGCCCGACTACCTGACGGTCAGTACTCATTGGCACGATGCCGACCGAGACGTTCGGCAGGCTCATGACCGACACCAGACGGTCCAGCTGACAGGCCAGCGTGTCGGCGTCTCCGTACCGGGTGTAGAGCACGGCTTCTTCCAGCACTGCTGAGAACGTCTTACCTGGCTCGTACAGAACGCTCTGGCGCATCATGCGAGCTGCCACGGCTTCGTCCATGTCGTTTCGGATGTCGAGGAAACCGAACCAAAACTCAAGCATGGCGCGTGCGTAGGCATCCGTCTGGAAGAGGCCAGGCATCGCGTGGTGCTCGTAGATCCGGAAGCGCTGCGTTCTCTCGTACAAGGGGACTGGAGCAAGCATCATCTGCTTCATGCCTGCACGGGTCTGTCGCTTGAATTCCAGGTACATGGATTCCACAGCCCGTGCCTGAGCGATGAGATCAGCTACGAGGTCGTCAGCCGAGCAGGCAGCACGCCAGGAGCGGATGTCCTGGTCTGTCGGACTCTGTACGCCGTTCTCGATCTTGGAAATACGCGTGAAGTGCCAACCGGTCGCGTCAGCTAGAGCGCGACCGGTCAGCCCTGCGTCTTTCCTGACCTCACGAAGACGCAGACCGAGGGACTCTCGCGCCTTCCTGGCTGCGTCAGGCGGACTTGTACTCACTGTGCGGCACTGACAGCTCCCAGACTTTCTCGAACGCGGCAGAGCACATCTCGACCACGTCAGCGTCGGTCGTCATCGTGTAGGCGGTGTTCAAGCCTGAGCCGGCGTAGTGCAAGAACACCACTCGTTCATCATCGAAGAGGTAGTAGTCGTTGCCTGGGATGCAGATGGTCGAGACTGATCGGCGCGGCATCCAGCGCACATCTTCACCGGCCCTGGCTATAGGAGTAAACACCTCATAAGCCCAGCGCTGGTAGTCGCTCAGCGGCTCCGAGACGATCTTGACCCTTCTCGCCGTTCGGCCGGCGTTGACGTGATCGCGGATCTTCTGGCACCAGTCTTCGAGCCAGTCATAGTCGTCCGGCTCTCCGCGCTTCCACTTCGCCATGTACGGCAGTTCGGTCTCGGTGCCGTAGGCGTCGCGAGTTTCTAGGTGGACCATGCTGCGCCTGAAGCTCCCGGTCAGCTCGGTGAGGTCAGTTTCTGTGATCTCCTGCACGGCTTCCCTACGGCTGGGGGTTGTTGAAGAGGGGGATCATGTAGTCCGGAATCTCCACCAGCGTCTCACCGGCCGGGAGCTTGACCGTCGACAGCGCCTCCGGGTCGTTGACGACGTAGCCCTGGATCACCCACGACCCGCGGTCGGTCTGGTAGAGCGTCGGCGAGTTCTGCGGAGCGGAATTCGGATCCTGGGCAACGAGCGTAAGCTTCACGACTCGAATCCTTCCTGGTCTGTTGCGGACTGATGCAGGTCTCCACCCTCCGGTTGCGTGTCGTTGCCGTCAATGGGTGTTGCGAGATGTTGCGACAGTTGCGCGCATCCCGAACGAGTGTCCCTGTAAGGATCACCTTTGTGAGCGGCTCAAGCGATCGCGGTACCTGCTGCCGACCGACTGCCAGATCCTCGGCTGTAGCAATCGCAGTCGGTGGTCCGCAGTCGCATCTTGCCGGCGACAGCTCACCGGGGAGTTGCGAGGACCTTGGTGACGGCGTGGTGGGCGTAGGTTGCGAGTGCTGGGTTGGAGTTCTTGAAGTAGCGCAACACGATGAGGGCCTGGGAGAGCACGCGGCCGCGTCCGCGGAGCCAGGTTGCGTCGTCCACGGACAGCTTGGTGCGGAACTCGTCGTGGACGCTCGCGGGCAGCAGGTACCACACGGGGAACAGGTCGCACGCCGGATCGCCGACGCCGCACGTCTCGAAGTCGAGTACCGCGGTCAGCCGGCCCTCCGCCGACACGAGCAGGTTGCTCGGCGTCAGGTCCGAGTGCACCCACACCTCGCGCCCGTCGTACGGCGCCACGAGCGACTCCTCCCACGACGCCAGTACTGCGTGAGTGTCGATCAGGCCATCCAGCTCGCTGATCGCCTCCCGCGTCGGGGAGTCCATCGAGTCCATCGGAGCGCGCGTCCGGCGCTCGCCGGGGTACGCCGGTGGCCGGTCCGGCAGATCGATCCGCCGGAACGCGTCGATGAACGCCGCGAGGTCTGTCGCCAGCCCACGCGGATCAACCAGCGCGGCGGGGGAGGGGTGTGTACCGGCGAGCCAACGGTGGACGGACCACTCGCCCGGGTACGCCTCGCTGGGCGAGCCGATCGCCTCGACGGAAGGGATGGCCACTGGCAAGTACGGCGCGAGCGCGGCGAGTTTCGCCTGCTCCCGTCGGACTTCATCGGTGATTGATGGGCGGTGCGGGAGGCGTACGGACAGGTCGGGACCGAGGCGGTAGATCGCGTTCACCAATCCGCTGGAGTCGACCGGCTCCAGCGGCAATGCGGCCCACTGCGGGAACTGCGCGGCCACCAGTTCGCGGACGAGCGGTACGCCGATGGCGGCCTGGCCGGCGTGGATCTTCCGGGAACTCACGAGCCCATCCGATCGATCGGATCCGTCCACTGTCAACCGAGTTCAGATCCGGCCGGGCGGTGGAAAGCGGCGTACCGAGCGACAACGTCGCCGTGGCAGTTTGAGCTTCCGGACGTTGATCGTCCGGAATCGGGCGTACGTTGGCGGTATGTCCGACTTCACGATCAAGGCGCTCACGCCGGAGACGTTCGACGACTTTGCCGCTCTCGTCGAGCGGAACAAGGGCATGTTCGCCAGCTGCTGGTGTACGCATTTCCACCCCGAATGCGCGGAGAAGCGGCAGAGCGCCGAGGGAAACCGGGCGCTGAAGCAACGTCTGGTCGCCGAAGGGATCGCGCACGCGGCGCTGGTCTACGACGGCGATCGAGCCGTCGCCTGGGCGGAGTACGGATCGCCCGAGGAACTGCCCAACATCCACCACCGCAAGGAGTACGTCGCCACTGCCGAGCGACTGCCCGACTACCGGGTCACGTGCATCCTGGTTGAGCGCAGCTTTCGTGGTCACGGCCTCGCGGCGATCGCCCTGCGCGGAGCCGTCGAGTTGATCGCGCGGGCCGGCGGTGGCGTGGTCGAGGGCTATCCGCACGACACCGGCGGGGTCCGGAAGAAGAACTCGTCGTTCCTCTACAACGGCACGCGCACGATGTACGAGCGCGAGGGCTTCACCTACGACCGGCCCAAGGGCCTAGGCAACTGCGTAATGGTCCGCGAGGTCGCCCCGGCCACACGCGACTGAACCGTGCTCCTCCCGGCTGTTGGCCTGTCGATGTAGTTTCATGCCAGTTCGACGGTCTTGGAGGAGTTGATGGTGGGATGACGGCAGGGCGACCCACGCAGGACGACGTACTGGGGTACTTCGACACGTTGTCGAACTGGGGGCGGTGGGGCGATGACGACGAGCGCGGCACTCTGAACCACATCACCGACGAGGTCCGGCTGGCGGCGGCGCGGGCGGTGCGCCACGGCCGGAGTGTGTCGTGCGCCTGGGAGATCGCCGTACCGGAGGAAATGGAGCGGGCGACGAACTCGTGCCCGTGCGCCGTCGACATGCCGGGAGCCGAGCACATGCCGCCCCATTTCCACAAGGACCGGCACTGGGGCTTCTCGAACGAGCGGCTCGGCATCATGTTCCACGGCAACACGATCACCCACCTGGATTCGCCGTGCCACATCTTCTGGGACGGCAAGATGTACAACGGGCGATCGCACTCGCTCGTCGACGCCGAGACCGGATCAGCCTGGGCGACCGTTACGGCGGCGGCGAGCGGAATCGTCACGCGGGGAGTCCTGCTGGACGTTGCAGCAGTCCGCGATGTGCCGTGGCTGGAGCCAGGTGAGGGTGTGTTCCCCGAGGATCTGGAGGAGGCCGAGCGTCGCCAGGGTGTGCGCGTGCAATCCGGCGATGCGGTACTTCTGCGGACCGGCTACGGTCGCGCTCGCCACGAGTCAGGTCCCGCCGGCGGCATCACGCAGGCCGGGTGGCACGCGTCTTGCCTGCCGTGGCTGCGGGAACGGGAGGTCGCGTTGATCGGCGCCGACACACCCCAGGACGTACAGCCGTCCGGGTACGACGTACTGATGCCGGTGCACGCCGTGAGCCTCGTCGCGATGGGCCTGTGGATGCTCGACAACTGCGACCTGGAGGAGTGCGTGGCAACGGCTGCCGAACTCGGCCAGTGGGACTTCCAGTTCGCGGTCGCCCCGGTCCGTTTCGCCGGTACGTCGGGCAGCCCGGTCAACCCGATCGCCACATTCTGATTGCGATCCTCGCGCACATCAGGAGGCCGAGCGTCGCAGGGCGGCGTACTGTCGGAAGATGGACGTGGGGGCGGGCCTTCGGGAGCGTGTGGAATCTGGGTTGTGGCCACTGGTTGAGGGCTTTGTCGGCTCGCACGACGTGGCGGGTCTGGCGGTTGGGGTGGTGCGGGATGAGGAGGTTGTCTCGCGTGGGTTCGGCGTTCGTGACGTCGGGACCCGTACGCCGGTCACGCCCGAGACGATGTTCCACCTGGCTTCGGTGTCGAAGCCCTTCGTCGCGACCGCGATCATGTCGGTGGCGACCGCTCGCGGCGCCGGCGAACCGGTGCTCGATCTCGATGCTCCCATCACCGAATGGGTGCCTGAGTTCACGCTGGCCGACGGTCGGGAAGGGGAGGTTACAGCCCGGTGCCTGTTGAGCCATTCGAGTGGGCTCCCCGACGTCGACGACTACGGCTGGCACGATCCTCAGCTCGGCGACGAAGCGCTCACCGAGTTCGCTCGCAGCATCTCGGACTGGCGGCTGCAGTCGGAGCCGGGCTCGGTCTTCTCCTATTCCAATGCCGGGTTCGCGCTTCTCGGGCTGTTGCTGTCCAGGGTCACGGGCACGACGTTCGAGAACGCCATGCAGCAAACGGTTCTGGGCCCCCTCGGACTGCGGAACAGTACCTTCCTACGCGGCGACGTACCGGCGCACCTGGCTGCGTCACCGCACGTGGGCATGCCGCTGTTGGTGCCCGAGGGCTCGTATCCGTACACCAGGTGCCATGCCCCCAGTTCGACCCTGCACTCCAATCTGGTTGAGATGTGTCGCTGGATGGTGGCTCACTTCGAGCCGGTCGAGGGATCCGACGGGCAGTGGGCGCGGCTGGATCCTGGACTGCTCGAGGTGATGTGGCAGCCGGTGATGTCGATTGATCGCCCACCGTGGATGAATGCGGTGGGACTCAGCTGGTTCGTGGGCAGCTACCGCGGGTATCGAACGGTGAGCCACGGCGGCTCGGACCCCGGGTTCGGGTCGAAGGTGGTGTTGGTGCCTGAGCTGCGGACCGGTGTTGTCGTGCTGGCCAATTCCAACAACATCCCTGCGTCGGACATCGCCGCGGCGGCGCTCGATATTGCCCTCGCCGACGTACCGCTCTCGGCGAGGCCTGATGGGATGACGGATCTCCGCGTCTTCCCGCGCTCGGTCGTCGGACCTGTCGCCAAGGTGCTGACAGCGTCGGGACCGGAAGCCGCCAAGGTGGAGTTCGGCCGGCTGGCCGCGCCCGAGTTCGACCTCGACGACGGAGGGTTTGTGGACGCGACATGGGGAGCGATCGAGCTGCACCGCCCAGGCCTGGTCTGGCCCCTCCTGCGACTGTGGACCGACGTACGCCCGGACTCGTCCGATGCCTGGACGATGACCGGATGCGCCCATCAGTTGGACGGACAGCTCGACCTGGCGAGGACCGCCCTCCGCCGAGCCATCGACCTCAACCCCGACAACGACGACGCCACGAAGATCCTGAGCAAAGTCCCATCGGCCTGACCACTCGAACTGAGCGTCAGGCTGGCGCACGACGCTGGACTAGGTACGTCGCCTACGCCCAACCAAGCTGCAGCAGGACAGGATGTGTCGGGTGGTGGGGTAGTGCACCTGAGCGTGGTGGTGTTGGGTGCGTACGGTGTCTCGGGGTGCTCTACCTGTCGAGAGTGCACATCGTTGGTGTCGGGTCCGTTGGGGTTGGGGTTCGGTCAGTGGGTGGTCAGGTTTTGGAGGAAGCGGGTGGGGGTGACGGTGTAGTTGTGGGATTGGTAGAAGGTGTGGGCTTGGGTTCGGTGGGGTGAGCTGGTTACTTCTATGCGGAGGCAGCCGTGGTGGGTGGCGAAGGACTCCGCGGCTGCGATGAGGCGGGAGCCGATGCCTTGGCGGCGGGCCTGGGCGGAGACGACCAGGGCTACGATGCGGGCCCAGGTGCCTTCGCGTTCGAAGAACGGGCAGGTGTGTACGGCGATGACGCCCAGCACACCGTGGTCGGTGTCGGCGACGTAGACCGCTCCTGCGGGGTCGTCGGTCCAGGTCTGGATACGGGCCGCGGTCGCCGCCGGATCAGATTGCGGATAGCCCAGCTCGGCCAGCAACTCGTTGACGGCGACGGCGTCCGACAGGCGGGCGAGACGGATGTCCATCAGGCGATCGGGAAGTCGAAGTACGTGTCCGGGTACGGCTCGTCCAGCAACGTGTAGTGCCACCACTCGTGGTCGCACCGGCTGAAACCCGCGGCCTCCATGATGGAGCACAGATGCCGGCGATTGAGTGCTTCGAGTGAGGTGACGCCGGTTGCGCCGTGGTGCGAGATCGAGTCCATCAGGTCGTGGTGGCCGCCCATCGGAGCCAGCTCGCCGGTCGCCAGGTCGTACAGCGTGAGGTCGACGGCACTACCGCGGCTGTGGCCGGACTTCGTTGCTACATAGCCCTTTTCGAACATCTCATGACGGTCGATGTTCGGATAGTGCCGCGACTTCGTCCGCCCGTCCTCCGGCTGCCTGGCCCAACGCAGGAAGCTGTCCACGGCACGTTGCGGGCGATAGCCGTCCCACAGCAGCAGACCGAAGCCCCGCGGTTCCGCCTTCTCTCGCGCTCTTTCCAACGCTGCGCACAGAGCTCGAGTGCCGACGATGCGGTTCACCAGGTAGCCGTCGACCGGTTTGCCGGTGAAGTTGTCCCACGTGGCGTACTTCGAGTCCCACCGAATCCCTGACACCACCTCGTCCACAAAGGCGAAGTCAGCGTTCACTGCAGCTTCCCGGTCAGAGTCACCGACACCAGCCGGTCGATCACTTCACTCAGCGGTACGCCGGCGGCCGCCATCATCCTGGGATAGCGGCTGTACGACGTCATACCGGGCAGGGTGTTGACCTCGTTGAGGACTGCCTTCCCGTCCGCAGTGAGGAACATGTCGACACGCGCCAGGCCACCGCACCCCAACGCGCGGTACACGGCCTGCGCGGTCTCCTGGATGAGCGCGCGCGATTCCTCGGAGATGTCGGCGGGTACGACGAACGTCGAGTTCTCGGAGCCGGTCTCGGGGGAGTCCTCCTGGTGGATCTTGAAGAAGCCGTGCGAGAGCGCGATGCGATCGAGCTCGCCGGTCATCAGATCCACCTCGTTCCCGAGGACCGCGCAGCCGACCTCGCTGCCGATGACAGCCTCCTCGATCAGCACCTTCGCGTCGTACTGGCTCGCAGTCTCCAACGCATCGGGCAGTTCCGAACTGCTGGACACCTTGTTGACGCCGAAGGACGACCCCGAACGGGCAGGTTTCACGAAGACGGGATACGGGAGTTCCTCGGGATCGAGGTCGGCCGTGGCGATCCAGAAGTTCGGCGTCGCGATGCCGGCGCTGCGGGCGACGGTGTAGGTCAGGGACTTGTCCATGCACTGCACGGAACTCTGCACATCGCAGCCCACGTAGGGGATTCCGGACAGTTCGAGCAGGCCCTGGATCGCGCCGTCCTCGCCGCGTTTGCCGTGCAGCACCGGAAACACCAGATCGAGGTTGATCGTCTGGTACTGCCCCTGCCGGATCCGCGAACCCAGCCGGTCGGACTCCAGCACCAGCAGTCCCTGCATGCTGCTGTCCGGCGACAGGACCACCGGACGGCAGTTGCCGTTCTCCCAGTCCGGACCTGGGCCGTCGCAGAGCTTCCAGGCGCCGTGCTCCGTGATCCCGATGTAGAACGGCTCGTACTTGTCGAGGTCGAGGTTCTTCGCGATCTCCTGCGCGGACTTGACCGAGATGTGGTGCTCCTCGGAAATACCCCCGAAGAGGACGCCGATCTTCAACCTATCCATGCTGTTCCCTGCTTCCGAAGTTCAGGCAATTGATGATGGAGTTCTCGACCGTGTCGCTCAGCGCGTGGTCGGTGTAGTAGGCGGTGTGCGGGCTGATGATCACGTTCGGCAGTTTCTGCAGCCGCAGCAGCAGGTCGCTCTCGACCGGTTCGTCGCGCCGGTCGGCGTAGAAGATTCCTTCCTCGCCTTCGAGTACGTCGAGTGCGGCGCCGCCGAGCCGCCCGCTCTCGAGGGCGTCGACCAGTGCCTCGGTCTCGAGGAGTGCTCCACGTCCGGTGTTGACGACGAACGCGCCGGGCTTCAGCTGCCCGATCCGCCGGCGATCCAGGAAATGATGGGTTTCCGCGGTAAGCGGCGTGTGCAGCGTGACGATGTCGCTCTGCAGCAAGAGCTCGGCCAGCGGAACACGTGTTCCGGGATCCTTGTCATAGGCAAGCACCCGGCACCCGAACCCACGCAGCCGGTCGATCACCGCCCTGCCGATGCGACCTGTTCCGATGACCCCGACGGTCAGGTCGCGGAGCTCTCGTCCGCGGGTGGCACTCAGCCGATAGTCATGGACGTCGGCGCGCCGGAGGACAGACTTCATGCTGCGCACCGCCATCAGCATGAGCATGAGCGTGTAATCCGCCACGCTGTCGGGGGAGTAGGCGACGTTCTCGACGCGGATGCCGACGCGTTCGGCGTACCGCACGTCGATGTGGTTGTATCCGACGCTTCTGGTGGAGATGTACGTGACGCCGATCCGGCTGAGTGCGAGCAGAGTGGCGTTCGTGACGCGCGTCTTGTGGCCGACGCTGATGCATCGACTGCCGAGGGCCAGTTCGACAAGGTCCTCGGACACTGCCGCTGACGTGATGATCGGAGCGATGCCGAAGCGTGGCGCCAGTTCCCGGAACAAGGCGGCCTCGTCGGGTTCGCAGCCGAAGACCGTGATGCCCGCGACGGTGCGCCGTACCGCGGTAGCAGCCGGTTCGCTGTAGGTCATGCCTCCAAGTCAAGGGGAGGTCGTGTTGCCAGCCTGTATCCGGTTTTCGATATGCCGACGAAATGTCGCCGGCCCGTCCGGCACCGTCCCGTAGATCATGCCGACCTCGGCCACCGACGTACGCCAAGGCTGCGCGCCGGTACGTCGCCGAAACGCCAGAACGCACACCACCAGAACTGCTACCGGCGCGGCGGCGACCGTGAGGAGAGCGACGCCGTTGAAGGTGTCGACCAGGTGGTGCCAGTCCTTGACCATCACGCTATCTTCGCTTGCCTCTCAGGTACTCGCGCCGCCTCATGTAGAGGTCGAAGGCCCGATACATCACCGGCCGCAAGGGCAGATCCCACTCCCCGACGTACCGTACCGCCTGGCCGCCGGTGCCGACCTTGAACTGGATGAGTCCGACGTGCGGGTCGTCGATGTCGAGGGTCGGGGTGATGCCGCGGAGGTCGTAGACATCGCAACCTGCCGCGAGCGCGTCGCGGATCATCGCCCACTGACAGGCGTTCGAGCCGCGCACCTCCCGTTTCTCGGTCGCGGAGGCGCCGTACGAGTACCACGCATACGCCCCGACCCGGACCAGGATCGTGGCGGCGACCAGATCGCCCTGGTGGTGGGCCAGGTAGAGCTTGATCCGCTCAGGGTCCTCCGCGCTCAGCTCAGCGAACATCGTCTCGAAGTACCGCAGCGGCCGCGGCACGAAGTGATCGCGCTCGGCGGTGTGCACATACAAGTCGTGAAACGCCTTCAAATCCGACCCGACCGTGACCTCGACGCCCGCCTTGACCGCCTTCTTGATGTTGCGGCGCCACAGCTGATTCATGCCCCCGAGTACGTCGTCCTCGCTGCGCCCGGCCAGCGGAACCTCGTACTTGAACTGCGGCTGCCCGGCCCCGAACCCGTCCTCCGGGCTCTGCGCCAGCCAGCCCGCGTCCCGCAGCCAACCAGCCACTCGCGCACCGACCGGATCGACGCTCCCGCCAGGCACGTCCGTGAGGCGCTCGATGCCCGGATCCGCGATCCCGGCTTTGACCTGTGCAGCGCTCCAACTGTCCGTGCGGAGCGGTGGAACCAGCCGGATCGCGAACGCGCCCTGTGCCTTCAGGTACGCCGCCAACGGGTCGAGCCACCTGCTGAGATCGCCGGTCCAGCCGATGGACGGCCCTTCGGGCAGATAAGCCAGCGTGTGGCGCTCCAGGCGCGGCACCGGCCGATGCAGCACAAGGCCGGCCCCGACGAGCCGCGGCCCGTCGTACCAGCCGAGAGACTCGCTCCGCCACTCGGTCTTCACGCGGCCCCACGCAGGGGTCTGAAGGAAGCTGACCGACCGCTGGGCCCGGACGAACTCCAGATGTTCCGCCGAGGTGATCGGCGCGACGGTCAGCGTCACCCCTGCATCCTCGGATCGTGCGTCGGGTCGGCGTACCTGGGCGGGCAGCCGCGCGTGACGGCCTCCGGACGCAGTTCGTAGTGCCACGGCTCGTTGTCGTAGATCTGGCACAGCCCATACCTGTAACCATGCTCGGACAACCACGCCGTCGCGTCGGAGCGCCCGATGTCGATCGCCTGCCCCGCCACGTGCGGCGACGTCGTAGGAGTGGCGACCCAGCGGGCCGCTTCCTGCTCGGAGCCGTACTTCGCGACCGCCTCCTGAAGCAGGTGCTGCTGGTACGCCGGCGTACGCCAGCCGCTGTTGACGTAGAACTTGACCCCGTCGTCCGCGGCATCCGTCGCAGCCTTGCGCAGGGCAACGAGCAGAGCGGGATCGAGGTTGGCGACCGCGGGGATGTCGTCGAAGACCGTGACACCGTCAGGTACGGCGCCGTCCGTCTCGCCGAGTGTGGATCCGGCCGAGAAGGACGGGAAGGCGAGCGTCTGGTGGATGAACACGCCGATGATCGCCACGTTCGCGATCAGCAGCGTCGCACGGATGGTCATCTTGGTACGGCGGCCTGCTGCCGGTGCGCTGACGGACATGGGTCCAGTCAAAACAGGCGGGTGTTGTCGGCGCGTATCCGGTTTTGGATATGCGGGCGATATGTCACGCCTCGTACCATCGAGACTGTGCGGGTACTGATCGTGGAGGACGAACCTGAGATGGCGGACGCCATCCGGGCCGGCCTGCGCCTCGAAGCGATCGCCGCCGACGTGGCCGGTGACGGCGACACCGCGCTGGAGCTGCTGAGCATCAACACCTACGACATCGCCGTGCTGGACCGCGACATCCCCGGCCCGTCCGGTGACGAGATCGCCAAGCGGATCGTTGCCTCCGGCAGCGGTATGCCGATCCTGATGTTGACCGCGGCCGACCGGATGGACGACAAGGCGTCCGGATTCGAACTCGGCGCCGACGACTACCTCACGAAGCCGTTCGAACTTCAGGAGCTCGTCCTCCGGCTCCGGGCGCTCGACCGCCGGCGCGCCTACAACCGGCCGCCGGTGTGGGAGATCGCGGGGCTGCGGCTGGACCCGTTCCGCCGCGAGGTCTACCGCGACGGCCGGTACGTCGCTCTCACCCGCAAGCAGTTCGCCGTCCTCGAGGTCCTGGTCGCTGCCGAAGGCGGCGTGGTCAGCGCCGAGGATCTCCTCGCGCGAGCCTGGGACGAGAACGCCGACCCGTTCACGAACGCCGTACGGATCACTGTCTCGGCCCTGCGCAAACGCCTCGGTGAGCCCTGGCTGATCGCCACGGTGCCCGGCGCCGGTTACC
Organism: Kribbella sp. VKM Ac-2571; assembly: GCF_004362255.1. Classification (NCBI taxonomy): domain Bacteria; kingdom Bacillati; phylum Actinomycetota; class Actinomycetes; order Propionibacteriales; family Kribbellaceae; genus Kribbella; species Kribbella sp. VKM Ac-2571. The sequence goes on from NZ_SNWS01000001.1 coordinate 227,473, forward strand.
GCATCGACACAGCATCCGACCCAGTATCCAACCCAGTATCCGACCCAGCATCCGGCGCTGGAGCTGAAGGTCGTGGATAGGGAGCCGGGGCTGAGCGTTCGGCTCAAACTCACCCTCAGCTATGCGGGCTTCATCATGCTGGCCGGTGTCTTGCTGCTCGCGGTCGTCTGGGTGTTCCTGCTGCGTTACGTACCCGACGTGATCGCCGGCCCGTTCCGGATGCCCGACCGCTCCGACCTGATGCGGGCCTTCATTCCGAAGGCCACCATGATGATGGCGTTCCTGCTGGTCTTCGGTCTCGTCGGGGGGTGGATCCTCGCCGGCAGCATGCTCGCGCCGCTGGGTCGCATCACCCATGCGACCCGCCTGGCCGCGAACGGTTCGCTGTCGCACCGGATCCATCTGGAGGGCCGCACCGACGAGTTCCGCGAGCTGGCCGACGCCTTCGACGTCATGCTCGCCCGGATCGAAGCGCACGACGCCGAGCAGCAGCGGTTCGCGGCGAACGCCTCCCACGAACTGCGCACTCCGCTGGCGATCACGCAGACGCTGCTCGACGTAGCCCGCAAGGATTCGAACCGCGACACCGGCGAACTCGTCGAGCGCCTCCACCTGGTCAACACCCGAGCGATCGACCTCACCGAGGCGCTGCTCCTGCTCAGCCGCGCCAACCAGCGGACCTTCATCCGGGAACCGGTCGACCTGTCCCTCCTGGCGGAAGAGGCCACTGAAACGCTGCTCCCGCTCGCGGAGAAGCGCGGCCTCACCATCGAGACGTCGGGGGAGGTGGCCCCGACCATGGGTTCGAACTCGCTTCTCCTGCAGCTGACGACGAACCTCGTGCACAACGCGATCGTTCACAACCTGCCGGACCAGGGCAGCATCTGGGTCCGGACCGGTGTCGGCCCCCGGACCGTGCGGCTCACCGTCGAGAACACCGGCCAGCAACTCACCGCACACCTGGTGTCCACGCTGGTCGAGCCGTTTCAGCGCGGTGCCGAACGGGCCCGCTCCGACCACGCGGGCGTCGGGCTCGGCCTGGCCATCGTCAACAGCATCGCGCAAGCCCACAACGGAACTCTCACTCTCACTCCGCGCGACGGCGGCGGGCTCCGCGCCATCGTGGAGCTGCCCCTGCGGATTGCCGGGAGGAGCCGGGCGCGACGCGCAGGACCGGAAAGCCGATCTACGCCTTCTTGACCGTGAAAGTCAGGTGGGTGATGCCGCTCGGGCTCGAGACCACCTCGATGTCGTACTTGTCCTCGAGCGCCTCCAGCCCGTCCCACAGCCGTACGCCGCGGCCCAGCAGGATCGGGACCTGGGCGATGTGCGCGTAGTCGACCAGACCTGCGGCGAGGAACTCCCGTACGACGGTGGCTCCGCCGCCGAGCCGGATGTCGCCGCCGTCGGCCGCGGCGCGAGCCTGCTCGAGCGCCTCGCTCGGCGTGGCATCGAGGAAGTGGTACGTCGTCCCACCCTCCATCTCGACCGACGCGCGCGGGCGGTGGGTGAGCACGAACACCGGCGAGTGGAACGGCGGGTTCGGGCCCCACCAGCCCTTCCACTCCGGGTCGTCCTGCCATCCGGGCGGACCGAACTTGCCGGCGCCCATGATCTCGGCGCCGATCCCGGGCTCGTGCCGCTCGGCGAACGCGTTCTCGATACCGACGGTGCCACCGGGCAGGCCGTCCGACGCGTGGAAGAACCGGGTGCCGACCAACCACTCGTGCAGCCGCTCGCCGGCGTGCCCGAACGGCGCCTCGAGGGACTGGCCGTCCCCGGTGGCGAAGCCGTCGAGCGAGATCGCGAGATTGTGAACACGGACTTCGGACATCGGAATGCTCCTCTGTTTCGGCGCCGCCTTCCGGCGCCCTCACGGGAAGGTCGACGCCGGCCTTCCCGTCTTGACATCACCACACCGAAAATCTGCTTTTTGCCGCTGGTTCACCGTCGAAATGAGTCTGATTAGCGTGTGCTCCGGGCGGGGCACAGTGTCCTGCTCGCTCAAGGAGGATGCGCAGATGGAGAGAGCTCACGTCAACAGGAGGACGGTCCTGGGCGGCCTGGCCGGGGCTGTCGGCGCCGCGGCGTTACCCGGCGGAACGGCGTACGGAAGCACCTCCACGGAGGCGAGTCCGCTGCGGCGGTACCCGGCGGCCTGGCCGGAGCTGGAGCCGTACGGCGCGGCTGACACCCGGCTCGACCTGTGGCCGCGTGACGACAACTCCTTCGTTCTGCCGCTCGAGCTACGGCCTCGTGACGAGGAGCTCGGGCGGGTGTGGATGCGTGACACGTACGTCAACTGCGTCACGATCGACGGCCGCCCGCTGTACGTCGCAACAGGTACGACGCGCGTACCGGGGCGGCCCGCGGCAGGCCCGTGGAACGACGGCATCTTCGTCTGGACAGCACCGTCGCTGCACGGTCCGTGGCGGCTCGCCGACACGAGTGGGATCCGGCCCGACGCGGAGCGGGGGAAGGTCTGGTCACCCGAGTTCGTCGGCGAGAACACACCGGGACGTACCGTCGTCGCTCCGTGGCAGGAGTACTGGTACGACGACCAGTTCGGCAAACGCGGAAACGCCTGGGCTCCCGAACTGCACTACTTCCGCGGCACCTGGTACATCGTCGCCTGCATGGGCGACCACTCCCGCAAGGTCGGATCGTTCCTGCTGATCAGCGAGGGCGGCGTCGAGGGTCCGTACCGCGTTGCCCAGGGCAACCTCACCAAACCGTTCGGCGACTCCTTCATCGGCGGTCCGAGCTTCATCCTGCCCGGCGCCTACCATCACATCGACGGCGGCCTGTTCTCCGAGGGCGACGACGCGTGGCTCGTCCTGCACAACAACCTCTACGCGCGATTCCGCGACGACATGGAGGACATCGTCCCCTCGACCAACCTGCTCATGTTCCAGCAGACCCCGTACTCGCCCGAGCCCTACCTCGAGGGTGCGTACGTGCTGAAGTACGGCGGGAAGTACTACCTCATGCACGCCGCGTGGGACCGCGCGTCGACGAACCCGGACGGCAGCGCGCGTAACGCGTACGACCCGCCCGCGCCGGGCCGCGTCCAGTACCAGTACGACCTGATCATGGCGGTCTCGGACCGCTTCGAAGGCCCGTACTCGAAACGCTGGACCGCAGGTGTCGGTGCCGGTCACAACAACGTGTTCGTCGACGCCTCCGGCCACCTGTGGGCGACCTTCTTCCGCAACCCCGCCTTCGGCTACTGGGCCGACCCCACCCGCATCGCCGACGCCGCAGTCCCCGGGGTCGTCCGCATGGAGTGGACAGGCCCAAACACCAACCGCCTCTACGTGCAACGCCGCAACAACGGCCTCACAACCAGCGGCTGAGGAGCCAGACCATGCCACCAACGCGAATCCTCGCCCGAGTTCTCGCCGTCGTCGGTGCGCTGGCCCTGGTGAGCGGCGGCTCCATCACCGGAGCCGCCGCGCCGGCACCCGACGCCTCAACCGAACCGCTTCCGGCGCTCGGCGCCCTAGGGGCCAACTACAACGAGAACCTGGACCAGTTGAACTATCTCGAGCTGCGGACGGCCCGCGCGAGCTGGGTCCGCGGCTTCTACGCGCTGCCCGAGGCCGACGCCGTACCGCCTGAGCAGAGCGAGACTCTGCGGGTCATGCGCGACGCCCACAGCCGCGGCTACAAGACCCTGCTCAGCCTGAAGTTCCCGAAGACCGCGATGTCGTTCCCGCGACCGGGCAGCCCGGAGATGGCCGCCGAACTCGCGCGACTGGACCGGGTGCTGCCACTGGTGTTCGGGACCGTCGACGTCGTGACGATCGGCAACGAGCCGTTCATCGAGAGCCTGCCTGCTGAGCGCGACGAGCGCCTCAACGAGTTCTACGAGACCGTGGCCCGCCATGTCGTCAGCGCCCGGCCGGCGGGAAGCACCACCCATCTGTTCATGGGCGCCCTGAACCGGCTGGATCTGCCGCAGAACCGCACACCTACCGTCGAGCGCTATCTGCGCTTCGTCCGCGAGACGCCCGAGCTCGAGGGCGTCGACCTGCATCCACACGTCGCCGACGAGGCCGCGATCCAGGCCTTCCTCGACTACACGTTGCCCAGGCTCCGGCCGAGCCAGATGTTCCTCGTCACCGAGTTCTCCCTCGTCTGGTACTGGCAGCAGCACCTCACCGACCGCATCCCGGTGGCCTTCGCCCAGCGATACGGCTATTCGCCGGACCGTCAGGTGTGGGAAGTCATCGGAGACGCCATCAAGCATCCGTTCCCCGCAGGCAAATGGAACGACCTGCTGTCCGAGAGCCAATGGTTCGAGTCCAAGAAGCACTTCCTGCGGGACGAGCTGGACCGCTTCCGCGCCACGGGCCGACTGGCCGTCGCGACGTACGGCTTCCGGCAGATCCCGTCGATGACGGCCGGCTGGAGCGCTACCAAGGCACCGTGGCTGTTGAACAGTGTGTTCGCACCGCTGACGGTGCGGTCGCGCGACGACGCGATGTCGACGCCTGGCTATTCCTGGATCGACGACTTCCGCGCCCTGCAGTGAAGAGACCGTGGGCCCTCGAGCTGAGGGCCCACGGCAACTACTTCTGGTACGTCGTTTCGTCGAGGCCGCTCATGGTGGGGTCGTAGGCGACGTCGCCCACGTCGTACATGGACGTCATCCAGTGGTAGAAGTTGTCGCCGCGCTCCCGGAGCACCGTGTACAGCCGCCGCATCATCCGCGACCGTACGCCGGCCTGCTCCGGGTGCTGGTACACGTTGAGCAGTTCGTCCGGATCGAGCTCCAGGTCGTAGAGCTCGTTCACCGAGTCCGGATTCACCACGAGCTTGTACCGGTCCGTGCGCAGCATCCGTTGCGGGTAAGGGAAGTGGTGCCCGTGGAACTCGCACACGATGTCGTCGTCCCACTCGACCTGCTCGCCATTCACCAGCGGCAGCAGACTCCGCGAGTCGACGGCCGCCGTCTGGTCGGCTCCGGCCAGTTCGAGGATCGTGGCGGTGCAGTCGAGCAGGCTGACGAACTCGTTCCGTACGACGCCCTCCGGCTGTCCCGGCACGCGGATCAGGCCGGGCGTGCGGTAGATGTCCTCGTACATCGCCGGCCCCTTGTCGTGCAGCCGGTGCGAGCCGGTGAACTCCCCGTGGTCGCAGGTGAAGAAGACCGAGGTGTCGTCGGCGAGCCCGAACCGGCGCATCGCGTCCAGGACCCGGCCGAGCTGGAAGTCGATCAGCGCGACGTACCCCTGGTAGATCGCGATCAGCTTGCGCGTGGTCTCGATCGGCATGGTGTCGAACGTCCAGTGCGCGCTGTAGTTCTTCTGCACCATCGGCTTGCCCTGGAACGTCTCCGCCACCGATCGTGGCAACTCGACCTCCGCGGGATCGATCAGGTCGAAGTACTCGTCCGGGAGGATGTACGGCAGGTGCGGCCCGAAGAAGTGGAGCGCGAGGAAGAACGGCTTCCCGTCGTCCGCGGCGTACCGCTCCAGCATCTCGATCGCACGGGTGGCGAGGTAGTGCTCGAACGTCGCCTCCACCGGCTGGTGCAGCCGGGCGGCAAGCAAGTTGCCCGGCCCACCGTTGGGCAGTGTGCCGCGGATCCGGTCCGAGATCTCGTACGGCGGTAGGTCGCGCTCCTCGAGGTACGCCAGGTAGTCGGGGTGATCCACCGGGTTGTGCCAGCCGGGCAGATCGGGGCCGTCGAACCCGAAGTCACCGGCCGACTTCTTGGTACCGACATGCCATTTGCCGATCAGCCCGCAGTTGTAGCCCTTGTCCCGCAAAGCCTGCGAGAACGCGAACTGCCCTTCGGCCAGATCTTCGAGGTACCCGACGTTCCGCTCGTAGTTCGCCAGCAACTTGTGCCGGAACGGCGCCTGACCGGTGAGCAAGCTGGCGCGAGCCGGCGTACAGATCGCCGTAGGCGTGTACCAGCGGTCGAACCGGGTCCCGGTACGGGCCAGCTCGTCGAGGTTCGGGGTCGTCCCCAACTGGTTGCCGTAGGCACCGATCGTGTCGACCCGGTGCTGATCGGTCATCAGGAACAGGATGTTCTTCGGCTCGGTCACTTGGCCACCGAGCCGGAACCAGCCGCGGTGAACAGGTCGCCGGTGTAGTAGGTCTCCGGATCGGCCTTCGACTTCAGCTTGCCGGCCTGGACGAAGTAGTCGGCCATCCCGTTCAGCCACTTGCCGATCGTGCCGTCCTTGGTCTTCGCGTCCAGTTCGTCGACCGACAGCACCTTGACGTTGCCCGCGTCGGCCTTGACCTGGTCGACCGGCACGCTGAGCATCTTCGCGGTCAGCTGGATCGACTTGTCCATGTTGGCGGAGCGGTAGGCCATCGCGTCCCGCAGTACGGCGATCGTCTTCTCGGTCTTGTCCTTCTGGCCGGACACCACGTCGTTGCCGGCCACGAACGCGGTCGGGAACGAGACCTGGGACTCGAAGTCGGAGTTCTTGGCGAGCTCCGTCAGGTCCGGGACCTGCTTCTTGATGGTTCCGATGGCGGGGTACCAGAAGCCGGCCGCGTCGATCTTCTTGGACGCGAACGCCGACACGATCGTCGAGGCGTCCATGTTGACGACCTTGACGTCCTTCTTCGTCATCCCGGCCTTCTGCAGCGCGAGGGTGAGGATCATGTCACCGGACGTGCCTTCCGGTACGCCGACGGTCTTGCCGCGGAGCTGGTCGATCGAGGTGGTGCCGGAGCGCGCGATCACCCGGTCGGCGTTGCCGAGGGTGTTGATCGCGACGATCTTCGCCTGCCCGGACGCCGGCAGCCAGAACGCGCCCGGGCCGATGTAGCCGAAGTCGAGGTCGCCGGTGCCGAGGGCCTGGATCTGCAGCGGGCCGTTCGTGAACACCTTGGTGTCGGCCTTGAGGCCGTGCTTCTCCCAGAGCTTCTGATCCTTCGCGATCGCGAGCAGGCTGGTGCCGTTGTAGTCGGCGATGTAGCCGAACTTCACCTGCTGGAGGTCGCCGCTCGCGCTGTCGTCCGAGCCGCCTCCGCAGCCGGACAGGGCGAGCGCCAGGGCGGCGGCGCCGGCGGCCAGGGCCGTCAGTTTGCGTGAGAGTGACATGAGACGTCCTTAGGATCGAGCCGTCGCGGGTGACGGCAGAGAGGTTCCGGAATCGGCCGAGGTGCGGCCGTCCTGGTGGTACACGGAGTGCCAGACGCGGTTGCGCAGTGCGGCGAACTCGGGGCTGAGGCGGAAGTCCTCCGACCGGGGGTACGGCAGGTCGACGTCGATCACGTCGTAGATCCGCCCGGGCCGGGCGGCCATCACGATGACGCGGTTCGCCAGGAAGACCGCCTCGTCGACGTCGTGGGTGATGAACATGACAGTGCGCTGCTCCTGGCTCCAGGTGTCGAGGAGCTGCTCCTGCAGCTTGACCCGGGTCAGGGCGTCCAGTGCCCCGAACGGCTCGTCCATCAGCAGGATCGACGGGTTCACGGCGTACGCGCGGGCGATCGCGCACCGCTGCCGCATACCGCCGGACAGCATCTTGGGCAGCGCGTCGGCGAATTCGCCGAGCCCGACCAGGTCGATGAAGTGCTGGGCCCGTTCGCGTCGCTCGGCCTTGCCTGCGCCTGCGGTCTTGAGGCCGAACTCGACGTTCTTGCGCACGGTCAGCCACGGGAAGAGCGCGTACTGCTGGAAGATCACGCCACGCTCGGGCCCGGGACCTGACACCGGTACGCCGTCCACGAGCGCGCGCCCCGAGGTCGGTTCCTCCAGGCCCGCGAGGATGTTCATCAACGTGCTCTTGCCGCATCCCGACGGCCCCACGACGGTGATGAACTCGTTGTCGGCGATGTCCAGAGACACCTCGTCGAGTGCGGTGAACATGTCCTTGCCCAAGGCAAATGTCTTGGTGACGGACTGGACGGAGATCTTCATCGGCGCTCCTGCCATCCGGTGAGTTTGCGTTCGGCCATCAGCAGGACGCGGTCCATCAGCAGGCCGAGGATCCCGATCGAGATCAGGCCGACGAAGATCGTCGGCAGGTCGTAGTAGAGCTGCGCGTTCTGCATCCGGAAGCCGAGGCCCTGCTGGGCGGCGATCAGCTCGGCGGCGACCAGGGTGGCCCAGGCCGAGCCCAGACCCACCCGCATGCCGACGAGGATGAACGGCGTCGACGCGGGCACCACCACCCGGGCGAAGATGCCGGCGTCCTTGGCGCCGAGCACCCGGGCCGCGTTGATCAGCGTGCGGTCGACGTTGACCACGCCCTGGAACGTCGAGATCACACAGGCCAGGAACGCGGCCAGGAAGATGACGAAGATCTTCGGCGCCTCGCCGATCCCCATCAGCACGATGGCCAGCGGGATGATCGCCAGCGGCGGAACGGTGCGGAAGAACTGGATCCACGGCTCGACCAGTCCGCGGACCACGGCGTACCAGCCCATCAGGAACCCGACGGGAACGGCGGCGGCGCTGCCGAGCGCGAAACCGATCAGGACCCGCGTCAAGCTGGCCAGGACGTCCTTGCCCAGCGTGCCGTTGCCGATCAGGGTGATCGCCTGGGCGACGACCTCGGGAGGCGTGGGTAGTTTGAGTCCGGCGAGAGCCAGCGCCCACCACACCGCGATACCGAGTCCGACCGAGACCGCGTTCAGGAGCAGGGGAAGACCACCGGCCCGGGCGCGCGTTCGTCCTCCGGCGCGGTCGCGCGGCTTGGCGCCGCGGGCGGTCTGGTCACTGATGACGGCCATCGGCCACTCCTCGGGTCTGCCGCGGGCGGATCGCCGTCCGCGAACCGGTGCCGGCCGGCGCCGGTGTCTCTGGGTAGCCCGCCAGGAGCGGCGAGCTGTGGAACACCGCGGCGAGGGCGCCGAGTGCGCCGTCGTCGTCGGCGAGATGCGCTGCCCGTACGCCGGGGGAGGCGGCGCCCGGGAAGAGCTCGTAGGCGACGGTCGCGGCGGCCTGCTGGACGATCACGGGCGCGAGCCGGGTGACCTCCCCGCCGATCACGATCTCGGCGGGGTTCAGCGCCATCGCGACGGCGGCGAGCACGCGGCCGACCGCGGCGGCAGCGTCGCGCAGTACCCGGTCGGCCACCGGGTGCGAACGGGCGACCGCGGCCGCGAGGTCGTCCAGGCTCTCCACCGGGAGCCCGGCGGCCCGGCAGGCGGCCAGGATCGCGGGGACCGAGGCGATGGTCTCGAGGCAGCCGTTCTTGCCGCAGCGACAGAGGTCGCCGTCGGCCCGCACCGTTACGTGGCCCAGTTCGCCGGCCAGCCCGGCGGAACCGGACACGAGCCGGCCGCCGACCACCAGCCCGCCGCCGACTCCGTCGGACAGGCGCACGTAGAGGAGGTGCTCGATCGCCTTCGCACCGAAGATCGCCTCCGCCAGCGCTGCTAGCCGGTTGTTGTTGTCGACGATCACCGGTGCGCCGAACCGCTCGCAGAACGCTTCGTCGACCGAGGCCTCGTGGAAACCGTCGGCCGCGGCGCGGTGGGACGGGTAGTCGCGCACGCCCGGCTTGCCCGAGTACGGCCCCGGGATGCCGATCCCCACACCCTGCAGGGCGCCGTAGTGGACGCCGTACTCGTCGCTGAGCCGCTCCACCAGGCGGAACGCGACGTCGAGCCGGGTCGGCCAGTCGACATGGTCCTCGTACCGGTCGGAGCCCGAGGCCACGATCTCGTGCGAGGCGTCGGCCACGACGACGTGCACGCGGCGATGCCCGAAGTCGACGCCCATGAACTGTCCGGAGGCCGGATCCAGGGCCAGCCGCTCGGCGGGCCGGCCGCTGCCCTCACGGTGCGCCGCGTCGGTGTCGGTCACCACGATGGCGCCCCGCTGCAACAGGCTCCCGGTGATCTCGGACAGGGTGGTACGGGACAGGCCGACTGCACGGGCGATCTGGTTCCGGCTGAGCGCGCCCTGCTCCCGCAGCACCTGGAGGACCCGCTCTTCGTGGGTCCTCCGCACCAGCGCCTGCACTCCTGGATAGGTCTGCACGATGGTGACGCTAGGAACCCGGAATTATTTCGTCAACACTCCGACAAAATTCAACTCGCTTTTCGACGGCCGCGACGCAATTCCCCGCCGGACGCGGACGCCCAGGCCATCACAATTGCTCGACGCCGGGGGAGCGTGCGCTGGGGACGTGCGGTGGCGGCCGATTGTGATGGCCTGGAGATCCCGGCTCACGCGCGGCGGACGGTGATGTTGCCGCCGTGGGTGCGAGCGCGGACGGTGACGGTGCGGGCGGGGTTCTCGATGGACTCCAGGTCGTTGAACACGCGGCCGATCGAGGTGTGGGCGTCCAGCGCGGCCGCGGTGCCCGCCGGGACACCGATCGCGACCTCGCCGGTGGCGGTGTAGAGGTCCAGGGTGCCGGTGCCGAGGGCGCCGACGCGGATGTCGCCGTTCGCCGTCCGCGCGTTGACCTCGGTGCCGGCCGCTTCGACGGTGATGTGGCCGGTGGCGGACTTGGCGCGCAGCGTGCCGGCCACCTTGCCGACCCGGATGTCGCCGTTCGCGGTCTTCAGCTCACACGAGCCGACCTCGCCCTCGACGACGTACTCGCCCTTGGCCGTGTACCCCTGGACATCGGACCCGGTCGGCAGCTCGATCAGCACCTCGACCGCGCCGTACCGCTTGCTGAACAGGGACCGCAGCTTCGGGTGCTTGACCTGCAGCTTCCCGTCGCTGAACTCGATGACCACCTGCTCGGCGGCCTTCACGTCCAGCTCCCAGGTGGGGTCGACGGGCCGGACCTCGACGACGGTGTCGTTCCGGTCGCTCGCCTTGACGGTGATGTCGCCGAAGATGATGTCCACGGCGGCGGAGATCGGTGCGGGGGTGCTGAAAGTAGACATGTGATCGCTCCTTGAGGTTCGGTGCGAACAACTCTGGCCGAGCCTCCTGACAAGGCTCTGTGATCCCGGCAGCCGCGGTCCTGACACCGTGTAGGCGGCGTGTCAGGTGCGTGTCAGGACACCCGCCGAAGGTGTTCCCATGACAACTTCGGCGATCGCGGTCACAGGACTGCGCAAGGCATTCGGCGACAAGACCGTGCTCGACGGGATCGACCTCGACGTCCCCGCGGGTACCGTCTTCTCCCTGCTCGGCCCGAACGGGGCCGGCAAGACGACGACGGTGAACGTGCTGACCACGTTGACCAAGGCGGACAGCGGCACGGTCCGGGTGGCCGGGCACGACGTCGCGACCGACGCCAAGGCGGTCCGGTCCGCGATCGGCGTCACCGGCCAGTTCGCGGCCGTGGACGAGCTGCTGACCGGCCGCGAGAACCTCCAGCTGATGGTCGACCTGAGCCCGGGTGCGGGTAACGAGGTCGTCGGCCGGCTCCTGGAGCGCTTCGACCTGGCGGAGGCGGCCGACAAGGCCGCGGCGACGTACTCCGGTGGTATGCGCCGCAAGCTCGACCTGGCGATGACCCTGGTCGGCGACCCCCGGATCATCTTTCTCGACGAGCCGACGACGGGCCTCGACCCGCGCAGCCGGCGCACCATGTGGACGATCATCCGCGAACTGCTGGCCGACGGCGTGACCATCTTCCTGACCACGCAGTACCTCGACGAGGCCGACCAGCTGGCCGACAGGATCGCGGTACTCGACAAGGGCCGATTGGTTGCCCAAGGCACCCCGGAAGAGCTCAAGCGGCAGATCCCCGGCACCCACGTCCGGTTCCGCTTCGGCTCCGTCGAGGACCTCGACACCGCCGCCCGGATCATGCCCGACTCGACCCGCGACGACGACGCGCTGACGCTGCGGGTCCCCAGCGACGGCGGCACCCAGTCGGTCCGCAAGCTGCTCGACCGGCTCGACGAGTACTCGGTCGACGCCGACGAGTTCTCCGTCAACACCCCTGACCTCGATGACGTATTCCTTGCCCTGACCGGCCACGACACCGCGGAGGTAGTCGCGAAATGAAGAATCCCTCGATCGTGATGCTGCGCCGCAACCTCAAGCACATCGCGCGGAACCCGACCTCGGTCTTCAACGCGGTCCTGATGCCGGTCGTGGTGATGCTGATGTTCGTCTACATGCTCGGCGACGCGTTCAGCGTCGGCGTCCCGTACGTCGACTACGCAACGCCCGGCATGCTCCTGCTGGCGGTCTGCTACGGGCTCGGCGCCGTGGCGACGGCGGTGAACTCCGACATGACCAAGGGCATCATCAACCGCTTCAAGGTGATGGACGTACCGCGGGGCGCGGTCCTGACCGGGCACGTGATCGCCAGCGTGATGACCAACCTGATCGCGATCGCCGCGATCATCGGGGTCGCGTTCGCGCTCGGCTTCAACCCGTCGGCGAGCCTCGTCCAGTGGCTCGGCGTCACCGGTCTCGTCGTCCTGCTCGGGGTCGCGACCGGCTGGCTGACCGTTGCCCTCGGCCTCTTCGCGAAGACCCCGGAGACCGCGGGTCTGGCCTCGGTGCCGCTGGTGATGCTGCCGTTCTTCAGCAGCGCGATCGTGCCGGCCGACAAGATGGGTCCCGGCGTGAAGCAGTTCGCGCAGTACCAGCCGTTCACGCCGATCATCGAGAGCCTGCGCGGCCTGCTGAACGGCGCGCCGGAGACCGGCGACCTGATCGCCGCGTTCGCCTGGTGCCTCGGGATCGCCGTGGTCGGGTACATCTGGGCGACCTCGACGTTCAAGAAGCGAGCGTGACCTCGACGAGCTCTCGCCAGCTCGCCTGCCGGCCCTCTTCCGTCGCCTCGGTGAACTTCGCGTCACCGAGGCGGCGGCGCGTTTCCCGCTCGACCTCGGCGACATCGGGGTTGGACCGGTCCGGCAGTCCCCGTACGACGGCACTCGCGGCAAGCAACCGCGCGGCCTGCTCGTCCTGATCGGTGCGCAAGGCCAGCTCCGCGATGCCGACGAGCATCTGGGCGATCCCGGGGGCGTGCCCGCTTTCGCTCGCTGCCTGGAACGCCGCGCTGCGGTGCTGCCAGGCCTGGTCGAGATCCGCGGCCAGGTAGCCGAGCATGTCCTGGATCGTCACGCGCAGGTTCGGCCGCTCCGCCTCGTGGCCCAGCAGGGTCGTCGCGAGGTCGAGCTGCCGGCGTGCCTCCTCGGCGTCGCCGCTCCAGCGCGCGAGCTCCGCCTTGCACAACGCCAGCTCGACCAGCGCCTCCGGCCAGGCGACGCGTTCTGCCTGGCGCAGCGACTCCGCCATCGCGGTCGCACTCGCCTCCTGGTCGTCCGCGAGCCAGTACAGCTGAGCCTGCCGCGACCGCATCCGTACGACGTCCTCGGTGGCCCCGACCTCGGCGGCGACCGCGATCGCCTGCTCGTAGTACTCGCAGGCGCCGGCGAACTCACCACGTACGGCGACCCGGTCCGCTAGCTCGGTCAGCGCGAACGACATCCCCCAGCGCTCGCCGATCGTCCGGAACTCCTCGACCGCCGTCGCGACCGCACGATCCGCGTCCGGGTCGCCGTCGCCGAGCATCATCCGCATCTTGCCGGTCTGCAAACGCGCAAGCGCCCGTACCCAAGGATCTTCGTCGCTGAGCAGCGGCTCGAACGCGGACACGAACGAGTCCGGTCCGCGCAGCAGCCCTTCCAGCGCGGTCGACATCGTCACGGCGGGGTGCGAGCTCTTGACCCGCTGGCTGATCTCCGCGGCCTTGCGGATCCAGTCCTCCGCGTTGAACTGGTCGCGGCCACGCCCCGAGGTCATGAAGGTGGCGACGAATGCGTACACCACGGCGCGGCTCTCGTCGGGCACCTCGCCCGGCAGGTCCGGGGCAGCCATCAGGAACTCGCTGCCCTCGACCTTGTGCCCGGCGAACCACCAGTACCACCCGGCGGCCGCGGCGAGCCGCATCGCGCCCGCCGCGTCACGGGCTGCCAGTGCGGCGCGCATCGCCGCCGCGATGTTGTCATGTTCGCCTTCGACGATCGCCAGCCATTCGAGCTGCTCGGTGCGCCGCAGGTGCGGGTCGGCGGTCTCGGCCAGCTCGGTGAAGCAGGCGAGATGGGTACGGCGGGTCTGGTCGGTCTCACCCGCCTCCTCGAGACGCTGCTGGGCGTACTCCTTGATCGTGCCGAGCAACCGGTACCGCGGCGCGCCCTCGTCCTTCGTGACCACCAGCGACTTCTCGGTCAGTGCGGTCAGCAGGTCGAGCACCTCCCACGACTCGACCTCCCCACCAGCACAGACCTGCTCGGCCGCTTCCAGGCTCGCGCCGCCCGCGAAGACCGACAGCCTGCGCAGGGCAGCCCGCTCGGCGTCGGACAGCAGCTCCCAGCTCCAGTCGACCACTGCGCGCAGCGTGCGGTGGCGGGGGAGCGCCGTACGACTGCCGCCCGTCAACAAGCGGAAACGGTCGTCGAGACGGTTCGCGAGCTGCTCCAGCGACATCGTCCGCAGCCGGGCAGCGGCCAGCTCGATCGCCAGCGGCATACCGTCCAGGGCACGGCAGATCCGGGCCATCGTCTCGGGGTCCAGGGCGAGGTCCGAGCGGACGGCCCGTGCCCGGTCCTGCAGCAGACGGACGGCCGGTGAAGTGTCGATCTCGCTGTTGTCGGCGGGGAGCGCGAGTGGTGCGACCGGCCACAGTGCTTCGCCGGTGATACCGAGCGGTTCCCGGCTGGTCGCCAGGATCCGCAGCCGGGGGCACTCGCCGAGCACCCGGTGGGCGAAGGTCGCCGCGGACTCGATCACATGCTCGCAGTTGTCCAGGATCAGCAGCATCGCCCGCTCGCGGACGGCGGCGATCACGCGGTCAGTCGGGTCCGCATCCGGTACGTCGCCGAGCAGCGCGTCCCGCAGCGCGAGCGCGCCGAGCGTGGCCTGCGCCACATCACCGTCGGCGCCGATCGCCGCGAGCTCGACCATCCAGGCGCCGTCGGGCACGTCGCCGAGCACGGTCCGCGCGGTCTCGGTCGCGAGCCTGGTCTTACCCGATCCGCCGGGCCCGATCAGCGTCGTCAGGCGGTGCCCGGCGATCAGGTCGCGGACGCCGGCGATGTCGGCGTCCTTGCCGACGTACGTCGTGAGTTCTTCGCGGAGGTTCGTGTTCCGCTTCTCGTCCCGGCGTACCAGCTCGCCGCGGAGGAGGGCGACGTGCAGGGCGGACAGCTCTGGTGAGGGGTCGACGCCGAGCTCGTCGGCGAGGGTCTCGCGGGTGCGCTCGTACACGCGGAGCGCCTCGGTGTCGCGGCCGGAGGCGACCAGGGCGCGCATCAGGGCGGCGACGAGGCGTTCGCGCACCGGGTGGGCGGCGACCAGGTCGGTCAGCTCGGTGACGAGGTCAGCGCCGTGACCGAGGGTGATCTCCGCGTCGTACCGGTCCTCCATCGCGGTCAGGCGGAGCCCGTCCAGCCGGGTCACGGCCGCGTCGAACGCGCCGCTCTCGGTTAGCCCGACGTCCTGCATCGCCGGCCCACGCCACAGCGCGAGCGCCTCACGCAGCAAGCGGACGCCCTGCGGGTCCTGGTCGGTGCGGGCCCGGGTGAGGAGACGTTCGAACCGAACGGCGTCCACCGCGTCGGGATCGATCTGCAGCCGGTAGCCGTCCGTGTGACCCTCGACCGAGCCCTCCGGGAGTACTTTGCGCAGCCGCGACACCAACCGCTGCAAGGCGTTCGCGGCGTCCGTCGGCGGCTGCTCACCCCAGATCCAGTCCACCAACGTGGCCTTGGGAACCACCCGCCCGGCGTCCAGCGCAAGCACAACCAACAGCCCACGCAACCGCGCCCCCGGCACGTCGACAAGCCCCCCATCGCCCGCCCGCACCTCGAACGGCCCCAGCATCCCAATCTGCACCCCGCAGATCTTGCCACCTGGTGCCGCCGCCCATCGCACTCGGTGGCCAGCTGCTCCTGCACCGCCCTGACCTGAGGAGTGAACTCGGGCGGTCTAGCTCAGAGCCTTCTTCACCAGCGCGATGATCTGCTTCTCGACTGCCGGCGTCAGCTTCGTGACGGCGTACGACGTCGGCCACATGTCGCCGTCGTCGAGGTTGGCGGAGTCCTGGAAACCGACGGTGGAGTAGCGGTACTTGAACTTGGCTGCGTCCTGGAAGAAGCAGACGATCTTGCCGTCCTTCGCCCAGCCGGGCATGCCGTACCAGAGCTTCGGCGTCAGTTCCGGCGCGATCTGCGGGATCAGCTCGTTCAGCCGCTCGGCGATCTCGCGGTCGGCGTCCGCCATCGTCGCGATCTTCGCCGCCTGCGCCGCCGCCGGGTCCTCCTTGCTCTTCAGCTCCTTCGCGTGCTGCTTCATCGCGTCCCGCTCAGCCTCGCTGAACCCGTCGTACGACTTCTTCTTCGTGGCGGCCATTGGAGTGTCCTCTCAGGTTGTCGTCTCCGAACACCCCAAACACTAGAAGCCACCGAACCTCTGCGCTTCTTGAAAACTGATCAGATCCGTCAGGCGTGCTCGGCGGTGGACTTGATGTTGGCGAGGGTCGTCAGGATCCCGCGCCGTTGTTTGGCGGGCAGCCGGAGGACGGCGTACATCGCCTTCATAGGCCACGCGCCTTTCGCCGGTGGCAGGACCTCCATGTGATGGGTGAGCCGGGTGCCGTCCAGCTCCGGGGTGACGGTGTAGGACCAGAAGACCCGGCCGCCGTCGCCGCGATTGGCCTCTTTCATCGGCGGGAACGAGACCCAGCCGAAGGCGTGGACCGGATCCCACGTGGTCACCTCGGACGGCGCGTCGAACTTCTGCGGCCCGAACTTCTCGTGCGCGACCCACCGCGCTCCGACGTGCAGCGTGTCATCGAAGTCGATGACTTTGGTGATGCTCTTCGGTCCGGCGTACTCCGGATGCCGCCGGACGTCGGTGACAAGCTCCCAGACGGCGTCCGGCGTGGCGTCGACGTGGACAGTTTCCTCGATGTCTACCAGTGCTTCCATGGTCTCAGCGTTTTCGGTAGGTGGCGGTGTAGGTGGTGTTTACGGCTGGGGCGGTGATCGTGTGGCTCTGGGGGCCTCCGTCTGACCAGGACGTGAAGTTGTAGGTGAACTTGTTGAACTGCTGTGGCGACGGGGCGCTGACCGAGTTCGCCGAGCCGACCACGACGGTGACCGAGAACGGGGTCGAGCGTGGTGCCTCGTTGACGACCATGTTGGTCAGGGTGAGCCCGCCCGGGTTGGTCCGGAACGTCAGTACGACGGTCCGCGGGTCCAGCCGGACCGAAGCCGTCGAGGACAGGCCTGCGGAATCGGTCGCGGTCAACGCCAGCTCGAGCCAGCACGGATATGCGTGGTCCGGGGCCGCGAACGTGCCCGAAGAACCGCTGAAGGTCTGCAACTCGTGCGCGTGGCAGTCGGACGGCGTGATGCAGTGATGCAGGATCAGCTTCCAGCTCAGCGCGGACGCGGGCAGCGACCCGTCCTGTGCGTCGGTCGCGTGGCCGGCGAAGGCGATCTGGTCACCGACCTTCCAGGTCAGGCTCGCTGAGGGCGAGTCGATCACCGCCGTCGGCGCCGTATTGCCGGCCGTGACGGTGACCGACGTCGTGTCCGTCGCCCCCTGGTTGTCCGTCACCCGCAGGCTGGGGTGATAGGTCCCCACCGCGCTGTAGGTGTACGTCGCCGTCGCGCCGGTAGCGTCGCCGAACGTGCCGTCACCGTTGAGGTCCCACGAGTAGCTGAGCGGCCCGCCCTCGGGATCGGAGGACGCGGTGCCGTCGAAGTTGACCGTCAGCGGGACGGCGCCGCTGGACGGGGTCGCCGTGAAGGCCGCGGTCGGCGGCTGGTTGGCGGCGGTGAAGGTGATGCGGTGTACGGCGCCACTCTCCATGTCGACGTAGAACAGGTCGCCGCCCGGACCGATCTTCAGGTCGACCGGATGGCCGGCCGCGCCACCCGTCGAGTCGACGCCGACGAACGACCGGAGCCGGGCCGGATCAGGTAGACCGTTCGTTCCGGGCAGCATCGCCCAGATCTCGTTCCGCGAGTGGTCGGCGAAGAACAGCGCGCCGTTGTACTCGGACGGATACGTCCCACCCTGGTAGAAAGCGATCCCGGTGATCGACGAACCGCCGGTGTGGCAACCGGTGTAGTTCACCACGCAGGCGCTGTGGTTGTAGGTGTAGTACGGCGCGACGACCGAGCCGGGCGTCGAGTACAGCGACGAGCACGACGACAACCCGGCGCCCTGGTACCCGCCCTGGGCCGCCGCTCCCTCGTAGCACGGCCAGCCGAAGTTGCTGGCCGTCGTCGGGGACACCACTCGGTTGATCTCTTCCCACGTGTTCCACCCGACGTCGCCGATCCACAGCTCGTCGGTCCCCGGACGCTGCGTGATCCGGAACGGATTACGTGTGCCGTAGGCAACGATCCGCCGGGCGTTCGGATCCGCCGAGGAGAAGAACGGGTTGCCTGGTACGCCGGCGCCAGTGCTGGGGTCGACGCGCAGGATCGCACCGTCCAGCGATGCCGGACCGCTGGGACGGCGGACGCTCTGACTGCGCAGCGCGCCGCCTTGCGCGTTCGGAGGTGTCAGAGCGGTGCCGACCGACCCCGGAGGATCTCCGCAGGGGTTGGCCTGGTCGCCGGCGTAGCTCGCGCCGTACTGGCCGTAGTCGACGTTGTTGAAGCTGGCGCCGTCGCCGCCACTGACGTAGAGGTATCCGTCGCGCCCGAAGAGCAACGTGCCGACCGAGTGGCTGGGGAACTGCTGGCACCAGTCGTTGATCAGTACCTGCTCGGATCCGGTCATGACGTTGCCGCTGATCTGCAGCCGGGACAGCCGGGCCGACACGAGACAGCCGTCCGTGGTCGGGCCGGGTGGTGTCGGGCAGGCGTCGTTCCACCGCGGGGCGGTTCCGCCGATTGCTGCGTCGTACGCGTAGAGGACGTAGATGTACGGGTCGGCAGGGAAGTTGGGTGGCAGCGCGAGACCTAGGAGGCCGCGGTCCCAGTAGTCGTCGACCCGGAGCGACAGGTCGGCGACGGTGACCGGACTGGTGTCCGTGAGGCTCTGGAAGATCTTGATCACGCCGTTCTTCTGACCGACGACGATCCGCCCGTCCGGCGCGAACTGCAGCACCGTCGGGTTCGTCAGTCCGCTCAGGACGACCGAGTCACGGAACCCGGTGGGCAGTGTCTCCGCCCGGGCCGCGCCTTGACTGAGTACTGCGGCGACCAGGAGCATCGCGGCCGCCATGCCGATCCGTCCGCGCCTGCGCGCGGTCCTGCCGAGACCCCACATCTCGTCCCCCACTTCCCAGCGCCTCAGACCCCTCCGCGCGCTGTCTGTGGTTCAGAATGCGCCGATCCGCGGCAGCCGTCGAGTGGGTAGCTGCCCGCAGCCGACCGAGCTCAACAAGTAGCCGACACTGGAGGCGTGAACCGATTGGACGACCTTGCTGCCGAAGGCGAGCCGGAGAAGGAGTTCAACCCGGGCATCGCCGCCCGCTTCCAGCGCAAGACCGCCGCCGGCGGCGCACTCATCCGCGACCGCGCCGGCCGGATCCTCTTCCTCGAACCCACCTACAAACCCACCCTCGACATCCCCGGCGGCATCGTCGAGGCCGACGAGTCGCCGTACGAGGCGTGCTGCCGCGAGGTGCAGGAGGAGATCGGCCTCGCCCTGGACATCGGCCGCCTACTGGTCGTCGACTGGGTGCCGGCCCACGGCCCGTGGTCGGACTCCCTGGCCTTCATCTTCGACGGCGGCATCCTGGACGACCCCGCCCTCACCCTCGACCCCACCGAAGCCCGAGCTCACCACTACCTCACCCTCGCGGACGCAAGTCCCCGCCTCCGGCCCTCCATGGCCCGCCGCCTGGCCCTCGCCCAGCGAGCTCTAACCACGGGCACCACCACCTACGCCGACTTCGGCCGCCCTGTCTGAGGATCTGCAGGCCATCACAATGCAGCCGCTCCCGCCACGGCGAGCGTGACGGGAGCGGTGGAGGGGCGATTGTGATGGGCTGGCGGTCCGGGCCTACCCGGTGGTGGCGAGCATCGTCGGGCGGTAAAGCGTCAGGCCGTCCTCGTCGACGACGGCGACCCGGATCGCCGAGGGCGCGGAGTCCTGGTGCGGTACGGCGAAGACGGCGGTCGCGCGGCGACCGTCGTACCTGGCGGCGTAGCTCACGAACCGCCATTCCTCGTCGTCCCAGTAGTCGTGGATGTCGGAACGCAGCAACCCGTCGACCGCGCGGTACGCCGGGCTGAGCAGGACTCGTCGCTGTGTCGCGACGAGCGGTGTGGCGTCGGACGCCGTACCTGCGTACGGGTGGCTGAGCCGGATGCGGAACCGCCGCAACGGCAGCAGCCAGTACCGGTCGAGCTCGGCGGACAGCATCGCGAACGCCGCCGCCTCGAAGACCAGCACGGCGAGACCTGCGCCCGCGGACCACCAGCCGGTGTCTGCCGTGGTCGCGAGTGCAGCAGTTGCCAGTAGCAACAAAGCGCGCGCGATCGCCCGGTTGCCAACAGGTTTGGCCGACTTCCCGGCACACCCGCAAGAGGCTTCGGGTACGACGATCTTCGAGTAGATGAGGAATGCGGCGAAGCCGACGGACAGTACGACGGCGGCGAGTGCCTCGATCGCCCACGAAGGTGGTAGGAGAAGGGCGAGGGCGAGCAGGGCTTCGAGGGTGGCCAGGGCTTGGTAGGCGTGTTTGGCGCGCGGCTCGCCCACCAGGCTGGGTAGGGCTGTGCGCTCGGCCTGCTTCGGATCGGCGAACTTGCCGTACGACGACCAGAGCAGGAGCAACCCGATCAACAGCGGCTGAGCAGCCGCCAAGGTACCCATGTCAGTTCGACGTGTAGATCGTCGCGATGTCGATCTCGTTGGTCCCCGGTCGCCAGGCGCCGATCACCTGGGCGTGCCGTCCGACCTTGAGCATCGACAGGTCCGACACCGCGGGCGTGCCGTTGTACACGGCCGCCGTGGTCCCGGACTGCACATGCCCGACGACCTTCTGGCCGTGATGATCGAACTGGACGCCGTTGCGCCCGATCGCCGTGATCGCGACGGTGAGGTTGACGATGTTGACCCAGATCGCCTCGGCGGCCAGGATCCCGTCCGGCAGCAGTACGCCGCGTGCGTACAGGCCGTCGCCGATCCGGGCCTGGTCGATCGTGGTCGGACGCAGCTTCCAGACACTCGTCACGCCGGTCAGCTGGATCCGGTGCATCCGGCCGTCGGATCCCTGTACCTGCAGAAGATCCTGGTTGCGGCCCATGATCAGACCTTCGGCGAAGTTCGGGTCCGGCTGACCCGCGTCGGCGAACTGCTGGTCGGCGGCGAATGCCGTCTCCGGGGCGAGTGAGCCCATCGCGGTGGCGGCGACCAGTCCGGTCGCACCGAGGGCGGCGCGGCTGAGCAGCGAGCGGCGGTCCATCGTGGAAGTCATCTCGGTCTCCTCTCAGGCCACGTCGATCGACACGGGGGACAGGCCGCTGCTCAGGCTGAGGCCGAGCGCGCTGAATGCGGCCGGCGTGAAGTCGATGACCCGGTTCGAGGCGCAGTTCCCGCCGCAGCAGGTGCGCTCGCCGCAGAACAGGTCGGTTTGCGGGCCGCAGTCGGCGATCGACGTGACGATCCGCTTTCCGGTGCACAGACTGGTCGTGGCGTGCCGGAAGCCGCAGGTACGCCGGGACATCCCGGTGATCCCGCAGCTGTCCGGGTGAGTAATGGCGTAGCAGGCGTCCGAGGTGTTCGGCCACGCGTGCTGCATGCTTCCCGAGTTGCACGTCCCGCAGGCGCCGTGCCCGGCGCTTCCACAGGGTCCCCATGCGTTCCCACAACAGAACCACGAGGCTTCGGCGGTAATTCCGGCCATAACAGATTCCTCCAGGTCTAGGGGCGGTAAGACCTACTGGAACTCTTTGTACTCCGATCCGGCGAAATCTCCCAGAGGTAAGCGAAGAAACGGAAACTTTTTGCCTAGTCTTCTTGAGCTGAACTGGTGCTGAGTTGCTGGCCGCGCAGCAGGAACCAGGCGACGAGCGCGGTGATCAGCAGGACGGCAGCGCCGACGCCGGCCGCGATGGAAACGCCGTGGGCAAAGGATTGTCGCGCCGCATCGAGCAACTGAGCCCCCGCCTGCGACGGAAGCTGCGCGGCCGCCTCGACCGCTCCACCCAGCGACTCGTGTGCCGCGGCCGGCGTGCCCGCGGGACCGGTGAAGTCGCGGTAGACCCCGGTGACGATCGATCCGAGCAACGCGATCCCGAGCGCCGCGCCGAGCTCGTACGCCGTTTCGGACACCGCGCTCGCCGCGCCTGCTTCCTCCTTCGGTACGGCGGCCAGGATCACGTCGGCGGTGACCGTGAACGAGAACCCGGCACCTGCCCCGACCACGAGCAACGCCGCACCGAGCAACGGATACCCAGTGTCCTGCTTGATCGTGGTGAGCGCGGCGAGCGCCAGACCGATCGCGGCGAGACCACCGGCCACGACCGCGCGCACCGAGAACCGTCGCGCCACCCGCCCGGCGAGCAGACCGGCGACGATCGCACCGATCGCGGCCGGCATCTCCGCGAGCCCGGCCTCGATCGGCCGCCGCCCCTGCACCAGCTGCAGATACTGCGACAGGAAGAAGATCAGTCCCGAGAGCCCGAGGATCGTGAGCAGATCGGCCAGTACGGCGCTGCTGAAGCCACGACTGCGGAACAACCGCAGGTCCAGCAACGGGATCGGGAGCCGGCGCTGACGACGTACGAACCCGTAGAGGGCGATCGCGCCGACGATCCCCGAGGCCGGCGGGATCCAGTCGAACCCGTGCGCCGCGAACTCCTTGATCGCGTAGACGATGCCGATCATCCCGATCATCGACAACACGACACTCGCCAGGTCCCACGGTCCGGGCTGCGGGTTCCGGGACTCCGGGAGCAGGCGAGCGCCGACGACGACCAGCACCGCCATCACCGGGAGGTTGATCAAGAAGACCGAACCCCACCAGAAGTTCTCCAGCAGTACGCCGCCGACGATCGGGCCGATCGCCATTCCCGCCGACGCCGCGGCGCCCCAGATCCCGATCGCGACACTGCGCTCCCGCGGGTCGTGGAACAGGTTGCGGATCAGGGCGAGCGTGGCCGGCATCAGCGTCGCGCCCGCGACCCCTAGCAGTGCTCGCGCCACGATCATCAGCTCGGCCGAGTTCGCGTACGCGTTCAGCACCGAGATCGCGCCGAACGCCGTCGCGCCGATCAGCAGGATGCGCTTGCGCCCGATCCGGTCGCCGAGGCTGCCCATCGACACGAGCAGCCCGGCGAGCACGAACGAGTACGCGTCGCCGATCCACAGCAGCTGGGTGCCCGACGGCTTCAGGTCCTCGGAGAGGAAGGGTGTCGCGAGGCCGAGCACCGTCGCGTCGACCGCGACGAGCAGAACGGCCAGCACGAGTACGCCGAGCGCCAGCCAGCGCCTCGGCCGGGTCATCGCCTGCTGCTTCATTTCGCTGTCCGGAGTGCGCCACCGAGCAGCAACTCGGTGACGTTCGAACTCAGGTCCTTGGGGGCGACCCGTCCGTCGCAGATGGCCCAGGCCGCGGAGACCAGCAGCCCGTACAGCGCTTCGGTCAGCCACACCGGGCTGAGGTCGATCCGGAACTCGCCCGCTTCCTGACCGCGCCGGAACAGCGCGACCAGACGCGCGTCGAGCCGGGCCCAGCCCGCGTTCTGCTCGTCGCCCTCGAACAGCTGGTTCTCGGAGTACAGGAACGCGAGCTGCCGGGCGACCGGCTCGAGCTCCTGCACCAGGCGCCGTACGGCGTCGGCGGCCGGGCCGTCATCGATCGCTGCTCGCGCGATGGCGGCCTCGCACTCGGCGATGCCGAGCTCCTCGAGCGCCCGGACCAGCGCGTCCCGCCCCGCGAACTGCCGGTTCAGCGTGGCGCGGCTGATCCCCGCGGCCCGCGCCACTTCGTCCATGGTCGCCGAGGACTTCCGCATCAGCAGACTCGCGGCGGCCCGCAGAACGTTCTCCCGATCAACAGCCATGAGACAAGCATACCCCAAATGATACATTGTTGTCTCACTAAAACCTCTGGCCTGAGCCCTGTATGCGGTATACGATCAACCGAGAATGTGGCGGGTGTGACCTGGTGAACGGTGAGATCGATCGGGACCCTATAGACTTGCCATGTTGTGGAGGGGAGTATCCCGCCACGGCAGCGTCGTCATCACGGGAGGCCTGGACGGCCGAACCGGTGCTGCCGGCCCGGAGTCATCCGGGTGGGAGAGACCTCCGGACCACGCCAGCTGTGTGCCGACGTCCGGAGGTTCGTCATGGTTTCTGTCATGCCACCCGTTGTCTGGGTGCTGACAATCGCCGGGTTGCTCGCGATCGTCGCGTTCGACCTGGTCGTGATCGCGCGCCGCAACCACACCGTGACGATCAAGGACGCGACCCGCTGGGTGCTGTTCTACGTCGGCCTGGCCGGACTCTTCGCGCTCGGACTGTTCCTGTTCAGTCCCGGACAGTCGGGCAGTGAGTTCGTCGCCGGCTACATCACCGAGTACAGCCTGAGCGTCGACAACCTGTTCGTGTTCGTGATCATCATGGCCCGGTTCGCCGTGCCGAGCCTGGCGCAGGACAAGGTGCTGTACATCGGCATCGTGGTCTCGATGCTGCTCCGGGCAGTCTTCATCCTGGCCGGCGCGGCGGCGATCTCGGCCGCGAGCTGGGTTTTCTACATCTTCGGCGCGTTCCTGGTCTATACCGCGGTCCGGCTGGCGCTCGAGGGCGAGAACGACGAGTCCGACTTCCAGGAGAACGTCGTGATCCGCGCGATGCGCCGGGTCCTGCCGCTGCAGCACGACTACGACGGCGCCAAACTCGTCACCAAGACCGACGGCCGCCGGATGCTCACCCCGCTGGTGATCGTGATCTCCGCGATCGGCATGGCGAACGTGATCTTCGCGCTCGACTCGATCCCGGCGATCTTCGGGCTCACCCAGGACGCCTACATCGTGCTGACCGCGAACGCGTTCGCGCTGATGGGCCTGCGGCAGCTGTATTTCCTGATCGGCGGCCTGCTGGAGCGGGTCGTGTACCTGAACGTCGGCCTGTCGGTGATCCTCGCGTTCATCGGCGTGAAGCTGATCATCGAGGCGCTGCACGGGTCGCACATCGACGACATCGGCGCGATCCGCCTGCCGCACATCGGCATCCTCACCTCGCTCGGCTTCATCGTCGGCACCCTGTTCGTCACCACGGTCGCCAGCCTGGTCAAGACGTCACGCGACAACCGCCGCGAAGCGGTCCGTATCAACATCGACGAGTGATCCACGGCCGGTCAGGCGGCCTGCTTCTCGGTACTGCGGGCTTGTTTGAGTCGCAGGTACAACGCCGGGATCGGTAGCCAGATCATCGCGGACGCGAGCAGTGCGCCGCGCAACGACGTACGGCCGAAGGCGCCGAGCGGCGGGCCGCCGACGACCTGACCGATCGCGTTCGCCTGCGACACCATCGAGAGCACGGTCGCCCGGGAACGGGAGTCGACGTGCCGGTTCAGCCAGCCGGAGTGGACCGGGATCGAGACGGTGTCGGCGATCTGCCGCAACCAGAGCGCCGCGAGCGCGAGCCAGAAGTTCCCGGCGAACGCGAACAGGAACATGCCGAGGCCGTCCAGCGCGGCGAGCGTCGCGAGGATGCCGGTCGGGTGCGAGGCCTGCAGGCGTTCGGCGGAGAAGCGGTTCAGCAGCAGTGACGCGGCCAATGAGAGAGCGGTGCCGGCCAGCGCCAGGGCGGTGAACCAGAGCGCCGGATCCGACGTACCAAACACGGTCGGGAAGCTGAAGGTCAGGAGCCGCACCGACCACAGCCGGTCGAAGGCCTCGCTGGACAGGCCCGCGACCAGGCTGATGACCACCAGTGTCCGTACGACGGGACGCCGCCGGGCAACCGTCAGACCGTGCTTGAAGGTGTCGGCCATCTGCCGGAAAGTCTCGCGCTCCTCGCGCGGCGTGCGATGGAAGTTCTGCTCACGCATGAACAGTGCGAGCAATGCGCCGAGCAGCATCGTGCCGGCGCCGGAGATCACCATCGGCAGCGGCAGGCTGATCAGTCCGAGACCCCCGGCGGTGACCGTGCCGGCGATCTTCGCGGCCAGCTCGAGCTGTTGTGTGCGGATGAATACGGGTCCGACCCGTTCGGTGCCGATCTCGTCGGTGATCCAGGCCCGGTCGGCACCCGACGTGAAGGTGTAACCGACGCCCCACAGCACCTGCGCGGCGAGGATCGCCAGGAACGCGGGCACCAGACCCTGGAGCAGGAGGCCGGCGCCGATCAGCACGAAGCCGATCACGATCGAGAGCCGGCGGCTGTACAGGTCGGCGACGATGCCGGTGGGGATCTCGAAGAGGAAGCAGGTGAGCTCGAGCGTGGTCCCGACCAGGACCATCTGCAGCGGGTCGAGTCCGGCGTCGCGGACGTAGTACACGAGGTTGAGCGTGAACGACAGCGCGGCCAGGAAGGACCATGCGGCGTTGTAGGCGTAGTACGTCCGGGTGGGGTCGGCAGACCGGTAGGAAAGCATGTCGGGTGGCTCCTGAAAGCGCGTGCGGGCAGGGCGAAGCGCCGACCGGGTGGGTCAAACGCTTGCGTGGCGCACGGACAGCGGCAAGGGCCGCGGTGGTGCGCTTTCAGGAGCGAGTACGCATGCGGACAGAGTAGGGGAGACGCGGCGCGTCTGCCTTCGAATTAGCCGATCCCGGTTGGTGATCAGGAGTACTATCTGTAGTGCCTGGCCCGGCCGTTCCCCCGTGATGGTCGGGTCAGGTTTTTCTCTGGCCTCCGCTCCACGGCGACCCGTCGACGCCGACCTGCCAGGATGCAGGAATGGTCGCGTTGCGTGAAGTCACGGAAGCATTGGGATTCGATCCGGCGCGACTCGAGCCGACCCGGCCCGGTGACGACGACTCAGTCGGCAACGGGAACTGGCACCTCTGGACCAGTGACGGCCAGCACCACATCCTTCGCCGCTACCACCTGCTGAGGACCGAAGAGGACCTCGCTTACGAGACCCAGGTGCTCGATCACCTGACCAGGCGCGGATGGTGTGTCCCCGCGCGTGTTGCCGGTCCGGTCCAGTACGGCGGGCGGCTTTGGGGCGTCACGCGCTTCGTGCCGGGGAAGCCGCACCAGGACGAGACCGCAGCGCAGCAGGCTGAGCGTGGCGAGGTGCTCGCGCGGCTGCACGCGGACCTTGGTGACCTCGCACTCGGCTCGCGGCCCGGGTTCTTCCAGCCCGCGGACCTGGACGCGATGGGGGAGTTCCAGGGCTGGGACCAAGGCGTCGAACTGCTTCGCCGGCAGCGGCCTGATCTTGCCGACAGGGCGGCGCGCGCGATGGACAGCGCCAAGGAACTGGTGCAGGAATACGACCTGCTGGGACTGCCGCGAAGGATCGTGCACGGGGACTTCGCGCGCTGGAACCTGCACTTCGACGACGACGGCCGTCTCGCCGGGGTGATCGACTTCGACCTGTGCCACCTGGACAGCTGTGTCTGGGAACTCGTGATCGCCAGGGCGCAGCGGGAGATGCTGGCCGGCTACCAGCGGGCCGCCGTCGCACCGCTGAGCGAGCATGAGCTCGCTGCGATCGAGCCGTTGCGGGTTGTGTTCCGGGTGTCGATGGTGATGGCCGAGCTCTGGAACGGACGGCAGACCGGCCGTTTCGACGAGGCGATGATCGACCGGCAGCTGGCCGCGGCCAGGTCTTGACATAGGCGGTCGGCGGCAGGTTGACTGCTATATAGTTAACAAGAGAAATAAATTGCGGATCGGTCCGGTGTCGGTGGCTCAGAGCGACCCCGGGTGCGATCGACGTCTGCCCGGATCCGGTGGTCAGCCACCGGATCATTCGGCGTTCCGTGACCTGTGGTTGCTGATGGCAACATCGGAAAACCCTTGCCTGCAAGGGATCTGAGCTCCTCGGTCACCATCCGGCATCGACCCGGGCGACACGTCTTCCGCTGCGGTGGGGTTGTGTGTCATCCTCCGGGATAGCGAAACCCGAGATCCTATCGGATATCGGTTCCACTCCAGCGCGTGAGGGAAAGGATGCGGAGTGAGCGCAACCTTCGAGGTGAAGCCGGCACCCGCGGCACCGGCGCCGCCGGCGGCGGCAACCACCCGGAAACCACCGCGAACGAGTCGCCGGACCCAGGCCCGGCGCAGTTTTCGGCGGCACTGGCAGCTCTACCTGCTGGTCGTCGTACCGCTCGCGTACTTCGTGATCTTCAAGTACGTCCCGATCGCGAACGCGGTGATCGCGTTCAAGAACTACAGCCCGATCAAGGGCCCGTGGGGCAGTGACTGGGTCGGCTTCCGCAACTTCGAACTGTTCTTCCAGAACCCGGTGTTCTGGACCCTGGTGAAGAACACGTTCCTGTTGTCGGTCTACACGGTGCTCGCCAGCTTCCCGATCCCGATCATCCTGGCGATCGCGCTGAACGAGATCCGCAACGGGCGATTCAAGAAGCTCGTGCAGCTGGTCACGTACGCGCCGTACTTCATCTCCACCGTGGTCGTGGTCTCGATGACGATCCTGGTGCTGTCGCCGCGGCTCGGATTCGTCAACGACGCGATCGGGCTGTTCGGCGTACCATCGGTGGACTTCCTCGGCAATCCGGACTACTTCCGGCACATCTACGTCTGGTCCGACGTGTGGCAGACCACCGGGTACTCCGCGGTGATCTACCTGGCCGCGCTGTCCGGGATCGACCCGGCGCTGCACGAGTCGGCGCGGATCGACGGCGCCAGCCGGCTGCAGCGGATCCGGCACGTCGACCTGCCCGGGATCATGCCGACCGCGGTGATCATCCTGGTGCTGGGCGTCGGCAACATCATGTCGATCGGGTTCGAGAAGGCCTTCCTGCTGCAGAACCCGCTGAACACCGCGCAGTCCGAGATCATCGCCACCTACGTCTACAAGACCGGTCTGCTGAACGCGGACTTCAGCATGGCGACGGCCATCGGGCTCTTCAACTCAGGTCTCAACCTGTTCCTGCTGCTCGGCGTGAACTTCGCCGCCAAGCGCATCACCGGAAACGGACTGTGGTCATGAGCATCACGTGGCAAGGCTTTCGGCGTACGGCGGTGAAGCGGTCGGAGCGCACCACGATCGAGGAGACGCGCACCGACAAGATCTTCCTGCTCGGTGTGCGGATCATGCTGTGGATCGCGCTGATCCTGGTCGCTGTTCCGCTGATCTACATCGTCGCGAACTCGTTCAGCAGCCCGTCGGCGGTGAGCGCCGGCCGGGTGCTGCTGTGGCCGATCGAGCCGAGTCTGCGCGCGTACAAGGAGGCCTTCAGCGATCCGCTGATCATGAAGGGCTACCTGAACTCGTTCATCTACGCGATCGGCGGGACCCTGATCAGCGTCACGCTGACGATCGCG
Source organism: Kribbella sp. VKM Ac-2571 (assembly GCF_004362255.1). NCBI lineage: Bacteria > Bacillati > Actinomycetota > Actinomycetes > Propionibacteriales > Kribbellaceae > Kribbella > Kribbella sp. VKM Ac-2571. The sequence continues at coordinate 256,775 of NZ_SNWS01000001.1, forward strand.
ATCGCGTACCCGTTGTCCCGCCGGACGTTCTTCGGCCGGAACGTGATCATGAGCGTGCTGATCTTCACCATGCTGTTCTCCGGCGGCCTGATCCCGACGTACCTGGTGGTCCAGGACCTCGGCATGCTGAACACGCGCTGGGCGATGGTGATCCCGAGCGCCATCGGCGTCTGGCAGGTGATCATCGCGCGGACGTTCTTCCGCAGCACGATCCCCGACGAGCTGTACGAGGCGGCCACCATCGACGGAGCGAGCGACCTGCGTTTCCTGTGGTCGATCGTGCTGCCGCTGTCGAAGCCGGTGATCGCGGTGATCGCGCTGATGTACGCGATCTTCCAGTGGAACAGCTACTTCGACGCGCTGATCTATCTCAAGGACCCGGGCCTCTACCCGCTGCAGATCGTGCTGCGGAACGTGCTGATCCTGAACACCCTCACCGGGTCCACCACCACGACGAGTCTTGCCCAGCAGCTCGAACAGCAACAGCTGGCAGGAGTCCTCAAGTACGCGCTCATCGTCATCTCGAGCCTGCCCGTACTGATCATCTACCCGTTCGTCGCCCGCCACTTCACCAAAGGCGTCATGGTCGGCGCGGTCAAAGGCTAAGTACAGAAGGGAACACCGCAATGCGCTCATCCGTGAGCAAGGTCGTCGCGCTGGCAGCCGCCGGCGCGCTCGCCCTGGCAGCCTGCAGCTCGGACAAGTCGTCCAAAGGTGCGGCGAACGAGACGTCGGCGGACGGCAAGGTCGTCATCGACACGTTCACGCCGTCCGACCAGAGCACCAACATGGACACCAACGCGGTGACCAAGATCATCAGCGACAAGTTCAAGATCCAGTTCCGCTGGCAGACCACGACGTACGACGCGGGGCCGGCCAAGGAGAAGCGGCAGATCTCGCTGGCCAGCGGCGACTATCCGGACCTGTTCTTCCTGATCCCGTGGATCGACGCGTTCACCCAGGCGGAGGTCCTGAAGCTCGGCCAGCAGGGTATCGCCGTACCGCTCGAGGACCTGATCAAGGAGAACGCGCCGAACATCCAGAAGGCGCTGGACTCCAACAAGGAGTACAAGGAGATGTCGACCGCGCCCGACGGTCACATCTACGCGCTGCCGCAGTGGGCGGACTGCTTCCACTGCACCTACCCGGACAAGCTGTGGATCAACAGCACCTGGCTGAAGAAGCTCGGCCTGCAGGTGCCGAAGACCACCGACGACCTGCGCAAGGTGCTCGAGGCGTTCAAGACCAAGGACCCGAACGGCAACGGCAAGGCCGACGAGATCCCGATGACGTCCGACCCGCAGGACAGCAGCCTGATCGCGTACCTGATGAACGCGTTCGCCTACGACCCGGTCGGTGCGAACAACGGCGTCCGGTCGCTGATCACGCTCGACGGCGACAAGGTGGTCACGCCGGTGACCTCGGACCAGTGGAAGGAAGGCCTGAAGTACATCCGCGGCCTCTACAAGGACGGTCTGATCGACCAGGCCGCGTTCACCCAGAACGCGCAGGCGCTGCAGGCCCAGGGCAACAACCCGAAGGCCGTCGTACTGGGATCCGTGCCGGTGCTGTGGCCGGGCATCTTCGTCCAACTGGACTCGAAGGACGGACGGGACAAGCAGTACGACGCCGTACCGCCGCTGACCGGCCCTGAGGGCAAGAGCTACACGGGGTACAACCACCCGACGTCGACCGGCTACACGTTCATGCTGACCAACAAGGCCAGCAAGGAGGCCCAGGTCGCGGCGATCAAGATGCTCGACTGGATCTACAGCGACGAGGGCCAGATGATCACCAACATGGGCCCGGAGGGTGTCGGCTGGACCAAGCCCGGCCCTGGTGACATCGCACTCGACGCCAGCACCAAGGCGCTGTACAAGCCGAAGCAGGACGCGCCGAAGAACATCAGCTGGGGCGCGCTCGGTCAGTACAACAACACGCTGGCCTACCGGAACGCGCAGGTCGTGCCGAAGGACATCTACACCGGTGCCGGCCTGGAGCGGCGGCTGTGGGAGGCCACCAAGCTGTACGAGGGCCACGAGGACAAGGCGCAGTGGTTCCCGCAGACCTCGGTCTGGCCGGACCCGAGCCTGAGCGGTGAGCTCGCGACGCTGCAGACCAACCTGAACACCTACGTGAACCAGAACCAGCTGGCCTTCATCACCGGTTCGAAGAACATCGACACCGACTGGGACGCGTACGTGAAGGGTCTCGAGAGCACGGGCATGCCGCGGTACCTGGAGATCAACCAGCAGGCGTACGACAAGTACAAGGCGGGGAGCAAGTAGTTGTCCCACCTGCTGTGGTTCCACGCCCCCGCGTCGGACTGGTTCGAGGCGTTGCCGCTGGGCAACGGGCACCTCGGCGCGAAGGTGTACGGCCGGGTCGCCGACGAGCGGATCGCGCTCAACCTCGACGACGTCTGGTCCGGTGACGGTCCGCGCACGCTGACCGTCCCGGACGGGCCGGCGGTGGCGGCCGACGTACGCCGGTTGTTGCTGGAGGACGGTGATCAGCTGGCGGCCACCGAGCGGACCCGGGCGTTGCAGGGTCCGCTGGTGGAGTCGTACCAGCCGCTCGCCGACCTGGTGATCCGGTCGAGCGGTACGGCGACGCAGTACCGGCGCACGCTCGACCTGAGCACTGGCGTCGTGGGCGTGGACTACACGGTGGACGGCACCCGGTTCCGGCGCGAGACCTTCGTGTCCGCGCCGGACCAGGTGCTGGCGTGGACGATCACGGCCGACCAGCCGGGTGGGATCTCGCTGGATCTGAGCCTGGAAAGTCAGCATCCGATTGCGGTGGAAGTTGCTGACGGCACCTATGGTGTGGTCGGGCGGGCGCCGTCGGACCTGACGATCGAGTACCGGGAGAGCCCGGATCCGATCCGGTACGAGGAAGGGCGCGGGATCGGGTTCGGTGTCGCGCTGCGTGCCTTCGCCGACGGCGGGTCGGTGACGACGTCCGACGCCGGTATCGCGGTGCATGGGGCGACTCGGGTGACCGTCGTACTGGCGGCGGCAAGTACGTTCGCCGGCTGGCAGGTGCCGCCGGGGCGGGATCCCTTGACGGCTTTGAATGCGGCGACTGCGGTGCTGGATTCAGTTGCCGTGGACAAGCTTCGGGCGCGGCACGTCGAGGATCATGTGGCTTTGTACGACCGGGCGTCGTTGGAGCTGGGCCCGGTCGTGAACCTGCCCACCGACGAGCGGGTGCGGGCGGTCGCTGCCGGGGGCAACGATCCGGATCTGGTCGCGCTGGCGTTCAACCTCGGCCGGTACCTGTTGATCGCGTCCTCCCGCCCCGGGACGCAGGCGGCCAACCTGCAAGGCATCTGGAACCAGGACCGGCGGCCGATGTGGGCCAGTGACTGGACCAACAACATCAACACCCAGATGAACTACTGGCTGGCCGACCTGACCGGGTTGAGCGAATGCTTCGACCCGATGACCGACCTGCTCGAAGGTCTGGCCGCGTCGGGTGCGGAGACCGCGAGGATCCTGTACGGCGCACCCGGCTGGGTCTCGCACCACAACGCGGACCTCTGGCGGGCGACCTGGCCCGTCGGCGACGGCGGGGACGATCCGGTCTGGTCGATGTGCGCGACCTGTGGCGTCTGGCTGACGGCGCATCTCATGGAGCACTACCGGTTCTCATTGGACGGGGATTTCCTGCGAGAGCGGGCGTATTCGGTGATCGCGGGTGCCGCCGCGTTCGTACTGGCGATGCTCGTCGAGGACGGTGAGCATCTGCAGTTCATTCCGTCGACCGCGCCGGAGCATCATTTCGTGCTGCCGTCCGGCGAGAAGGCATCGGTCGACCTCACGTCGACGTACGACATCTGGCTGATCCGTGAGTTGTTCGCGAACCTGGCCGAGGCGGAAGGTGTGCTGGGGCTGCAGTCTTCGCTCGCCGCGCGGGCGACTGCTGCTCGGGATCGGTTGCCCGAGATCCGGGTGACACCGGACGGACGCCTGCACGAGTGGCCGACCGACTGGCAACCCTCGGAGCCACAACATCGTCATCAGTCACACCTCTACGGTCTGTATCCGGGCGCGGAAATCGACCCGGGACGTACGCCGGAATGGGCCGCGGCCGCTCGTGCTTCGTTGGAGTTGCGTACTGCGGGTGCGGTGAACGGCGGCTGGACCGCTGCGTGGCTGGTGGCGCTGTGGGCGCGGCTGTTCGAGCCGTCTCGCGCCGTAGCGGTGATCCACGACTACTTGAGCCGACTGGTGTCGGACAACCTGCTGCACCGCGACGGCGACATCTTCCAGATCGACGCCAACTTCGGCCTGACCGGCTGCATCCCCGAACTCCTCCTGCAAAGCCACACCGACGTCATCCGCGTGCTCCCGGCGTTGCCGGCGGAATGGCCGAACGGCTCGTTCCACGGCCTCCGCGCCCGCGGCGGGCTCGTTTTCGACGTGTCGTGGCGCGGCGGGGTGCTGACGCAGGCCGTCGTACGCGCAACCCGCTCTGGCACCCACCACATCGCCCTCACCCCAGAACGAACCGTCACCATCACCCTCGCTGCCGGAGAGCGCCGCGACCTCCTCGCCTAGCGCCCGAAACCGCTCTTTGGGCACGGGTCAACCGTTTCGGACGCCGCGAGATGGTTGGCTCGGGCTCAAGGTGGGCCTGGTTAGGTGAGCCTAAGTTGGGTTGTTGTAGGGTCAGCTGTCGTGAAGAGAGCGATCGGGATCGTCGTGGCAGCCGCCGTACTCGTGCTGGCCGGATGCGGCGGCGGGGACACGAAGAGTGCGGACACCGGCGTCGGTGACAAGGACGTGGCGACCGGCGGGCGGTTGTTCAAGACCGCCGATGCGGAGACCGCGAAACTTGGTTCGGACGCCGCGCCGGGGGCGTTCCCGCGGACCGTGAAGCACGCGTTGGGCGAGACCAAGCTCGAGAAGAAGCCGACGCGGGTCGTGGTGCTGGACAGTGGCGAGCTGGACGACGTGCTGGCACTGGGCATCACCCCGGTCGGGATGGCGACGACGGCGGGACAGAGCGGCGTACCGTCGTACCTCGCCGGCAAGGCGCAGGGCATCAAGACCGTCGGCGGGATCAGCGAGCTGAACCTCGAGGCGATCGCGGCGCTGAAGCCGGACCTGATCCTGGGCAGCAAGCTGCGGGCCAAGGACCTGTACGACAAGCTCAGCGCGATCGCGCCGACGATGTTCAGCATCCGGCCCGGGTTCCCGTGGAAGGAGAACTTCCTGCTGGTTGCGGACTCGGTCGGCGAGGAGGACAAGGCGACCGCGCTGCTGAACGACTACCAGAAGCGCGCCGACGAAGTGAAGTCGAAGGTGGAGGGTACGCCGACGATCTCGCTGGTCCGGTTCCGTCCCGGGCAGATCCGGCTGTACGGCAACCTGTCGTTCATCGGCGTCATCCTGAAGGACATCGGCCTGCCGCGGCCGAAGATCCAGGACGTGCAGGACCTCGCCGTCGAGGTCTCCCAGGAGAACATCGGCCAGGCCGCCGGTGACCGGATCTTCTACTCCAGCTACGGCAAGCCCGACAGCACCGACGAGACGAAGGTTGTCAACGGCAACCTCTGGAAGTCGCTGCCCGCCGTCAAGGCGGGCAAGTCGGCCCGCGTCGACGACGAGGTCTGGTTCCTCGGCCTCGGCCCGCTCGGCGCGATGAACGTCCTCACCGACCTGGAGAAACTCCTCGGACCGAAGGGCTGACAGGTGCTGTGCTGGTTGGTAAGTCTGGCTGAGCATCTGTCCGCGGGTGGAGCATGCTGTGGTGAGTGTGAGTGCTGACAGGGTGCCGTGGTGTTAGTGCTCGAAGGCTAGTTCGTTAGCCCGTAGTGCAGGTGGACGAAGCCGCTGGCGAAGCGGCGCTCGGCTGTGAGTTCCAGATGGGTGGTGAGACCGTCCGGGAGGGCTCGCGTGCCGCCGCCGACGACGACCGGGACGAGGAACAGGTGGATCTCGTCGACCAGGCCGGCCAGGAGGGCCTGGCCGCCGAGGTTCGCGCCGCCGATCGAGATGGCGGTCGGCGAGGACTGTTTGAGCTGGGCCACGCCGTCAGGGTTGAACTCGCGTTCCAGGCGGGTGCGGGCGGTGGTGACCGCCGGCAGGGTGCGCGAGTAGACGATCTTGTCGGCGGCTCGCCAGATCTCGGCGTACTCCCGGCTCACCGGCGCGGGGTCGTCGGCGGTCTCCCAGTACGACATCGTGGCGTACATCCGGCCGCCGTACAGGTAGGTGCCGATCGGACGCTCGAGGTTGTTGATGTAGGCGTGGACCTCCTCGTCCGGGGCGGCCCAGTCGAAGGAGCCGTCGGCGTCGGCGATGTACCCGTCGAGCGAGGCGATGGCTGAGTAGACAAGTGGTGCCATGGAGCTCATCCTTCCGTGACCGGGAGCAGGTTGCGCTCGGCGAAGACCTTCTTGGCGACGGCGATCGCGTTGATCGCGCGCGGGAAGCCGGCGTACCCGGCGGTGTGGATGAAGGTCTCGACGATCTCGGCCGGGGTGAGGCCGACGTTGAGCGAGGTCTTGATGTGCACCTCGAGTTCGGGTTCGCAGCCGCCGAGTGCGGCCAGGATCCCGAGGGTGACGAGCTGGCGTTGCTGGGGAACCAGCGCCGGCCGGGAGTAGAGGTCGCCGAAGCCGAACGCCACGATGTGATGCGCGAGCGCCGGAGCGATGTCCCCGAGGCTGTCCATCACGGCAGGCGCGCCGCCACCGTCGATACCGCTCAGAACCTCCAGCCCACGCTGGTACCGGGCCTGTTCTTCCGCACTGCCGATGTCAGGAGCCGTCATGGGTTGACGGTAACCGGCGATCAGTCCTCGACGCGGCCGCGGTCGGTGACATGGATGTGCGGGGCCCGTTGGGCGATGGCGGTGACCAGGTCGTCGTACGGGAGGGAGCGGGCGAGAATCTCCTGGGTGCCGGGCCACGGGCAGGAAGGGCCCCAGGCCTTGGTGCTGCGGGGGAGTGCGTCCTCGTCGACGAGCATGACGACCAGCCGCGGCTCCCATATCTCCTCACTCTCCTGGCGTTCGAGCCGGCAGACGCCGCGGACCTCTTCCCACGGGATCGTGCGCGGCTGCTCACCGCCGAGGTAGATGCCGGTGTCGTCCACGGTCAGCAGTACGTCGTCGGCGTCCTCTTCGCGACGCTCCTCCAGCGCGGTGATCGCACCGACCATGAGCAGGATCGGCAGCCCGACCGCGAAGATCAGCGGCATACCGCCCCAGCCCAGCCACACCCTCTCGAGCGGTTCCCGGATGGAGGCGCCACGAATCGCCTGCACCACGACGATCGCGAGCGTCAGCGCCACCATCAGGCCGAACACCGCGGTGCCGAGCGCGAGCGCGGTCCTCGTCGTACCGAGGCCGTGGCGCTTGACGACGAACGGCTCGGTGATCTGCGCTGACGGCATAGGGGCATTGTGCGGTGCGGTCAACCGAAGGCACCAGGGGTGTCATGGATTCCTCATCATTCCGGTGCCGGGCGATCGTCCCAACGGATGAAATCGCCGTACCGGACGGTGCACCGACTTTGGTCCGGCCCGGCCGTCCGCAACAATCGCTGCATGCCGGACCGCCAGACAGCAGTCACGACTCGCAAACCGACGCCGCGCACCAGCGCGCGGCGGAGGAAGATGGGTGGCGTGTGGCGACGCGGCCGGGTGATCGCTGTGCTGGCGATCCTGTCGGCGCTGCCGCTGGTCTTCCACCGTCACGTTCCGAACTCGATCGGCAATCTGGGCAGTCTGCTCGACACCTTCCTGCCCTGGGTCGGCCTCGCCGTACCGGTCCTCGCTGTCGCCGCTCTGGTACGGCGGTCCGCGACGGCCGGTGTCGCGCTGCTGGTTCCCGCGCTGGTGTGGGGCCTGATGTTCGGCGACCTCCTCGTCCCGGGCAAGGGCGGCGGGGGAGCGTACGACCTGCGCGTGCTGACGCACAACGTCGACGCCGCCAACCCGGACCCGGAGAAGACCGCGCAGGACCTGATCGCGGCCGACGCCGACGTGATGGCGCTCGAGGAGATCACCTCGTCCGACCTGAAGGTCTACAAGGCCGCGTTCGCCAAGCTGTACCCGTACCAGGTGTCCCGCGACACCGTCGCCCTCTGGTCGAAGTACCCGGTCGTCGAGACCACGTCCGTCGACGTCGGCTTCAAATGGACCCGGGCGCTCCGCGCCGAGGTCAGCACGCCGGAGGGCAAGGTCGCCGTGTACGTCGCCCACCTGGCCTCGGTCCGTGTCGGCACCAGCGGCTTCACGTCGGACCAGCGCAACGACACGATCAAGGCGCTCGGCCGGCAGATCGCCGACGAGAAGCTCGCGGGCGTGGTCGTGATGGGCGACTTCAACGGTACGGCGAACGATCGCAGTCTCGCCCCGCTGACGGCCGGCCTCCGCTCGGCGCAGGGCGCGGCCGGCACCGGCTTCGGGTTCACCTGGCCGGCGAAGTTCCCGATGGCGCGGATCGACCACATCCTGGTGCGCGGCGTCACGCCGACCAAGGCCTGGGTGATGAGCTCGACCGGCAGCGACCACCGCCCGGTCGTGGCCGAGCTACGGATCTGACGCGATTCCCTTGCGATAGGCGTACCGCACCGCCTCGGCGCGGTGCCGGGCGCCGATCTTGGCGAACGTGTTGTTGATGTGCGTTTTCACGGTCGCCTCGCTGATGAACAGCTTCCCGGCGATCTCCGGGTTGCTCAGGCCCTGCGCGATCAACCGCAGTACCTCTGTCTCGCGCGCTGTCAGCCCGTCGGTCGCCTGGTCTGTTGGTGTGAGCCCCGCGATCAAACGCTTCGAGACCTCGGGGTCGAACGTGGACTGGCCGGCGGCCGTCGACCGGAGCGCGGCGCCGATCTCGGCGCGGCCGGCGTCCTTGGTGAGGTAGCCGCGGGCCCCGGCGCGGAGCGCGTTCGCGATCGAGGCGTCGTCGGCGTACGTGGTCAGCACGAGTACGGCGACGTCCGGGAAGTCGGCCGTGATCCGCGCGGTCGCCTGCGTCCCGTCCAGCACCGGCATCCGCAGATCCATCAGCACCACGTCCACGTTGCCCCGGGCAACCAGGTCGACGGCTTCGACACCGTTCGCGGCCGCGCCGGCCACCTCGACGCCGTCGATCAGCCCGAGCAGGGCGACCAGTCCTTCCCGCACGACCTGCTGGTCGTCCGCCACGACCACTCGGATTGCGTCAGTCAATCTCTGCCACCACCAACCAGTCGTCGCCGTCCGCACCTGCCGTCAAGGTCCCACCCACCAGAGCCAGCCGCTCCCGCATCCCGGCGAGCCCGTACCCCTTGCCAGTCGTCACACCCTTGTTCCGAACGGACAGCCGTACGCCGTCGAGCCGCATCTCCACCGTCTGACCAGGTGCATGTTTGGCCGCGTTGGTCAGCGCCTCACGAGCAGCACCGAGCAGTGCGACCGTGACAGCGGAGTCCAGGTTCCTCGGGATACCAGTGACAGTGAGCCGTACGGCGGTTCCGTGGTCTTTCTCGTGCTGTTCCGCGAGCGCAGCGAGTGCTTGAGGGAGCTCTGGCACCTCATCTGCTCGCAGTGCAGCTACAGCGTTCCGCGCCTCCGTCAGCCCCTGTACGGCGAGTCGACGCGAACGACGTACCCGCTCCAACGCACCGGCCGCGTCACCACGCTCCTCCAGCAGCGCCTCGGCTACCTCGAGCTGAACGCTCAGTGCACCCAGCGAGTGCGCCAGTACGTCGTGCAGCTCGCGAGCGATCCGTCCGCGCTCCTCCAACGTGGCTGCGCGGGCGTGCTCGCTCTGCGCCAGCCGGGTCTGCTCCAGTAACTGCTCGGTCTGCCGCGCCTGCACCTCGTACTGGCGTCTGTTCAACCCGAAGGCGGTCAGGGCTGCGGTCCAGAGCAGCTGGGAGAAGTACCAGGTGTCAGGCTGCTCGAACCACCACGCCGACACGGCGTACGCCGCCGCGACACCGATGCCGGCAGCAACGATCGGCCGGTTGCCGCGACGCCCGAAGTCGATCACGGCGATGTCGGTGATCGCGACCAGCACCAGGACCAGGGCGTTCGACTGCGGGTAGCCCGCGATGAGCGCGTTGCTGACCGCGACGGTGGCTAGCAGTGCTAGCGAGACGTACGGGCGAGCCGTCATCAGCACCGAGCCGACCACGAAGAGGACGAAGGTCACACCGAGCACGACCCAGACCCACGCGGCTGCGGGACGCGCGGTGGCCAGAACGGCCACTGCGACACCCGTGGTGAGCACTCGGCCGACCCAGCCGCTCTCTCCGTGCGGACGGGGCGGCAGCAGCGCCTTCAGCTTCACTGGTTGCTGTACTCCTCGGCCATCTGGCTCGCCTTGTTCTGGATGATCAGCGACTGGGTCAACAGGTTCGCACCCATCGAGACCATCAGCGCGCCGCCGCCGGCGACCGTGGCGCCGATCAAGTGGCCGAGTCCCGCGAGTCCGAGCCGGACGACCAGGTAGGCCACCATGATGCCGAGTCCGGGCATCCCGAGCCGGAAGAACACCTTCCCGGCGCGCCGCTCGACCTGCGCGACCCGCCCCGAGCCGACGCCGGCCACGAGTGCGACCGCGGTGCCGACGACGAGCAGTACGACGTCCACGACACCGAGGCCGGTGTGCCCGTCGTACAGCTGGTAGACCCCGACCCCCATCAGGATGAGCGGGCCGCGCCACACGTCGGTGTCGGAGTTCTCCAGCTCGGACCAGGACAGGCGCCGGGCGAGCACGGCCACCACGACGGCGATCACGACGAGTGCGTTGGGCAATGTTCCGAAGCTCATGTCACGGACAGTAGGTCTGCCTGGTCTTACCAGAGGACCGACCACGGGTGGAGATCCGGGTGGAGACCGGTCTCCGTGGAGTCGCCGTCCGCTTGGTTGAAAGTAGGAGTAACGTTCCTGACCGGTAACAACACAAGCTGTCACAGCGGTGATCCGGAGGCCCGATGCTTGCGCAACAATCCATCCTCAGACTGGATGCCACGGCGATCGACTACATCATCATCGCCCTGTACTTCGTCTTCGTGCTCGGTATCGGGTATCTGGCCAGACGCGCAGTCTCGAGCAGCCTGGACTTCTTCCTGTCCGGCCGGTCGCTGCCGGCCTGGGTCACCGGCCTGGCGTTCATCTCGGCCAACCTGGGCGCGATCGAGATCATGGGTATGTCGGCGAACGGCGCGCAGTACGGCATGCCGACCGTGCACTACTTCTGGATCGGCGCGATCCCGGCGATGCTGTTCCTCGGCGTCGTGATGATGCCGTTCTACTACGGCTCGAAGGTCCGCAGCGTGCCGGAGTTCATGCTGCGCCGGTTCGGGAAGCCCGCGCACCTGGTGAACGCGATCAGCTTCGCCCTGGCGCAGGTGCTGATCGCGGGCGTGAACCTGTTCCTGCTGGCGACCATCGTGAACGTGCTGCTCGGCTGGCCGATCTGGGTGTCGGTGATCGTCGCTGCGCTGATCGTGCTCAGCTACATCACGCTCGGCGGGCTGTCGGCGGCGATCTACAACGAGGTGCTGCAGTTCTTCGTGATCGTCGCCGCGCTGCTGCCGCTGACCCTGGTCGGCCTGCACAAGGTCGGCGGCTGGCAGGGCCTGGTCGACAAGGTGACCGCGTCGCCGGGCGGCTCGGAGCAGATGTCGGCCTGGCCCGGCAACGCGCTGAGCGGGTTCAGCAACAGCTTCCTGTCGGTGATCGGCATCGTGTTCGGCCTCGGCTTCGTGCTCTCGTTCGGCTACTGGACGACGAACTTCACCGAGGTCCAGCGCGCGCTCGCCTCGAAGAACATGTCGGCGGCCCGGCGTACTCCGATCATCGGGTCGTTCCCGAAGATGTTCGTGCCGTTCATCGTGATCATTCCCGGCATCATCGCCGCGGTGGTCGTGCCGGAGCTGGCCCAGTTCAAGGCCACCGGCAAGGGTGAGGTCGACTACAACGACGCGCTCCTGCTGCTGATGCGTGACCTGCTGCCGAACGGCATGCTCGGCCTGGCCATCACCGGTCTGCTGGCGTCGTTCATGGCCGGTATGGCGGCCAACCTGAGCTCGTTCAACACGGTCATGTCGTACGACATCATCGAGCGCTACGTCATCAAGGACCGGCCGGACGAGTTCTACCTGCGGACCGGCCGGATCGTCACGGTGGCCGGCACGCTGGTAGCGATCGGGACAGCCGCGATCGCCTCCGGCTACAGCAACCTGATGGACTACCTGCAGCAGCTGTTCTCGTTCTTCAACGCGCCGCTGTTCGCCACGTTCATCCTCGGTATGTTCTGGAAGCGGATGACCGCGGCGGCCGGCTGGATCGGCCTGGTCAGCGGTACGGCGACGGCGATCCTGGTCTTCGTCCTGTCCGAGAACGGCGTCATCAACCTGCCGGGTCAGGGCGCCAGCTTCGTCGGTGCCGGCGCGGCCTTCGTGGTCGACATCCTGATCAGCGTGCTGGTCAGCACGATGACCAGGCCCAAGGAGGAGTCCGAGCTGGTCGGACTGGTGTACTCGCTGACCCCGAAGGAGCAGCGCACCGAGGTGACGGTCCGCGGTGACCACGGCTGGTACCGCAGGCCGGTCCTGCTCGCCGGCATCTCGCTGGCGATGACCGTCGTCCTCAACATCGTCTTTCGCTGAGCTTCGGGGAAGGGAGCACTGTGATGGCAGAAAAGAAGAAGGCCGGCGCCTTCGACATCCGGATCGTGATCGCGAGCCTGGTCGGGATCTACGGCGTGGTGCTCACGATCCTCGGGATCGTCGAGAAGCAGGCCGAGATCGACAAGGCCGCCGGGGTCAACATCAACCTCTGGGGCGGCCTCGGGATGCTGGTGTTCACCGCGCTGTTCGTGCTGTGGGCCCGGTTGCGGCCGATCGCCGTACCGGTCGACGCGCGACCGGCCGACGCGAGACCGACCGACGAGTAGTCATGTCCGTTTGACGAACATCGGCGTCCGGTCGGGTCCTCCCGTCCGGGCGCCGGCGTTCGTAGTCTCGAAGTACCCGATCAGGAGGAACTTCGAGATGACGATCACCTCAAGCGGCGCGGGCCTCTCGACACTGGCCCAGCAGTACGCCGACGACGGCTTCGTGCTGGTGAAAGGCCTGCTCAGCAAGGAAGAAGCGGCGTACTACCGGCAGCGCAGCCATGATCTGCTGGCGCAGCTGAACCGCCACGACGACCCCACCTGGCAGTCCGCGATGGGCCTCGCCGACGGCGCGACCCGGCTGCAGCACCTGCACGACGCGCAGTTCTACGACGCGGAGTTCGCGAAGCTGCTGGTGGACCCGCGGTTCACCGACGTGGCCGCCGCGGTGATGGGCGTGGACAACGTGCAGCTGCACCACACCAAGCTGTTCGTGAAGCCGCCGGAGAACGGTTCGCCGTTCCCGCTGCACCAGGACTACCCGTTCTTCCCGCACACCTACCACCGGGTCGGGGCGGCGATCTTCCACTTCGACGACGCACCGGTCGAGAAGGGCTGTGTGCGGGTCATCCCGGGCAGTCACAAGGAAGGCCCGCGGGAGCACAACCCGGAGGGCTCGTTCCACCTGACCGAGCCGGCTTTCGAGGTCGCGACGCCGCAGCCGGCCGAGGCGGGCGACGTACTGTTCTTCACCTACCTGACCGTGCACGGGTCCGGTGTGAACACGAGTGACGAGGCGCGGACCACCTGGCTGATCCAGTACCGCGACCCGGCGGACCCGCCGACGGTCAAGACCCACGACCACTCGCTCGGTCAGGGTATGATGCTGCGAGGAGTCGACCCGACCGGTAGGAGTGCTGTTTGAGCCTCGCGTCCGTCGCCACGGCAGATCGTTTCGTCGACCTCGCGGGACTGCTGGAGTCCTGCGAGGTCGACGGCTTCCGCGCGGATTTCCTCAGCTGGGGTCACTACCGGCCCGAGTACTGGCGCAACTACTGGCACAGCCACTCGTTCCACGAGGTCTGCCTTGCGTACTCCGGCGAAGGCCGCTTCAACTCCGGCTCCGCGCAGTACGACGTCACACCCGGCTCGGTGTTCCTCGCCCGCCCCGGCGACGTCCACGAAATCGAGTCGTCGCACGTGGCCCCACTGGGAATCGCCTTCTGGGGCTTCACCTTCCGCCCCGCCGGAGTGCCTGGGGCCGGCGGCGCCTCAGGCCCGGCTGATGCGTCCGGGTGGTGGTCCGGCCTGACCCGATCGGACGGTCCGGTGATGTCCGAGCGCGCCGGCACGTTGCCGTCTCTCGTCACAGCACTCGCCGCCGAGGCAGCCGCGCCCGTCGCCGGCTACACGACCGCGCTGGGTGCCCTGGGCGCCACACTGGTTCTGGAGACCGCGCGAGCCTTCGCCCTCGACGACGACCTAGCTGTGGAGCCGGTACGGCGTGACAGAGGACCGCTCGTCGTCGACGCCATGCAGCGTCATCTCCGCGACAACCTGTCCCGCCCCATCACCGTCCGGGATGTAGCAGCCGCCGCGCACCTGTCCGAGCGGCACGCCGAACGCCTCTTCACCCGGCAGACTGGCGCCTCGATCATGTCGACCCTGCGCCGCCTGCGCCTCGAGCTGGCCGCTCAGCTCCTCCTGGACCACACGCTGTCCGTCACCGAGATAGCGAAAGCCTGCGGCTACTCCGACGTACGGCCGTTCTCCACTGCCTTCAAACGCAAGTACGGCCGCACGCCGGGAGACCACCGCCGCGCAGGCGGAACCGAGTTCATGTAACCAGCTCCGGTCCGACGCTCCACGGTGGCCGCAGCACCGGTGCTATCCTGAGTCCATGCGAGTGAGCCTGCTCCTTAGTTAGCCGTACCGGCATCCAGGCGCCGAAGCGCCGGTCAGTACGGCGTCCCCTCCTGTGCGAGGGGCTTTTTTATGTCCAGGGGTGCCTTCTGGCACATTTAGGCTCAACAAACACACGAAGTATGGAGTAGGACCGTGAGCGAGCAGGTGGACGACACCCCCAGCGACCGGGGTGGCTACGACTTCAACGCCATGCAGGCGAAGTGGCGTCCGGTGTGGGAGAAACTGGACCCGTTCAAGGCCAAGGACGACGGCTCGGCCGAGCGTCGCTACGCGCTCACGATGTTCTCCTACCCCTCCGGCGACCTGCACATGGGCCACGCCGAGGTGTTCGCGCTGCACGACGTCCTGGCGCGTTACTGGTTCCAGCAGGGGTACGACGTGTTGAACCCGATCGGCTGGGACTCGTTCGGTCTGCCGGCGGAGAACGCCGCGATCAAGCGCAACGAGCACCCCGCGACGTACACCTACGGCAACATCGAGACGCAGGCCGAGTCGATCCGGCGCTACGCGCTGAGCTTCGACTGGTCGCGCCGGCTGCACACGTCCGACCCGGAGTACTACCGCTGGACGCAGTGGCTGTTCCTGCGGATGTACGAGCGCGGTCTGGCGTACCGCAAGGCCTCGTACGTCAACTGGTGCCCGAACGACCAGACCGTGCTGGCCAACGAGCAGGTCGTCCAGGGACGGTGCGAGCGCTGTGGCTGGGAGGTCACCAAGCGGGAGCTGACCCAGTGGTACTTCAAGACCACTGACTACGCCCAGCGGCTGCTGGACGACATGGAGCTGCTGCAGTGGCCGGAAGAGATCCTGCTGATGCAGCGCAATTGGATCGGCCGCTCCCAGGGCGCCTTCGCGGACTTCCAGGTTGAGGGCCGCGACGAGCCGATCAAGGTGTTCACCACCCGGCCGGACACGCTGTTCGGGGCCACCTTCATGGTCGTCGCGCCGGACGCGAAGCTGGCCGCCGAACTGGTCACGCCGGAGCAGCAGACCGCCTTCGACGAGTACCTGACCAAGGTCAAGGCGACCACCGAGATCGAGCGGCAGAGCACCGAGCGCGAGAAGACCGGTGTCTTCCTGGGCTCGTACGCGATCAACCCGGTGACCGGTCAGCGGATCCCGATCTGGGCGGCCGACTACGTGCTGGCCGACTACGGCACCGGCGCGATCATGGCGGTCCCCGGGCAGGACACGCGGGACTGGGAGTTCGCGGAGAAGTTCGACCTGCCGATCGTCCGCACCGTGCAGCCTCCTGCCGACTTCGACGGGAAGGCCTTCACCGGCGAGGGCGCCGCGATCAACAGTGCCAACGACGAGATCAGCCTGGACGGTCTGGAGATCGCCGAGGCCAAGTCGCGGATCATCGACTGGCTGGAGAGCAAGGGCCTGGGCGAGCGGACGATCAACTACCGCCTGCGCGACTGGCTGCTGAGCCGCCAGCGGTACTGGGGCTGCCCGATCCCGATCATCCACTGCCCGTCCTGCGGTGAGGTCCCGGTTCCCGACGACCAGCTGCCGATGGAACTGCCCGACCTGCGCGGCGCGGACCTGCAGCCGAAGGGCGTGTCGCCGCTGGCGGCGGCCCGCGAGTGGGTCGAGGTCGACTGCCCGAAGTGCGGTGGCAGGGCCGAGCGCGACACCGACACGATGGACACGTTCGTCGACTCGTCCTGGTACTTCCTGCGCTACCTGTCGCCGGAGTACACCGACGGACCGTTCGACCAGGCCGCCGCGGAGCGGTGGATGTCGGTGTACCAGTACGTCGGCGGCAAGGAGCACGCCGTACTGCATCTCCTGTACGCGCGGTTCTTCGTCAAGGCGCTGCACGACATGGGCCTGCTGAACGTCGTGGAGCCGTTCACCCGGCTGCTGAACCAGGGCCAGGTGATCAACCAGGGCAAGTCGATGAGCAAGTCGCTGGGCAACGGCGTGAACCTGGGCGACCAGATCGACGAGTTCGGTGTCGACGCGGTCCGACTGACGATGGTGTTCGCCGGTCCGCCGGCCGACGACATCGACTGGGCCGACATGTCCCCGGGCGGCTCGCTGAAGTTCCTGCAGCGGGCCTGGCGGCTGGCCGGAGCGGTCGAGGCGCCGGTCGGCGCGGATCCCTCGACCGGCGACGTCGAGCTGCGCAAGCTGACGCACCGGACGGTGGCGGACGCGGCCGAGCTGATCGACTCGCACCGGTTCAACGTGATGGTCGCCCGGGTCATGGAGCTGGTGAACGCGACCCGGAAGGCGATCGACTCCGGTCCCGGTGCGGCCGACCCGGCGGTGCGCGAGGCGGTCGAGGCGGTGGCGATCGTGCTGAGCCTGGTCGCGCCGTACACGGCCGAGGAGATGTGGGAGGAACTGGGCCACGAGCCGACCGTCGCCAAGGCCGGCTGGCCGAAGGTCGACTCGGCGCTGCTGGTGCAGGACTCCGTCACCTGCGTGGTGCAGGTCGCCGGCAAGGTGAAGGACCGGCTGGAGGTCGCGCCGGACATCTCCGACGCCGACCTGGAGCAGCTGGCGCTGGCGTCCGAGGCGATCCAGAAGGCGCTGGACGGCCGCGGCACCCGCAAGGTGATCGTGCGGGCGCCCAAGCTGGTCAACATCGTCCCCGCCTGAGTCTGGAGTCTGATGGATTCGGTTCTCCTGGATATTCACACCGGTGCTCGTGAGGTCGTCCTCGACCTCACGAGCCGGTGTGAACAGTTCGTTTCCGGTCGCGGTGACGGCTTGCTGCACGTCTTCGTCCCGCACGCGACCGCTGGTGTCGCGATCCTCGAGACCGGCGCCGGTAGCGACCTCGATCTGCTGGCCGTGCTCGAGGACCTGCTGCCGCGGGACTTCGAGTGGCAGCACCGGCACGGATCGCCCGGACACGGTCGCGACCACGTGCTGCCGGCGCTGATTCCGCCGTACGCGACCGTGCCGGTGCTGAAGGGCCGGCTGACGCTCGGCACCTGGCAATCGATCTGTTTGGTCGACACCAATCGCGACAATCCTGACCGGCGGGTCCGGCTGTCGTTCCTGGCCGGTTAGTGGACTACCTGGTAACAAGTATTTCCGGGATTTTGGTGACTTATCGTGATGTTGCCGATCGCGTTACGTTTGCGAAACACGACTCCGCTTGAATTGTCGCCATGGCTGCCCTTGACACGCTGCGCGACGTCACCGCCGAACTGCTGGTTCGCGCGACCCGTGGCATTTCCGACGGCAGCCTGCTGAATGCCGACTCCGGCCGCGCGGATACCCGCGCCCGGATCGACGACTGGGACGGCGTCCTTTCTCTGTACGCCGCCGACAATGAATCCCGCCCGGTTCGCGCGACTGCTTGAAACGTGCATTTCTGATTTCGCAGGCTTTTCCGGTTCTGTTGCTCCGGTCAGCCAATTGTGTGACCCAGGCCGCATCCCGCTCGCCGGGAAGCCCCGGCAAGAACACGTCCGTCACGCTATGTTGTGACAGGAACGTGAGGCCTTCAGAGGGGTGACGGGCTGTGTCGGACACGGATGGCCGGGCGGACGGTCGGCGGGGTTTCGCCGATCTGTTGCTCGACTTGAGGGTCCAGGCCGGCCTCTCCCAGGAGGAACTGGCCGACCGGGCGGGGCTGAGTGTCCGGTCGATCCGCGAGATGGAGGCCGGCCGGGTCGCGCGCCCGCGCAAGGACTCCGTCCGCCTGCTCGCCTCCGCGCTCGGTCTGCGGCCCGACGACACCGGATACTTCCTCGCCGCCGCGGGGCATGGCTCGGTGCGCCCCGTCGTACGGGCGGTGGCGCCGCCGGTCGTCTCGGTCGCGGACGCCGCACCGACAGGTCTGCGCTGGCGTGGCACCCGCCCGATCCCGGACGGTCTCGTCGGCCGTGAGCAGGACCTGTTCGAGCTCGAGTCGCTGCTGCGCCAGAACCGGCTCGTCACGCTCGTCGGTCCCGGCGGGGTCGGCAAGACCGAGCTGGCGCTCGCTGCGGCCGACCGGTTCTCCGGCGCCGACACGACCGTCGTGGTCGTCGACCTCACCACCGTCCAGCGCGATGCCGCCGTGCCGTCGGCGATCCTGGACGCCTTCGGCACAGCCCCCGGTACGTCGGACCTCGACGACGTACTGTCCGGACGCCGGCCGGGCGACCTGGTCATCGTCGAGGACAACGCCGAACACGTCCTCGACGGTGTCGCGACGGTCGCCAACCGGATGGTCCGCAGCTTCCCGGGCATCGGTGTGCTGGTCACGTCCCGGATCCCGCTCGGCCTGCCCGACGAGGTGGTCCGTCGGGTGCAGGTGCTCGGCGTACCGGCGAACGACGAGGACTTCGAGGCGATCGCGGCGTCGCCGGCGGTCGAGATGTTCTGCCGCCGCGTCGCTCGGGTGCGGCCGGGCTTCGCACTGACCCCTGCGAACGCCTCGACGGTGGCGCGGCTGGTCAGGCGACTGGACGGTCTGCCGCTCGCATTGGAACTCGCGGCCGCGCGGGCCGGGTCGCTGTCGGTGGAGGCGATTCTCGCTGCGCTCGACGACCGGTTCCGGTTGCTGTCCGGGCCGCGACGGTTCGGTGCGCCGCACCAGCGGACGCTGGCCGACACGATCGCGTGGAGCGTCGACGCACTCTCGGACCCGGCACGGCAGCTGCTGTACCGGACCTCGGTGCTCGGTTCGCCGTTCACGCTCGAGGCTGTCGCGGGTGTCTGTACGGGCGCTCCGATCGACGAGAGCGACGTACCGATGCTGCTCGCCGAGCTGGTGGAGAAGTCGCTGCTGCAGCCGGTGCACGAGTTCGAGCAGTTGTACGGCGCGCGGTACAAGTTGCTGGAGACGATCCGGGAGCACGCGTACGCCGGGCTGTCGTCACAGGGCGACGACCTCACCGAGTTCCGCAACCGGGCGGTCGAGTGGTGTACGACGTACGTCTCGGGGCTCGAGGGCGCGTGGTCGTCGCCGGACCGCGATCGGCGGTACCGGGCGGCGCACGCGAACTCGGCGCTGTTCGAGGTGGCGCTGGAGCGCGCGGGTGAGCTGGGGGAGTGGGACGCCGCGGCGCGGATCGTGCTCGGGTTCCGGATCGCGTGGCAGTACCAGGCGAGTGTCGCCGAGAGCGGGATCCGGTGGGCGACGCTGTGCGCCGAGAACGTGTCGGACAAGGAGACGAGCGGGAGACTGCTGGCCATCGCCGGCCGGCTGTCCAGTCTGACCGGTGACATCCGCGGTGCCCGTCGGCACTACGAGGAGGCGCGTACGCGGATCCCCGGTGAGACAGAGATGGGCCTGGTCGCCCGCGGCGGCTGGGTGTCGTCCGGATCGCACTTGCTCGATACACAGAGCCTGGCCGAGATCCCGGCGCTGGTGGCTGACGCTCGCAAGCATGGCGACGTACAGCGGTCTGCCACTGTGCAGGCGACCTGTGGGCTGGCGCTGCTGCGGTGGGGTCGTTTGGTGGAGGCCAAGGAGCTCCTGCTTGCGTGGGAGGCCGCACTGGTCAATCCGGGTGTCTACCCGGACGAGATCGCGTACATGGCGCTCAGCCGCGTCGACCTCGAGCTGGGGAACCTGTCCGGTGCCCGTCACTGGGCACAGCTCGCCCGCGACAGCCAGGCGTCTGACGACCCGGAGCGCACCAAGGTCGCCGGGTGCCTCGCAATGGTGGAGTACCACGACGGCCGGTACGACGAGGCGCGGGCACTGCTCGACCAGGCCGACGCCGACATCCGCGGGCACCGCGGGTACTTCGACTACCTGGTGATGCTCTACCGGTCCCGGCTGGCTCGTGCTGCCGGTGAGGCCGAACAGGCGCGTGTGACGATCCTGGACGCACTGAACCGGCTGTTGCTCGAAGGGCGGGTCGTCTACCTGCTCGAAGTACTGCCGGAAGCTGTGGCGGTGCTACACGCGCTGGGCCGCTCCGAAGCGGGAGACGCCGTGTGCGGCCAGCTGCTGGCGTGGCAGCAGTCGATGGACCCGCCGATGCTGCCGACCGCCTGGGCGGTCCTGCAGGAGTCCTGCGAGAGCGCGTCGGTCGCGGACGGGTGGCCGGAGCCGGACCCGTCGGCCGCCGTACAGCGGCTGGCCAACGACGTACTCGCTGCGCTTTCTGCACCGCTTGTATGACGCGGATCTGCTGAAGCTGCCGGGTAACTGCCGGTTGTTCTGCCTCGTCCTGACATGGCTGCCGGACCAAGAATTACAGCCGTAGGGCAGGTTCCACGAAGCAGAGACCGACACCGAAAACGGCAGCGAAAGGGCGGTGAACCATGAAGAGGCCATGGAGAACCGCTCAACTGCCGCACCCGGCGAAGGCGACGCGGAGGGCCTCCGGTGGCTGGTTGGTGGGGGCGCCGATCGGCGGCCGAGAGCTCCGGAGTGCTGTGGAGTGCGGATCTGTCCTGCCTGTACCGGGCGCGGTGCACCGTCAGGGCACTGCTTCCGGGGCGGGGTCCCAGCACAGGGTCAGGCACACGAGACAGGGGACGAGTGTCGCGATCCGGCTGGTGCGGGTAACCGGTGGGTTTGGTCACCCACCGGCCGGCCGGCCGCTGGGACCTCCCGGGACCTCGACGAGCTCGCGGTCAGGCCGGTTCTCACGGAACCGGATACGGGGAGTAGCTCGCCGAGGCCCCACCAACTTCGGCTGACAACCAGGGGGAGTCAGCAGGACGAGCCGGGCTGGTGACGCACAGGGGACGTCAGGAACCCGGCACAACCAAAGCGAGGTGAAGGCCCCGGGAGGGGTGGCCTTCACCTCGCTGGTGTTTCCAGCACAGCCGACTTGTCGAACGCGTAGCCGACCATCCACGAGGGCTGGAGACGGCAGTAGACGATGTCGTCGCCCCAGCTCGACGGCGAGCTGCCGTAGTGGTTGGTGAGGTGCTCCTCGATCTCGGCGAAGTCCGGGTGATCCGCGGTCAGGAACTCGACGTTCCCGTGGCTGAACACCCCGATCCGCTCGCCGTCGACGTACGAGATGCTCGCTGCTGGGCGCTTCTTCAGGTGCCGCGCCTTCGCCGCGGACGCCGACGTCGTGAACACCCACCGCGCGTGCAGGAAGTGCCCGTCCACAGCGCTGATCCGCGGCTCACCACGCGCGGTCACGGTGGCCAGGTTCAGCGTGCACATCCCGGTCAGAACCTGCACCAGCTCCGCGGCATCCAGCCGCCGCGGCCCCGTGATGATGTTGCGCAGATGCTCCGTAGACCGCTCGTACGCCGCGTCGAGGAGCTCCTGCAGCTGTGTGACTTCGGTCGCTGTCTCCTTCATCTTGTGCAGTTTGGCACTGCGCGAGGACATTAACTGTCCGGTAACCTCGCTGCATGGCAGCCCGCGTGCAGGTCGTCACCGACTCGACGGCCGGTCTGTCCACGCACGAGCTGCTCCGCCACCCGCTGACCGTGGTACCGCTCCAGGTCGTGATCGGCGGGACGTCGTACGACGACGGCGCCACGTCGGCGGACGCGGTCGCGGAGGCACTGAAGACGTTCACACCGGTCTCGACCAGCCGGCCGGCACCGCAGACCTTCGCCGACACGTACGCCGCGTGCGCCGCGGACGGCGCCGAGGCGATCGTCTCGATCCACCTGTCCGGCGACATGTCCGGCACGTTCGAGGCCGCGATGATCGGCGCCAAGGAGTCCCCGATCCCGGTCCACGTGGTCGACTCCCGCTCGCTAGGCATGGGCCTCGGGTTCCCGGTCCTCGCCGCGGCCGCCGCAGCTGCCGCCGGAGAGGACGCCATCGCGGTCGAAGCCGCCGCCCGCGCCCGGATGAAGTCCATCTCGTCGTACTTCTACGTGGACACCCTCGAATACCTCCGCCGCGGCGGCCGCATCGGCGCCGCCCAAGCACTCCTCGGTACGGCGCTGGCGGTCAAGCCGCTGCTCACCATCAGCGGCGGCCGGATCGTCCCCCTCGAGAAGGTCCGCACCTCCAGCCGAGCCATCGCCCGCCTCGCCGACATCGCCGTCCAACGCGCCGGCGACACCCCGGTCCAGATCGCCGTCCACCACCTCGCCAACCTCGAAAAGGCCCAAACCCTCGCCGACAACCTAGCCACCCGCCTCCCCCAAGCCGACGAAATAGTCCTCCGAGAAGTAGGCGCCGTAATAGGAGCCCACGTAGGCCCCGGCCTACTAGCCGTTGTAATAAGCCCCCACTAACCCAACGGCCCCACCTTCCCGCCCCACGCCCCGTACCCGCCCCGCCTACCCACGCGGCGACCCTCCCCGCCTGCGCCCCGTGAAGAGACCCCGGTATTTCCTGTCCACCGCCCCCGCCGGGTGTCCCCAGTCCCGCCAGCCACTCAACCTCCGCCGTCCTCGCCCGGCGGCCGGCCCCTCCCGTGAGCCGCGATCCACCCGCGTGAGCCGCGCCGGGCCCCGCGCCGGGCACCGCGCCGGGCACTGGGAACAGGCTCTGGGGCGTCGAGACAGGCTATTTCCTGTCCACCGCCCCCGCTGGGTGTCCCCAGTCCCGCCAGCCACCCAACCTCCGCCGTCCTCGCCCTGCGGCCGGCCCCCTCCCGTGAGCGGCGATCCGCCGCATGGCGGCTGTGCCGGCCCCGCGCCGGGCACTCGGAACAGGCCCTGGGACGTCGAGACAGGCTATTTCCTGTCCACCGCCCCCGCCGGGTGTCCCCAGTCCCGCCAGCCACTCAACCTCCGCCGTCCTCGCCCGGCGGCCGGCCCCCTCCCGTGAGCGGCGATCCGCCCGCATGGGCCGTGCCACGCCCCGCGCCGGGCACTGGGAACAGGCCCCGGGGCGTCGAGACAGGCTATTTCCTGTCCACGGTCCCTAAAGGGTGTCCCCAGTCCCACGAGCCACCGAACCCGCAGCGACCGGCTGGCGCCTGACGCCCTCGCTTGGCCGGAGATCCTTCGTCCCGGTACGAGCGCGACGTTCTCCACAGGTTTCAACTCGCGCGTCCACGCGGACCGCGGACTCGTACCTTCTTTGGGCGTGAAGGTCTTCCGCCGCACCCCACCCCTCGACCCGGCCGCCCGGGCCCGCGCCCTCGCCCGCCTAACTCCCCGCCCCCCACACCCAACCGCCACCCACCTTCACACCCCGTACGCCGACCACACCCCAGCCGACCAACCCACCGCCGACCAACCCACCGCCGACCAACCCACCGCCGACCAACCCACCGCCGAGCGAACCCCCACCGCCGAGCGAACCCCCACCGCCGAGCGAACCCCCACCGCCGAGCGAACCCCCACCGCCGAGCGAACCCCCACCGGTACGACTCCCGCTGCAACCGAGCAGACCGCTGGCGGTTGGACCCCCACCGCCCGAACCTCCGCCGAGCGAAGCCCCGCCGACCGAAGCCCCGCCGAGCGAACCCCCACCGAGCGGACCCCCACCGGGCGGACCCCAACCGAGCGGACCACCAGCGAGCGGATCCCAATCGAGTGGACCAACACCGGGCGCACCCCCACCGGGCGAACCCCGGCCGAGCCAATCCCAGCCGGGCAGACCTCCACCGCGCAGACCCCCGCCGGGCAGACTTCCGCCGGCCAGGCGGCGGCTCAGCAGACCGCTCGCATTGGCGACCCGGGTAGGGCGCCCATCGCAGCGGATCGCGGCGTACCCCCCAACAGCAGGCAACCGAGCGACAGGAACCGTCGAGACGAATACCCGGAGGAGCGTGATGAGGTGCGAGGCGGATGGACCCCCGAACAACCCCGACCCGATCGACTACGCGACGCCCGCTGGACCCTCACCCCACGCCACATCGCCGTCCTGGCCGTGGTGCTCGCCGTCGGCCTGACCTGGGGCGCCTGGACCTTCCTCCGAGCCCGCCCCGAGGCTCTCCCCGACACCCGCCCAACCACCGCAACCACAGGCTCGGCAGTAAGCCAGCCGGACAACCAACCCGGCCCCGCCTCATCACAAACCCAGCCAGCCGCCAACCAAACCGCCGACCCCAACCAGACACCGGGCGCCAATCAGATACCCGCCGCCAACCAAACCCCGGGCGTCAATCAGACGCCCGGCACCGGAACCTCCTCCGGCCAACCACCCGTCGTGGTCCACGTCGCAGGAAAGGTCCGCCGCCCCGGCCTCATCCGCGCTCCAGCAGGCTCCCGCGTAGCCGACGTACTCACCCTCGCCGGCGGCCCACTACGCGGCGTAGATCTCACCACCCTCAACCTCGCCCGCCAGGTAGTCGACGGCGAACAAATCATCGTCGGCGCAACCACCCAACCCCCACCCCCGAACCAACCGTCGTCAACGGCAGGGCCAAGCCCGTCCTCAGCCCCCAACGCCCCCGTCAACCTCAACACCGCCACCCTCGACCAACTCGACGCCCTCCCCGGAGTAGGCCCCGTCCTAGCCCAACGAATCCTCGACTACCGAACTCAGAACGGCCCCTTCACCACCATCGACCAACTCCAGGAGGTCCCCGGCGTAGGCCCCAAGAAGTTCGACTCCCTAAAACCCCATGTCCGCACCTAACCCCGCCAACCACCCACCCGCGAACCACCCACCCGCGAACCACGCAACCGCGAACCACCCACCCGCCACCCATCCACCCGCATCAACTCCCACACCCCAAGCACCAACATCCGCGCCAGCGGGCACGCCCCAAGCACCAACGTCCGCGCCAACCGGCACGCCAGTCTCCGCGGCTGACCTCGCGCTAACGCCAGCAGCTGTTCGGCCGCCTGTTCCCGCGTCTTCGGATGCCGCTGCGTCGGCAACTGCGGACGGTGGTGAACCCGCCTCCGCGGAGGCGGACGAGGATGAGCGGCTCGATGCGCGGCTGCTCATCCCGGCGGCTGTGGGTTGGCTGACCGCGGCGGTGCTGGTCGGTCAGTCGCCAATAGTCGCCGGGATCGTCGCCGGGTTCGCGTTGACACTCGCCGCGACATTGGCCGTGGCGCTCCGGTTGACGCTCCGGGCGCAGAACCGCGGCGTCAGAACTCCAGTAATCCGGCATGCGAGCCGCTGGGCGCTTCGTTGGGAGGTTGTTGGTTCGTTGGTTGTTGTGGGTGGGCTGGCGATCGCGGCCGGGCTGCACACTGCCGCCCTTCGTGCGGGACCCGTGCAGGAACTCGCGACCCGCTCGGCGGCGGTCACCGTTCGGCTCAAGATCGACGGGGATCCGTCGCTCCGGCAGAGCACCACCAGCCGACGCCCGCCGTACGTCGTGGTCAGGGCGACGATCGAGGAGATCCGCAGTCGCGCCGGCTCGGAGAACGCGATCCGGGAACGGGTGCGTACGCCGGTGCTGGTTGTGGGGACTGCGAAATGGGAGCACGTCAGGTACGGCCAGCACGTCGATGCGAACGGGAGGCTCGAGCAAGTAGAAGGTGGTGCCGAGGTGGCCGCGATGCTCTCCACCAGGTCGCCGCCGCGGACGGTAGACGAGCCGCCGTGGTGGCTGCGTGCGGCTGAGCGGGTCCGGGCGGGCCTTCGGGATGCAGTCGCTGGTGAGCCCGAGGACGTTCGTGGGCTCGTGCCCGCACTCGTCATGGGCGACGTATCGGGTGTGTCGACCGACCTGAACGCAGACTTCCAAACCACGGGCCTGACGCACCTGTCCGCGGTTTCGGGGACGAATCTGACGCTCCTGCTCGCGTTCCTCCTCCCGCTGGCGCGTCTGGTCGGCGTGCGAGCGCGCGGGCTGACCGTGGTCGGGTTGCTGACGGTCGTCGTCTTCATCGTGCTTGCTAGACCGCAGCCAAGCGTCCTGAGGGCGGCCGCGATGGGCCTGATCGCGTTGGCGGCGATGACCAGCGGGGGAGGGCGGCGCCGCGCCGTACGCAGTCTGTCGGTCGCAGTGATCGTCTTGCTGCTACTGGACACGTCGCTCGCGCGTTCGGCCGGGTTCGCGCTGTCGGTGCTCGCGACAGCGGGCATCATCCTGCTCGGACCCGGTTGGCGGGACGCGTTGGCGAGGTGGATGCCTGGTTGGCTGGCCGACGCGATCTCGTGCCCGCTTGCCGCGCAGCTCGCCTGTACGCCGATCGTCGCCTGGCTGTCGGGCGAGGTGTCCCTGGTCGCCGTCGCCGCCAATCTGTTGGCAGGTCCAATGGTCGGCCCGGCCACGATTCTCGGCTTCGTCACGGCCGGAGTCGCCCTGGTGAGCAGTCACTTGGCGCAGGTCGTCGGCTGGGCTGCCGGATGGCCGGCGCGCTGGATCATCCTGGTTGCCCGCGAAGGCGCGGACCTCCCGGGCGCCGCCAACGCGTGGCCGGCGACGGTGGTCGGTGTCGCGGTACTGGCGGTGCTCTGCCTGGCGCTCGTACTGGGTCTGCACCGCATCCTGGCTCGCCCGATTGCGATGATCCTCGCGGTGATCCTGCTCGCGGTCGTCGTACTGCGTCCTGTCGGATCGCTCGGATGGCCGCCCGACGACTGGCTGTTCGTCGTGTGTGATGTCGGACAGGGAGACGGTCTGGTGTTGCGGGCGGGTGATCGTACGGCGGTTGTTGTCGACACCGGGCCGGATCCGGAGCCGATGGATCGGTGTCTGAAGGACCTGGACATCAAGTACATCCCGGTCGTCGTGCTGAGCCACTTCCACGCGGATCATGTCGGTGGGCTGGCCGGCGTACTGAACGATCGGCGGGTGGGTGAGATCGAGGTGACGCCGTACTTCTCGCCGCGGGCCGAGTACGACCGGGTCGTTGAGTTGGCGTCGCGGCACGGGGTGGTTGTGCGTACGGTCGCGTTCCGGGAGCAACGGGTCGTGGGGAAGGTGCGGTGGACGACGCTGTGGCCGGCGAAGGTGCCGGCGTTGCCTGCGCCGGGTACGTCGTCGGCGACGTCCACGGACGAAGGGTCGCCGGAGAACAATGCCAGCATCGCGATGATGGTCGAGCTCGACGGCCTCCGGATCCTGCTCACCGGCGACCTGGAGCCCGAGTCGCAGCGCGCCGTTGTGGCGACGGGAGCCGACCTGCGGGCGGATGTGTTGAAGGTTCCGCACCATGGGTCGGCTCAGCAGGATCCTGGGTTCATTGCTGCTGCGAACGCCCGGTTGGCGCTTATCTCAGCCGGGCGCGACAACGACTACGGCCACCCGGCACCGAGGACCCTGGACCTCCTGTCCCACGACGCGATCCGAACAGCCACCACCAACGTCAGCGGTCCGCTCGTCGTCACCAACACCAACAATCACCTCGCCCTAACCACCCACCCACGCCTACAGGAGGGCGCTGGAAAGTGACGCCCTGACTGCACCACCCATGCCTGGGGGAGGGAGAAGTGATCACCTCCACGTCTGCAGGCAGGGGCTAGAAGGTGACGGCGGAGGTTGGGGTGGTGTTTTCGGATTGGTCGCCCAGGGACCAGGCGGCTACTCGGGAGACGATGTGGGCTGGGATCTGGTCGGCTACGCCGGGGACGGCGGGTACGTCGTACGTGGCGTGGGCGTCGTACGGGAGGACGACTCGGTAGCCGCGGGCGAGTGCGGTCTTTGTGGTCGCGTGTACGCACATCTCCGACATGACGCCGCAGATGGCGAGCGAGCGTACGCCGGCCGACACCAGGATCTCGCCGAGCGGCGTCGTGTCGAAGCCGTCGTCGCGTGGCTTGCGGATCACGTGCTCGCGGGGACCCGGCTTGAGCGGCAGGTACAGCTCCCAGCCGGGCGTTCCGGGCTCGTCGTCAGCGCCGGGTGGGCCATCGTTCTGCAGGTGTACGACGACTGCGTCGGCGACCCGGGCTCGGTCCAGCAGATTGCTTATCCGATCCAGGAGGGCAGCCGCGCCGGGTACTGCGTCGGGACCGGAGACGAACGCGGTCTGCAGATCAACAAGCACCAAGGCATCGACGGGTGAGCACATCGCGCGGGGTGAGGTCATCGCGCCGGCTGAGGTCATGGCGCCGGGTGAGGTCATGGTCGCCATCCTCGCCGGTTTGCTGCGGGGCCGCACCGGGATTGTCCGGAGGGCGTGGGATGCTGACGGGGTGGCTGCTCGTAAAGGTTCTGCGCCGAAGCTCGGTGATGTGCTCCTCGTGACCGGGACCGAGTCGTTCCTGGCGGATCGGGCCGTGCGATCGGCGATCGCGGCGGTGTCGAAGAACGCGGCGGACGCCGGTGACAGCGCGGTGGAGGTCACGGATCTCGAGGCGTCGACGCTGGACGTCGGGGTGTTCGCGGAGCTGACCGGGCCGTCGTTGTTCGCGACCGAGCGGGTGCTGGTGCTGCGCGGGCTGGAGAACCTGCCGAGTGAGATGGTGCCGCATCTGCTCGAGTACGCCGGGTCCCCGTCGGACGACGTACTCGCCGTGCTGGTGCACTCCGGTGGGCAGAAGGGGAAGGGCGTCCTCGACAAGTTGCGGAAGGCATCGGTCACGGAGGTCGTGGCGACGGCGCCGAAGGCGTGGGAGCTTCCGCAGTTCGTGGCGGGGGAGATCCGGTTGCATGGTGGGACGGTCGACGAAGGGGCGGCGTCGGCGTTGGTGGACGCGGTCGGTCATGACCTGCGGGCGCTGGCCGGCGCGTGTTCGCAGTTGGTGTCGGACTCTGGCGGTCAGGCGGTGACGACTGAGCTGATCGGGCAGTACTTCGGTGGGCGGGCTGAGGTCACGAGCTTCGCCGTCGCGGATGCGGCGATCGCGGGTCGGACGGAGCCGGCGTTGGAGCAGCTGCGGTGGGCGTTGGACTGCGGTGTGGCGCCGGTGCTGGTGACGAGTGCGATGGCGGGCGGGTTGCGGGGGCTGGCGAAGTACTCGAGTGCGCCGAGTGGGATGCGGGAGGCGGACCTGGCGCGCGAGGTCGGCGTACCGCCGTGGAAGCTCAAGCAGCTCAAGCAGCAGTCGCGCAGCTGGACTCCGGGTGGTCTCGCGACCGCGATCAAGGCAGTCGCGCAGGCCGACGCGGATGTCAAGGGCGCCTCGGGCGACGCCGGCTACGCCTTGGAACGCATGGTCCTAACCATCACCCGAGCCCACGGCCGCCGCTGACCACCAGCCCCCGGCCGCTGACAAGCCTGTCTATCGCTGCGGCCGGCCCTGGCCAACCGCCCGCCGCCGCTGGCCAACCGCCCGCCGCCGCTGACCAACCGCGGTGGCTGAAGAACCTGCGCAGGGCTGCGGCTGGCGCTGACCAGCTGCCTGCGGCTGCTGACGAACCCTGCCTATCGCTGCGGCCAGCGCTGACCAGCTGCCTGCGGTCGCTGCGAACCTGCCCATCGACTGCGGCCGGGGCTGAACAACCGCCTGAGCTGGTTCTGGGTACGCAAAAACGATCGGCCGGTCGCGCGGACCGGGCCGATCGTTGGCGGGGCGCGTCGGGGACGCGGCCCTGGTGTTAGAGGGAAGCGGCCTTCTTGAAGAGGGCCGACTTGCGGTTCGCCGCCTGGTTGGCGTGGATGACGCCCTTGCTGACGGCCTTGTCGAGCAGCCGACCGGCCTTGCGGGCCGTCTCGGTGGCCGTCTCGGCCTCGCCGGCCTCGACGGCCTCGTGGAAGCGGCGAACAGCCGTCTTGAGGGTCGACTTCACCGACTTGTTGCGAAGTCGCGCAGCCTCGTTCTGGCGGTTGCGCTTGATCTGGGACTTGATGTTCGCCACGAAGAAGAGCCTCGATCAGGAGTATGCGGTCATTACGGAAGGTGGTGCGGCGCACGGCTGAGCACCACCCGTGAACACGCGACGAGCCAGATTACCAACAAGCCGTCCACTCCTCCAAACCCGCTCCAGCCGGGCCGGAGGTGAATCAGGCTCGTGCGGTCGTTTCGGCGGCGGATTTCAGCCGGGTCAGCGTGGTGTGGATGCCATGGGCGTTGCGTGGGGCGCGGTTGCCGAAGACGGGACGGAAGAGGAGCTTGAGGACGGTCGGGCGGTGGTCGGTCCAGGACTCTGTGACCTCGCAGCCGGTCGCGGTCGGGGTGAACTCGTAGTCCCAGCGCGAGATCGGGACCGGGCCGAACGTGATGTCGAAGGTGAACCGGCGGCCGGGCTGCGCGGTCACCACCTTCCCGAACGTGAACCAGCGGACGACGCCGGACCGGTTGTGCCCGACGAACCGCGCACCCGGCGCCGGACCCGCGCGCGCTCCGGCGGACGACTCGCGCGCCAACTCGCCCGCGGACGCCCCCGAGGACCTGCCCGAGAACTCGCCCGAGGATGAGCCCGAGGACGAGCCAGAGGACTTGCCGGAGGACCAGGTGACGCGGGTGCACTCCGGGCTCCACTCGCGCATCCGGGGGAGATCACTGACCAACCGATACAGTGCGTCAGCAGTCGAATGCACTGTGATGGATTCGGTCAGATCCGGCATCGGGTTTTCCCTTGCTGTCGGCCGTCATCTCCTGTGCACAGCGTGACAGTGTCGGCGGCTGACGGCATACTCAGGGCCCCGTGACGCCCGCGCGCCGGGACGTCCGCGAGCCGAAGGCTCCACCATCGCTCCGTCCAAGCCCTGGAGGAACTGCGTGACCCGCAAACGCCCGGCGATCCTCGTCGCCACCGCACTGATCGCCGCCTGCGCCGGCGTACCCGTGCTGGTGAACGCCGCGAGTGCCAGCCAGCCGGCCCCGAGCACGGCCGCCGACCCGGAGGTCAAGCGCTCCGAGACCGGCTCGTACATCGTCCAGCTCGACGACTCCCCGGTCGCCGAGTACGACGGTGACATCGCCGGCCTCGCCGCGACCAAGGTCCTTCCCGGCGGCAAGCTGCTGAAGACCGCGGCGCCTGTCGTCGACTACGTCAAGCACCTCGCCGGCGAACGCGACCAGGTCCTGAACCAGGTCCCGGGCGTCAAGAAGCTCTACGACTACAGCTACACGTACGCCGGATTCTCCGCCGAGATGTCGTACGACGACGCGGTCAAGCTGGCCAAGTCGTCGGGAGTGAAGAGCGTCGAGCCGAGCGAGATCGAGCACGCGGACACCGTCGACACGCCGCGCTTCCTGGGGCTGTCCGGCAAGGGCGGCGCCTGGCAGCAGGCGGGCGGTATCGACAAGGCCGGCGACGGCGTCATCATCGGCATGATCGACTCCGGGTACGTCCCGGAGCGGGCGAGCTTCGCGCCGATGAAGACCACGAAGCAGTCCGACGCGATCATCGCGAAGAAGTGGAAGGGCACCTGCCAGGCCGGCGAGGAGGCGCCCGTCACCTGCAACAACAAGGTGATCGGCGCCCGGTACTTCGACAAGGGCATCGGCACCCGCCCGATCCCGGACGAGTTCAAGTCGCCGCGTGACTACGGCGGCCACGGCACCCACACCGCCAGCACCGCGGCCGGCAACTACGGCGTCGACATGACCGTCATGGGCCGCGACTACGGCAAGGGCTCCGGTATGGCGCCGCACGCCCGCCTCGCGATCTACAAGGCGCTGTGGGCGGTCGACGCGACCGGCGGCGGCAGCGGTACGGACGCCGACATCGTGGCCGCGATCGACGCCGCGGTCTCCGACGGCGTCGACGTCATCAACTACTCGATCTCCGGCAGCGGATCGACGTACGTGAACGCCACGGGTCTCGCGTTCCTGCGGGCGGCCAAGGCGGGCGTGTTCGTCGCGACCAGCGCCGGGAACACCGGTCCGGGCGCGGCGACCGTCGGCAAGACGTACCCCTGGGTCACGACGGTTGCCAACGGCACCCATGACCGCGACATCCAGACCACCGTGACGCTCGGCGACGGCAAGTCCTACACCGGCGCAGGCATCGGTTCCGGTACGCCGCAGACACCGGTGGTCCTGGCCAAGGACGCCGGCCTGCCCAACGCGGACCCGGCCAATCTGCTCCAGTGCCAGGCGGGCACGCTCGACCCGGCGAAGGCGACGGGCAAGATCGTGGTCTGTGATCGCGGGGGGAACGCCCGCGTCGACAAGAGCCTGCAGGTGAAGAACGCGGGCGGTGTCGGCATGATCCTGCTCAACATCACCCCGGGCACGCTGGACGCCGACCTGCACTCGGTCCCGACCGTCCACCTCGACGACAAGGCCGCGCCCGCGGTCAAGGCGTACGTGAGCGGCACTGCGAACCCGACCGCGACCATCGGCCCCGGTACGCCGGTCCGCGTCAATGCGCCGAAGGTGGCAAGCTCCTCCAGCCGCGGCCCGTCCCCGGCCGGCAACGGCGACCTGCTCAAGCCGGACATCATGGCGCCGGGCACGAACGTGCTGGCGGCGACGACCGCGTTCAGCGCGGCCGGTGGCGAGTACGCGTTCATGAGCGGTACGTCGATGTCCACGCCGCACATCGCCGGGATCGCGGCGGTGCTGAAGAGCAAGCACCCGACCTGGTCCCCGATGGCGATCAAGTCGGCGATGATGACGACCGCCACCGACAAGGACACCAGCGGCAAGCCGATCCAGAACGACTCCGGCTCGCCGGCGAACCCGTTCGGGTATGGCGCCGGCCAGGTGCAGCCGAAGCTCGGCATGGACCCGGGCCTGGTCTACGACTCGACGTACACCGACTGGACGAAGTTCGTCTGCGGCTCCGGTCAGGTGCCCAGCACGCACGAGCTGTGCGCGAACGGCAAGATCGACCTCAGCGACCTGAACTACCCGACGATCGCGATCGGCGACCTGGCCGGCAAGCAGACCGTGACCCGGACCGTCACGAACGTCGGCGACGTCCCGGAGGTCTACTTCCCGAAGGTCGAGGGCCTCAAGGGCCTGAAGGTGACCGTGACGCCGCGGATCCTGGTCACGCTCCCGGGCCGCAGCACGACGTACAAGGTCACGATCGAGAACAACGGCGCCCCGCTCGAGCAGTACTCGTTCGGCCGCCTGGTGTGGAAGTCGGTGCGGCACTCGGTCGCGAGCACGCTGGCGATCAAGCCGCTGACGGTGAAGGCGCCGGTCCAGGTCAACGGCACCGGCACCGCCGGTTCGGTGCAGGTCCCGGTCACGGCCGGGTACGCCGGAACGCTCGAGACCTCCGCGGTGGGCCTGAACGCGGCGACGGTCGGCGAGGCCGCGCTGAAGAACCCGGGTGGCGTGTCGTTCCCGACGACCGCGCCGAAGGCCAACGACCACGTCGCGAAGTTCACCGTGAACGTCCCGGCAGGTACGACGTACGCCCGGTTCTCCACGTTCGACGCGGACTATCCGGCCGGCACCGACCTGGACGTGTTCGCGTACAAGGCCGGTACGGCGACCCTGCTCGGCAGCAGCACCGGCGGCTCCGCTGAGGAAGAGGTGAACCTGTCGCAGCCCGCAGGTGGTCAGGTGGACGTGTATGTCGACCTGTACGCCGGAGCGAACGCGCAGCAGGTCAAACTCGACCACTGGGAGCTGCAGAAGGCCGAAGGCAACCTGACCGTCACTCCGGCCAGCCAGCCCGTGACAGTCGCCGGCCAGGCCGCAGTAGCTGCCAGCTGGACCGGACTGACCGCAGGTGCCCGCTACCTCGGCCAGGTTCACTTCACCGACGGAGCCGACGGCTCCGGCTCCACCGTCGTACGCGTCGACAGCTAACGACCACGGGCGGCCCGGAAACATCAGCGGGCCGCCCTCGTCGGACTGTTACGGCTCGTGGATCGTCCAGCCGTCCGCCTTCTCGACCAGCACCTTGCACTCGCCCGACGTGACGTCGCAGCGGAACAGTCGATTGTGGACGATGCCGCCGGCGCCGACCGTCTCGGTGAGCGTCAGCAGTTGGGTGCCGTTCTCGAAGACCGGCAGCGGCAGGGTGTCCACCATCCTGTCCTGCAGCTTGAGCTTGGTCACCTGACCGGTGTTGACGTCGATGGCCTCCGCTCGCGCGCTCTGGATCATGGTCCGGCCGTCGGGGGACAGCACCGGGTACAGGTACTCAGGTCCGTCGTCGCAGTACTCCCGCAGTACCTTGAACCCGTCGTCGCGCAGCGCACCGGCCCTGAGGCACCGTTTCCCGCCGGCCTTGGCCGACACGACGATGGTCCCGGCCGCCGCTGGAATCGCCGCGGCGCCGTCGAAGCCGGGGATGGACACCGGTCGCTGCTGACCGGATGACGGCTGCCAGACGACCAGCCCGGCCTTCCCGCGGTCCATCCACAGGCCGTCCTGGTTCCAGCCGAGGAGGACCGGTTGCCCAGCCGCGGCGGGCAATTGGGTTACCTGCTTCCCGGACCGGATGTCGACGACGATCACCTGGCCGCGGGTGTTGGACAGGTAGTGGTACATCGCCACCTGCTTGCGATCCGGCGACAGGACTTGGTAGCCGGACCGGTCCGGGCCGAGTGTCCGGAAAGCACCGTTCGGCAACAGAATGCCGGGCTGAAACTGGCCCGGCTTGGGCATCCGCGAGCCCAACCAGCCGCCGCCGGCTCGCCCGAAGAAGTAGCCGTCGATCCCCTTCGGAATACGCACCTTCTGCTTTCCGTCGTGGAGCGTGTTCTCTTCGTACGCCGTGTACGGAATCTGGGGCGCAGCTCCGGACACCGGCGGTGCCGGCCGCCGCGCCGGATCGGGCTGATCCCCGGAGGAGCGGGTCAGCAGGGATGCCGCCAGTACGACGACCACGACGATTGCTGCGGCGGCCGCGAGAACCGGCCAATGGCGGCGCCGTTCGGGTGGTTCGAGGCCGGGACCCTGCGCGTTGTCGGAGACGGTGGCGGCCTGGGTGTGCAGGTAGTCGCGAAGACGGGTTTCGGTGTCGGTCATCGGAGTTCCTCGAGGCGTTCGGTCAGGACTGCGAGACCGCGCGACGACGTGGCGCGGGCGGAGGACTCGCTGATCCCGAGAATCTGGGCGATCTCGGCGAAGGGGAGATCGAGGTAGTAGCGCAGGACGAGCACCTCGCGCATCCGCCGTGCCAGTCCCTGGAGCGCCTGCTGAACCTGGGTCCGCTCCTCGCTCAGTACGGCGTCGCTCTCGGCGGAGGCGTTCGGCGCCTGGTGCGGTGGGATGTACAGCCGCGCGACCTTGCGTCGTCGTAGTACGGACCGGCTGCGGTTCACCACCGCCGTACGCAGGTAGCCGAGCGCCGCATCGCGCCCCCGCAACGGCCAGCGCCGGTACAGCTCGGCAAAAGCCTCCTGTACGACGTCCTCCGCCGCCTGCCGGTCGTCGACCATCAGCACCGCCAGCCGGACCAGTCCGGCCCAATGCTGCTGGTAAAGCGCCGACACGGCCGCCTGTGCAGGCGCCGGGCGTTCGATGCCCACCATTTGATTCATCACACCGCTAGAGACGCGCGGCGCTCAGGAACGCTGCGTCCGCTCCCGAACCCAGTCCAGGTGCACCAGAGCGCTCTCGCGCTGCCACGTCCGGACTGTCGGCAGCCCAGGCGGCGCCGGCTGCGCCGCACCCCACCACAACCCGCCACCGATCGCAGCGATGAACCCTGTGATCGCCTCGGCGTCCGCCGAGCCGGGCAGCTCCGGCAGTCTGACCGAGCCGCGCATGTCGGCGTGCAGGATGACCGTGTCCGCCCAGCGCGGCGCGAGCGCCGGGTGCGCCCAGTCGATGAAGACCACGCGGTCGTCGGTCAGGATGATGTTGTCCGCCCGCAGGTCCCAATGCGCCAGCGCCTTGCCCTCGGCCAGCGCACGGAGCCCTGTCCGCGCCAGCTCCGCGAACTCCTCCACCCGGCCTTCTATCCAGGAAGGTACGGCGAGA
The DNA here is from genome assembly GCF_004362255.1 of Kribbella sp. VKM Ac-2571. NCBI lineage: Bacteria > Bacillati > Actinomycetota > Actinomycetes > Propionibacteriales > Kribbellaceae > Kribbella > Kribbella sp. VKM Ac-2571. The sequence continues at coordinate 293,028 of NZ_SNWS01000001.1, forward strand.
CCGTCCTCCAGCACCTTGTCCCACCGGCTCAGGAACTCCCTGCTCCGCACAGCCGCCACAGGTGCGTCCGGCCACGGTGACGGGTCCAGGGCATCGGTCAGCTCCTCCAGTGCGGCCAGCACCCGGTCGGCGTCGGCCTGCTCCCACGGGTGCGCGGGCAGTCGCCCCTCGATGTCCTCGAAGAGCATCCCGACCCAGTCGCCGTCGTCGTACACGTCATACAGGACCGGTGCCATCGGGACCGTGCCGATCCCCTGCATCGCGGTGATCTCCTGGCGGAACAGCTCCGGCGTCTTCGGGTTGAGCGCCGTACCGACGGTCTTGACGAAGGCCCGGCGGCCCGAGGCCGTCACCAGGCGGGCCGCGACACCGGGGGAGAAGCCGCCCTGCTGGGTGACCGCCGACACCACGACCGAGCCGAGCGAGCGCTCCACCCAGGCCCGCACCGCGGCGGGCAGCTTCTCGAAGGGCAACCGGACCCCAGCAGCATGCGCCATGCGACCACACGGTAGGCGGCCCGGAGGCCGTCCGCCCGTGATTTTCGAATCTGCTGGACCGCCATGGGATGATTGACCGGATATACCCTTCGAGACCAGAACTGGATCCCCTCCGTGCCCGTTGGCCCCACGAAAGTGCCGCAGCCGGGTCGCACCGACCCGTCGCTGATCCGGAACTTCTGCATCATCGCCCATATCGACCACGGCAAGTCGACGCTGGCCGATCGGATGCTGCAGATCACCGGGGTGGTCGACGACCGCTCGATGCGGGCCCAGTACCTGGACCGGATGGACATCGAGCGCGAGCGCGGCATCACGATCAAGTCGCAGGCGGTCCGGCTCCCGTTCGCCCCGAAGCCGGACACCCCGGGTGGCCTGCTGGCCCCGGACGGTACGACGTACATCCTGAACATGATCGACACGCCGGGCCACGTGGACTTCACGTACGAGGTCTCGCGGTCGCTCGAGGCGTGTGAAGGCGCCGTTCTGCTGGTGGACGCCGCGCAGGGGATCGAGGCGCAGACCCTGGCGAACCTGTACCTCGCGCTGAACGCCGACCTGCACATCATCCCGGTGCTGAACAAGATCGACCTGCCGAGCGCACAGCCGGAGAAGTACGCCGCGGAGCTCGCCCACATCATCGGATGCGACCCGTCCGACGTGCTCAAGGTTTCCGCGAAGACCGGTGAGGGCGTCGAGGATCTCCTCAGCGAGATCGTCGCGCAGGTGGAGCCGCCCAAGGGCGTGAAGGACGCGCCGCCGCGGGCGCTGATCTTCGACTCGGTCTACGACACGTACCGCGGCGTGGTCACCTACGTCCGGGTGGTCGACGGCGAGCTGACGCACCGGGACCGGATCAAGATGATGTCGACCGGCGCGGTGCACGAGATGCTCGAGGTCGGCGTGATCTCGCCGGAGCCGATGAAGACGCCGAGTATCGGCGTGGGTGAGGTCGGATACCTGATCACCGGGGTGAAGGACGTCCGTCAGTCCCGGGTCGGTGACACCGTCACGGCCGCCGTCCATGGCGCGACCGATCCGCTCGGCGGCTACAAGCACCCGCAGCCGATGGTGTACTCGGGGCTGTTCCCGATCGACGGCGACGACTACCCGACGCTCCGCGACGCGCTGGAGCGGCTGCAGCTGAACGACGCGGCCCTGCAGTACGAGCCGGAGACGTCGGGGGCGCTCGGGTTCGGGTTCCGGTGCGGCTTCCTCGGGCTGCTGCACATGGAGATCGTCCGCGAGCGGCTCGAGCGCGAGTTCGACCTGGCGCTGATCTCGACCGCGCCGAACGTGGTCTACCGGGTGGAGATGGAGGACGGCAAGGAGTTCGTCGTCACCAACCCGAGCGAGTTCCCCGAGGGCAAGATCGCCGACATCTACGAGCCGGTGGTGAAGGCGACGATCCTGAGTCCCAAGGACTACATCGGCGTGATCATGGAGCTGTGCCAGACCAAGCGGGGCAACCTGGGCGGTATGGAGTACCTGTCCGAGGACCGGGTCGAGCTCCGCTACACCCTGCCGCTGGCCGAGATCGTCTTCGACTTCTTCGACCAGCTGAAGTCCAAGACCAAGGGCTACGCGTCCCTCGACTACGAACCGACCGGCGAGCAGGCGGCGGCGCTGGTCAAGGTCGACATCCTGCTGCAGGGCGAGACGGTCGACGCGTTCTCGGCGATCGTGCACCGCGACAACGCGTACTCGTACGGCGTCGCGCTGGCCGGCAAGCTGAAGGAACTGATCCCCAGGCAGCAGTTCGAGGTGCCGATCCAGGCCGCGATCGGGTCCCGGATCATCGCCCGCGAGTCGATCCGCGCGATGCGCAAGGACGTGCTCGCCAAATGCTACGGCGGTGACATCACCCGGAAGCGCAAGCTGCTCGAGAAGCAGAAGGAAGGCAAGAAGCGGATGAAGATGGTCGGCCGCGTCGAGGTCCCCCAAGAGGCCTTCATCGCCGCCCTCCGTACGTCGGAATCCGCCGAGAAAGCCGGCAAGAAGTAGGTGTCCGTCCAGGTTCCTGACGGCCTGCTCGTTGTCGCGTCGCGCGGGCAGGACTGGGCGGACTGGCTGGATCGGCTGCCGCGGTTGCTGCGGGACCTCCTCGACGAGTGGGAGTTGCGCGTCGACGGTACGGCGGCGTACGGGAACTGCGCGATCGTCGTACCGGTGCTTGCCCAGGGGCAGCGGGCGGTGCTGAAGGTGCAGTTCCCGCACTGGGAGGCGGAGACCGAGCACCTGGCGCTGCGGACCTGGGCCGGCAACGGCGCCGTACGACTGCTGCGCGCAGACCCGCGCCGGTTCGCGCTCCTGCTCGAACGCCTGGAACCGCGGGACCTGACGACGATCGACGCGCTCGACGCGTGCGAGATCGCTGGCGGGACCTACAAGCGACTGCATGTGCCCGCGGGACCGCAGTACCGGACGCTGTCCGGGGAACTGAAGCGCTGGGTGGAGCGGTTCCGGCAGTTGCCCGCGTCGGCGCCGGTGCCGCACCGGTACGTCGAGCAGGCGATCTCGCTGGCCGAGGACTTCATCACCGACCCCGCGACCGACGGCCGGCTGATCCACACCGACCTGCACTACGAGAACATGCTCGCCGCGGACCGTGAACCGTGGCTCGTGATCGACCCGAAACCGCTGTCCGGCGACCCGCACTACGAGGTCGCGCCCCTGATCTGGAACCGCTGGAGTGAGGTGGAGGCCGCCCACGACCTGCGCTTCGCGGTCCGGCAGCGGTTCTGGACCACGATCGACGCGGCCGGCCTCGACGAGGACCGCGCGCGCAACTGGGTGATCGTCCGCCAGATGCTCAACGTCCTCTGGACCCTGGAGTCCACCAGCACCGACGAGTCCCTCCCGCAGGACTGGCTGACTCGCAACATCGCCATCGTCAAAGCCATCCAGGACTGACCCCCGGTCCTCGACGTGAGCTAGGAGACACTGGGTTGAAGTTAGTAGTTACTACCTACTAACTTCGGCGCTATGCCGACACGGATGAGCGGGCAGCAGCGGCGGGAGCAGGTCCTCGGGATCGCCGAGGAGGAGTTCGCCGCCGCGGGGCTGTACGGCGCTTCGACCGAGATGATCGCCCGGCGGGCCGGGATCACGCAGGCGTACGTGTTCCGGTTGTTCGGGACGAAGAAGCTGTTGTTCCTGGAATGCGTGGACGCCGCGTTCGAGCGGATGCGGCTGGCGATGGTCGCGGCCGCGGGTGGGTCGAGCGGGGTCGAGGCGCTGGCGGCGATGGGGCAGGAGTACAACGACATGCTCGCCGACCGCACGACGCTGCTGCTCCAGTTGCAGGGCACGGCCGCCGCGGCAGCGGGTGACGGTGAGGTGCGGGACGCCGTACGGGCGAGCTTCGCGCGGTTGTGGCAATCCGTCGCCGACACCGCGCAACTGGACCCGGTCACGGTGAAGGCGTTCCTTGCCTTCGGCATGCTTCTCAACACGAACGCGGCCCTGGATCTCCCGCAGGTGGACGAACCGTGGTCCCACCAGGCCAGAACCCGCATCAAACCAGGCCTCTTCACCCACATCACCACCGACACCAACCAATGAAGACCAAACAGGTTGTGCGGTCTCCGGCGACGCTCGGGTCGTTCCTGATCTTCGTCGGATTGGTCGGCGCGGTGATCGGGAGTCTCGGCGCCCCGCTGATCACGGCCGTGGCCGAGGCGTACGGCGTTTCGCTCGCCGCCTCGCAGTGGACGTTGACGATCGCGTTGCTGGCGGGGGCTGTGGCGACGCCCGTGCTCGGGCGGCTCGGGTCAGGCCCGCGGCGGCGCACCGTCGTACTGACGATGCTGGCGGTAGAGGTCGTCGGCAGTCTGCTGACCGTGATCCCGTTGCCGTTCGCGTTTCTTCTGGTCGGCCGGGCGTTGCAGGGCTCCGGGATCGGACTGATCGTGCTGATGATGGCCGTCGCGCGGGACCACCTGGACGAGCAGCGGGCCGCGCGGACGATCGCGTTGCTGTCCGTCGCGTCGACCGCGGGGATCGGGATCGGTTACCCGTTGTCCGGGCTGCTCACCGACCTCGCCGGCGTTCGCGCGGCGTACGGACTCGGCCTCGCCATCACCGCAGCCGCCTTCGCCGCGGCCGTTTTCACGCTGCCCCAGGCCCCGGACCGGCCGTCGTCCCGGCTCGACGTCCGCGGCGCGATCCTGCTCGCGATCGCCCTGCCGGCCTTACTGCTCGTCATCGGCGAGACGGTCCTGTGGCGGCACCACGCAGGCCTGGCCGTCGCGATCCTCGTGGCCGCGATCCTGCTCCTGATCGGCTGGACCTTCCTCGAGGTCCGCACCGAGAGTCCGCTGGTCGACATCAAGCTCCTGCGGCACCCCGCGGTGGCCGCCGCCAATCTCGTCATGCTCACCGGCGGCGTCGGCATGTACCTGCTCTTCAGCCTGATCACCCGTTACGTGCAGACCCCGGCGGCGGCCGGCTACGGCTTCGGCCTGAACTCCTTCCAGGCCGGCCTCGTCCTGGTCCCGTTCTCGCTCCTCGGCTTCGTCGCCGGCCGCCTCATTCCTGCTTGGCGGGACCGACTGGGTGCCAGGTTGTTGCTAGCAGCAAGTACGTCGGTGGTCCTCGTCGCGTTCGTACTCTTCGCTGTCGCCCGAACACATCTGGCCGAGCCGATTCTCGCCATCGGCGTCCTCGGCTTCGGCGTCGGCGCGTTCTCCGCCGCGATGCCGGCCGTCATCCTCGCGGTAACGCCGCCTGCCGAGACGGCGAGCGCCATGAGCGTGAACGCGGTCGTCCGGAGCGTCGGTTTCTCCACGGGCAGCGCCCTCGGCGGCCTCATTCTTGCCACTCACACGACCGGTGTCTTCCCCCGCGAGTCCGGGTACGGCGCGGCCGCCTGGATCGGGGCCGCCGCCACCGCGGCTTCCCTGCTGATCATCGCCGTACTCCCGCTTAAACCGGTGGCTCCTTAGCGGTTGCCGGGAGAGGATGCCGGTATGCGGTTGCTGACGGTCAATGTAGTGGAGAAGCTGATCCCGGGTCCGAAGGAGACAGGGTTCACTGCGATCGACAAGCGTCCGCAGTCCGGCCGGGTCCGGGTCGGTGAGCTCGGTCTCGCCGGCGACCGGGTCTGCGACACCAAGAACCACGGCGGTCCGGATCTCGCGCTCTACGCGTACGCCGAGGAGGACGCCAACTGGTGGGCCGCCGAACTCGGCCGTGACATCCCGACCGGTCTGTTCGGCGAGAACCTGCGGACCGAGGGGATCGACCTCAGCGGCGCGCTGCTCGGTGAGGTGTGGCGGATCGGCGACGAGGTCGAGGTGATGGTCCGCGCGCCGCGCATCCCGTGCATCACGTTCCAGCACCGCATGCAGGAGCCGCACTGGGTCAAGCGGTTCCACCAGGCCGGCTGTCCCGGTGCGTACCTGAAGGTGCTCCGCGAAGGCACGATCGCCGCCGGCGACCCGATCCAGATCCTCAGCCGTCCGGACCACGAGGTCACCATCGCGGAGATGTTCGGCCCGCAGGATCCCGCGAAGCTGCGCCGCATGCTCGACTCCGGCGTCGACCTGATGGACGAACTCCGCGACACCGCCCACCGCGTCCTGTCCCGCGGTTGAGAGCGGGCTGCTTGTTGCGACTTGGTCGCAGATAGCTCAGGATGGAGCCGTGCGGAAACTGCTCCCGCCGCCGGGACCGCTGCGCCCGCTGGCTCTGGCGACACTGCTCAGTCGGGTCGGCAACGGCCTACTGATGACCATCAGTGTCCTGTACTTCAATCGCATCATCGGGCTGTCCGTCGCCGAGGTCGGCCTCGGCCTCACCGTCGCCGGACTGTTCGGTCTGCTCGCCGGCATCCCCTTCGGCCACCTTGCCGATCGGCGCGGCCCGCGGACGCTGTTCGTCATCCTCAGCCTGCTGCTGTCCGTGCTGGCGTTGCTCTACCTGGTGATCGGCACCTTCTGGCAGTTCCTCGCCCTCGCCTCCGTCATCGCGATCCTGGACCGCGGGTCCAATGCCGTCCGGTTCGCCCTGATCGCGGGCGTCACCCAGGGATCCGCGGCCCGGGTCAGCGCCCGCGCGTACCTGCGGTCGATGACCAACATCGGCGTCACCGCCGGAGCCGGCCTCGGCGCCGTCGCGTTGTCCTTCGGTACGGCGACGGCGTACCGGCTGATGTTCTGCGTGTACGTCGTCCTGGGCATCATCTCCGCCTTCGTCGTGCTCGCGGTGCCGCGGGTGGAGCCGCGGCCGAAGCCGGCCGACGGCCCGGTGTGGATCGCGTTGCGGGACCGTGGGTATCTCGCGGTCTCCGGTCTCAACGCCGCGATCTCGATCCACTACTCGGTCATCGACGTCGCAATCCCGCTCTGGGTGGTCGACCACACCGACGCGCCGCACTGGGCCGCCGCGTTGCCGCTGATCGTGAACGCCGCCGGCGTCGCCGTACTGCAGGTCCGGGCATCACGCGGCATCGTCGACACGGCCAGCGCGGCGCGGGCGACCAGGACCGCCGGGGTGTTGTTGCTGGCATCAATGGTCTTGTTCGCCACGGCCTCCGTGGGGGATGCGGCGATAGCGATCGCAGTACTGGCCGTCGCCGCGATGGTGCAGACCGCGGGTGAGTTGCTGCAGTCGTCCGGGTCGTTCCTGCTGGGTTTCGATCTGGCCACCGAGCAGGCGCAGGGCCAGTATCAAGGCGTATGGAACACCAGTACCTCGGTCAGTTCGATGCTGGCCCCGACTGTCATGGCGCTGCTGCCACTCGGCCTCGGCGTACCCGGCTGGATCGTCCTGGGTGCGTGGTTCGCCCTGACGGGAGCGCTGTTCGTCCCGGTCGTACGGTGGGCCGCCGCGCGTCAACTGGTGGGTTCGCGGTAGCCGAGAGCGGCGGAGATCTTGCGGGCGGCTTCGATGGCGGCGGGTGCCATCAGGGCGACCTGGGCGATCGACTGCTCCAGCGAGAGCGTGGAGATGCTGACCGCGGCGATCGCGGCGCCGGTGTGGTCGTGGATGACCGCGGCGACGCAGCGGATGCCGGGCTCGTTCTCCTCGTCGTCGAGCGCGTAGCCGCGAGACCTGGTCTGCGCGAGATCGGCCTTCAAGGCGGCCGCCGACGTGTGGGTCAGGGGAGTGCGCGCGGGCAGGCCGGTTCGGGTGATGTGGACGTCGAGCGCCTCGTCGTCCTTCTCCGCGAGCAGCGCCTTGCCGATACCGGTGCAGTGCAGCCAGATCGCCTTGCCGACCCGTGACGGCATCCGGTACGGCTTCGGGCCGTCGAGCCGCGCGACGTAGATCGCCTCGTCGCCGTTCAGCAGTCCGACATGGACCGTGCACCGCGTCTGCGCGACGAGATCCGCGAGCACCGGGCGGGCCACGGTGGCGAGGTCGACGTTCGTCAGCGCGTGACCGGCCAGCCGGAGCGCCTTCGGGCCGGGATGGTACGAGCCGTCGTCGGCCTGCGCGACGAACTCGTGTTCGACGAGCGATGCCATGATCCGGTGCACGGTCGACTTGGCCAGGCCGGTCGCGTTCACCACGTCGGTGAACCGCGAGTGCTCCAGTACGGCGTCCAGCACCATCAACGTCTTGTCGATGGCCGAGGGCGAACTCATGTCGGACATCCTGCCACTCCTCACCGCGCCAGCCAGCCACCGTCGACGGCGAGCACATGCCCGTTGACATAGTCCGCCGCCGCCGACGCGAGGAACACCGCGGCCCCGACGACGTCCTCGGGCTGCCCCCACCGGCCGGCCGGGATGCGCTGCCGGATCGCAGCCTCCCGCTCCGGGTCCGCGCGCAGCTCCGTGGTGTTGTCGGTGCTGATGTACCCGGGCGCGATCGCGTTCACCTGAACCCCGGCCGGTCCCCACTCGTTGGCCAGCGCCCGGGTCAGCCCCGCCACCGCATGCTTGCTCGCCGTATAGGCCGGGACGGTGATCCCGCCCTGGAAGCTCAGCAACGATGCGATCGTGACGATCTTCCCGGTCCGCCGTTCCGCCATCGCGGCCCCGATCGGCCGCGTCACCGCCCACGTGGAGTTGAGGTTGACGTCGATCACGTGCTGCCAGTCCGCGGTCGTGGTCTCGGCGGCCGGCGCCCGGCGGATCGTGCCGGCGTTGTTGACCAGGATGTCGACCTTCCTGTTGTCGACAATCTCAATCGCGGCCTCCTCGACCGCGACCGGGTCGGCGAAGTCCGCGATCACCACCGTCGCGTCGCCACCGCCGTTCCGCTTGATCGCCTCGAGCGTGTCCTCGAGGGCCGCGTCCCGAGCCATCAGGATCAGCTCGGCGCCGGCAGCGGCGTACCCGGCAGCGATCGCCGCACCGATTCCACGCCGCGCTCCGGTGACAAGCGCCGTACGTCCTTCGAGGCTGAAGGACGTCACCGCAGATCCCGTACGTCGACGCCGTCCATGTCGCCGAACGCCTGGTTCTCGCCGGCCATCGCCCAGACGAAGCTGTACGACGACGTGCCGCAGCCGGAATGGATCGACCAACTGGGGGAGATGACTGCCTGACGGTCCGCGACCAGGAGGTGCCGAGTCTCCTCGGGCTCGCCGAGCAGATGCACGATCCGCTCGGACTCCGGGAGCCCGAAGTACAGATAGCACTCGGTACGGCGGTCGTGGGTGTGCGCGGGCATCGTGTTCCAGGTGCTGCCCGCGTGCAGTGTCGTCACGCCGAGGACGACCTGGCAGCTCTGTACGCCGTCGGCGTAGATGAACTGGTCGATCGTCCGCCGGTTCGCGGTCTGCTGATCGCCGAGTTCGAGGCGGTTGCCCTCGCCAGGATCGACCTGCGCGGTCGGGAAGCTCGTGTGGGCCGGCGCGGAGAAGACGTAGAACGCCGACTCGGGTCCCTCGAAGACCACGTCGCGGACGCCGCGTCCGACGTACAGGCAGGCGCCGGTGGTCAGCTCGTACTTCGTTCCGTCGGCGGTGACCGTGCCAGGTTCGCCGACGTTGACGATGCCGGCCTCGCGGCGCTCGAGGAAGAACTCGCTGCGCAGTTCGGGATAGGTGTCGAGGATCAACGGCCCGTTCGTCGGACGAGCGCCGGCGAGGACGATCCGGTCGTGGTGGGTGAGCACCGCGGTGACCGCGCCGGGGACGAAGAGGTCCTCCACCAGGTAGTGGCGGCGCAGCGCGGCCGTGTCGAAGCCGGGCAGTTGCTCGGGATGGGTGGCGTGCCTGATCTGCAGAGTCACGGAACAAGGTTCTACTCGGCAGAACCACATGTCAATCGCGATCGAGCCTTGGAACTGAGGACGGAAATGTTCCAGGTTCCGTCCCTTGACATGCGGTTCTGGTGAATGGAACCTTCCAGTCACTCGCCCAACGCCCCTGGGAGGATCCCGATGACCGCTCTGGACTGGTCGGTCCTGGTCGGCTATTTCGTGTTGATGGTGCTGATCGGAGTCTGGTCGCGCACCAAGATCAAGACGGTCGTGGACTACTTCACGACCGGAGGCCGGATTCCCTGGTGGTTGTCCGGCATCTCGCACCACATGTCGGGTTACAGCGCCGTCATGTTCGTCGCGTTCGCGGCGGTCGCCTACTCGTACGGCATCACCGTCTACGTCTGGTGGGCGATGACGATCGGCGTCGGTGTCGGCATCGGCGCGTTCCTGTTCGCGGCGCGCTGGAACCGGCTGCGGGCCAAACACGGCGTCGTGTCGCCGCTGGAGTACCTCGCGCGCCGCTACAACCTACCGACGCAACAGGCGCTCGCGTACTCCGGTGCCGCGTTGAAGGTCGTCGACATCGCGTCGAAGTGGGTCGCGATCGCCGTCCTCCTGAACGGTTTCACCGGGGTGCCGATCCGGTGGGGCATCCTGCTCACCGGCGTCGTGACGATGCTGTACGCCACGCTCGGCGGGCTGTGGGCCGACGTACTGACCGACTTCGGGCAGTTCGTGATCCAGTTCGGGGCCGGCGTCGCGATGTTCGTCGGGGTGCTCGCGCACCTGGACGGCGTACCGACGCTGTGGAAGATGTGGGACCAGTTGCCGGCCGGGCACGGTGACGCCCTGAACGGGCCGTACACGCCGATCTTCCTGATCGCGTTCCTGTTCATCAAAACCTTCGAGTACAACGGCGGCATGTGGAACCTGGCGCAGCGCTACATGGCCGCGCCGTCGGGATCGGCCGCGAAGAAGTCCGCCCTGCTCTCCTCGGCGCTGTGGCTGGTCTGGCCGTTGATCCTGTTCATCCCGATGTGCGCGGCGCCGCTGCTGGTCCATCCGGGGAAGCCCGAGCAGTCGTACGTCGCCCTCGCGCAACTGCTCCTGCCGACCGGGCTGATCGGCCTGGTGCTGGCCGGGTTCTTCTCGCACACGATGGCGATGGTGGCGTCCGACGCGAACGCGATCTCGTCGGTGATCACGCGGGACCTGGCGCCGGTGCTGGTGCCCCGGGTCCGGCAGTTGGCCGACGGCGCGGCGCTGAAGATGGCGCGGATCGTCACGTTCACGTTCGTCACGGTGAGCATGCTGATCGCGATCGCGACGAACGGCGAAGGCGTCGTACTGAAGATCGTCGTCGACCTGGTCGCCGCGACGATGGGACCGATCGCGATCCCGCTGATGCTCGGGCTGCTGCCGTGGTTCCGGCGCAGCGGGCCGCGGGCGGCGCTGGCCTCGTGGGCGATCGGGCTGATCACCTGGGCGATCGTCAAGTACGGCGTGGGTTCGACCGACACCACGTTGGTCGTGGCGTTGCCGCTGGCAACTTCCTTGGTGGTGTACGTCGGCCTGGGCCTGCTCGCGCCGGAGAATCGTGCGGACGTCGACGAGCTGGTCGACTCGCTGAACACCGACCCCGACGACGTCACCGTCCGCCAGGCGGCCCTGTCCTGAAAGCGCTGTCCCGAATCTGAAACACTGTCCCACGTCACGGAACCGTCCACTCTAGGAGAAGGCCCTATGCCGAACATCACCGTCGAACTCCTCTCCGGCCGCACCCTCGACCAGCGTCGCGAGTTCGTCGCCGCCGTCACCGACTCCGCGATCGCCATCCTCGGCGCCAAGCGCGAGTCCGTCCGCATCGTCTTCACCGAGATCGAGAAGACCGACGTAGCCAACGGCGGCACCCTCGCCTCCGACGCCTGACCCGCACACCGCGCCCCGCGCGACTCAGCGGCCCGCAGGTTGATGCCCTCTCGTGGGTTCACCCATCAGATGCTGGGTTTGCGTCCAGGATCCCGGACGCCAACCCAGCATCTCGGACGCCGACCCACGAGATGCAGGATCTGTGGTCGGGGCGGGAGCACCGGATGGTGAAACGTGCGGGCGGGTTCGGCTCGGACCTATTAGTGTCTGTCGCATGCGAGTAGGTGTGTTCGGTGCTACGGGTCAGGTCGGCGGCGTGATGCGGGAGTTGCTCGTCGAGCGCGACTTCCCGGTGGACGAGGTGCGGTTCTTCGCCTCGGCGCGGTCGGCGGGGAAGAAGTTGGCGTTCGGGGACCGGGAGGTTGTCGTCGAGGACTCGGCGACGGCGGACTTCTCCGGGCTCGAGCTCGCCCTGTTCTCCAACGGGAAGACGGCGTCGAAGGAGCTCGCTCCGAAGGTCGCGGCGGCCGGTGCGGTCGTCGTCGACAACTCGTCCGGCTGGCGGATGGACCCGGACGTGCCGCTCGTGGTGTCCGAGGTGAACCCCGAGGACCTCGGCACGATCCCGAAGGGCATCGTCGCCAACCCGAACTGCACGACCATGGCCGCGATGCCGGTGCTCGCCCCGCTGCACCGCGAAGCCGGGCTGACCCGCCTCGTCGTCTCGACCTACCAGGCCGTCTCCGGTTCCGGCGGCGTCGGCGTGAGCGAACTCGAGCACCAGGCTCGTCAGCTCGTCGAGACCGGCGGCCGGCTCGCCCGCGGCACCGACGGCATCACCCTCCCCGAGCCCAAGGTGTACGCCGGTCCGATCGCCTTCAACGTGCTCCCGCTGGCCGGCTCGATCGTTGCCGACGGCACCGGTGAGACCGACGAGGAGCAGAAGCTCCGCAACGAGAGCCGCAAGATCCTGCACCTCCCGGACCTTCCGGTCGCCGGCACCTGCGTCCGGGTGCCGGTCTTCACCGGCCACTCGCTCACCATCCACGCCGAGTTCGCCGAGCCGATCACCCCGGAGCGCGCCACCGAGATCCTGGGCGCCGCGCCGGGCGTCGCCGTCACGGACCTCCCGACGCCGCTGCTCGCGGCCGGCCAGGACCCGTCGTACGTCGGCCGCATCCGGCAGGACCAGTCCGTCCCGGGCAACCGCGGACTGATCCTGTTCGTCTCGAACGACAACCTCCGCAAGGGCGCCGCCCTGAACGCGGTCCAGATCGCGGAGCTCCTCGCCGCGCGCTGATCGGCGTACCGAAGAACGGGTAGTCCTCAGTCCAACGCGTCCACCTTGCGCGGCGGCTCGCTGCAGCCGCGCCACCCACTACCCGTTCTTCGGTACCTCAGCAGCGGTAGAAGTCCTTCGTATAAACGCCGTTCACCGCGGTCAGGGTGTGGTCGTAGCAGCCGTGCCCGATCTCGCGGAAGCGCACGGTCTGGGTCCCGGTGGCGTGCCGTTGGTCCCGCGGTACGCCGTAGATCCAGGACGCGCGGCCGTCGTACGTCTCGGTGCTGGTCCGCGCCGGGGTGCGGATCGTGTCGTGGATCTTCAGGTCCGTGACGACGTCGTACCCGCCGGGGATCGTTGCGTTGGGCAAGAAGGTGAGTACGCCGTTCTTGCCGTAGTCGAGGTCGGTGCGCTCGACGTGGCCGTTGCTGATCGTCGTCGCGGTGTCGCGCCAGTTCGCATCCAGCGTGTCGCGGGTCTCGCCGGCCTCCCAGGTGTGCTTCGAGACGTTGCTCAGCGTGCGCTGGACGCTCGTGCGGACACGGCCCGCCGAGGTGTCGACGTACCCGCTGATCGTCAGGTTGCGGGACGCGTTCGTGGTGTCGGAGCCGGCCACGTTCGGTGTGCCGCTCACGTCATCGGTCTTCGCCAGCGGGCTGACGGCGTACGACGTGAGGCCGCCGGTCGTCTGCGCTCGGTGTGCGTCGGTCCACACGTGCAGGTTCGGGACCGTGAACCACCCCGACTGGCCGGCCGGTACACCGTCGACGTGCACGCGGAACTCGTGTGGCTTGCCGTCGGTGAGCAGTCCGGCGAACGGCGTGAGGTCGTAGGTCAGAGGCTTGATGTCGAAGGCGCGCGGTGCGGGGGACGGGCGCCACGAGTACGGGTTCGACCAGCCGCCTGTGTAGATGTACGGGTACGGCAACGCGATCCCGGCGAGTTTGCCGTCGATGCTCACGTCGACCTCGCGGTACGGCGATCCGTCGGGGCACGAGTACCCGGTCTCGGCCGGCGCGGAGGTGTCCCAGAACTCCTCGCAGCCGCCCCCTGATCCGGTGACGTAGACCTCACCGAGGAGGCGAGTGGTGTTGCGCGGCAAAGTCGCCGTACCGATCAGGTCGGAGTCCTGACGCGTCTGGTTCTGCAGCGGGAGTACGTCGTCGGCGGTCCGGGCAGCCGGGGTGTGGCGGTCGGTCGTGTAGAAGTCGAGGGTCACGGTGATGTCGAGGACGCCGGTGTACGTGTCGTTGACGACGTTGCCGAGCTCCATCACGACCGGTTGCGACGTCCGCAGGAGCGGGCTGTACGACGTGACGTCCTTCTCCACGTCCCACGCGATACCGTCCGCGCTCGGCTCCGGGGTCGACGTACGGAAGACACCAACCCCGCCGATCGTGATGTGTCCGAGGCGGTCGTACTGGACGCCCTTCACCTCGCCGTGCATCCGCAGCACGACCTTGGACCACGGGCCTTGGCAGCCGGCCGGGGGAGTGTAGGTCGCCTGGTACGGGTCGAAGTTGCGGAACTGGTTCCGGACGATCTGCACCTCGCAGTGCCTGGTGTCCGGTACGGCGACCTTCGGCGCGGGGGTCCGCGGGTCGTCGTAGTCCGACCCGAACTCCGCCGGCGGGGTCACCGCGTGGGCCGGAGCGCCCAGACCGAGGAGTAGCGGAGCGAGGAGTAGAACGGATAGTGAGATGAGAGCCACCGACCGTATGCGCATGTTGCGGAAACGTAATGGAGAAGGTGTACGTGGGCAAGCGAGTGCCATGGTCAGGCACGGTGCCCAGCGATTACCCTCCAGTCACTTGACCCCCTACGGAGGCCAGTTATGACGCCTGTCGCCGATTCCGGCCAGCTCGCCCTTCTCAGCAACCGCAAGGACACCATGGCCCAGATGTTCCTGGACCGGGTGGAGGCGACGCCTGAGCGGGAGGCGTTCCGGTTCCCGCGCGGGGAGCAATGGAAGTCGGTGACCTGGCGGGAGACCGAAGCGCTGACCCGCCGGCGTGCCGCGGGCCTGATCGCGCTGGGGGTGGAGCCGGAGCAGCGGGTCGCGGTCGCGTCGAGCACCCGGATCGAGTGGATCGAGTGCTACCTGGCCGCCGTACTGGCCGCCGCCGCGACCACCACGATCTACCCGTCGACGATCTCGTCGGACGTGGCGTTCATCGTGGCCGATGCCGACGTCCAGGTGGTGTTCGCCGAGGACGCGGGCCAGGTGGACAAGCTTCGCGAGCACCGGAACGAGACGCCGTCGCTGCGCAAGGTCGTCCTGCTGGACGGCACGCCTCTCGAGAGTGACGGTGACTGGGTGATCGGGCTCGGGCAGCTCGACATTCTCGGCGACGAGTACCTGGCTGAGCATCCGTCGATTGTCGACGATCGGATTGCGGCCATCAAACCGGACAACCTGTGCACGTTGATCTACACGTCCGGTACGACGGGACGTCCGAAGGGCGTGCGGCTGCCGCACTCGGTGTGGACGTACGAGGGCGCCGCGGTCGAGGGGATGCGGGTGCTCTCACCGGACGACCTGCAGTTCCTGTGGCTGCCGTTGTCGCACGTGTTCGGCCAGGTGCTCCTCGCCGTACAGTTCCAGCTCGGGTTCGCGACCGCGGTCGACGGACGGATCGACAAGATTGTCGACAATGCGGCGGTAGTACAGCCGACCTTCATGGCCGCGGCGCCGCGGATCTTCGAGAAGGCGCACGCGCGGATCGTGACGATGATCCAGTCCGAGGGCGGGGCGAAGGCCAAGCTGTTCGACTGGGCGTTCGGGGTCGGGGCTCGGGTGTCGGCTCTGCGACAGGCCGGCAAGGAGCCGGGCGGGTTGCTGGGCGCGCAGTACGCGGCAGCCGATCGCCTTGTGCTCTCGAAGATCCGGGCCCGGTTCGGCGGACGGATCCGGTTCTTCGTGTCCGGGTCGGCAGCCCTCGACAAGTCGCTGGCGGAGTGGTTCCACGCGGCCGGGCTGCTGATCCTCGAGGGGTACGGGCTGTCGGAGACCTCGGCGGGATCGACGCTGAACCGGCCGACGCAGTACCGGCTCGGAAGCGTCGGACCGGCGTTCCCCGGGACGCAGTTCAAGATCGCCGAGGACGGCGAGATCCTGATCAAGGGCGACGGCGTGATGAGCGGGTACCACAATCAGCCCGAGCAGACCGCCGAGGTGCTCGACGCCGACGGCTGGTTCCACACCGGTGACATCGGGCACTTCGAGGACGAGTACCTGTTCATCACGGACCGGAAGAAGGACCTGTTCAAGACCTCCGGCGGCAAGTACGTCGCGCCGCAGGTGATCGAGGGCCGCTTCAAGACGATCTGCCCGTACGCGAGTCAGTTCATCGTGCACGGCAACCTGCGCAACTTCGTCTCCGCGCTGGTCACGCTCGACCCCGACGCGATCGAGGGCTGGGCCGCCGCGAACGGCCTGGCCGGCAAGCCGTACGCCGAGATCGTCACGTCGGACGCCGCGCACGCGATGGTCCAGGGGTACGTCGACGAACTCAACGCCGGCCTCAACCGGTGGGAGACCATCAAGAAGTTCACCATCCTCGACCGCGACCTCACCGTCGAGTCCGGCGAGATGACCCCGAGCCTCAAACTCAAACGCAAACACGTCGAAACCCAGTACGCCGACGTACTGGACAAGATGTACGAGTAGCGGTCAGCGGGAGTTGGTGCGGACGTCCGCGAACGTCAGCTGGTCCAGCCGGATCGTCACGATCGCGACGCGCAACGATGGGGTGAGGACGCTCCAGAGCGCGTCGCTGATCGTGGACCAGGCATCCGGAACGGCGACCGTCGTGGGTCGGCCGTGGGTGATGATGTCGTCCGCGGTGCCGTTGTAGGTCGTCGTGGTGAGGGCTGTGCCCGGGGCGATGCGGGCCGCGTACAGCGACGGGTGCTCGGTGAGTTCGGGTGCACCGTCGTTGGCGCGGGCGGAGCCGATCACCACATCCTGCAGTTCCGTGCCGTTGATCGTGGCGCTCGCGGTGATGCGTGGAGTGCGGATCGCCGGGTCGGGTTCGTAGGTGAGCTGTCGCAGGGCGAGCTGGAGATCGGGTTGCTGCTCGCGGGCGGTGGTCAGTTCACCGACCTGGGTGCCGTTGCCGACGATCACCCAGTCGTCTCTGCGGGTCGCCGCGGTGTAGTGGCGCAGGTCGTCGACCGGGCCGCCCGAGGTGTCGCGCACCATGACCTCGCGGTCGTGGACCACGAGTTCGCGAGCCTTCGAGGCGGGAGATCGGCCGGTCAGCCAGTACGTGAAGAACGGCACGCCGTCCACATCCCGCCCGATCGCAAGCCCGCGCCCCGGGTACTCGACCGATTCGACGAGGCTCATCGGGCGAGCTCCACGCGTTCGTTGCCGACCAGAGTCATCGCCATCTCCAACTTGGACCCGGCCGCGTTCTCGTCGTCGGGCGGGATGTTTGCAGGATCAGCCGGTCCATATGGTTGCTGTGCGCAACGGCGTACTCGGCTGCCGGCAGGCACCCGAACGACACGCCCGCACGGCACGATCCGCTCGACCCACCCGCAGCCAATGCTCAATCCCACCAGCGAGAATCGTCCGCAGCCCATCGCCCAACACGGCGGCGAGCATACCTGGGCGCCAGACCGGTTCACGGTGACACAGGTTGCTTTGCTGCGAGCCAGGCAGGTGGAGTTACGCCGTACGCCGCGTAGCGCTCGCGAACTCGTTGGTTGTTCGCGTTGGCGGGATCGTCGAAACCCAGGAAGGTCAGGGCCGCGCTGCCCATGAAGCTGTCCAGCTGGTCCGGGAACTTGGCGAGGTACGCGGCGCGGACCCTGGTCAGGAAATGCTCGAAGTCCAGGTGGCTCGCGACCATGTACCAGTCCGAGCCGAACATGAATCGCTGTCGCATCCCCTGCTGTGCGGTGAAGATCTGGTCCAGGGCCTCGATGGTGTCCTCCAGGTCGTCGAGGTCGTGGTTGCCGATGTCGGCGTACAACCGCGGATGGACGCTGGTGAGCTCGGCGATCCTCCGCGGCCACTCGGGCCGGCCGCTCCAGCCGAAGTGACCGAGGTTCAGCCGGAGATCTCCCCATTCCTGCAACACCGCGGCCCAGCGCTCAGGGCCGGAGAAGTCCATGCACGCAGGCTTCGCGAACTGGGTCGGATTTCCGTGGGCCGTGATCGGGACGTCGTGCTCGGTGCACCAGTCGTAGAGGTTCGCCAGCGCGGCGTCGACGCCCAGGGCCTGCTCCGCGCTCATCCCGGGGACCCCGGACTGCCGGTTGCGCCACGGGAGGAATCCCATCGGCGGATACATCTTGACGCCGACGCAGCCGAACTCGGTCACGGCCTCCTTCACCAGGGCGACCGCGCCGAAGCGGCGCGGGTCGAACCCGACGAACGGCAGGACCTGGGCGCCGAGCTGCCCGAGGATGCCCAGCCGGCTGATCTTCTCCTGGAGTTCCAGCTGCTGCAGGGTGCTGGTCTTCGGACTGTCGTCGAGGCCCTGGAGGTCGACGAGCATCGGCGTGAACAGGTCGACCTCGGGATAGGTCTCGATCAGCGCTCTCGTCAGCGCCAGCCGAGTCTTGCCGAACAGCGCGGCCCAGCTCAGGTAGCGACGGAGGTCGTCGAGGCCATCGTGAAACGACTCGTCCCCTGAGCCCGGCCCACGGCCGTCGGCAGCCTCGGCTCCGGCGGCCGCCGCGAGACCCGGCTGCTCGAGCTCGAGCCTGGCGAGTAGAACCTCGCCGTCCGCGGCCGCTTGGCTCACCGCGGATTCCTCGGCACCTTCGTGTTCCCCGGGCCCCGAATCGATCAGCCGGTCGAGTTCGGCGATCTCTTCCGCTCCGGACGCCATCGCCTGGGTGATGTCGTCCAGCGCCCAGGCAAGCGCTCTGGCCAGCTGGCTGCGTTGCCCGGCCACGGCCTTGACGAACCCCTTGACCGGCAGGTCGTCCCCGTTGAACGTATGGCAGTGAATGTCGACGACCGTCATGGCTCCCCCTCGCCGATCGACCCCTGCCGCCATGATGCTCCGCGAACGCGCAGGACGTAAGGGCGGAGCCGGTGACAGTACGTGACGAGCGTTGCTATCTTTGGGCTTGGGGGTGGGGACATGGGGCTGCCTGAGCACGAGATTCCCGAAACACAGCGGACGAAGCAGGGCGACGAACTGGCGCCCGGGGACATCACGCCAGTGAACCGTCCGGTCTACATGCTGGCGATCGGCGGGCTGCTGCTCGCGCTGATCGTTGGCATGGTCGGATGGCTCGTCCTGGTGCTGAGCGACAAGAGCATGCCGGAAGGACTGGCGGTGCTGCTGGGATCCATCGGCGGCGCACTGGTCGGTGTGCTGGCGACCACGAGCAAGAAGTAGGTCCCGCGCATGGCCGATCATCCGCTCGATCGTTATCCGTTGCCGTTCGGCGATCCCGTCGTACAGAACGTCCTGCGCACGCTGACCTCCGTGTACCGGCGGTACAAGGAGATCGCCGAGGTGGTCGACGACGTCGGTCTCGACGGCGGCGAGATCGACTTCGACGGAGCGGCGCAGTCGATCTGGCGCTCGGTGCTGAAGGAAGCGGCCAGGACCGAGCAGTTGCGTGCGTTGCTCGAGCACGTCGCCAAGGAACAGCCTCGGCTCGCGCCCGCGCTGGCCGACGCGATGGCGGCGAATCCGGTCAGCCCGCCGGCCGAGGAGGAGAACGAGGACGGCGGCCCGCCGTGGAAGGGATTCAGCGGCGACAAGGGCGACGAGCGGCAGATCGTCGAGGGCCAGAACACCTTGCTCGACATCGCGTTCCTCGAGGTCGGTCTCGACCGGGCCCGTTCGATCTGCCTGCTCAAGGTCAGGATCGGCAAGAAGCGGTACGTCGGAACGGGTTTCCGGATCGGTGCGGATCTGATCCTGACCAACCATCACGTCGTGTTCCAGGCGATCGACGGCGTACTGACAGCAGCGTCCGAGATCGAGGCGTGGTTCGGCTGGGAGCTCGATCGCGCCGACGTACCGAAGCAGCCGATCGTCGTGCCCTGCGATGCCGGCTCGGTGATCGCGGCCGTCGATCGGGACTGGGCGGTGCTGAGGGCGACCACGCCGATCCCACCCGAGTTCCCGCCGCTGCCGATCGCCGCCGCGTCGGTCGACCTGGCCGTCGACGACCGGGTCTACATCATCCAGCATCCGGGCGGACGCCCGAAGATGATCGGGATGCACCACAACCTGGTGCGCTCGGTCGACGATTCCGTGGTGCAGTACTGGACGGACACCGAGGGCGGATCGTCGGGCGCGCCGGTGTTCGACGAGGACTGGAACGTGGTCGCGCTGCACCACCGCTGGGTAGAGCGGGAGATCGACGGCAAACCGGAGTACCGGAACCAGGGGCAGCGGATCGATCGCGTCGTCGCTGATCTGGCGGCAGCCGGGGTGCAGGGGGTGTCATGAGCGCGCGGCTGTGGATCGAGGAATCCACGGACGAGAAGGACGAGCAGACCACGGCGTTGGCGATCCTGCTGGCCGAGGTTGTGAAGTACCGGCGTGATGTCGAGAAGGAGCTGGAGACGATCACGCAGATCGATGTGGCGGACATCTATTGGGACGAACAGTTCCAGGCCAGAGCCTTCTGGACCGGGTACGTTCTCGACCTGCGCCGCAAGGGGCTCCTGCGGTACGTCGTCGAGCACATGGCGACCCGGTTCCCGCCGCGGCGCGAAGACTTCGAGTACTACCTGAAGCTCAAGGTGGCCAAGCGGGGAACGGCCTGGTACGAGCCGCCGGACCCGCTCGACGCGATGTTCGTCGGCCCGGGAACGTCGCAGCCGATGATCAACCGCAGCAAGCTGCGCGCCGAGCTGCGGAAGCTGAGCAAGGAGGGCTTCCGGACGCTGAACATCACCGGCGGATCGGCCTCCGGCAAGACGTACTCGTACCAGCTCCTGCAGGTGCTGTCGCGGGCGGAGGGCTTCCCGATGCTGCTCGTCGACGTGGCCGAGTGGGGCACCGAACGGTTCGGCGCGCTCGAGTTGGCGCAGCGGCTGGCCGGTCACTTCAAGTTCGCCATCAGCGCGGAGGTGGTGGCCGACGTACCTGATCCGCATACCCGGGCCCGGCTGCTGATGAACGAGTTGCGGGACAACTTCCCGCCGGTGCGGAACCCGCGCTGGATCGTGATCGACGGACTCGACCGGGCCAATGTCGACCCCGACGCACGCGGCCTGGTCGAGAAGCTGCTGCGCTCCGTCGACGTCAACGCCGAGCTGGGCGAGGTGAAACTCGTGGTCACCGGCTTCGACGGCCTGGTGCCGCCGAAGACCCGCAAGGAGCCGATCAGCCCGATCACGCGCCCGGACGTCCGCCAGCTGTTCGCGGTGGCTGCCGCGCATCTCGGTTATCCGGCGACCGACGCCGAGCTGGACAGCTGGACCGCCCAGGTGTGGGACGGATCCGACCCGGCCGCGGACGAGTTCGCGCTCGCCGGCGAAACGATCTACGGGATCGCCCGGGAGACCATCTGCAGCTTGACCGGACAGAGCGCATGACGAGCCTGCCGGAGCCGCGCACGGCCGGGCGGGCGGTTCGGAGCCGCCGACGTGGCCACCTGATCCAGCCGCCGGGCCGGCGCGATCTGCTGCGGGCCCAGGCCGCCGTCCTGGTCTGGTTCGACGCCGGGTGGCTGACTGTTCCGGGCGACGCCGACGAGGCCGACGCGGCGATCAGCGAGTTCCTGATCGAGGACTGCCGTCGTGTTCGCGGCCCGGACGGCGCACCGCACTGGGCCTTGGTCGATTCGGTACGGCGACGGACACTGCGCGACCTCGGACCGCAAGGTGCCGAGGATGCGCTCCGCCGTACGACGATCAACCCGACGGGGCCCGCGCAGAGCGCCCTGTCCCGAGCGCTCGATCCGAGAACGGCGGCGTACGGCGACCCGCCCACGCTGGAATCGCTGTCCGCCGATCTGCAGGTCGCGCGCTGGCTCAGCGACGCCTTCCCGGCCGCCCGGAACATCGAGGCCATCGAGGCGGCCCTGGCCCGCGAGGAACTGCTCGCGCCGCTGAAGACCTTCGGCGCGCACGGGTTCTACGGCCGTACGGCGGAACTCGGCCTGCTCGAGGAGCACTTGTTCAGCGGCACGCGGCCTCTGGTGATCTCGGGCGTCGGCGGGGTCGGCAAGTCGACGCTGCTGGCGAAGTTCATCACCGAGCGGACGGACGGGCTGTTCGCGTATCTCAACTTCGACCGGGGTGCCCTGGAGGCCGACCGGCCCGCCCAACTGATGTCCGAGATCCTGCGCCAGCTGACGATCCAGCAGCCGGTGCTGGCGGAGCGGCTATGGCCGTTGATCGACGACCTGCGCGAGCAGGAGAACACGGACGAGGAGACGCTCGGCTTCAGCTCGCACGCATCGGCGCCGACGACCAGCACCCACTTGTCGCGGAGTCTGATGGCGAGGGCGGCCAAGCTCATCACGCCGTACGTCCGCGGCGGCCTGCTCGTCGTACTCGACACCTTCGAGGAGGTCCAGCGCCGCCGGATCACCGATCTGTATGTGCTCAAGGACTTTCTGGACCAACTGCTGCGCCTGATCCCGAAGACGAAGGTCGTGATCGCCGGGCGCGCGCTCGACACCGGGCTGGGTGCGGAGCTGAACGCCACGGTGATCCCGCTGACCGAGCTCGACCAGGCGTCGGCGGTGCAGATGATCCTCGACGCGGACGGGGTGGCCGCGTCGGTGGAGCTCGCCGAGCGGACCATCGGACTGGTCGGCCGCAACCCGTTGAGCCTGCGGCTCGCGATCGAGATCCTGCGGGTCAGCCGGGCCGATGATCCGCTGCTCGACCTGGAGTTGCAGGAGGGGCAGATCCAGGGCGTTCTGTACCGGCGGATCCTGATGCACATCGACAACCGGGAGGTACGCAGGATCGCGCATCCCGGACTGGTCGTCCGGGTGGTGACGCCGGACGTCATCCGGCACGTCCTCGCCAAGCCCTGCGGTGTCACCGTGAAGACCGACCGGCACGCGAGCGACCTGTTCCGGCAGCTGGAGCGCGAGGCGACGCTGGTCACAGGCGACGGCCGTTCGTTGCGGCATCGCGCGGACGTCCGGAAGCTGATGCTGCCGAAGCTCCAGCGGGACCAGAAGCCGCAGGTGGCGAAGATCCACCGGGCGGCGTACAAGTACTACTCACGGCTGCCCGGCGCCGCCGCTCGGGCCGAGGAGCTGTACCACCGGCTGATGCTCGGCCAGACCCGCCGTACCCTCGATGCCCACTGGAACAAGGAGGCGCTGCCTTCCCTGCTGGACTCGATCGACGAGCTTCCCGCGCGCGGTCAGCAGTACCTGTGGGCACAGGCCGAGGGGAGGATCAGCCTGCCGGACGAGATCATGCGCGAGGCCGACGACCAGACCTGGGCGGCGGCGACGGCGCCCGTGATCGCCGCCGAGCTGCGAGCCGGGCGGCCTGAGGTCGCGCTGGATCTGGCCCATCAGCGTCGCGGACCGAGAGGCGAGTCATTGCTCCCGTCCGCCGAGGTGGAGGCGCTCGAGGCGTTCCGTGAGTTCGACGAGGCCTTGCGCGTACTACGGGGCGCCCGGGACGCGGCGTTGCGCAAACGGCGGTCGGAGGAAGCAGTCAGCCTGACACTCGACGTACTGCGAGTGCTGGAACGGATGCAGCGATTCCCCGAAGCGGTACACGAGGCCTCCGAACTCCGTGACGCGTTGAAGGCCGGGTACGGCGAATCCGCGTTGGACTATCTGGTCGCGACCACGAGTTATCTCCGGTTGCTGCGACGCAGCGGCCTGCAGGGGAGCCCGGAGTACGCCGAGGTTGTCGCGGACGCGGTGCAGAAAGCCGAGAACCTCACGCTGCGGGAACTGAGCAGCCGGCCCGGCCTGACCCGCGAGCTGCTCGCCGAGATCGGAAACGCCTCCGAGAAACTCCTCCGGTTCGGGATCGAGCAGGTCGGTGTGGCGCGCGGCCAGACCGAGCGGCTCGACTCCGAGCTCGCCAAGGTGGACGCGACGACCGACACGGGTCCGTACGACGACGAGGACGACGAGGAGCCGCTGGTCGAGCCGCGGAGCCGGACCGCGAGCAAGGTCGCGGAGTACCTCAACGAGGTCGGCCCCGACGACGACCTGTCCCACGCTATTTCGGAGAGCTGGCAGGTGGAAACCGACGGGCTTTATTCCTGAGTCGTTGTGAGGGCGGCGTGTTTGCCGGTGGTGAGGGATTGGCCCTGGTCGATCATCTGTTCAACGATGCGGTCCACGGCTTGGGAGAAGGCATCGGAGTTTTCCGGGTCCCAACCACGACCGCGTTCCGGGTGGCACGTCCGACAGGCTGAGCCTCGGTCTCCATGAGCCGAATGTAACGACTCTTCTACCCTCTGCAACCAAAACCCGCAGCGATCCCGTCAAGCGCCACGCTCGTACCCCTCCCGCACCCAGCTTTGAGCACCGATCAACCAGATTTCGCGCGCCGAAGTGGTTGGTGGGGGCTCAAGGGCGGCCGGGGCGGTTGGTCGGGCCCAAGGTGGACGGAGAGGGTGGGGTGGGGGTCCGTACGATGGGGGCGTGCCGTCGACATTGCCTGAGGGGGAGGTTGCGCCTCGGGACGGGGCGTTGCCGGATGCTGCTGTGCGGGAGGCTGCCGGGCGGCCGTTGGGGTTCTACCTGCATGTCCCGTTCTGCGCGTCGCGGTGCGGATACTGCGACTTCAACACCTACACCGCCAAGGAGTTGGGCGGTGGCGGCTCACAGGCGTCGTACGCCGAGACCGCGGCCGACGAGGTCCGGATGGCGCGGCGGGTCCTCGGCGAACTGGACCGCCCGGTCGACACGGTGTTCTTCGGAGGCGGTACGCCGACCCTGCTGCCGGCCGCCGATCTGGGGAAGATGCTCGCCGCGGTGCGGGACGAGTTCGGGCTCGCGCCCGGCGCGGAGGTGACGACCGAGGCGAATCCGGAGTCGGTGGATCCGGCGTACCTCGACGCGCTGCTGGAGGCGGGATTCACCCGGGTGAGTTTCGGGATGCAGAGCGCGTCCTCGCACGTACTGCGGATCCTCGACCGGCAGCACACGCCGGGCCGCGCGTTGCAGGCCGTGAAGGAAGCGACCGCTGCCGGGTTCGAGCACGTGAACCTCGACCTCATCTACGGGACGCCGGGGGAGTCGCTCGACGACTGGCGGGCATCGCTGGAGTCGGCGTTGTCGGCGCAGCCGGATCACGTCAGTGCGTACGCGTTGATCATCGAGGACGGTACGCAGCTCGCGCGGCGGATCCGGCGTGGTGAGCTGCCGATGCCGGACGACGACGACCTGGCCGACAAGTACGTGCTGGCCGACGAGATGCTGTCGGCCCAGGGGCTGCGGTGGTACGAGGTGTCCAACTGGGCCCGCAGTACGGCGGCCCGCTGCCGCCACAACGAGCTGTACTGGCGCGGCGACACCTGGTGGGGGATCGGGCCGGGCGCGCACAGCCATGTCGGCGGAGTGCGCTGGTGGAACGTCAAGCACCCGAGCGCGTACGCCGAGCGAATCAACGCCGGCGAGAGCCCGGCGCACGCGCGAGAGACCCTCGACGAGGAGACCCGGCGCGTCGAGCGGGTGCTGCTCGAGGTGCGGTTGTCCGCGGGGCTGCCGCTCGACGTTCTGGACGAGGCTGGGCGAGCCGCGGTCGATCAGGTGGTCGCCGACGGGCTCGCGGTGATCGCCGCTGAGGGCACTGAGGGCCTTGAGGGCACTGAGGGCGAGCCAGGCGCCGGGGACGGCGAGCGACTCGTGCTGACCGATCGCGGCCGGTTGCTGGCGGATGCGGTGGTCCGGGACCTGCTCCCGTGAAGTGATCAGAACTGATCACAGCTAGCTGTTGACGACTGTTACGAGCAGGCGGCAGGCTTGGCGGTAAGCGTTTACTACCGTTCGAGGAGTCGCGATGCCGCCCTTCATCCGTCGTCGACTGTTGCTTCAGGCCGGCCTTGCAGCCGGTGCGCTCAGCACGCTCGGGTTGCCCACCCGCGCGTTCGCGGAGGACGAGTACGACGTACTCCGCGCACGCTGGGCCGAGCTCAACACCGGAGGGGCGATCGACGCAGCCGATCCGGCGTACGCCGATGCGCTCGCAAACCTGAGTGCGCAGGCCCAGCAATACGCGGACACGATGATCACGTCGGCGGACCGGACGGCGCTCTGGCCGGATCTGCCGCTCAGCTCGACGAGCGGGAACTTCTCGATCAGCTACACGCGCCTGAAGACGATCGCGCTCGCCCGCGCGACCGCGGGCACTGCCCAGACCGAGACCGGCGAGCTGTTGAGCGGCGCGCTCGACTTCCTCAACGCGAACGCCTACAACGAGACGCTCAAAGAGACAGGGAACTGGTGGTTCTGGGAGATCGGCGCGCCGCGGGCACTGCTCGACACCTGCATTCTCGCGTACGACGTCCTGTCCGCTGAACAGCTCACCAAGTACCTGACGGCCGTCGACCGGTTCGTCCCGGACCCGAACCGGCGGACCAACTCGCCCACGCTCCGGGAGACCGGCGCCAACCGGGTCGACAAGGCGCTGATCGTCGCGCTCCGCGGCATCGTCGGAAAGTCGACCATCAAATTGTCGACAGCACGCGACACCCTCGGCGACGTCGCCGAAGCCGGCAAGAACAGCGTCTTCACCTACGTGACGAGCGGCGACGGCTTCTACCGCGACGGCTCCTTCATCCAGCACGGCAACCTCGCGTACGTCGGGACGTACGGCAACGTGGCACTCGGCGGGGTCGCGAACCTGATCGCCCTGCTCGGCGGTTCCACCTGGGAGATCGCCGACCCGAACCGCGCCGTACTCCTGGACGCGGTCGAGGCGAGCTTCGCGCCCTTCGTCGTCGACGGTCTGATGATGGACTGCGTCTCCGGGCGCGCGATCTCCCGCGAGCGCGCCGGCGACCATCGCAACGGCCACGGCACCACATCGACCGTTCTCCTCCTCGCGAGCGGCGTCGCGGAACCGTACGCCTCGCGGTACAAGGCACTCGCCAAGGGCTGGATCACCCGCGACCGCCTCAACGACTACCTCCCGGGCGCGTCGATCCCGGAGATCTCCCGCGCGAAGGTGCTGCTCGCCGACACCGATGTCGTCCCGGCGCCGGCCGTCCCGCGGCACTTCCAGTTCTACAACCAGGACCGTGTCGTGCACCGCCGCCCGGGCTGGACCTTCGCGATCGCGATGTCGTCGAAGCGGATGGCCCGCTATGAGTGGGGCAACGGCGAGAACCTCCGCGGCTGGTACGTCGGCGACGGCATGACGTACCTGTACAACCGCGACCAGTCCCAGTTCAACGACGCGTACTGGCCGACGGTCGACGGGCAACGGATGCCCGGTACGACGGTCAGCACGCAACCCCGTCAACCGGGCGGCTCGGGGAGCGGCACCGGGACTGTCGCGGCGTACGCCGATTGGGTCGGTGGAGCGTCGTACAAGGACGTCGCCGGCGCGGTCGGTATGCACCTGATCGACCACGACAAGACCTTGCAGGCAAGGAAGTCCTGGTTCTGTCTGAGCGACTCGATCGTGGCCCTCGGCGCCGGAATCACCGGTACCGACGGCTACCCGGTCGAGACGATTGTCGACAATCGGAACCTCCACGAGAACGGGACGGCCGCACTGCTGCTCGACGGCAGCGCAGCAACGGACGGGTCCTACGACGACCCGCAATGGGCGCACCTGGAGGGCGTCGCCGGGTACGTGTTCCCCAGTGGCGGCCGACTGAGGATCCAGCGCGAGGACCGAACCGGATCGTGGTCCGAGATCAACATCGGCAACGACACGGCGGGCTCGACGACGCCGTACACCCGCCGCTACGCCAAGCTCATCCTGGAACACGGGATCGAGACCGGGGACTACGCGTACGTCGTGTTGCCCAACGCAACCAGCCGGCAGACGGCCGAGCGCGCCGCTGATCCGGGGATGACCGTTCTTGTCAACAATCCGAATGTCCAAGCGATCCGATCCCACCGCGAGAACCTGGTCATGGCGAACTTCTGGACGGCCGGTGCCGTGTCCGAGGTGGCCGGCGGGCCGCGAGTGGTGGCCAGTGACGGTCCCGCGTCCGTGGTGATCGGCAGCGAAGGCCGGACGACGACTGTCGCCGTCTCCGATCCGAGCCGGACCGCGCAAACCGTCCGGCTGACGATCGACCGTCACGTCGGAGTCGTGGTCGCCAAGGATCCGGCCGTCACGGTTGTTGCCACCGGCAAACAGCTGGTGCTGGACGTCGCTGTCGGTGGTACGAAGGGCGCCACCCACAGCGTGTCGCTCAACTGAGGGTCCTTCAACTGAGTTTCCGCAAGCAACCGGGGCCGGCAAGCCGTGCCGGCCGGGTCGCCGGGTGCTGGCAAGTTCAACCAGGAGGTTGTTCGATGATGCCGCACGCCCGCCCGCAACAGTTCACGGGGCAGCTCACCAGGCGACGTGTTCTTCAAGTAGCCGGAGCCGGCCTGGCTCTTGCCGCCGTACCAGCAGTGGCGAGAGCAGAGACCAGCTACACCTTCACCATCCCCGCGTTGCTGTCGGCGCGCACGACCGAGCTCGACCGCACGCAGAACTCGCTCAGCGCCAGCGAACTCCGCTCGACCGGCTTCTACCTTCCTGCCGCCACCGCGCTCAACGTGGTCGTTCACGCCGGGAGCCTGGCGCCGACGCTCGTGATCGGCGCCCCCGACGCCGACGCGCGCAAGGAGTTCAAGTCACCCCGCGAGTACCCGCTCCAGGTCGGCCGCAACACCGTCACCGACGCCGGCGGTGGCGTCGTCTACCTCAAGCTGATCGGCAACACCGGCCAGGCGAAGGTCACCATCGGCGAGCAGGCGCAGCCGATGCCGTACTTCGTCCTCGGCCGCACCGGCGAGGCCGAGTTCCAGCGCCAACTCGACGAGCGCAGCACGCCGTACGTCGAACTTCTGAGCCCGCACGCGATGATCACCGTCGAGCGTGCGTCAGCTCTGACGTACCGGACCGAGAACCACACCGACCTGCTGTCCACCTACGAGGACATCATCGGGATCGAGGACGCCACCAGCGGGTACGACGGATCCGCGCCGCAGCACGTCCGCCTGGCGCACCGCTACCACTTCGTCGGGTACCCGTCCGCGATCACCGGTGTCGGGGCGTACGCGACCCACGGCCACATGTCGTTCCCGCCGCCGATCCAGGACCGCATGCTGACGGTGGCGGGTCTGCGGACGCGCGGCTGGGGCATCTACCACGAGCTCGGCCACCAGCATCAGCAGATCACCTACAAGCCGAGTTCGCTGACGGAGGTGACGGTCAACATCTACTCGCTCACGGTGAACGCGGTCTTCGCCACGAAGTACGGCCAGCAGCCGCGGCTGCACGCACCGGACGTGAAGACCGGGCTCACCCCGTGGCAGAGCGCTCCGGGCAAGCTGCGGACGCCGGACGTGAACTACGGCACGACGTTCGACCCGTACGAGAAGCTGGTGATGTTCGAGCAGCTCCGGCTGGCGTTCGGCGACAGCTTCTGGCCGGACCTGCACAAGCTCGTCCGGGTGGAGCGCCCGTACGCGAGCGACTACACCGACGAGGTACTGCGGCTGCGCAACCTCGTCGTGCTCTCCAGCCGGACCGCCGGCCACGACCTGAGTGACTTCTTCCGCGCCTGGGGCGTCCCCGTCGACGCCGAGGCAGCCGCCCAGATCACCGCACTGCACCTGACCCCGCCGGCTCTCGATCCGTCAACAATCCGACAGTAGACAAAAGGACGAAGGCACCCACCGGGTCGAGGTGGGTGCCTTCGTCGTACCGGGGGAGCTCTGTCCTAGTCGAGCTCCGGGTTCATTTGAGGAAGAGTTCGATCACGCAGCTGTCTACCTCGGGGGCCCGGTTCGGCAGCTTGAGCGTCAGTGTGTTGTCGGGAAGCCCGGTCAGGTACGTGTGCCCGGGCGCCGACGGGTCGACATCGACCCGCTTGACCTCGGACGCGTCGTGCAGGAACTGCGCGTACTCGACCCGATCGCCCAGCCCCGGCAGGTGCAGATGACCCATCGGCCACGCGAACACATGCAAATAGAGCCGCCGGCCGTTCTGCGTATACCGGCAGTCCGCCGGCGGCACGTACGTACTCGGCCCGCAGCCGCGGATCGAGCGCTCGTGCAGCCGCATCCAGGAACCGATGCCGGACAGTACGTCGAGGGCACGCGGCTCCCATGCACCGCGGCCGTTCGGGCCGACGTTGAGCAGCATGTTGCCGCCCTTCGAGACTGCGTCGACCAGCATCCGGATCAGCAACGCCGGCGACTTCCAGTCGTGGTTGTCGCGGTGGTAACCCCAGCTGCCGTTGAGGGTGTGGCACGCCTCCCACGGCACTTGCGTACCGTTGCCAGCGGCAACCTCGTTCCCCGGCGGCTGGACCTGCTCCGGCGTGGTGAAGTCACCGGAACCGAGCCCGAGCCGGTTGTTCACCAGGATCCCGGGCTGCAGCTCCTTCACCATCGCGAGCAGTTCCTCGGACCGCCACTCGTCCGGACCCTTCGCGTTGAACCCGCGGTCGGCGTACGAGAAGTCGAACCACATCACATCGATCTTGCCGTATCCGGTGAGCACCTCACGGACCTGTCCGTGCAGGTAGTCGGCGTACTTCGAGACGTCACGGTCCGCCGTACGGTCGATGAAATCCACGTCCTTGCGCTGCGGGTGGTAGAGGTCGACCGGGAACTCCGGGTGATGCCAGTCGAGCAACGAGTGGTACAGCCCGATCTTGAAGCCGCGCTCCCGGAATGCGTCGACCATCGGTGCGAGCAGATCCTTGCCCCACGGCGTGTTCGGTGCCGAGTAGTCGGTGAGCTTGGAGTCCCACAGGCAGAACCCGTCGTGGTGCTTGGTGGTGATCACCAGGTAGCGCATGCCCGCGTTCCAGGCGTCGTCCGCCCAACGCACCGGGTCGTACAGGTCCGGCGAGAAGTGGTCGAAGTACGGCTGGTACTCCGCGTCGGTGAGCTGTTCGTACGACTTCACCCACTCGTGCCGCGCCGCGGCCGCGTAGATGCCCCAGTGTACGAACAGCCCGAACCTTGCCTCGGTCAACCAACTCATCGCGGGCTCGCACCGCCGAGCGCCGACTCGAACTCGCTGCGGATCTTGTCGCCGCCGTCCTTGGCCCACTTCTTCAGCGCGGTGTCGAACGCGCTGATCGGCTTCCGCCCGGCGATCACGTCGTTGCGGACATCGGTCAGCGCCTGCCCGATGTCGCCGCCGGACTTGTCATTGGTCGGTGAGATCAGCGACGCGGTCGGGTCCTTGACGACCATGCCGATCAGCTTGGTGAGGTCCTCGTGGGCGCGCTCGACGTACGTCGGGAACTGCGCGTTGTAGAGCGCCTGCGGCGGCGCGGTGATGTACTTCCACGGCACCGTCAGCTCGGCCTCGCCCTTGCTGGTCAGCGTCGGGTTGCCCTTCGCGTCGCGGGTGAAGTCGACGCCTTCGACGCCGTACGTGAGCAGCAGGTTCTCGGTGCTGCCGAACGGCGCCGCGAAGAAGTTCGCCACCGCGAGCAGTTCCTTGGCGCGCGCCTCGTCGGCCTTCTTCATCAGCGTGTAGGCGAACAGGATGTTGTCCGACCAGGTGTTCGCCTTGCCACCCTTGGGTGCCATCGGGACGAACGCCCGCGGGTCGTTCTTCGGGTCCAGGCGCGACATGTCCTTGACGTAACCGGAGTACGCCGGGAACCCGTCGTACACCAGCGCGCCCTTGCCGGCGCGGAACGCGTTCTTCCGGGCGGTGCCGTCGATACCGTCGGACCCCGGCACGGTCACCCCGGCCTTGACCAGCTGGACGGCGAACTCGAGCGCCGCCTTGTACTCCGGCGTCTCGAAGCTGCGGACCAGTTTGCCGCCGTCCTCCTTCCAGCCGTTCGGTACGCCGAACATCTGCTGAACCATCGTGAAGAACGTGTTGCCCTTCGAGTTCACGATCGCCCACTGGCCCTGCTGCGGCCTGGTCAGCTCCTTGCACGCGGCCAGGAAGTCCTCGGCGGTGGCCGGGTACTCGATGCCGGCGGCATCGAAGAGCCGCTTGTTGTAGAAGCCTGCGCCGCCCGTGATGCTGCGCGGGATCGGCAGCCCGTAGATCTTGTCCTGGACCACGCACGCCTGCCAGATCACCTGCGGGATGTTGGCCAGGTTCGGGTAGTCCTTGACCTTGTCACCCGACAGGTACGGCGTGAGGTCCGTGCACTTTGCCGACAAAAAGGCCGGTAGATTGTTGACAAGGCTGGAGTCCGACAACAGGACCAGGTCCGGCAGCTCGTTGGCGGCCAGCACGGTCTGGAACTTCGTCGCCCAGTCACTGTCCGGAACGATGGTCAGATCGAGTGTGCCGCCGAGCTTCTGCTCGACCGCCTGCCAGGCCGCGTTCTTGTCCTTGGCCGGTGGCAGCGGGTCGAAGATGTCGGTCATCACGCTGACCTTGCCGCCCGACAGCGGCGGCGTCTTCACGGTGGTGACCAGGTCCTTCGGATAGGTCCGGTAGCCGGGCGGTACGCCGTCCGCAGTGCCGGCCAGATCCGGCTTCGGTCCCTCGAAGGCGACGTACGTCGGGAGCGTCACGGTGGACGCCCGCGCAGGGCCGGCCGTCGTACTGCCGTTGCTGCAGGCAACCAGCGTCGGAACTCCGGTGGCACTCATCACGGCGACACCTACGGCGCTGCGCAGGAAGCTCCGGCGACTGAGAGATGGGGTGGTCACGGTCTTTCTCCTAACCCTTGATGGCGCCGGTGAGTACGCCCTTGGTGAAGTAGCGCTGCAGGAACGGGTAGACGCAGAGGATGGGCACGAGCGCCACGACGACGACCGCCATTTGCACTGCCTGGATCGACGCCACCGCCTCGCCGGGCGACTCGGTTCCGCCGCCGACCGGTTGGCCCTGCAGGACGTAGAGGCGCAGGACGAGCGGCAACGGCCACTTGCCGGTGTCGCTGAGGTAGAGCAGTGCGTTGAAGAACGCGTTCCAGTGGCCGACGGCGTAGAACAGCGCGACGACCGCGAGGACCGCCTTCGACAGCGGCAGCACGATCCGGATCAGGATCGCGAGGTCGCCGGCGCCGTCGATCCGCGCGCTGTCGAGCAGCTCGGCCGGGATGTTCTGGAAGAAGTTGCGCAGTACCAGGAAGTTGAACGCACTGACCAGGCCCGGGACGATCAGCGACGCGTACGAGTCGTAGAGCCCGAGCGCCTTGATCAGCAGGAAGTTCGGGATGATGCCGGCCCCGAACAACATTGTGAACAATACTGCTGTCAACACGAACCGCCCGCCGACGATCGGCCGGCTGAGTCCGTACGCGAGCGCGATCGTGACGACCAGGTTCAGCGCCGTACCGATGATCGTGATGCCCGCGCTGACCAGCAGCGCATGACTCACCACACCACCGGCGAAGATGGTCTTGTACGCCGCCAGCGTCGGCTCGCTCGGGAACAACGCGATGATGCCGCCGCGCCTCGTGATCTCGGATTCGCCGGCCAGGCTGGTCGCGACGATGTTGACGAACGGATAGAGCACCAGCAGGCAGACGATCGCGATCACCACGCCCTTGATCGCCAGCCCGGCCTTGGTCGGGGCCTCCATCCAAGGCGGTCGGTTGGAGGGGCGCTGCGAGGCCTTCATCGCGAGTAGATCCCTTCGTGGCCGAAGCGGTGGGCGAGTTTGTTGGCGCCGAGGATCAGGACCAGGCCGATGACGCCCTTGACCAGGCCGACGGCGGCGGCCGGACCCCACTGGCCGTCGAGGACGCCGTGGAAGTAGACGTAGGTGTCGAGTACTTCGGCCGCGTCGGCGCCGACGGCGTCGCGCTGCAGCAGGATCTGCTCGAAGCCGACCGAGAGAATGCTGCCCAGGTTGAGGATCAGCAGCAGCAATGTGACCGGCACGATGCCCGGCAGTGTCACGTGCCACAGCCGCCGCCACCGGTCGGCGCCGTCGATCGCGGCGGCCTCGTAGTGCTCGGTGTCGATGTTCAGCAGCGCGGCGAGGTAGATGATCGTGCCCCAGCCGGCGTCCTTCCAGATCAGCTGCAGTGTCACCAGCCAGGGGAAGAAGCCGGAGCTGGTCATCAGGTCGACCCGCGGCAGGCCGAGCTCGCCGAGTAGCTGGGGGAGCAGGCCGGTGCCGCCGATGAGCTGCTGGCTGATCGAGATCAGGATCACCCACCCGATGAAGTGCGGCAGGTACACGACGCTCTGCACGAACCGCTTGATCTTCGGGCTGATGATGCTGTTCAGCAGCAGGGCCAGGCCGATCGGCGCGGGGAAGAACAGGACCAGTTGCAGTACGGCGAACTTCAGCGTGTTCAGCAGTGCGCGGTAGAAGTCCGGCTCGGCGAACACGGTGAAGTTGCCCAGGCCGACCCACGGGCTGTCCTTGAAGCCGAGGTACGGCTGGTAGTCCTGGAAGACGATCACGTTCCCCAGCAGCGGCACGTAGTGGAACACCACGAAGAACAGGAAGCCGGGAAGGACCAGCAGCAGCATCACCCGGTCGCGGCGCAACCTGGCACGCAGGCTCGGTCCGCCCTGCGCCCGACGTGCCGCCCGACGGGCCGCCTGGCGCGCGGCGCGGTCCCGGCCGTCCGGCGCGCGGCCGGCGGATCGGCTGACGCGGTGCATGTGGCGCCTCCTGGTAGTAAGCGTTTGCTGCCTTGGGTGGCAGTAACGATGAAACGTTCACCGCCTTGCTGTCAAGCGCTCAGGGAGGTTGTCTTGACCTTCAGCGGATCTCGCGCCTACGGTTTCCAGTAACCGTTTACTAGGAGTGATCCGTGCCGAATCCTGAACCCGACCGGGGCAGCAGTCCGCGGTTGCGCACGCTCGTGGCGATGCCCGCGGACACCTGGTCGGAGGTCTTCACCCCCGCGACCCGCGACCGCCTGGCCACCGTCGCCGAGGTCCTCGGGGTGCGGGGTGGGGTGCCGCGGTTGGTGACATCGTTTGCGGATGTGGCGGACGAGTTGGCTGCGGCTGAGGTTTTGCTGACTGGGTGGGGGTGCCCGCGGATCACGGTCGAGGTGCTGGAGGCGGCGCCAAAGTTGCGGGCGATTGTGCACGCGGCGGGGACGATCAAGACGTTCGTCGATCCGGTCGTCTTCGAGCGCGGCGTGGAGGTTTCGTCGGCGGCCGCGGCGAACGCGGTCCCGGTCGCCGAGTTCACGCTCGCGGCGATCGTGCTGGCCGGCAAGCGCGCGTTCCGGCATCGCGACTGGTTCCGGACCTCCGGGATGAAACGTCCGTTGCCAGGGGCACCGATTCTCGGCACGCTCGGTACGACGGTCGGCGTGCTCGGAGCGTCGCGGATCGGACGGCTGGTACTGGAACGGCTGCGTGGGCTCGATGTCGACGTACTGGTGAACGATCCGTATCTGAGCCCGGCTGAAGCTGCGGAGTTCGGGGCCCGGTGGTGTGAGTTGCCGGAGCTGTTCGCGGCGAGCGACATCGTGAGTGTCCACGCTCCGTTGCTGCCGGAGACCGCGGGGCTGGTCTCGGCGGAGTTGCTGGCGGCGATGCCGGACGGCGGGGTGCTGATCAACACCGCGCGGGGCGGGCTGGTCGATCATGTCGCGCTCGAGCGTGAGTGCGTTTCCGGGCGTCTGGACGCGATCCTCGACGTCACTGCGCCTGAGCCACTGCCACTCGATTCGCCGATGCTCCAACTCCCGAACGTCTTCATCACCCCGCACCTGGCCGGTGCCATGGGCAACGAGTCCACGAGACTCGGCGAGGCCGCCGTCACCGAGATAGAACGCCTGGCCGCCGGAAAACCGCTCGCCCACGGGATAGCACGCGACGACCTAGGACGAATCGCATGAACCGACTCGGGTCGTTCTCCCGCCGGGCACGACAAGCGAATGTGTGCAGATGGACAGGAGGTGTCAGGCCGTCGGGTAGTGCACCTGAGCGTGATCGTCTCCGCGCGTACAGTGTCTCGCCGGTGCACTACCTGTCCAGCTGCACACCTTCCACGCAATCACCACACCACCTCACCCCACCAACCACGCGAGGCTCGACCTGCTCCCCGCTGACGGGTTATGTCTCGGCTGGCCTGCTACAACCTGCCATCGCGTACACACCCCGCCAGCCGCCAGCACCACATGCACGGATCACTCAAGCGGGGCGGAGTTGTCTTCGTGTGATGGCAGGGGGTGGGATCGCGTGAAGTTGCCGGGGTCGGACCGGGTGTTGTCTTCGTGGACTGGGTATACGCGGGGGACCTGGTTGGCGGTTGCCGATCGGTTGCTGGAGTCGTTGGTGCCGTGGTTTTCGGGGAGTGGGGCGCAGGTTCGGTTGCCGGGGCGGGGGAGTTGGTCGGGGGCGGATTGTGACGGGCTGGAAGGGTTTGCGCGGTCGTTCCTGCTGGCTGCGTTTCGGATTGCCGCGGACGGCGGGGACGATCGGCTGGTCGAGCGGTATACGAGCGGGCTGGTGGCGGGGGCCGCGGGTGAGTGGCCGCGGTTGACGCCGTGTTCGCAGCAGATGGTGGAGGCGGCGGCAATCGCGGCCGGCCTGCACGAGTCGCGGGCGTGGTTGTGGGACAAGCTCGACGTACGCGATCAGCAGGTGGTCGTCGACTGGCTGGGCGGGTTCGTCGGCTCACGGACGTGGGACAACAACTGGAGGTTGTTCCAGGTCGTCGGAGAGCAGTTCCTCGCATCGGTCGGAGCGCCGTACTCGCAGGACGACATCGACGCGGGCCTCCAGCGGATCGAGGACTGGTACGTCGGCGACGGTTGGTACTCGGACGGTCCGGGGCAGAACTTCGACCACTACATCGGCTGGGCGATGCACCTGTATCCGGGCTTGTGGACGCGGATGGCCGGACCGTCCGCGGACGATCGCCTGACCGTCTACCGCCAACGCCTGCACCGCTTTCTCGAGGACGCCGTACACCTCACCGGCTCCGACGGCGCACCGATCCACTTCGGTCGTTCACTCTGCTATCGCGTGGCCACTGCCGCGCCGTACTGGATGGGCGCGCTCCTTGACGCGACGCCGTTGACGCCCGGCCAGACCCGCCGGCTGTGCTCGGGCACCTTGCGCCACTTCGTCGACAACGGCGTCCCCGACGAGCGGGGACTTCTGTCGCTCGGTTGGCATCACCACTTCCTCCCGACCACGCAGCCGTACTCCGGACCCGCGTCGCCGTACTGGGCCTCCAAGGGCTTCCTCGGCCTCCTGCTTCCGGCCGACCACGACGTCTGGACCGCCCGCGAGTCCGCCCTGCCCCTCGACGAACACGACCAGGTACGGGCGATGCCCGCGCCCGGGTTCCTCGTGCAGGCAACCAAACACGACGGCATCGTCCGCCTCCTCAACCACGGCAGCGACCACGGAGCCGAGGGCGACGCCCACTACAACCGCCTCGCCTACTCGAGCCGAACCGGCCCCGAACTCACCGGCGAGCACCTCGACAACCACATCACCCTCAACGACAGCCTCCGCACGCAGATCCACCGCATCGGCGTGGCAGAAGCATCGGCCGCCTCGTGGTGGCAGGCAGATGCTGCGCGGATCGAGGTGGCGAGCGTCGTGCACGGGCGGATCGAGGTGCGGTGTGTGCTGATCGACGGACCAGCGGGTCTGGTGCGCCACGGGGGATACGCCGTGGCGGGCGAGGAAGAACCGGGCGTCAGTGTGCGGGGGACATGGGCGCAGGCGACGCGGGTCGACAGGCTGACGTCAGTGGTGGTCGGGTTGCATGGATACGAGCGTGCCGCCGTACAGCGTGGGCTCGACGCGAACGCGTTCGGTCCGCATTCGGCGACGCCGTACCTGGAGGCTCAGCACGAGGGGAAAGATCCGCTGGTGCTGGTGTCCGCGGTGGTACTGTCCGGCGACACGGTCTGGCCGCGGCAACTGGCCGAGAGCATCGACGTGACGGTGCACGGGCTGCACGTCACGGTCCGGTTCGCCGACGGTACGACGGCCGACGTACAGCTGGGTGAGGAGGTGGGTGATGGCGACGGAACCGCCCCGATCGAGGGCGCGCCGGCGTGACCCCGAGTCCGCCCGGACCATCCGGGACGTGGCTGCCCGCGCGGGCGTCTCCACCGCGACCGTCTCGCGTGTTGTCAACGGCAACTATCCGGTCGCGGCCTCGACCCGGGCCGCCGTCGAACGCGCGATGCGGGACCTCGGGTACGTCGCGAACGCGCACGCCCGCGCGCTCGCGGGGTCCACCACCCGCGTGGTCGGCATCGTGGTCAGCGAGATCGTCGATCCGTTCTTCGCCTACATCGCCCGCGGCGTCCAGTCCGAGGCGCTCGCCTCCGGCCGCCTCTGCCTGGTCTGCTCGACCCAGGGCGGTGAGTCCGCCGAGCTGCGGTTTGTCGACCTCCTGCTCGAACAGCGCGCCGACGCCGTGATCCTGGTCGGCGGCGCGGTCGAGGACAAGGAGTACTTCGCCGCGGTCGGGCAACGCGCCCGTCAGTTGGCGAACAACGGTTCGAGTCTGGTCCTCTGCGGCCGGCCGGGGCTGGAGGAGGGCGTGCCGGCGTACGCCGTCGAGTACGACAACACCGGCGGCGCGGCGGCGATCACCGATCATCTGCTCAGCGCCGGCCACACGAAGATCCTCTATCTGGGTGGGCCGACGACACTGTCCACGACGACCGCCAGGCTCCGCGGCTTCCGGCAGGCGTTCGCCGCGCGCAAGCTCGAACACGACCCGAACCTGGTCCGCACCGGCGCGTTCGGGCGGCAGTGGGGGTACCAGCAGACACTCCGGGCCCTCGACGACGGGCTCGACTTCACCGCGATCTTCGCCGCCAACGACATTGTCGCCGCGGGCGTGTACGCCGCCCTGCGCGAGCGCGGCCTGCGCATCCCGGACGACGTGTCGGTGGCCGGGTACGACGACGTACCGGTGGCTACCGAGCTGCAGCCGGCGTTGACAACTGTCCGGGTACCGCTGGAGGAACTCGGACGGGCCGCCGTACGGGCCGGGCTCGCGGGTCAGGAGCCGAGCGCGGATCCGTTCGCCCATCAGCAGCCGATGACCACGCTCGGCACCGTCGTCGTGGTCCGCGACTCCGTCGGACCGCCGCGGTCGTCGTGATCACTCACAGCGAACTCCCCGCCTCGGGGGCACTGGGTGATCGCGAAGATTCGCAGTGTGACCAGCGATGACACTATGTCCGGACCTGTCCGGCCTGGTGTCTCAGTGTGACTATGCGATGCTTGACATATCCACTGCGGACGCTTGAGACTCAGCTCACTTTCGCGATCCGAGAGCGCTCTCAACCCCCGTCCGAGTTTCAGGGAGCTTCGCATGCGGCCCAGTGCCCGCTATCGCCCCGTAGCCGGTGTCCTGGCCTGCGCCGCGATCCTCACCGCCGCAGCCTGCGGCGGCGGTTCCGGCACCCCCGAGTCCGGAGGCGCCGAGTCCGACGGGCCGAAGGTCGAGCTGACCATCGCCACCTTCAACGAGTTCGGGTACGCCGACCTGTACGCCGAGTACGAGGCCGAGCACCCGAACATCACGATCGTGGAGCGGCACGCCAAGACCGTCGACGACCACGTCAAGAACCTGGACGCGAACCTCGCCCGCGGCGCCGGCCTGGCCGACATCGAGGCGATGGAGGTCAGCTGGATCTACAAGTACCTGGCCAAGGACGACAAGTTCGTCGACCTGCGCAAGTACGGCGCTGACGACCTGCGGGACCGCTGGCTGGACTGGAAGGTGGCCGGCGCGACGACGCCGGACGGGAAGATCATCGGCTACGGCACCGACATCGGCCCGGAGGCGATCTGCTACCGCCGGGACCTGTTCGCGAAGGCCGGGCTGCCGACCGACCGGGCCAAGGTGGCCGAGCTGTTCCAGGACTGGCCGTCGTACTTCGCCACCGGGCGGAAGTTCAAGCAACGGGTGCCGGGCTCGGCCTGGTACGACTCCGCGGTGCTGACCTGGGAAGCCATGCGCAACCAGCTGATCGAGGCGTACTACTCGAACCAGGACCGCTTCCTCGGCGCTGAGAACCCGCGGCTGAAGAACGCCTGGGACCAGGTGGTCGCCGGAAGCAAGGACGGCCTGTCCGCGCGGCTGCCGGCTTGGAGCGACGCGTGGAACGCGGCGTTCCGCAGCGACAAGTTCGCGACCATGGCGTGCCCGGGCTGGCTGCTCGGCGTGATCCAGGACAACGCGGGCGCCTACGGCAAGGGTAAGTGGGACGTCGCCGACGTGTTCCCCGGCGGCGGTGGCAACTGGGGCGGGTCGTACCTGACCGTGCCGGCGCAGTCGGTGCACCCCGAGGAGGCCGCCAAGCTGGCCGCCTGGCTGACAGCGCCGGAGCAGCAGGTGAAGGTGTTCAAGAAGATCGGCTCGTTCCCGTCCACACTCGACGCGTACAACGACCCGCAGGTGAAGTCGCAGGTCAACGCGTACTTCAACAACGCGCCGGTCGGGCAGATCTTCGTCAACCGGGCCCGGAACGTGATCATCAAGCAGCACAAAGGCCCCCGCGACGGCGAGATCAACCAGATCTTCAGCGCGGCGCTGTCCCGCGTCGACGACGGCAAGCAGCCGCCGGACGTTGCCTGGAACCAGGCCCTCGCCCAGGCGGAGAAGGTCGCCGACACCCGCGTCGGCAATTAGGTCCTGTCGGCCAACACGCCACGTCCACCGGCCAACGTCCGACGCGCGGTCGGCCGGGGAGGTATTACGGTGTGAACGCGGGCCAATCGAGAACTGAGGAGGGCCGATGAACGAGTCTGGTTCTCCGACCTTGGAGCAGGTCGCGGCGCTCGCCGGGGTGTCGCGGGCAACGGTCTCGCGAGTGGTGAACGGATCGCCGAAGGTGCTGCCGGACACGGTCGCCGCGGTCGAGCAGGCGATCCTGCAGCTCGGCTACGTGCCGAACCGGGCGGCCCGCGCGCTCGTGACGCGGCGGACCGACTCGATCGCGATCGTCGTACCGGAGCCGGACAGCCGGGTGTTCTCCGACCCGTTCTTCGCCGGCATGCTCAGCGGCGTCAGCCGGACGCTCGCGCCGACGTCGTCCCAGCTCGTGCTGCTGATCGAGCCCGCCCCCGAACCGACCGGGGTCGACGACCAGCGGCTGCTGCGCTACCTGCGCGGCGGGCACGTGGACGGCGCGATCATCATCAGCCACCACGGCCGCGACAACGTGCTGCAGGAGCTGGCGCAGTTGCCGCTGCCGATCGTGTTCAGCGCGCGGCCGCTCGGGGTCGACGTACCGGTGGCGAGTGTGGACGTGGACAACGTTGCCGGCGCCCGGACCGGGGTCGAGCACCTGCTGTCGATCGGACGCCGCAAGATCGGGACCGTCACCGGGCCGCTCGACATGACCGCCGGCATCGACCGCCTGACCGGCTACCAGGAAGTGATGAAGGAAGCCGGTCTGCCCGCGATCATCGCGTACGGCGACTTCACCGCGGACGGTGGTGAGCAGGCGACACTGCGCCTCCTCGACGAGCACCCTGACCTGGACGGCCTGTTCGTTGCGTCCGACCTGATGGCGACCGCGGCTCTTCGTGTCCTGTCCCAGCACGGACGCCGGGTCCCCGCGGATGTGGCCGTGGTCGGCTTCGACGACTCGGTCCTCGCCACCACGACCACCCCGAAGCTCACCACGGTCCGCCAGCCCGTGGAACAGCTGGGCGCCCGCCTCGCCCAGATCCTCCTGGCAAAGATCGCGGGCGCCGACCTCACCGCCCCCGAGATCTACGACACCGAACTGATCATCCGCGACAGCGCCTGAGCCTAGGGCCGGCTGACTACGGCTCCGGGGCGACGCCCGTCACCTGGCCGTGTTGGTCTGTGGTGTAGCGGCCCGCGCTGAGGTCGACCAGCACGAGTCGGTTGCCGAACGGGTCGGACACCGTCGCGACGTGGCCCACCGGGATGTCGGTGGGGCCGCTGAGCAGCTGACCACCGGCTGCCGTGATCGCGTCGATCGCCTGGTCCACCGAGTGCACCAACCAGTTCGGCTCGGATGGCAAACGTGTCGAAAGCACGATCTCGGTCGCCGACTCCGGGCAGCGGAGGCCGGCCTGTCCGAGGTCGTCGTTGCGCCACAGCAGGTCATGTCCCAGTCCGTCCCGATAGAACTCGAGGCCTGCGTCCAAATCGGGAACCGCGAGGACGACCGCATCAACGCTGCGAAGTGGGGCTTGAGCGCTCATGGGCGACATCCTCGGTCGAGGCTCCGACATTTCCGGCTAGGGCGGGTCGTTCTCGAACTGGAACTGGACGCGGATCGAGTCGTTCAGCGGGATGACGACCGTGGTGCCGGAGGCGGACCACTTCTGCGGCACCAGGAACAGCCGGTTCTCGCCCACCACCAGCAGACGGAGTCCCCGGTAGCGGTAGTGGAAGGTCTGGCCCGCGCTGGACTGGAGCGCGGTCTCCTCGATGCCGGGGGAGCGAAGGGCGAGCCGCTCCTTGGTGTCGAGGATGACGACCGGGAAGCGGCTGAGGTCGCGGGCGTCGGCCTTGGCCAGGCCGCGGCCGATGTACTGGGCGGTGGTCGCCGCTGCCCAGAAGATGCAGGCGACCGCGACGACGGCGAGCAGGGCGAGGAGGATCCCTTGCCGATCGAGCCCCGGGTCGACCTTGCGGCGAAGATACGTGAGGTAGGCCAGGACTGCGGCGGACAGGCCGATCACGGCGGGGACGACGAACGCGTAGTACGCCAGCTGTCCGATGAACGGGTACGCGAGCAGGGCCGCCACGCCCAGGACGAGGACCGCGACGGTGATGCGTACGGCCCGGCGTACGGCACCGGCAGTCGGATGGATCGCCTTGTGCAGAACGAGAGCGGCGACCGCGAGCAGCGCGATCAGCAGCAGGGGGACCGAGAGTGGTTGTGGACTGCGCATGACGTAGTCCTGCGTACTCAAGCCGATCGTGTCGACGTCGATCCCGAAGTACTCGTACTGTGAGCGCGCCGAGACGTAGCCGAAGTAGAACAGCAGCGCACTGAGCAAGGTCACCGGCGTGATGATCCCCGCGGCGAAGCTGATCCACCGCTCGGCCTGCGACCGCTCGGCCTGCGACCGCTCGGCCTGCGACCGCTCGTCCGCCATCGCTCAGCCGTCCGACGGCGTCTCAGCGGGCGTCTCGGCGGGAGTCTCGGGGGTCTCGGGCGGCGTCTCGCTCGGTTGCGGGCCGCCGAGTGCGCGCGAGTCGAAGCCGATCTGGCTGACGCCACCGCGCTTGAGCGCTTCACAGTCTTCCGCGGTTGCGCACGTCGCGTCCGCGGTGATGATCAAGGTGGCGTGGTGTCCTTCGGCGTTCGTCACCTGCCGGACTCCGGCGAAGCAGGCCGGTGTGTCGCCGGAGCGGACCTGGTGCCCGGTGCACTCCGGGCTCTGGCCGCCACAGCCGGACTGGTCGATCTCGAAGTACTTGTCGTCCTGGCTCAGAGTGGGTGCGCGGTAAGTCACCGTGGCGCCTTGCGGAAGCTCCAGCCCGGTCAGGCTGACGCCGACGCATTGCTTGGCCTGGTCGTCCGGCTGGTTCGCCTCGGCTCCCGGACCGATCGGGAGCGTTGCGATCTCGACCGCCGGCTTGTTCTGCCGCGGCTGCGTCGTCTCGGCGCCCGTCGGCTCCGGGGCCGGCTCGCTGGTGCTGTCGGAGGTCGTGGTCTCGTCCGGTGGCGA
Source organism: Kribbella sp. VKM Ac-2571 (assembly GCF_004362255.1). Lineage (NCBI taxonomy): Bacteria > Bacillati > Actinomycetota > Actinomycetes > Propionibacteriales > Kribbellaceae > Kribbella > Kribbella sp. VKM Ac-2571. The sequence continues at coordinate 336,501 of NZ_SNWS01000001.1, forward strand.
CGTACCTCCGCCACCTGACGTGTCGGAGCATCCCGCCGCCAGCAACGCGACTACGGAAACCATCACAGCCCAGGCGCGCATCATGACCACCCCCACGAACAGAATGACCCTGCGTGCAGAACGCCACAACACTTTGTTCACTCTCCGCTGCGACAAGAGCTACAACCGTGATATCTCTGAGGAAAAGGGGGGATGCATGACCGACCACGAGATTCGGATTGCGTTGGTGCTGAACGGGGGTGTCAGCCTGGCGGTCTGGATGGGTGGGGTGACGCACGAGCTGGATCTGATCCGGCGTGCGTCCGGTGGCGACGACGCGCCCGGTCCGCAGCCGTACGACGCGGTGCTCGCGGATCGCTGGCGGGAGTTGTGCCGGCGCGGCGAGGAACGGCGCCGGGTGGTGGTCGACGTGATCGCGGGGACGAGCGCCGGCGGTCTGAACGGTTCGCTGCTGGCGACCGCGATCGCGAACGGCTCGACCCTCGACCCCGATGGCGACAACGGTCCGTGGCTGCGCCAGAAGTGGATCGGTCTCGGGTCGCTCGGGGTCGGCAAACTGGTGCCGTCCGCGGGAGCGAAGTCGACCTCGGTGCTCGACGGCAAGTACTTCCTGCGGCAGCTCGAGGATCTGCTCAAGGGCGTCGCCGACGCGGGCGAGAGCAAGGCGGAGGAGCCGGTGACGTTGTTCGTCACCGCCTCCGGGTTGGGTGTGCAGCAGTTCGAGGCGAAGGACGCCGCGGGCCAGGCGTTCGTCGTACCGGATCATCGGTACTTGTACGGCTTCACGAGTGAGGACGCTCCGACGTACGACGGTGCGCAGCGGAAGTTCACCGTCGAAGAGAAGAACGGGCTGAAGGACACCGACCTGCTCGCGCGGGCGGCCCGTGCGTCCGCGTCGTTCCCGGCCGCGTTCGGTCCGGTGCTGGAGACGCCGGAGCTGGCCGCGCAACCGCCGCGGATCCAGCCCGGCCCGGCCGAAACCGGATCCTGGCTCGTCGACGGCGGCGTCCTCGACAACGCCCCGTTCGGCCCGGTGCTCGACGTCGTCGCCCGGCGTCCGGTCAACGGCAAGGCGACCCGCTACGTGCTGTACGTCGTACCGTCGGCGGGGATCGGACGCGCGTCGACCGCGTTGCCCGGGGCGAAGGAGCCGAGTTGGCGGGTCGCGGCGATGTCCGCGGTGCAGTTCCCGCGCGAGGTGGACTTCCGCTCCGACGTCGAGCAGCTGGAACGCCTGCTCCTGGAGGCGGACGCGTCCTGGTCCGACAGTCAGCGCCTCTTCGACCGTTGCCTGAAGCAACCAGAGGAGCGGGGGCGGCTGAAGGCGGCGGCCGAGGCGCTGCAACCGGCGTACTCGCGGGGACGTGCGGCCGGTGGCGTGTGGGAGGCCGTCACGATCGCGAGTCACGACCAGTCGACCGTGCTGGACGCCGCGACCGCGCTCTCGGAGTCGGAGATCGACGAGATCCTCACCACCGAGCACCCGTGGGTCCCGGGTCCGGACGGCTCCACGGCGGCCCTCCGCGACGATGCCGACGGCAACCCGAGCTGGTTGTGGGGGACCGGCGCTGCCGAGCGGATCGTCCGGCTGATCCTGCGTTCGTTGCGCAATCGCATCAGCGCGGCGCCGCAGGACGAGCGCGCCGATCTGGACAAGCTGCTGACCGCGGCGAGCGACTGCCTGATGAAGGTGCAGGCGGTTCGCGACGCACTCGACGTACAACTGGCTGTCGCGGATCTCGATCTCCGTCCGGCGGGTGGCGCGGAAGCCGTCGCGGTCGGGCTGAACGACATCTTCGAGCAGTTGCAGATCCAGCGTGCGCTCGGTGACGCGTTCGCCACCCTGATCGCGGTCATCGGCTGGGAGCTCGTCGACACGGCGCTCGAGGTCGAGATCGTTTCCCGCTGTACGTCGGCACGCACGCCGCAGCAACGCAGCGCCCCGTTCCAGTTCCTTCGCCTCGGACCGGACATCCCGCTCGCGGTGCTCGACGAGTTGCAGGAAGGGTCGATCGCGAACCAGCTGAACGACCGCATCCTGTACGGCAGCCAGGTGGGTCACTTCGGCGCCTTCGGTGCGGCCGACTGGCGGCGGTGGGACTGGCTGATGGGCCGGTTGCACTGCGTCGCGCACCTCGGCGCGATGCTCGGTGCGGACGCGGACTGGATCCGCGAGACCCAGCGTCAGGTCCTGCAGGCTGAAGGCTGGCAGCTCGACGCGGTCGCCGAGCGGATCGAACGGCTGGCCAAGGACTTCCCGGTCGACGCCGGCATCGGCGCGCTGGTGACGATGCGGGACGAGCTGAACGCGTCACCCGAAGGCCGTGCGATCACCAAGGGGATCGCGGACCGAATGGTCGACGTCTCCGGTGGTCTCGGCCCACAGGTCGGCAGCTGGGTGAAGGCGGCCGCGGGCCGCAAGCATCAGCCCGGTTCGTGGCTGCTGCGGACCGCGCGCTGGTTCACCGAACCCGCCCGCCAGACCGCGTGGGACCGGATGGTGCGCGGCGCCAAGCTGAGTCCCGCGCAGCGGCCGACGATCTTCGAGCCATGGTTGCCTGCGGCAACGGCTGTCGTCGGCGTCGTACTGCTGGTGCTGTCCGGTCTCGTCGACGCCGTACGGATCCCGGCCGCGGTGCTGGCCGGCGCGGTGCTTGCACTGAGCGCGGTGCTCGGCGTGATCACCTGGTACGTACGTCGCGCGCGCCGCCGGATCCGCGCGTGGATCGAGAAGCGGATGCCCGAGATCGGCGGGACCTCCTAACTCAGATCCGCGAAATTGCCGGGGTTATCCGTTGTCGTTGCGGGTTCTCTGCTCGTACACCGCCTGAGTCAGGGGCTGCTGATCTCGGCGCTCCCGACCTGACCAGCTCGCGGGGCGTGCCCCGCGCGCTCGGGGGTTTGAACAGGTTATTGCGTGTCTAGGCCCACCACTTCCTGTTCAACGGCTCCCCAGATTGGGCTAGTCCAGGGTTACGAAGTCGATGAGTTCTTCGACGCGGCCGAGCAGGGCCGGGTCGAGGTCCGCGAAGCTGTTCACCTTGGACAGGATGTGCTTCCAGGCGGCGGCGACGTCGGCCTGATCGGTGGCCGGCCAGCCGAACGCCTGCAGCACGCCCTTCTTCCAGTCCTGCCCGTGCGGGATCCGCGGCCACGCCTTGATGCCGACCGACGACGGCTTGACCGCCTCCCAGATGTCGATGAACGGGTGGCCCACGACGTGCACGTACCGGTTCGACACCTGCGCGGCGATCTTCGACTCCTTCGACCCCTCGACCAGGTGGTCGACGAGTACGCCGAGCCGCCGGCCGGGACCGGGCTGGAACCGGTTGACGATCTCGACCAGGTCGTCGACGCCTTCGAGGTACTCGACCACGACGCCCTCGATCCGCAGGTCGTCGCCCCACACCTTCTCGACCAGCTCCGCGTCGTGCCGGCCCTCGACATAGATCCGGCTGGCCCGCGCCACCTTCGCGCGAACGTTGTCGACGGCCACCGATCCCGACGCGGTCCGGGTCTTCTTCGCCGGACCGGCCTTCTTCGGCGGCTTCAGGCTGACCGGTTTGCCGTCGATCCAGAACCCCGGACCGAGCGGGTACGTGCGGATCTTGCCGTGCCGGTCCTCCAGGTCGACGACGCCGTGCTCCCAGCGCACGATCGCCCCGACGAACCCCGAACTCGGCTCCTCGACAACCATGCCTTTCGCGATCTCGACCTCAACCGTCCGCCCGTTCTTGGGCTTCCGCCAGTCACCCGCAAGCACATCATTCCCATACCTGTCAGCCACCCGCCCAACGCTATGTCCCCACCACCCCCTTCCCGCTCAACCACACACCCATTTCCCACCACCTCAGCTCACAGGAACCCGACCTGGAGACAGGAAGTCGGCCCAGCACACCCGAAATAACCTGTCCAACGCCCCCGCGCTGGTGTCTCAGCCCCCACCAGTGGCGAACCGGAGAACCCTCTAATAGGTAGGAGCCGCGTGTGTGGCGGTCGACTGGCGGGTTGGGCTGGTGAGTGTGAGAACGAAGTACGCGACGAAGCCGACCACGAGACCGACGGCCCAGGAGTAGTCGTACAGCGGCTTGAGGAACGGGATCAGGCCGTCCTGGGGGAACGGGCCGGCGCCCGGGTTCGAGTACGCGCCGCCGACGGCGAGCAGTGCGCCGAGCAGGGTGGCGACGACGCCGCGCCAGTTCCAGCCGGCGGCGTACCAGTAGCGGCCGCCGGGGCGGTAGAGGTCGGCGAGGTTCAGGTTCGTCCGGTCGATCGCCCAGTAGCCCGCGATCAGTACGCCGGCCACCGACGCGAGCAGACCGCCGTAGAACGACAGCCACACGAAGATGTAGATCGACGGGTCCGAGATCAGCCGCCACGGCTGGATCAGGATGCCGATCACACCGGTCAGCAGACCCGCGGTCCGGAAGTTCAGCCACCGCGGCAGCGCGTTCGCGAAGTCGTACGACGGACTCACGACGTTGGCCGCGACGTTGCAGGACATCGTCGCGAGGATCGCCATCACCAGGCCGATCGTGACGACCACCGGGTTCTCGAACCGGCGAGTGAGCTCGACCGGGTCCCAGATCGCCGAGCCGTACAGCACGACCGTGCCGGACGTGGTGATGATCGAGACCAGCGCGATGAACGACATCGTGGTCGGCAGCCCGATGATCTGTCCCCAGACCTGCGCGCGCTGCCCCTTACCGAACCGGGTGAAGTCCGGCATGTTCAACGACAGGGTCGCCCAGAACGCGATCATGCCCATCAGCGACGGCGCGAAGATCTTCCAGAAGTCGGCGTCCCAGCCGAGTTTCGACGGCTGTTCCAGGATCGGGCCGAAGCCACCGGCCTTGACCAGGATCGCGACCATCAGCACGAGGAACGCCACCGTGACCAGCGGGGCCGCCCAGTTCTCGAACCGGCGCAGCCCTTCGATCCCGCGGAAGATCAGCACCATCTGCAGCACCCAGAAGAACGCGAAGCTCAGCCACATCGTCCACGGATGCCCGCCGATCGCGGACGCCTCGGCCCAGCCCTTGCCGAACAGTTCGCCGACGATCACGTAGATCGCCTGCCCGCCGATCCAGGTCTGGATCCCGAACCAGCCGCAGGCGATGAAGGCCCGCAGCAACGCCGGGAAGTTCGCGCCGCGGACGCCGTAGAACGCCCGCGCGAAGACCGGGAACGGGATGCCGTACTTCGTTCCCGCGTGGCTGTTCAGCAGCAGCGGGACGAGCACGATCAAGTTCCCCAGAGTGATCGTGAAGAACGCCTGCAGCCAGTTCATCCCGATCGCGACCAGGCCGGACGCGAGCAGGTAGCTGGGGATGTTGTGCGCCATCCCCATCCACAGCGCGGCGTAGTTGTACGTCGTCCAGGTGCGCTCGGGCAACCGCGTCGGCGCCAGCTCCGCGTTGGCGTACCGGCTGTCCGCCAGCGCATCAGGATCGGCTAGTTCGACGCGTCCGTCGGGGTGAACGGTTTGCTGGGTCAGTACAGCCATGAGTCCCACCCCATCCGGTCGGGCGATGTCCGTTCCGAACAAGTTGCGGGACGGGATGACGTCGTGTCAACGGACAATTACCCGAAAGGGGTTATCCCGGGCCGAGGAGCGGGAGGCTCGGGCGTTGCGGCGTACCGAGAGCTTGGTAGCCGCGGCGGATCGCGTCCTGGAGTTTGTCGACCGGCCACGGCCAGTCCTCGGTGTGCTCGAGCGCCTTGTCCAGAGGAGTGCCGGCGTGGTGCAGGGTCGAGATCGTGTTCGCGACCCTGCCCAGCTCGATCGCCTGGTCGGTGGCGAACTCGACGTCGACGACCGCGCCGTGGCCCGGCACGATCTTCGCGTCCGGGGTCATCATGCCGATCGCGCTCTGGATCGTGTCCGGCCATTCCAGCGGGAACGAGTCCTCGCCGTACGACGGCGGCGCCGACTCCTCGATCAGGTCGCCGAGGAAGAACACGTTCACGTCCGGTACGCCGACCACGGTGTCACCGGAGGTGTGCCCGTTGCCGACGTACAGCAGCTCGACGCGGCGGTCGCCGAGGTCGATGACCTTCGCGACCGCGAACGTCGTACCGGCGAGCTTCTCCTCGGCGGCGGCGTTCTCGTGCAGGTAGACCGTCGCGTCGGTGAAGACGCTGTTGCCGGCCACGTGGTCGAAGTGCGCGTGGGTGTTGACGACCCATTTGACCGGTGCGTCGGTGAGCTCGCGGATGTGCTCGCGCAGCTGCTCGGCCTCCTCGGGGGTGGCGCGCGTGTCGATCACCAGCGCGCCGTCGGCTCCGACGACGAGGCCGACGTTCAGGTCCCATTCGTCGTACCGGCGGACCCAGGTGCGATCGCCGATCTCGGCCCAAGCGCTCATGAGCTCGAGATTACTTGCCTCGATCACTTGCTCAGTACGTCGCCCCTGGCCACCTGGTGCTTCGCGAGGCCGCGGAGCAGCAGCCCGACGTTGTCGCCGGCCCTCGCGGTCTGCAGGGTCTTGCGGAACATCTCGACGCCGGTCACCTCGACCTGCAGGATCGGCTGCCCGGCCCGGCTCAGCAGCACCTGCTCGCCGACCGTCACCGTCCCGGCCTGCACCCGCCCGGTCACCACGGTGCCGCGACCGCTGATCGAGAACACATCCTCGACCGTCATCCCGAACGACCCCACCGGCAGGTTGTCCTGCGGCCGCGGCGGCCCGGGAAAACTGTTCGGCCGCGCATGCCCCCGCGCGAGCATCTCCTGCGGATCCATCGGATTGCTGCCCCGCCTCCAGAACTTCCAGCCCATCCTTCGAGAGTAGTAGTTGGCAAGCCCTCTCCTCGCGTCTTAAGGTCGCAAGTGTTCCGATCGGAACTCCGAAACTTTCGAAGGGTGGTCGGTGTGACGACACGACGTGCTGTGGTGGTGCTGGGTGGCTGGGAAGGGCACTCGCCGGTCGAGGCGACCGAGCTGTTCATCCCGTACCTGAAGGAGAACGGCTTCGAGGTGACGGTCTCCGACAGCACCGCGGCGTACCTCGAGCTGGACGGCGTCGATCTCGTGCTGCAGTGCGTGACGATGAGCGAGATCGAGGACGACCACTTCAAGGGCCTGGAGGCGGCGATCCGGCGCGGCACCGGGTTCGCCGGCTGGCACGGCGGGATCGCGGACTCGTTCCGCAAGAACGTGGACTACAGCTTCATCACCGGCGGGCAGTTCATCTCGCACCCGCACGGGTTCACCGACTACCGCGTCGAGGTGGTGCCCGAGCAGGCCGATCACCCGATCGTCGAGGGCATCACGCACTTCGACGTGCACACCGAGCAGTACTACATCCACTACGACCCGACGAACACCGTCCTTGCGACGACGACGTTCGAGTCGCACCCGGACTACCCGTGGATCGAGGGCGCCGTGATGCCGGCCGTGTGGACCCGCACCTGGGGCGCGGGCAAGGTCTTCGTCTGCACGGTCGGCCACAAGCTCGACGACCTGGAGAAGCCCGAGGTCCGCACGATCATCGAACGGGGGCTGCTGTGGGCGAGCAAGTGAGTGGGCCGGTGACACGCGTCGGCATCGTCGGCACCGGGGTCATCTCCGGCACGTACCTGGACCACCTCGGCAAACTCCCGGGCGTCGACGTCGTCGCGGTCGCCGACCTGGACCTGGCTCGTGCTCAAACGATTGCCGACAAGAACCCGGCGATCCGCGCGGTCTCGCCGGAGGACCTGTACGCCGCTGACGACATCGAGATTGTCGTCAATCTGACGATCCCGGCCGCCCATGCCGCTGTGCACCAGGCCGCGCTGGCAGCCGGAAAACACGTGTACGGCGAGAAGCCGTTGGCCATGGACCGCACCGAAGCGGAGCCGCTGCTGAAGTACGCCGCCGCCAACGATCTCCGGATCGGCTGCGCACCGGACACCGTGCTCGGCACCGGCACCCAGACGGCTCGTGCGGTGATCGACCGCGGTGACATCGGCACCCCGCACGCGGCGACCGCGTTCATGGTGACGCCCGGCCACGAGTTGTGGCACCCCGCGCCCGAGTTCTACTACCAGCCGGGCGGCGGACCGGTCCTCGACATGGGCCCGTACTACGTGACCAGCCTGGTCACGCTGCTCGGCCCGGTCGTCCGAGTCACCGCCCGCGCGGGCCAGTCGAAACAGCAGCGCAAGATCCACACCGGCCCGCGGGCCGGGACCGTGTTCGACGTGGAGGTGCCGACGCACGTCACCGGCGTGCTGGAGCACGAGTCGGGCGCGCTGACGACCGTGCTGATGTCGTTCGACGTGTGGGCCGGGCGGCTGCCGCGGATCGAGGTCCACGGAACCGAGGGCAGCCTGTCCGTGCCGGACCCGAACGGGTTCGACGGGGCCGTCGAGCTCGTGACTCCGGAGCAGCGCGAGTGGACCGAGGTATCGGTCGCCGGTGGGTACGCCGGAGCCGGGCGCGGGGTCGGTGTCGCGGACATGGCGCGGGCGTTGCGAACGGGCGAGCCGCACCGCGCCAGCGGGGAGCTGGCGTACCACGTGCTGGACGTACTCGAGTCGTTCATCGACTCCGCCGTGCAGGACCAGCCGCTGAACGTGAGCAGCGCTGTGGCGCGTCCCGCGCCCGTTCCGTTGGGAGCCTCGCCCGAGACCGCCTAGACTGGCACTCCGAACGATTGAGTGCCAAGACAGTCGGAGAGGGTGGTGCGCGTGCTCGACGAACGCAAGCTGGATGTGCTCCGCGCCATCGTCGAGGACTACGTGGCCACTCATGAGCCGGTCGGCTCGAAGACCTTGGTCGACCGGCACAACCTCGGCGTCTCCCCGGCCACCGTGCGTAACGACATGGCTGCGCTGGAGGAGGAGGGGTACATCACCCAGCCGCACACCAGCGCCGGCCGGATCCCGACCGACGCGGGCTACCGGCTGTTCGTCGACAAGCTGAGCACGGTCAAGACGCTGTCGACCGCCGAGAAGAAGGCGATCACGTCGTTCCTGGCCGGAGCGGTCGACCTGGACGACGTCGTCCGCCGTACCGTCCGGCTGCTCGCCCAGATCACCCGCCAGGTCGCCGTCGTGCAGTACCCGTCGCTGAACCGGTCGAGCGTCCGGCACATCGAGGTCGTCACGATGAGCCCCCGGCGGTTGCTGCTGGTGCTGATCACCAGCAACGGCCGGGTCGAGCAGCGGCTCGTCGAGCACCCGCACGACGTCGACGAGCAACTGATCGCGGACCTGCGGTCCCGGTTGAACACTGCGCTCGCCGGACAGCGGCTGACCGACGCGACGACGTCCCTGGCCGGTGTGCCGGAGCAGTTCGCGCCGGCCGACCGGTCACTGGTCGCGGCGATCGTCACCACCTTGCTGGAGGCGTTCACCGACGAGGTCGGCGAGCAGCGGATCGCCGTCGGCGGCGCGGCCAACCTGACCCGGTACGGCGACGACTTCGAGCGGAACGTGAAGCCGGTGCTGGAGGCCCTGGAGGAGCACGTCATCCTCCTCAAGCTGCTCGGTGAGGCGACCAACCCGCAGACGCTGACCGTTCGCATCGGTCACGAGAACCCGTTCGAGGAGCTGGCCACCACCTCAGTGGTCGCGACCGGGTACGGGTCGCAGTCCGAGGCGCTGGCCACGCTCGGCATCGTCGGCCCGACCCACATGGACTACCCGAGCACAATGGGTGCAGTGCGCGCCGTCGCCCGCTACGTCAGCCAGATCCTGGCCGACTCCTAACGAATACAACCCCCTGGTCTGGAGTATGAGCACCGATTACTACGCCGTCCTAGGTGTCAGCCGTGACGCTTCAGCGGACGAGATCAAGAAGGCGTACCGCAAGCTGGCACGCCAGTACCACCCGGACGTGAACGACTCCGAGGACGCGCACCAGAAGTTCCAGGAGATCGGGCGCGCGTTCCAGGTGCTCAGCGACCCGCAGAAGCGGCAGATGCACGACCTCGGCGGCGACCCGTTCGCCACCGCGGCCGGCGGACCGGGCGGCGCCGGCTTCGGCCAGGCGTTCACGTTCACCGACATCATGGACGCGTTCTTCGGCCAGACCGGCGGGGCCACCCGCGGGCCGCGGCCGCGGACCCGGCGCGGTCAGGACGCGCTGATCCCGCTGCGGATCGACCTGGCCGAGGCGGCGTTCGGCACGACGCGCGAGCTCAAGGTCGACACCGCCGTACTGTGCCCGACCTGTAGCGGCTCCGGCGCGGCGGCCGGGTCCGAGCCGGTCACCTGCGAGATCTGCCACGGGCGTGGCGAGGTCACGCACACGCAGCGGTCGTTCCTCGGCGAGGTGCGGACGATGCGGCCGTGCCCGAACTGCCGCGGCTACGGCACCACGATCCCGAGCCCGTGCGTCGAGTGCTCCGGCGACGGGCGCGTGCGCTCCCGCCGTACCGTCACCGTGAAGATCCCCGGCGGCGTCGACACCGGCACGCGGGTGCAGCTGTCCGGTCAGGGCGAGATCGGCCCCGGCGGTGGCCCGGCCGGTGACCTGTACGTCGAGATCGAGGTCGAGCCGCACGACATCTTCACCCGTAACGGCGACGACCTGCATTGCACGGTGACGCTGCCGATGACGGCGGCGGCGCTCGGAACGACGATCGACCTGCCGACGCTCGAGGGCGAGACGACACCGCTGGAGATCCGTCCCGGCACGCAGTCCGGTACGGCGATGACGTTGTCCGCACGCGGCGTACCGCGGCTGCGGCACGCCGGTCGTGGCGACCTCATCGTGCAGATCATCGTCGAGACGCCGACCAAGATCGACGACGCCCAGGCCGAGCTCCTCAGGCAGCTCGCGGCGGTCCGCGACGAGGAACGCCCGCAGGGCCAGGTCCAGGCCACCCACAAGAGCGTCTTCGGCCGCCTCCGCGACGCCTTCGGCACCCACTAGATGACACCGCAACACCCCGGGGACGCCTCACCTCCCCACCGCGTCTCAGCGGCGCTGGGACGTGTCGCCTCCCGCCGCTTCTCAACGGGCGGGAGGTGTTCGTAAGTGGGGGTCGCCGTGTTCTTTCACTCTGACCTCGACGAGGACGAGCTGGTGCTCGACGGAGCCGAGGGGCGGCATGCAGCCGTCGTACGGCGGATCGGGCCGGGGGAGCGCGTTCGGCTGACGGACGGGCGGGGGTCCTGGGCCGAAGGGGCCGTGGTTGCCGCGTCGAAGGCTGGGGTGACCGTGGCGGTGGACGAGCGGGGAGCCGTCGTTGCCGCCGATCCCCGCGTGGTTGTGGTGCAGGCAGTGCCGAAGGGCGAACGCGCCGAGTTGGCGGTGGAGATGCTGACCGAGGTCGGCGTCGACGTGATCGTGCCGTGGAACGCGGAGCGCAGTCAGTTCCGCGCGAACCCGGAACGGGTCGAGAAGACGCTCGCGAAGTGGCGGGCATGGGCGTTCGAAGCGAGCAAGCAGTCACGGCGGACCTGGTTCGCCGAGGTCGCCCCGATCGCCACCACGGCCGAGGTCGCCGAGTTGCTGGCAGGCGCGGCGCTCCCCGTCGTACTGCACGAAGAAGCCACCACCCCACTGGCGTCCCTCGAACCCCCCACCACCGGCGACATCGTCCTAGTCATCGGCCCCGAAGGCGGCATCGCCCCCACGGAGCTGAAGTCCTTCGCCACCGAGCCCGTCCGCCTAGGCGACACCGTCCTCCGCACCTCAACCGCCGGCGTCGCCGCAGCCGCCGCCCTCCTGGTCCCCACCCGCTGGGCCTGAGCCCTAACTGCGGATGGCGGACTGGTATCTCGCCAGTGCGTCGGCGTCGTCGATGCTGCCGTGGTGGTGGATCTGCTGCCACGTGCCGGCGTACCTGAAGATCCGTGTCGTGCGGATCCGCAGCGGCTGCTCACCGAGCTCCGGATGCCGGTATGTGCCGACCTCCCGCCCCGCGAACACGACCGAATCGCCGAGCCAGTACGTCGCAGCGTCGCCGAACGTCACCTGCACGTTCAAAGTCCCCGCAAACACTCGCGCGTACAGATCCCGCACCGCCTCCCGCGACCGCAGGATCCCGCCGATCGGGTTGTTCAGCTGCACCAGCTCGTCATCCGCCCACCCGGCGACCAGCGTCTCCAGGTCCTTGCTGTTCAAGGCGTAGTAGAACGTCTCGAGCGCCGCAAGCGCCCCGTCGCGCCCGGGCAGCCGCGCCTCCGCCACCCGCGCCTGTGCACCCGGCCCGAATCCGTAGTCGACCAGCTCGATCATTCGCAGCACCTCGCTAAGCTGTTAGACAGGAACCGAACACAACTGTACGACAAGGATCGAACACCATGTCCGTCGAGTCAGCTCGCGCACGTACGCTCAGCCATGTCGACCCGGCCGAGGTGCCGTTGCAGGCTGCGCTGGATGCGCTGGCGGACCCGGTGCGGCGCTCGATCCTGCGCGACCTGGCCGTCCACGACGACTGGACCCGCGCCTGCGGCACGTTCGACCTCCCGGTGAAGAAGGCCACCGCCAGCCACCACTTCGCCGTACTCCGCGCCGCCGGCCTGATCGAACAACGCGACGAAGGCGCCCGCCGCCTCAACCGCCTCCGCCGCGAAGAGTTCAACAGCGCTTTCCCCGGCCTCCTCGCGGCCACCATCGACCGCGAGGACTGACGAGCTACCTCACGACGATCGACTTGGAGTCGGTCGAGGTGATCGTTCCGTCGCCTGCGGAGATCTCGAAGACCTCGAGGGTGTAGGTGCCCGGGGGGAGCTTGGTCACGCTGAAGGCGAACGGCGCGAACTTATAGGCCTCGCTCGTGTTGGCGGCGCCCTGTGCGACTACCGCTCGAGTCTTGACCGAGACGATGCGCCAGTTCACCTGGGCTTCGAAGACGGACGCGATGCCGGTCACCTTCACGGGAGTTGTGACGACGGTGTTGTCGTCCGGCGCGGTGACCCAGATGAACGCCTGCACCTCAGTGGCTTGTGCTCGGCTCATAGGTTGGCTGGTGTCGACCTGGCCGAACAGTTTGCCGGCGGCCCGACCCTGCTCGGTCACCTGGACTCGCGTGCCTCCAGCGTCCCCCAGAGCACCCTGCACCGTGTACACGAGTTGTTGGGTCGCGACCTTGGCGAGGTCGGCGTCGAGGTTGGTCTTCGGGAGTTGCTTGAAGTCGACTGTGACGATGCCGTTCGAGCGGGTGACGGTGTTCAGGGCTGCGCCACGCCAGACCGAGTAGTAGTCGGGGTCGCTCGGTTGCTTGGTGGTCATGATGCGGACCGCCTGCTCGGCCGGGCGGCCGCTGACCTTGGCCCAGGTGCGGTACAGGCGAGCGGCCGACTCCTTCTGCGCACCGACCTGCTGGCCGAGCCAGTAGACCGGGACGACAGTGCTCTTGACCGCTGGCTCCGGTACGCCGCTTTCCGTCGGACCCGCGGTCTTCGCGGACGGCGAGGTGGGCGGGGGCTGGGTCGGAGCTTGTGACGGCTCAGGGGTGACGCTCGCCACTGATGGGACCCGCGTCTCGGGTGCACCGGTTGCGGTGGTGGTGGAGCCGGCTACTGCGTCCCCGTCGTCGGCGACGTTGTCGGGGCCGTTGAGCATGGTGAAGGCGCCGATCGCGGCGGCCGTACCGGCGGCGGCGAGGCCGGCGGTCAGGAGCCAGGGGCGTCGCGCGGCGGAACGCTGGGCGTGCGCGCGGGCGCGGATCTCCGGCAGCGCGTCGGACGGCTCGATCCGGTCCGCCTCCTCGTGCAGGGACCGCCGCATCAGCTCGTCGAACGGGTCGTTCGGGTTGTTGTCGTTCATGCGTTCTGCTCCAGGAGCTGGCGCAGCGACTTGCTCGCGCGCGCGGCGTGGCTCTTCACGGATCCCCGGCTGATGCCCATCGTGTCCGCGATCTCGGCCTCCGACAGGTCACCGTAGTAGCGCAGGACCATCACTGTGCGTTGCTTCTCCGGGAGGGTCCGCATCGCCTCGATCACCCTGTCGGTCTCCTCGGTCCGCAGTACTGCCTGCTCCGCGCTCGGCTCGTCGGGAAGGGTCCGAGGGGTGTGCTTGTCCACCACAACCAGGTGGCGCTGGCGGGAGCGGCAGCGGTTCACCACAGCGGTCCGCAGGTACGCGAGCGCCTTGTGCGGGTCGCGCAGCCGGTTCCAGCGCGCGTGCATCGCGACGAACGCGTCCTGCACGATCTCTTCCGCCGTACCGGTGTCACGCAGCAGCAGGGCGCCGAGGCGGACCAGCGAGGTGTAGTGCGCGGTGTAGACAGCCGTCAGCGCCTCGTCGGCATCCCACGAGGACTCATGTGTCACGCACTCTTCGTACACCACGGCCGGTTGTGCCACGACACGAAGACGCGAAGACCGCCTTCCAGGTTGACAACGCTATGGCCCGAACGGCTGGCAGTCTGAAGAGATGAAGCAGCGCGGCGACGGCCAGTGGTCGGGGCACCGTGACATCACGTACGACGCTGTCGCACGGCTGTACGAGCAGCTGGCGGGACCGGACGGGACCATCCGCGGTCTGCGACAGGACGAGTACGCCGCCGCGCTGGACAAGGCCCAGGCGCATCAGGACCGCCCGCTCGGCGCGGGCGTGATCGAGAACTACGGCGGATCCGGCAAGTCCGTCCCGTACGCCGGCCCAGGCCCGACCGCGCATTCGGCGTACGTGAATCCGAACGCGCAACGCGAGCACTTCATGGCGGACCCGTACCGCAAGGGCTGGGACAACCTGCAGAGCAACACCGAATACATCTACGACGAGCTCGCGCAGGCGTCGGCTGCGGAGCGATCTGGCGAGTTCAAGCATCTCGGTGCCGCTGCGCATGCCCTGCAGGACAGCTACTCCGGTGCGCACGCCTGGCGCGCGGACTCGGTGTACGACGGTGACTCGACGGCGCCGGTGCTGTCGCTGCACGTGTTCACGCCGGTACACGCGGTGGGAATCGACGACGGGAAGAACACCCACTCCGACGAGTTCGACACGCCGCCGGCCACCTCGGGCTCGACGCGCGCGGCGATCGAGGCGACGTACCGGATGCTGCGCAGCTATGAGCTCAATCGCAACCTCGCCCCGGAGGAGGCGGACCCGGCCCGGCGCAACGACATGGCCCCGATGCTGCGCCCGGCGCCGTCCGGTGTCTCTGTGAACCTGCACCCCGGCCGGGAGTGGACCCTCGAGCGGAACCGCCGGCTCGCGCTCGAGCACGGCGTGCTCCAGGCCGGCCCGGAGGCGGACGAGATCGCCCGCCTCGCCGGTGTCCTGACCCCGCACGCCGCCGCCGGTGAGACCCCGGCGAAACCGCCGGAGGGGCGCCCGGGAAGCGTGTCCCGGCGAATTCCGAGTGAGGGTGTCGGACGAGGCGGCTAGCATGGGTGGACCACTTCATCGGCATCAGGAGGGAACAGGCTGTCCAGGCCACGCAGTATCGAACCGGAGGCGCGCCCGAACGGCACGGTTCCAGCAGTCGCCGGCACGCAGGCGTCGCACAAGATCGTCGTGCCGAACAGTATCGACATGGTGGCCCTGCTCGGAGCCCGGGACGAGTTCCTCCGCATCGTCGAGAAGGAGTTCGCCGCCGACATCATGGTCCGCGGCAACGAGATCACGCTGAACGGCGAGCCGGCCGAGCTGGCCCTGGCCGAGCGGCTGATCGACGAGCTGATCGCCGTGATCCGCACCGGGCACGGGCTGACCGCCGACTCGGTCGAGCGCAGTATCGCGATGATCAAGCAGGCCACGGCCGAGAGTCCGGCCGACGTGCTGACACAGAACATCCTGTCCAGCCGCGGCCGCACGATCCGGCCGAAGACGCTGAACCAGAAGCGGTACGTCGACGCCATCGACAAGAACACGATCGTGTTCGGGATCGGCCCTGCCGGTACCGGAAAGACCTACCTGGCGGTTGCCAAGGCGGTCCAGGCGCTGCAGGCCAAGGAGGTCAACCGGATCATCCTGACCCGGCCGGCCGTCGAGGCCGGTGAGCGGCTCGGGTTCCTGCCCGGCACCCTGTCGGAGAAGATCGACCCGTACCTGCGCCCGCTGTACGATGCGCTGCACGACATGCTCGACCCGGAGTCCATCCCGCGGCTGATGACCGCCGGCACGATCGAGATCGCGCCGCTGGCCTACATGCGCGGCCGGACGCTGAACGACGCCTACATCATCCTGGACGAGGCGCAGAACACCTCGCCGGAGCAGATGAAGATGTTCCTCACCCGGCTCGGGTTCGGCTCCAAGATGGTCGTCACCGGCGACGTCACCCAGGTCGACCTGCCGAACGGGACCCACTCCGGGCTGCGGGTCGTGCAGGACATCCTCGAAGGCGTCCAGGACCTGACGTTCTGCCGGCTCACCTCGCACGACGTGGTCCGGCACAAGCTGGTCGGCCGGATCGTCTCGGCGTACGAAAACTATGAAGGTAGTGCTGACAACCACCGATGAACGTCGAGGTCAACAACGAGTCCGGGGTCGAGATCGACGCACACGGACTGATGCGGCTCAGCCGGTTCGTGCTGTCGTCGCTGCGGCTGCACCCGGAGTGTGAACTGTCGATCAAGCTGGTCGACGAGGACACCATGGCGCGATATCACGTCGAGTTCCTGGACCTGCCGGGTCCGACCGACGTGATGTCGTGGCCGATGGACGAGCTGCGGCCGGGTTCCGACGGCGACGCCGACGAGGACCTGCCGCTCGGGCACCTCGGCGACATCGCGCTGTGCCCGACGGTCGCCGCCGCGCAGGGCGCGAAGGCCGGCCACGGCACGTGGGCCGAACTCGAGCTGCTGACGGTGCACGGCATCCTGCACCTGCTCGGGTACGACCATGCCGAACCCGCCGAGAAAGCGGAGATGTGGGACGTCCAGGGCCGCCTGCTGGAAGCATGGCGAGCCCCTGGAAACCGGCTAGAGGGTGTCTGACCGCGATGACTTCCCACGACCTTGTTCTTCTGGTTGTGGCCGTGGTGCTCGTTCTGCTGGCCGGGCTGCTTGCCGGGGCCGAGGCGGCGCTGTCGTCGTACTCGAAGGTGCGGGCGAACGAGCAGGTCGAGCTGGGCAACCTGCGGGCGGTCCGGCTGCGTGACCTGCTGTCCGACGCCCCGCGGTACCTGAACTCGCTGCTCCTGCTCCGGCTGATCTGCGAGATCACCGCGATCGTGCTGGTCACCCAGGCGCTGTCCGGCGTCCTCGAGGTGACCTGGCAGCACGTGCTGATCACGGCCGTGGTGATGGTGCTGATCTCGTACGTGATCATCGGGGTCGCGCCGCGGACGCTCGGCCGCCAGCACTCGGACCGGTTCGCGATCATGTCGGCCGGCCCGGTGATGGCGCTGACCCGGATCCTCGGGCCGCTGCCGAAGTTCCTGATCCTGATCGGCAACGCGCTGACCCCGGGCAAGGGGTTCGCCGAGGGCCCGTTCGCGACCGAGGCCGAGCTGCGGGCGCTGGTCGACTACGCGGAGAAGTCCGCGGTGATCGAGTCCGGCGAGCGGCAGATGATCCACTCGGTGTTCGAACTCGGCGACACCATCGTCCGCGAGGTGATGGTCCCGCGCACGGACATGGTCTACATCGAGCGGCACAAGAAGCTCCGCCAGCTCACGTCGCTGGCGCTGCGCTCCGGGTACTCGCGGATCCCGGTGATCGGCGAGTCGCTCGACGACATCGTCGGCGTCGTCTACCTCAAGGACGTGATGCGCCGGGTGTACGACAACGCCCAGGCCGAGTCGACCGAGCGGGTCGAGTCGGTGATGCGGCGGTGCATGTACATCCCGGACTCCAAACCGGTCGACGAGCTGCTCCGGGAGATGCAGGCGGCCCGGATGCACGTCGCGATCGTCGTCGACGAGTACGGCGGAACGGCCGGCCTGGTCACCATCGAGGACATCCTGGAAGAGATCGTCGGCGAGATCACCGACGAGTACGACGAGGACCCGGACTCGGTGCAGCAACTGTCCGACGGCGCGTACCGGGTGTCGAGCCGGTTGCCGATCGACGAGCTGGGCGAGCTGTTCGGCGTACCCCTGGACGACGACGACGTCGACACCGTCGGCGGCCTGATGGCCAAACTGCTCGGCAAGGTGCCGATCCCCGGCGCCGAGGTGGGGATCGAAGGTCTGTCGCTGACCGCGGAGCGGCCGTCCGGCCGCCGCAACCAGGTCGGTACGGTTCTCGTACGGCGCGAGGAGCCGACTCCTGCCCCGCAGGACCAGAACCACCAACACGCCTGACCTAGGACCCACCCCACCCCGCCTCCTTCCTTGAACTTTTGGAGCTTTTCTTGTCAGACCTTTCGGCGGAGGACGCCAAACTCGTCACGCTCGCCCGCGCTGCCCGTGCACGGACGCGGGCCGCTGAAGGAGCCGCCGTACGGGACTCCGACGGGCGGACGTACTCCGCCTGCACGGTCGCGCTCGACACGGTCGAGCTGACCGCGCTGCAGCTGGCGGTGGCGATGGCGCTCGCGTCCGGGGTGAAAGGTCTCGAGGCGGCCGCCGTGGTCACCGAGTCCGAATCCGCCGATGTGGGCGTCGTCCGGCACTTCGCCGGCGCCAACATTCCCGTAGTACTTGCCCTTGGCACTGGAGAGGTCCGCGATGTCGTCCACACCTGAGAACTTCAAAGCGGGTTTCGCCTGCTTCGTCGGCCGGCCGAACGCGGGCAAGTCCACCCTCACCAACGCCCTGGTGGGCAAGAAGATCGTCATCACGTCGTCGAAGCCGCAGACCACGCGGCACGCTGTCCGCGGGATCGTGCACCGGCCCGATGCGCAGCTGATCCTGGTGGACACACCCGGTCTGCACAAGCCGCGCACGCTGCTCGGTGAGCGGCTGAACGATCTGGTGAAGACCACCTGGGCCGAGGTAGACGTGATCGCGGTCTGTCTGCCGGCCAGCGACAAGATCGGCCCGGGCGACCGTTTCCTGGCGGCCGAGGCGGCGAAGGTCGCGAAGACGCCGAAGGTCGCGCTCGCCACCAAGGCCGACCTTGTCGAACCCGAGCGGATGGTCGAGCATCTGGCCGACATCCAGGCGCTCGGCGAGTCGTCCGGCATCGAGTGGGCGTCGATCGTACCGGTGTCCGCGACGTCCGGGTACCAGGTCGATCTGGTCGCCGACGAGCTCGTCAAGCTGCTGCCTTCCGGTTTTCCGCTCTATCCGGACGGTGACATCACCGACGAGCCCGAGGAGACGCTGGTCGCGGAGCTGATCCGCGAAGCGGCGCTCGAGGGTGTCCGGGACGAGCTTCCGCACTCGATCGCGGTCACGATCGACGAGATGGGGCTGCGCGAGGACCGGCCGGAGGACAAGCCGCTACTGGACGTGTACGCGAACATCTTCCTGGAGCGGGAAAGCCAGAAGGGCATCGTGATCGGCCACAAGGGTGCCCGGCTGCGCGAGGTCGGCGCGGCGGCCCGGCGGCAGATCGAGGCCCTGCTCGGTACGCCGGTGTACCTCGACCTGCACGTCAAGATCGCGAAAAACTGGCAGACAGACGCGAAGAACCTGCGCAAACTGGGGTTCTGATGAACCTGCGCAATCCCGTGTACGCCGCTCTGACCGGCGTGCACGCCCCGTTCGCCGAGAGCCGCGGCAACGTCCGGCGTTATCCGCCCGCGATGGCGCCGTTCCTCGCGCTGCCCGACGTACCGACCGAGCAGGACTGGGCCGACGCGGCCGCCCTGCTCGGGTCCGGTACGACCGGTGCGCTGATGCGCCCGGCCCTGGCGGTGCCGGACAGCTTCAAGGTGGAGCTGGAGATCGATCTGCTCCAGTTCCACGCGCCCGAATCGCTGCCGGCCGCTGACCCGGAGGCGGTCGTCCTCGGCGTCGACGACGTACCCGAGATGCTTTCGCTCGTCGCGCTCACCGACCCCGGCCCGTTCCGGAGCCGCACGATCGAGCTCGGCACGTTCATCGGCGTACGCCGTGACGGCGAGCTGATCGCGATGGCCGGTACGCGGTTCGCGCTTCCTGGCTACACAGAGATCAGCGCAGTCTGCACGCATCCGTCGTACCAGGGCCAAGGCCTCGCCAGCCGGCTGATCCGCGCGGTCGCCGCGCACATCACCGCGGCCGGCCAGGCCCCGTTCCTCCACACCGGCGGCGGCAACACCAACGCGATCCGCCTCTACAACTCCCTCGGCTTCACCCTCACCAACGAGATGAAGGTGACGGTCGTCGAGGCCGTCTAGCTCAGCTCGGGGACGGCTAGACCGACTTCTGGTAGATCAGGAACCGGGAGACGATCTTGTAGTTGAGCTGCTCGTTGATGCCGATCATGTGGTTGTTGGACTCGGCGTTCCAGGTGTCGATCTGGGTCAGCGCCGGCTCCTCGTCGCGCAACCAGAGCAGCATCGCGGACTTGAGCAGCGCTCCGAGCCGGTGACCGCGATGGTCGCGGGACACCGCGGTGTCGTGCTGCTCGCCGAGGTGCGGGCGCTCCCGCTCGACCGCGATGACCGTGTGGCCGGCCAGGTCGCCGGTGTCCTTCCGACGGGCGACCACCCGGTAGATCGTGCGGTCGCTCTTCGCCTGGGCCTCCTCGTACGCCCGGATCCGCTCCGGGCTGTACACGTCGTCGTCGACGTCGAGGTCGTCCCTCGGCGCGTCGTTGATCGACTCGGTCACCGCGACCATGCCGTCCAGCATGTCGTCAGGCAGCGACCCCGTGAACCTCACCAGCTCGTACGCCGACGACGCCGCCACCGCCTCGTCGTACAGCCGCTGGACGACGCCCCAGTCCAGCCCGGACAGGTCCTGTCGCCGGTTGACCTCGATCGCCTTCTGCTCGAACGCGTGCCGCTGGGCGAACGCCTCCGCCTTCGGCAGGTCGAGTCCGCCGAAGCCGACCACGTTCCGGCCGAGTTCACGGGTCAGGTTCTCGCCGTACCCGACCAGCGCCGACCCGATGCCGCGGCCGCGGTGATCGGGATGGACCTTGACGTCGAGCCAGGTCTGGTTGGTGTTGTCGTACTCCGGCACGTTGACCGTGAGCAGCCCGACCGGCGTCCCGTCCTCGCGGGCCAGGAAGGCCTGCGGCGGTTCCAGGTCCCAGCCGTAGCGCAGCATGTTCGCGAAACTCCGCGGCGTGTGCTGCACCATCTCGGGACAGTCCAGCTTCCAGCCGGCCGAGTCCACAGCGACGGCCTCGGCGCATCCGACCTCGTCGTCGGCTGACAGTTTGGTGATCTCCACGCCTCAGGGTCCACCGAGACCCCCGGTTACCGCGACTGGTTTATCCCCGGAGGATCTCGTCCGGCGCGGCACACCGTAATCCGGGCACTCTTGACTGATTCCAGACTGCGGAGAAGACTCGCGAACGTGGCCATCGAGTCCGAACTCGAGCAGGTGCTACGGACGGCCGCGCTCCGGGTCACCCGTCCCCGGATGGCGGTACTGCGAGCCGTGCACCAGCATCCGCATGCCGACACCGACGGGATCATCCGGGCCACCCGGGACGAGTTGCCCGACGTGTCCCATCAAGCGGTGTACGACGTACTCCGCGCACTGGCCGACGCCGGCCTGGTCCGGCGGATCCAGCCGGCCGGTTCGGTGGCCCGCTACGAGGCGCGGGTGGGGGACAACCACCACCACCTGGTCTGCCGGTCCTGCGGCGCCATCGTCGACGTCGACTGTGCGGTCGGGCACGCGCCCTGCCTCACCGCGTCCGACGACCGGGGTTTCGTCGTCGACGAGGCCGAGGTCGTGTACTGGGGCCTGTGCCCGACCTGTGCCGCCGGCACTTCCTGACATCAGCAATCGCACCGAGAGGTTGAGCATGTCCGACACACCCGGCGTTACCCAGCACGGCAGTGAGAGCGAGAACCCTGCCATCGACTCCCCGGAGCCGACTGTCAGCCGGCCGCGCAGCAACCGGGACTGGTGGCCGAACCAGCTGGACCTGACGATCCTGCACCCGCACGCGGCGAAGTCGAATCCGATGGCGGAGGACTTCGACTACGCCGAGGAGTTCAGCAAGCTCGACGTCGACGAGCTCAAGCGCGATCTCGCCGAGGTGATGCGGACGTCGCAGGACTGGTGGCCCGCGGACTTCGGGCACTACGGACCGCTGTTCATCCGGATGAGCTGGCACGCGGCCGGCACGTACCGGATCGAGGACGGCCGCGGCGGCGCGGGCGACGGGGCGCAGCGGTTCGCGCCGCTGAACAGCTGGCCCGACAACGCGAACCTGGACAAGGCCCGCCGGCTGCTCTGGCCGGTGAAGCAGAAGTACGGCCGGAAGGTCTCGTGGGCCGACCTGCTCGTCCTGGCCGGCAACGTGGCCCTCGAGGACATGGGGTTCAAGACCTTCGGCTTCGGGTTCGGACGGGAGGACGTCTGGGAGCCGGAAGAGATCTACTGGGGTCCGGAGGACACCTGGCTCGGCGACGAGCGGTACAGCGGCGACCGCGAGCTGGGTGGCCCGCTCGGTGCGGTCCAGATGGGCCTGATCTACGTCAACCCGGAAGGCCCGAACGGCAACCCGGACCCGCTGGCCGCGGCCCGCGACATCCGCGAGACGTTCGGCCGGATGGCGATGAACGACGAGGAGACCGTCGCGCTGATCGCCGGCGGCCACACGTTCGGCAAGACTCACGGCGCCGGACCCGCGGAGAGCGTCGGTCCGGAGCCCGAGGCGGCGCCGCTCGAGGCCCAAGGGCTCGGCTGGGCGAGCAGCTACGGGACCGGCAAGGCCGGCGACGCGATCACCAGCGGGCTCGAGGTGACCTGGACGAGTACGCCGACCCGGTGGGGCAACGGCTTCTTCGAGAACCTGTTCGGCCACGAATGGGAGCTGACGCAGAGCCCGGCCGGCGCCAAGCAGTGGGTCGCCAAGGACGCCGGCGAGTCGGTGCCGGACGCGCACGACGCGTCGAAGAAGCACCGTCCGACCATGCTGACGACCGACCTCGCGCTGCGGTTCGACCCGGTCTACGGCCCGATCTCGCGACGCTTCTTCGAGAACCCCGACGAGTTCGCACTCGCGTTCGCGAAGGCCTGGTACAAGTTGCTGCACCGTGACATGGGTCCGGTCTCGCGCTTCCTCGGTCCATGGGTCCCGTCGCCGCAGCTGTGGCAGGACCCGGTCCCGGCGGTCGACCACGAGCTGATCGACGACGCTGACATCGCGGCGCTCAAGGAGAAGGTCCTCGGTTCCGGATTGTCGGTGCGGCAGTTGGTGTCCACGGCGTGGGCGTCCGCGGCCGGCTTCCGCGGGACCGACAAACGCGGCGGCGCGAACGGCGCGCGGATCCGGCTCGAGCCGCAGCGCAGCTGGGAGTGCAACGAGCCGGCCGAGCTGGCGAAGGTCCTGGAGACCCTGGAGCGGATCCAGCAGGACTTCAACGCGTCGCAGCCGGGTGGCAAGCGCGTGTCGCTCGCCGACCTGATCGTGCTCGGGGGCAACGCGGCGGTCGAGCGGGCGGCGAAGAACGCCGGTCAGGACGTCACCGTTCCGTTCCACCCCGGCCGGACCGACGCGACGCAGGAGCAGACCGACGTCGAGTCGTTCGGCGTCCTCGAGCCGCGGGCCGACGGGTTCCGGAACTACCTGCGGGCCGGGGAGAAGTTGTCGCCGGAGACGCTGCTGCTGGACCGCGCGTACATGCTGACGCTCACGAGTCCGGAGATGACCGTTCTGGTCGGCGGCCTCCGGGCGCTCGGTGCGAACGTCGGCAACGCGAAGCACGGCGTCTTCACCGACAGGACTGACACCCTGTCGACCGACTTCTTCGTCAATCTGCTGGCACCGGGATCCGAGTGGCGGGCGTCGGAGTCCGACGAGAACCTGTTCGAGATCCGGGATGCCGCGACCGGCGAGCTGAAGTGGACCGCGACGGCGGCCGACCTGATCTTCGGGTCGAACTCGCAGCTGCGCTCGCTGTCCGAGGTCTACGCGAGCGCCGATGCCCAGGAGAAGTTCGTCAAGGACTTCGTCGCCGCCTGGACCAAGGTCATGGAGCTCGACCGCTTCGATCTGCGCTGAAGTGCCGCGTTCCGGGCCCGCTCCTCAGGGGGCGGGCCCGGAACGTTTGTTCAGGACGGTGCCGGCATGCCGTAGGCGTGGTCGACGGTCATCGAGAACATCAGCCGCTTGTCCTGGACCATCACCGCGCGGTACTCGTCCCAGTCCGGGTGTTCGCCGGACGCAGTCCGGTAGTAGTCGACGAGATCCTCGACCACCGCGTCGTACGGCTCGGCGGCGACCGGGCTGAGCTCGGCCTTGCCTTCCAGGACGAGGTACGAGCGGCCGTTCGGGCCGTTGACGTACAGGCTGGCGCGCGGGTCGCGGCGCAGGTTCTTGGTCTTGGCGCGGCCATCGGTGAGCGAGATCCGGACGCGTTCGCCGTCGAACACATAGGTGATGTTGGACAGCTGCGGCCGGCCGTCCCGCTTGATCGTGACCAGCACGCCGAGCCCGTGTGTCCCGATCCGGTCGAGGAGAGTTTCCGTCATGCCGCAAGCTTAGGAATTCAAGCGCTCTTGAAGGCAAGGAACGTCCGGACCATGGCCAGCCAGAGTTCGGGTGCGTGGGTGTGGATACGGTGACCGGCCTCGATCGTGCTGATGGTTGCCGAGGGCATCAGGGCGGGTCGCACCTGCGCCTCGTGAGCCAACCGGCCGCTAGCAGTGCTAGCGCGGGCATCGCGCGCGTGGTTGGTGCGGTGTCTGCGGTGTCTGCGGTGTCTGCGGCGTCCCGTGGCGGGACCGGGAGTTCCTCCAGGACCAGGCTGTCGACACGATCGGGATCCGCCATCGCGACAGCACTCGCCACGAACGCTCCGAGCGAATTGCCGACAATCGTCCGGTGGTCCAGGCCGTCGAGTTCACCCAGTACCTGGTCGCGGAAGTCGTCGAGCCGGTACGGGCGGCGTCGCGGGGCGTTGTGCCGTGGCCCAGCAACGTCGGACGATGCACCCGGTACCCCAACGCCTCGAACTCGGGTACGAAGCGGTCCCACGTCGACGGTCCACTCGTACCTGCGTGCAAACACACCAGATCTCTCATTGAACGCTCCCCTCAAACACTCACCAGAAGTACGCCGGCCACCACAACGACCAGTCCCGCGACGCGCGGCCGCTCGCGGAGAACGACTGCGCCGAGTAGTGCGCCCAGGACGACGTTCAGCGTCCGGCCGACCGCCACCGTGCCGACCGACGCGAACGACAACGCCAGGAGCACCAACCCGTAACTGGCCGGCATCAACACCGCGATCGGTACGGCGGTCCGCCAGTGCCGGGCCGCGCCGCGGACGTCGCGGACGATTGTCGACAACACGACGATCTGCGCCACGTTCGCAACGGCCAGGTACGAGAGCACGTCGACCTGCAACGAGTCGACCGCAAACGCATCCCACAACGTGTAGGCCGCCGTACATCCCGCCACCGCCATCGCCACCGCCAGCCCGAGCGCCACGCTGCGCCGCTGTGAACGTGGTGGATCCAGGATGAGTACGCCGGTCAGCACCAAGGCGGCGCCGACGTACACCTGCGGATGTGGCGGCACTGCGGCGATCGTCACCAGCGCCGGCGCGGTGCCCCGGCTGATCGGGTACACAGTCGAGAACTCCCCGAGCGCGTAGGCCTTCTGCAGCGTGACGGCGTACGTCGTGTGTAGCGCCATGCTCACCACGCCGGCCCACCAGACCGTCGTGAGAGGGCCGCGAACGAGCAGGACGATCGAGACGGGCAGTGTCAGCAGGCCGCAGAGCCAGACGAACGCCGGACCGCCTGGGCCAGTGCGTTTGAGTAGCAGGTTCCAGGCCGCGTGGCAGGCGGCGGAAGCCGTCAGCAGGCCGAGGGCGATCACGTAGACAGTGTCTACATGAGGTTGATAGACGCTGTCTACTCGAACCTGTGGATCCGCTGAAGAAGGCCGCCGGATCCTGGCCCGGCAGGCGTGCGCCGGACACGATCGGGAGCATGACCGGGATCAGTGAGAGAGCCGTCGTGCGGCGGCTGAACGATCGCCTGAGCTTCGGCTCGGCGCCGGGCGACCTGGAGGCCGGTGTCGACGCGACGGTACGGCGCCTGCTCGGTCCGGGCGCGGATGCGGCCGCGGCGGCGATCGCCGTACCGACCGGCCTCGAACCGCCGGCGAACCCGAACAAGCAGGACAAGCAGGACAAGCAGGACAAGCAGGACAAGCAGGACAAGCAGGACAAGCAGGACAAGCAGGACAAGGACGCGAAGAAGGCTGCTAATCGGCAGCGGGCTGCGCAGGAACGGAAACTGACGCTGTGGTGGCTCGATCGGATGGTTGTGAGCCGGACCGCGGGGGAGCGGCTGACCTGGTTCTGGCACGGGCACTTCGCGACCAGCAACCAGAAGGTCCGCAACGCGGCCTGGATGCTGGCGCAGAACCAGACCCAGCGCCGGCTCGCCCTCGGCCGGTTCGGCGACCTCGCGCAGGCGATGATTGTCGACAATGCCACGATCCGCTGGCTGGATGGTCAACGAAACCGCAAGGGCTCGCCGAACGAGAACCTGGCCCGCGAGTTCATGGAGCTGTTCACGCTGGGCATCGGCCACTACCAGGAAGCCGATGTGGCACAGGGCGCGCGCTGCCTGACCGGGTGGGTGCTGCGGGAAGACGGCGCGACGTTCCAGCGCCGGCGGTTCGACTCCGGGACGAAGACGGTGCTCGGCAGGACCGGCGATTTCGACGCGAAGGATTTCGCGGCGCTCGCGTTGGCGCAGCCCGCGTCGGCCGCGTTCGTGATCGGGCGGTTGTGGTTCCGGTTGGTGTCGGCGACGCCACCCGATGCGGCCACGGTCGCCCGGCTGAGTACGGCGTACGGCAGCAGCCGGGATGTGCGGTCGTTGCTGACGGCAATGGTTGGTGAGGCGGGGTTCCGTGATCCGTCGGCCAGTCTGGTGAAGCAGCCGGTGGAGTGGGCGGTCGGGTTGCTGCGGGCGCTCCGCGTCCGGCCGGGGAAGCTGGCCGAGAAGGAGCAGACCAAGTTGCTCGCCGGGCTGCGGGGAATGGGCCAGTTGCCGTACCGCCCGCCGAGTGTCGGCGGCTGGCCGGCCGGTGCGAGCTGGCTGACCACGTCGGCCGGTGTGACGCGGCTGCAGCTCGCGCAGCAGTTGGCGAAGAAGGCCGACCTGTCGATTGTCGACAACGCAACCGATCGAGTGAGCGCGGTCGGCGCGCTGCTCGGTGTCGACAGTTGGTCGCAGCGGACCCGGTCGGCGCTGGCCGGTGTGAAGGATCCAGTGCAGCTGACCGCGGTGGCGGCGTGCGCACCTGAGTACGTCGTGAGCGGATAGGAGAATTGTGGACAATCTGACGAGACGGCGGTTCCTGGCACTCAGCGGGGTGACCGGGGCAGGTGCGCTGGCGGCCGGGGCGACTCAAGTGAACTGGTCCGACCTGATGGCCGCGGCCGTCGACGATCCGCTGCCGAGTGATCAGGCGGTGCTGGTCGTGATCACGTTGTACGGCGGCAACGACGGACTCAACACGGTCGTCCCGGCGGCGGACCCGGCGTACCAGAAGGCTCGGCCGGACCTGGCGTACGCGGGCGACGACGTGCTCGACCTCGGCGACGGACTCGGACTGAACCCGGGGATGAAGGGCCTGAAGGGGTTGTGGGACAGCAAGCGGCTCGCGATCGTGCGCGGCGTCGGCTATCCGGAGCCCGATCGCAGTCACTTCCGGTCGATGGCGATCTGGCAGACGGCGTCGCCGAAGTCACCGGTACCGACCGGGTGGCTCGGCCGCTGGCTGGACGCGACCGGAGCGGACCCGCTGCGGGCGGTCTCCGTCGAGCCGACCCTGCCGCCGTTGCTCGCCGGCGAGACCACGGCCGCGGCATCACTGCCGTTGCGCGGGTTGGCGTTGCCTGGTGGTGCGTTGGGTACGGCGTACGCGGCGCTGGGCAAACCGAGTCCGGGCGAGGGGCATTGGCAGGCGCGAGCGGCCAAGTCGGTGCAGGATCTGCAGAACGCGACGCAGGTGCTGGGGAAGGCGGTTCGGGGCGGTCATGAGCAGGAAGACGAAGACGACGAGGAGCGCACGAAGGGTGCGTCCGCGGGCGGCGCTTCGCAGCTCGGCGCGCAACTCGAACTGATCGCCGGGCTGATCGAGGCGGGAGTGCCGACGCGGGCGTACTCCGCGTCGCTCGGCGGCTTCGACACGCATGCGGACGAACGCGGCACCCAGCAGCGGTTGCTGACCGAGCTCGACGGGGCGCTGACGCCGTTCGTGCAGCGGCTACAGCGGACCGACCGTGGGAAGAACGCGGTCGTCCTCGTGTACTCGGAGTTCGGCCGCCGGGTGCAGGCGAACGGCAGCGACGGCACCGACCACGGCACGGCCGGCCCGGTCTTCGTCCTCGGCGAGAAGGTGACCGGCGGCTTCTACGGCGAACAGCCCAGCCTGACCGACCTGTCGAACGGCGACCTGAAGTCCACCACCGACTTCCGTGACGTCTACGCCACAGTCCTCCAGCACGTCCTGGGCGCAGACCCAGCCCGAATCCTCGCCAACCACACCACCACCATCAACAACCTCCTCCGAGCCTGAAGCGGACTTTGTGCACCAGATCCGTACGGCGGAACGCGCGACGTACGGATCTGGTGCACAAAGTGGCCTTTGAAGGTGGGCGGGGATGGCGGATCAGGTGGTGGTGGGTGGGAGGTGGAGGTGGAAGGCGGCGCCTTGGTGGCCGTCGGGGCGGTCGGTGACGGTCAGGTCGCCGCCGTGGGCTCGGGCTACGCCGCGGGCGATCGCGAGGCCCAGGCCGGCGCCTTTGCTGTGGGGGCCGTGGACGAGGCGGGCGAAGATGCGGTCGCGGGCGGGCGGCGGTACGCCGGGACCGTCGTCCTCGACGCGTACGCCGGTGGGAGCAACTGTGATGCGCAGCGTATGGGCGCCGGCCTGGCGGGCATTGTCGACGAGATTGGTGAGGACTTGGGTGAGTCGGTCGGCGTCGGCGGTGACGGTCGCCGAGCCGACGATCTCGACGCGAACATCGGGTGCGACCAAGCGAAGGCGAGCCGCCTGAGCCTCGGCGAGGTCGCGGAGGTCCACAGGCGCCAGATGTAGCTGGAGCCCGGCGTCGATGCGGCTGAGTTCGAGCAGGTCGGAGACGAGCGTGCCGGCGCGACGGGACTCGCGGACCAACAACAGCTCGAGTTCCTCACGTTGCGCGGCCGACGCCTCCGGACCTAGCTGGATCAGGGTTTCGGCAGCGGTTTGAAGACCGGCGACCGGAGTGCGCAGTTCGTGGGCGGCATCGGCGACGAACTCTCGCATCCGGTCTTCCGATCGCCGCGCCGCACCCTCAGCGCCTTCGAGAGCATCGAGCATTTCGTCGAAGGCGGTTGCGGTGCGGCCGAGTTCGGTGTCCGCGCGCGACGGTTGCAACCGTCCGCCCCGCCGTCCCGCCGCGATCGACCGCGCCAACCCGGTCATCGCGTCCAACGGCGCCAACGCGAACCGCATCCCGATCACCAACGCGAGCGCGGTGATCAGGATCGCGAGCCCGCCGGAGATCAGCAGAACGTTCCGCAGTCGGGCGCTCGCGTCGGCCAGCAATCCGGTGTCGGCGGACAGCAACAGCGTCGCGCCCTTGGTCTGCTGGCCGGCCTGCAGCGTTGCCTTCACCTGCCGGACGGTCTCACCCGGATCGATCGGCGGTGCACCGAACTGCCGCCCGTTGCGCAGGATCAGCGTCACCCGGACCCCGTCCGCGTCCACCCGCCGTACCAAGTTGCCTGGCGCAACGTTCTGCCGAGCGAGCTGCTGCGCCAGTTGCGCCCGGCCGGTGAGCAGCGAGTCGAGACTGCGCTCGGCTTGCGCGTCGAACACCGCCTTCACCGTCAGCCCGGTGATCGGCAGCACCACCAGCAGTACGGCGATAGCAGTCAACGTCACGCGCACCCGCAGCGACAGGTTCATGATCGCAACACGTACCCCGAGCCGCGGACCGTGTGCAGCAGGCGCGGGCCGTGTGCCTCCAGTTTGCGGCGGAGACCGCTGACGTAGACCTCGACCAGGTTGTCCGCGTAGTCGTCGTACCCCCAGACCGCGGTCAGCAGCTGCGTCTTGCCGACCACCTTCCCGTCCCGTCCGGCCAGGAACGCGAGCAGCTTGAACTCGGTCGCCGTCAGTTCGATCGCTGTCCCGGCCCGCCGTACCGCTCGCGCCTCGACGTCCACCTCGAGATCGCCCACCGTCAGCACCGTCCGCAGCCGTCCCATCCGGCGCAGCACCGCCTCCACCCGGGCGATCAGCTCGGCCAGGACGAACGGCTTGACCACGTAGTCGTCCGCGCCGGCCCGCAACCCGTGCAGACGGTCCCCGACAGCATCGCGGGCGGTCAAGAGGATCACACCGGCGTTCGACGTCTCGCGGGCGAGCGTCAGCAGTTCGAACCCGTCCCGCCCGGGCAGCATCACATCCAGCAGCACCAGATCCGGCCGGTACGTCGCCAGCTCCCGTTCGAACCCGTCACCGTCAGGCTGCGTCCGTACGTCGTACCCCGCCTCCGTCAGCGCGATCCCGACGGCGGTCCGGATCGGTTCCGCGTCCTCCACCACGAGTACTCGCGCCGTCATCCGCCCATCCTCGCACCGGCGCCGAACCATCACGCGAGCCCGCGACGCGGATCCTCAGCACATCCTCAGCGAGCGCCCCGTAACTCTCCGTGTCTCGCCGGTCGAGACCCCTGGTTCGACGGGCCGGGGGAGTTGTGCATAGACTCATCGGCATCATGCGGCACCAGCTTCTCCTCCTTCGCTGCCGCGGCGAGGCCTGTTAAGGCCGGTTCCCTCGCCGCGGAGTTTTGTCGTACGCCGGTCGTCCAAGCGACCCTGTGCAGTAGACAGCTTCTCGAGGAGAACCCCGTGGCACCGAAGAACCAGCCCAAGCCTGTTCAGCAGCCGTCCGGTATGCCGACCCACCGCTACCGCGCGTTCCCGCCGATCGACCTGCCCGACCGCACCTGGCCGGCCAAGTCCGTCGACCACACCCCGCGCTGGCTGTCCACCGACCTCCGCGACGGCAACCAGGCGCTGGTCGAGCCGATGTCGCCGGCCCGCAAGCGGCGGATGTTCGACCTGCTGGTGAAGATGGGCTACAAGGAGATCGAGGTCGGTTTCCCGAGCGCCAGCCAGTACGACTTCGACTTCGTCCGGAGCCTGATCGAGGACGACGTCATCCCGGACGACGTGACGATCTCGGTGCTGACCCAGGCGCGCGAGGAGCTGATCGAGCGCACCGTGCAGTCGCTGCAAGGCTCGCCGAAGGCCACCATCCACCTCTACAACGCGACCGCGCCGCTGTTCCGCCGGGTGGTGTTCAACGTCGACAAGGCCGAGTGCCGCACGATCGCCGTCCGCGGCACCGAGACCGTGATGAAGTACGCCGACGAGATCCTGGGCGACTGCGAGTTCGGGTACCAGTACAGCCCGGAGATCTTCACCGGCACCGAGCTGGAGTTCGCGCTCGAGGTGTGCGAGGCGGTCAGTGACGTCTGGCAGCCCGCCGAGGGCCGCGAGATCATCCTGAACCTGCCGGCCACCGTCGAGATGTGCACCCCGAACGTGTACGCCGACCAGATCGAGTGGTTCGGCCGCAACCTGACCCGGCGTGCGCACAGCACGATCAGCCTGCACCCGCACAACGACCGCGGTACGGCGGTGGCCGCCACCGAGCTGGCGCTGATGGCCGGCGCGGACCGCGTCGAGGGCTGCCTGTTCGGTCACGGTGAGCGGACCGGCAACGTCGACCTGGTGACGCTGGGGATGAACCTGTTCAGCCAGGGCATCGACCCGCAGATCGACTTCTCCGACATCGACGAGATCCGCCGTACGGTCGAGTACTGCACACAGATGCGCGTTCCCGAGCGTCAGCCGTACGCCGGCGACCTGGTCTACACCGCCTTCTCGGGCTCGCACCAGGACGCGATCAAGAAGGGCCTGGAGGCGCTGGACAAGCAGGCCGCGGCCGAGGGCAAGCCGGTCGGCGAGATCGCCTGGGAGGCGCCGTACCTGCCGATCGACCCGAAGGACGTCGGCCGCAGCTACGAGGCCGTGATCCGGGTGAACTCGCAGTCCGGCAAGGGCGGCGTCGCGTACATCATGAAGTCCGAGCACCGGCTCGACCTGCCGCGCCGGCTGCAGATCGAGTTCAGCCGGGTGATCCAGCAGCACACCGACAACGAGGGCGGCGAGGTCGGCCCGCAGCAGATGTGGGACATCTTCGCCGCCGAGTACCTGGCGCCGGGGCCGCTGTCGCTGCTCAGCGTCAACTCGACGTCCGGTGAGGGCCAGGGCGACCAGCTCCGGGTTCAGGTCTATGCCAACGGTGTGCCGCACGAGCTGGTTGGCGAGGGCAACGGTCCGGTGTCGGCCTTCGTGGACGCGATCAAGCCGCTGAAGTACGACGTACGGGTGCTGGACTACCACGAGCACGCGCTTTCCGCGGGCGGTGACGCACTGGCCGCGGCGTACGTCGAATGCGAGGTCGGCGAGGACGTGTTCTGGGGTGTCGGCCGGGACGCCAACATTCTCACCGCGTCGTTGAAGGCCGTGGTGTCCGCTGTCAACCGCGCCACGCGCTGAACGTAGTCGAACCAACACCGCGAATCGCCCGTCTCCGTGTCGGAGGCGGGCGATTCCTGCACGCGCCGGTACCGTTGCGTCACGGTCCGCGACGTTGTCTCAACGTTGCCTCAAGTCGTTGACTCGGTGACCGAGGTTGCGCAGACTGTCGTCACTATGCGCAGACTCTTGCAAGACAGCGTTACTAATTCGTGCTGTTGAGGGTCTGCGCCACCGGCTTTCCCTGGTAGTCGCGTGGAGGTGAGCAGTGAGTGGTGCGGTCGACACGTCCGCGGCGAAGCTGATCGAAGGACCGGTCGTCGAACCGAGACCCTCGGCTGCTCGGCGTTTTGTCAACGCCTGGCTGGTCCGAAGACTCTTCAAGGCGGTCCTGACGGTCTTCATCGTCACCACCGGCACGTTCTTCCTGGTCAGATTGTTGCCCGGTAACCCGGTCGACACCTATATCCAGACGCAGATCGCGCAGACCGGTATCTCGTACGAGGCGGCCGCCGCACAGGCGAAGAACCTCTTCTCGCTCGACCCGAACGCCCCGGTGCTGTCGCAGTACGGGACCTACATGGTCAACCTGCTGCACGGCGACTTCGGCAACTCGGTGCTGTCGCCCGGCACCACGGTCGCGGAGGTGATCAAGACCTACCTGCCGTGGACGCTGTTCTCGGTCGGCGTCGCGACGGTCTTCAGCTTCATCGTCGGCATCGTGGCGGGCATGATCATGGCCTACCGCCGGGAGAGCTGGATCGACCATCTGCTGACGTCGATCGGCTCGCTGCTGCACGCGATCCCGAACTACATCCTGGCGATTCTGATCGTGGTCTTCCTCGGGGTGAAGCTGCAGCTGTTCAACCTGACCGAGGCCCGCGGCTCGTACACCCCCGGGGTGGAGCCGTCGTTCAGCCTGAGCTTCCTGAACGACATCTTCTACCACGCGTTCCTGCCGATCCTCGCCTACGCGCTGACGACGGTCGGCTCCTGGGCGCTGGTGATGAAGTCGTCCACGGTGGAGACCCTCGGCGAGGACTACGTGACGGTCGCCCGGGCGCGCGGTCTGTCGGACAACCGGATCCGGTCCGGGTACGTCGGACGCAACGCCGTACTGCCCCTGTTCAGCCAGCTCGCGGTGTCGCTCGGGTTCGTGGTCGGCGGCTCGATCTTCGTGGAGAAGATCTTCGGCTACCAGGGCATCGGCTTCAGCCTCTTCAACGCGGTCAACGGCCGCGACTACCCGGTGCTGCAGGGGATCTTCCTGGTCGTCACGATCTCGGTGGTAGCGGCCAACCTGCTCGCGGACGTCCTCTACAGCCGCCTGGATCCGCGGATCCGGGTCGGCGGCACGGGCAAGGGGTGACGATCAGATGACCGAGGCAACAATCCCCGTCTCGTCGGTCGGGACCACCGGCGTTTCCCGGTTCGCGGGCATCCTGAGCTCGCTGCGCCGCAGCCCGGCGGGCTTCATCGGCTTCGTGATCGTCGCCCTGCTGGTGCTGATCACCGCGATCGTGCCGTTCTTCCTGCCCGACGTGGCACCGAACGTCAAGGAGATCCTGCTCCCCGCCGGCTCGCCCGGGCACCTGCTCGGCACCGACAACGAGGGCAAGGACGTCCTGATCCAGATGATCGGCGGCGGCCGGACGGTGATCTTCGTCGGCTTCTTCGCCGCGGCGATCTCGACCGCGCTGGCGATCGTGCTCGGGTCGCTGGCGGCGTACCTCGGCGGCTGGGTCGACACGGTCGTGGTCACGCTGGCCGACGTCTTCCTGACCGTCCCGCAGATCGTCCTGCTCGCCGTCATGGGCGCGTTCTTCAAGCTCGACTCGCCGATCCTGCTCGCGCTGCTGGTCGGCGGCCTGTCCTGGCCGGTGCTGACCCGGGCGGTACGCGCCCAGGTGTTCTCGCTGAAGGAACGCGAGTTCGTCGAGGCCGCCCGGTTGCTCGACCTCGGAACGATCAGGGTGGTGTTCGTCGAGATCCTGCCGAACATGGCCAGCTTCATCCTGATGAACTTCATGATCGGCGTGACGAATGCGATCTACCAGCTGGTCGGCCTCTACCTGCTCGGGCTCGCGCCGCTGAGCGGGGCGAACTGGGGCATCATGCTCAACCGCGCCTGGATCGCCGGCGCCATCTTCAACGACGCGAGTCTGGCCTGGATCCTCAGCCCGATCCTCGCGATCGTCCTGCTGCTCCTCGGACTGGTGATGATGACGAGATCCCTCGAAGAGATCCTCAACCCGCGGCTCCGGGACCGGTGACCCCGATGGCGACTACTCCCAGCAAATCCAGCGCAGTCAGCGACCGCGCGCTGCGCGGCGGCGAAGGCAAGCCGCTGCTGTCCATCCGCGACTTCAAGGTCGAGTACCGGACCGGTTCCGGTACGACGGTGCAGGCGGTCCGCGGCATCGACCTCGACCTGTTCCCGGGCGAGAGCCTGGCGCTCGTCGGCGAGAGCGGCTGCGGCAAGACGACGTTCGGGCTCGGCCTGCTGCGGTTGCTGCCGCGGCTCGGGCACGCCAGCGGCAAGGTGACCTTCAACCGCGGCGACGGTACCGAGATCGACGTCCTCGGCCTGGACGGCCGGGACCTGCGCCAGTTCCGCTGGCGGGACGCGGCAATGGTGTTCCAGGGCGCGATGAACGCGTTCAACCCGGTGCTCAAGATCCGCGCGCACATGCACGACACGATGCGGGCGCACACCAAGGCCACCAAGCAGGAGATCGAGGACCGGGCCGGCGAGCTGCTCCGCCTCGTCCGACTGGAGCCTTCGCGGGTGATGGACAGCTATCCGCACGAGTTGTCCGGCGGTATGCGGCAGCGCGTGCTGATCGCGATGAGCCTGCTGCTCGAACCCGAGGTACTGATCCTCGACGAGCCGACCACCGCGCTCGACATCCTCACCCAGCGGTCCGTCGTCGACGTTCTGCACGAGGTGCGCGAGCGGCTCGGGTTCTCGATGATCTTCATCTCCCACGACCTGTCGCTGGCCGCCGAACTCGCGGACCGGGTCGCCACGATGTACGCCGGTCGCATCATCGAGACCGGCGGCGTCCGGGACATGTTCTACAAGCCGCGCCACCCGTACACGCTCGGGCTGATCAAGGCCGTGCCGCCGATCGTCGGCGACCTGCCGGACATGGAGTCGATCCCGGGCGGGCCGCCGAGCCTGGCCGCGCTGCCGAAGGGCTGCACGTTCAGTCCGCGCTGTAAGTACGCGACCGAGGAGTGCAAGGAGGCCGACCCGCCGCTGTTCCCGATCACCGACGAGCCGGGCGACTACCACGAGGCCGCCTGCATCCACTGGAAGGACGTGCACCTCGAACGCAGGGTGCCGAGCGAAGACTTGGGGACCGCATCATGAGCGCGCAGGAGTTGTCCCCCCAGGACACAGTCGGTACGCCGTTGATGACACTCGACGGAGTCAGCCAGGTGTTCGACACCAAGGCCGGCCCGATCCGCGCGGTCGACAAGATCGACCTGTCGATCAACCCCGGTGAGGTGCTCTGCCTGGTCGGCGAGAGCGGCTCCGGGAAGACCACGGCGGCCCGGATGGCTGCGGGCCTCGCCCGGCCCACCAGTGGCCAGGTGGCCTTCGACGGCACCGACATCTGGTCGCTGAAGCGCAACGACTTCACCACCTTCCGGCGCAGCGTGCAGTACGTCCACCAGGACCCGTACGCCTCGCTCAACCCGACGCGGACGATCCTGCAGACGATCACCGCCCCGCTGCTCAAGCACGGAGTGGTGAAGAGCAAGAAGGCAGCCGCCGAGAGAGCGACAGAGCTGCTCGCCAAGGTCGATCTGACCCCGCCCGAGAACTACCTGTCGAAGTACCCGCACCAGCTGTCCGGCGGTCAGCGGCAGCGGGTCGCCGTCGCCCGGGCGCTGACGCTGGACCCGAAGCTGATCATCGCCGACGAGTCGACGTCGATGCTGGACGTGTCGATCCGGATCAGCGTGCTCGCGATGCTCGGCCGGCTGCGCGACGACCTCGGCGTCGGGTTCCTGTTCATCACCCACGACCTGGCGATCGCGAAGTACTTCGGCTGGCGCGGCAAGACCGCGGTGATGTACCTCGGCCGGATCGTCGAGTTCGGGCCGACGCCGAAGATCATCAACGCCCCGACGCACCCGTACACCCGGGCGCTGATCGACGCGATCCCCGAGCCGGACCCGGACCTGACCAAGACCAAGGGCCGCGAAACCCTGCGCAGCCTGGAGATTCCGAGCCTGGCGCACCTGCCGTCCGGATGCTCGTTCCACCCGCGCTGCCCGCTGTTCGAGGACGGGCTGTGCGACGGGGCGGTCCCCGAGCTGGTCACGATCCGATCCGGCCAGTCCGCCGCGTGCCACGTGGTCGCGCGCGACGGCGTACCGGCTGTCGGCGAAGGGGGACGGCCGGATGAGCCGGGGGCCTGATGCCGTCCCAGATCGGCCGAGTGGCGCTCAGCTGGGCAGCGTTCCTGGTGCTGGCCAGCGGAGTCCTGCTGCTCACCCTGACGCCGGGCACCCCGGAGTTCGTCGTCACCTTGTTCACCTTGTGTTTGGGCCTGCTACTGGGCCTGGTGGTCGTCGTCGGGGTGGTCATCGCCCGGCGCCGGGAAAAACGCGAGGGCGGTAGTTAGTCCCACCAGTAAGTAGTAACTGACCCACATAGGTGTGTGGTCAGTCCAGAAAGGACGAAGGATGAGTCCCACCGGCACCAACGATTCCGGCACCAACGGGAAGGGCGCGAGCGCCCTGACCAACGCGATTTCCCGCCGGCACGTGCTCCAGATCTTCGGTATCGCCGGTGTCGGCGTGGCCGGCATCGGGTCTGTGACGGCGTGTTCGCCGAGCAAGCCGAACGCCAGCGGGGGTGACAGCGGCAAGTCCGGCAACAAGGAGTTCCACGGGGCGTACCCGTACCAGTTGCCGCCCAAGGGCCACTTCAACCTGGCTGCCGGTGTCACCGACGGCATCCAGGCCAGCAACAGCCCGTACTTCGACCTCGTCTACCCGAGCGCCGGCATGTACTACTGGGCCGACAAGAAGTGGGAATGGATGATGGCCGAGTCCGGCACGCTGGACGAGGCGACCAAGACCTACACCCTCAAGCTGCGCTCCGGGCTGAAATGGAGCGACGACAAGCCGGTGACCGCCAAGGACGTCGTGGCGACGTTCAACCTGCGCTGGTTGTTGCGCCAGCAGGACTGGACGTTCCTGTCCGACGTCAGCGCCAAGGACGACACCACGGTGGTGTTCACGATCGGTACGCCGTCCACCGTGCTGGAGCGCTACATCCTCCGCGCCGGGATCCTGCCGGACTCGGTCTACGGTGAGTGGGCGACCAAGGCCGAGGCCCTGCGGAAGGCCAAGACCAGCCTGGACAGCGCCGAGGGCAAGAAGCTGAACGGCGACTTCCAGAAGTTCCGCCCGGAGAACCCGCCCGTCTCGGGCCCGTTCAACTTCGACGTGAAGAGCATGACCAACGCGCAGATGTCGCTGGTCAAGAACGACAAGGGCCTGTTCGCCGACAAGATCGGCTTCACCAAGGTCGTGCTGTACAACGGTGAGACCTCGGACATCTCCCCGGTCGTGCTGAACAAGGACGTCGACTACGCCACCCACGGTTTCGCGGTGGCCACCGAGAAGACCCTGAAGGCCAGCGGTTTCCGGATCCTCCGGCCGCCGGTGTACTCCGGCCCGGCGCTGGTGTTCAACTACACCGCCCACCCGGAGCTGGCCGACGCCCGGGTGCGGCAGGCGATCGCCTACGTCCTGGACCGCAACGAGAACGGAACCGTCGCGCTCGGCGACTCGGGCAAGCCCTGCAAGTTCATGGCCGGCTTCTCCGACATCCTCGTGCCCGACTGGGTCTCGGACGCCGACCAGAAGAAGCTGCAGGCCTACGAGAAGGACGAGGCCAAGGCCACCTCGCTGCTGACCGCGGCCGGGTGGAAGAAGAACGGCGGCAAGTGGACGCTGCCGAACGGCAAGCCGGCCGCCTACGACATCAAGTTCCCGACCGAGTTCGCCGACTGGAACCCGGCCGCCACCAACGCGGCCGACCAGCTGAACAAGTTCGGCTTCAACATCACCAAGCGGGGTATCACCTTCACCCAGCTGAACCCGGACGTCCTGGCCGGCAAGTTCGACATCGCCATCCAGGGCTGGGGCGCGTCGAGCCACCCGCACCCGTACTTCGCGTTCGTCCAGGACCTGTACACGTTCAACTACGTGATCGCGGCGAACTCCGGCGGCAAGGGCATGAACTTCCCGCTGAAGCAGACCACCTCGGCCGGTCCGATCGACCTCCAGCAGGTCGTGGACAAGTCGGCGCAGGGCCTGAACGTGGACGAGCAGAAGAAGAACATCACCACCGCGGCGATGGCGTTCAACGAACTGCTGCCGATCATCCCGCTGTGGGAGCGCTACGGTAACAACCCCGCGCTCGAGGGCACCCGGGTGGCGAAGTTCCCGGCCGACGACGACCCGATCCTGAAGAACGCGCCGTACGCGGACAACTTCGTGATCATGTACATGTACCAGGGCAAGGTCGCGCCGGTCTAGAACTGCGTCTGTTTTAAAGATTGGCGTCCTGACCCGATTGTTTGGTTGGGTCGGCCGGGTGATCAGCATTCGCGAGATCGACCCGGCCGACCTGGCCCTGTTCGACGAGTGGTACGACGCCTTCCGGGCCGGCGCGGTCGCCGGCCGGGAGGCGGCGCTGGTGACCGGGCGCGAGGCGCTCGGGTACTCGCTGCGCAACCCGGGTCCGCTCAAGCAACGGATCGCGGTCGGCGCGTTCGAGGACGACCGGGTGCTCGGCGGGATGCTGTTCGAGTACCGGCTGACCGACAACCTCGACACGGTGGAGGTCGAGGTCGACGTACCGCCGGCGCATCGCCGGCGGGGGATCGGTACGGCGCTGTGGCAGTGGGCCACGACCCGATCGGCGCAACTCGGGAGGACGATCGTCCAGATCGAGCTCGGCGTACCGTCGAGTCCGTGGCCGGGTGCGGCGTTCGCGGAACGGCTCGGGTTCCAGGTGGAGCACGTCGAGGAGCATCTCGTCGTACCGCTGCCGTACGACGACCTGCGGCTGGAGGAGCTGCGTTCTGCTGCGGGCCGGCTCGACGGGTACCGGCTGACGTCGTGGGCGGGGCTGTGCCCGCCGGAACATCAGCAGGCGTACGCCGACCTGCACACCGCGATGGATCTCGACGTACCGACCGGTGGCATGACGCGCGAGGTCGTGCCGTGGACCGTCGAGAAGCTCGAGGCGAGCGAGGCGCGGATCGACCGGAACTATCTCGCCCTCGTGACGATGGCGCACACTCTCGCCGATGAGCCGGCCGGTTACACACTGATCTATCTGCCGCGGGCCGACGCCGAGAACGCCCAGCAGGACGACACGCTGGTGCTGCGGGAGCATCGCGGGCACAACCTCGGCACGTTCTTGAAGCTCGCCAACCTCGAGCAACTGGCGAAACACCGTACGACGCAACGCTTCCTGCACACGTGGACGGCGCTGACCAACGCCCCGATGCGCAAGGTCAACACCCGCTTCGGCTTCCGCGCGGTCGAGGAGCACCGCGAGCTGGAACTCCGCCTGCCCAGCCTGCGCCCGGCAGCGCGCGGTGTGATCCTCGATCCGGACGACCGGATCCTGCTGGTTCGCTTCGAGTTTGCCGATGGGCCGCTGTGGGCGACACCCGGCGGCGGCCTGGAGGCGGGCGAAACCGTGGTCGAGGGTCTGCGGCGCGAACTGGTCGAGGAGGTCGGCCTGCGGGCCTTCGCCGACCCGCAGCACCTCTGGCACCAGGAAGTAGTTGCCGACGGCCACGCAACCGGGTACGACGGCGTCCTCAACGACTACTTCCTGATCCGCACGGACCACTTCACTCCGGCCGGCTCATTGACCGCCGAGGAGCTCCGCGCCGAGAACGTCCACGAAATGCGGTGGTGGACGCTCGCCGAGCTGGAGGCCCACCAAGGACGGTTCGCCCCGCGGGAGCTGCCCGTGCTGCTCCGCCGCCTGCTGGAGTCGGGGCCGCCGAGCACCCCAGTCCAACTGGACCTGTGACTCGACCGGCAGCTCGCTCGGCACCTTTAACAGCAGGGGTGTCTTTCGAGCTGGCGAAGGTACGGCGGTAGGTTCGGGGTATGCGTGAATCCCAGCTCGGTGACCTGACCGTTTCCGCCCTCGGCCTCGGCTGCATGGGGATGTCCCAGTCGTACGGCGTACGCGCCGACGACTCCGAGTCCATCGCGACGCTGCACGCCGCCATCGACGCGGGCTGCACGTTCATCGACACCGCCGACGTGTACGGCGACGGCGAGAACGAGAAGCTCGTCGGCCGTGCGCTGGCCGGCCGCCGCGACCAGGTGGTGCTCGCGACGAAGTTCGGCTTCAAGCGTCCCGCATCGGCCTCGGCGCTGCCGACCGTGGTGGACGGCTCGCCTGCCTACGCGCGCGAGGCCCTCGATGCGTCGCTGCGCCGCCTCGGCGTGGACCACGTCGACCTCTGGTACCTGCACCGCCGCGACCCGCAGGTGCCGATCGAGGAGACGGTCGGCGCGATGGCCTCGATGGTGGAGGCCGGCAAGGTGCGGTACCTCGGGCTGTCCGAGGTGAACGGCGAGACGGTGCGCGCGGCCCACGCCGTACACCCGATCTCCGCCGTCCAGAGCGAGTGGTCGCTGTGGACGCGGGACCCGGAGACCGTCGTCCTGCCGACGTTGCGTGAGCTCGGGATCGGGTTCGTGCCGTTCAGCCCGCTCGGGCGCGGATTCCTCACCGGGCAGATCAAGTCGGAGGCTGACTTCCCCGAGGACGACATGCGGCGCGGGCTGCCGCGGTTCCAGGGCGAGAACTTCCAGCGGAACCTGGACCTGGTCGCGCAGGTGCAGTCGCTGGCTGCCTCGAAGGGCGTGACGCCGGGGCAGCTGGCACTCGCCTGGTTGCTTGCGCAGGGCAATGACGTGGCGCCGATCCCGGGGACGAAGCGGCGGACCTATCTCGCGGAGAACCTCGGCGCCCTGGACGTCACGTTGTCGGCTTCTGAGCTGGCGGCGCTCGACGAGGCGTTCCCGCCCGACGCGGTGGCCGGGCAGCGGTACACCCAGGGCGGGATGGACCTGGTGGGCAAGTGATCGGCGTCACCGGTTCGACCGGACAGCTCGGGTCGCGGATCGTCGCACAGTTGACCGGCGTACCGCTGCGGTTGATCGTGCGGGATCCGGCGCGGGCTCCGTCGGTGCCGGGGGCCTCGGTCGCGCAGGCGGCGTACGGCGAACACGCGGCGTTGCTGTCCGCGTTCGACGGGGTCGACGTACTGATGTTGCTGAGTGCATCGGAGTCGGCGGATCGGGTGGCGTTGCACAAGGCAACGGTCGACGCGGCGGTGGCGGCGGGTGTGCAGCGGATCGTGTACACGTCGTTCGTCGGGGCGGCGCCGGGGGCGACGTTCACGTTCGCGCGGGACCACTGGCACACCGAGGAGCACATCCGGTCGACCGGTGTCGACTTCACGTTCCTGCGGGACAACATGTACCTCGACTTCATCCCGGGGTTCGTGGGTTCGGACGGCGTGATCCGCGGGCCGGCGGGGGACGGGCGGGTCGCCGCGGTCGCGCGGGACGACGTGGCCGCGGTGGCCGCACGGGTGCTCACGGAGTCCGGTCACAACGGCGCCACCTACGACCTGACCGGACCGTCCGCGTTCACACTGGCCGAGGCGGCGGCGGTGTTGACCGCGGCCTGGGGCCGCAAGGTGCGGTACGAGGCCGAGACGCTCGACGAGGCCTACCGGTCCCGCGAGTCGTACGGCGCCCCTCCGTGGGAGGTCGCCGGGTGGGTCACGTCGTACGCGGCCATCGCCAGCGGCGAGCTGGGCAACGTCTCGACCGCTGTCGCCGACATCACCGGGCGTCAGCCGATCGGCCTCGAGGAGTATGTCGGTCGCGGGTGAGACACTGACGTCGTGCCGCTCTACCGGGATCAGGCGATCGTGCTGCGCACCCAGAAACTGGGTGAGGCGGACCGGATCGCCACGCTGCTGACCCGCGCCAACGGCAAGGTCCGCGCGGTCGCCAAGGGCGTCCGCCGTACGTCGTCACGCTTCGGCGCCCGGCTCGAGCCGTTCAGCCACGTCGACCTGCAGCTCGCCACCGGCCGCACCCTCGACGTCGTCACCCAGGCCGAGTCGATCTCGGCGTACGGCGAGGGCATCGTCAACGACTACGCCCGCTACACCGCCGGCACCGTCCTCCTGGAGACCGCCGACCGCCTCGTCGTCGAGGAGAAGGAACCCGCCACCCAGCAGCACCTGCTCCTGGCCGGCGCCCTGCGCGTCCTCTCCACCGGCGAACGCGAACCGGCCCTGGTCCTCGACTCGTTCCTGCTCCGCTCACTCGCGATCTCCGGCTACGCCCCGTCCTTCGACGACTGCGCCCGCTGCGGCGAACCCGGCCCCCACCGCGCCTTCAACCCCGCCGCCGGCGGCATGGTCTGCACCACCTGCCGCCCACCCGCCTCAGCCATGCCGTCCCTCGCCACCGTCACCCACCTGGCCGCCCTCCTCACCGGAGACTGGCCCACCGCCCTCCAAGCCGACCCCCGAACCCGCCGAGAATCCACCGGCCTGATAGCCGCCTTCTTCACCTACCACCAAGAAAACCAACTCCGCTCCCTACCCCACCTGGACCTAACATCCGGAGCAAGCTGACTCACTTGTCCTGCTCGGTGCCTTTCGCCTTCTCAGCGCCTCTCGAGCTATCGCTCTTCCGCGCCTCCGGAGCGGTCGACGCGTCTTCGGCGTACCGGGCCCAGCCACGCCCTCGAACGCCGCGTACTGCGCGGATCCTCGCTGGTTCGCCGTCAATACCGGAGAAGTCCCACGCTCCTCGGGCGGCACCACGGTGTTGAGCTCTGAGCAAACCGCCGAAGCTCCTGCCCCTCAGCCATCGTGTCAATCAACGCCGCCATCGTCTTCGGCTCCCGCCGAACGCATCGCCTCGAGGACATGCTGGATCGCCCGATAGACCAGCGGCGGAATGTCGTCCCGCTGTCCATCAGGCCCGATCACCGCCGGACCGTCAGGCGCGGT
The DNA here is from genome assembly GCF_004362255.1 of Kribbella sp. VKM Ac-2571. Classification (NCBI taxonomy): domain Bacteria; kingdom Bacillati; phylum Actinomycetota; class Actinomycetes; order Propionibacteriales; family Kribbellaceae; genus Kribbella; species Kribbella sp. VKM Ac-2571. The sequence continues at coordinate 380,070 of NZ_SNWS01000001.1, forward strand.
GCTCCGGTCGTCCTCGTCCAGCAGGTAGATCCGCGAGTCCATCTCAGGCCGAAACAGGCGCAAAATACTAGTCGCCCACATCCCGCACGACGCCAGATCTTCGGCCATTGTGGACAACGAGCGAGGAACCCAATACCGCCTGCTTTCGAACTGGCCGCAGGAGCAAGCTGGTTACATGTCCTGTTCGGCGCCCTTCGCCCGCTCGGCCGACTTCGAATCGCCTGTCTTCCGCGCCTCGGGAGCCGCAGCCGGAGCCTGAGGCTTGCCAGGCCCCGCCACGCCCTCGAACGCGGCGTACTGCGCGGATCCTCGCTGGTTCGCTGTCAATACCGGAGACGTCCCACGCTGCTCGGGCGGCACCACGGTGTTGAGCTTCTGAGCAAACCCCCGAAGCTCCTGCCCCTCAGCCATCGTGTCGATCAACGCCGCCATCGTCTTCGGTTCCCGCCGGCTCCGGTCCAGCATCTTCTGCAGGCCTTGCTGAACTCGCTGCGGGTCCTCGTCGAGCTTGCGGTTGAGGAACTGGTTGAGACCCTCGACCCGCATCGCATTCGGCCCGGTCGACGGTGGATTGAAATCCTTGAGGTTGTCGGTGACCAGCACCTGCGACCCGCTGTGGACGGCTCCCGCCAGAACGTGCTTGTCCTTCGGATCCGCCTGCATCTGATCCTGCAGCTCCTGCGGCGGAGCCTCGGTCATCGCATCCTCGAAGGCGCCGTTCATCATCCCGATCCGCCGGTCGATCGCCTTCTCCGACAATCCAGGCGGCCTGTTGCGGCGCATCTCGTCGATCACGTGCTGAGTCCAGCGGGGCTCGAAGACATCATTGTCGGCCAACGACAGGAGAACGTCGGTGGTCTGCTGCCCACGAATCACGTTCGCGTCGAGGAATGCCCGCTCGGGCACCCCGGAGTTGGGCGAATACGCCGACTCGGTCACGCGGCCTATTCCTCCTCGTCGTCCGCGAGCATCTCGTCGAGAATCGCTCTCCTGCGTTCGCGGCGCGCGTTGTCCCAGTTGATGACGTCAGCGAGGTGAACCCAATCGACGTACTCGGAGGACCGGAACGGAATGTCACCTCGGGCGACGTGTTTGCGGAGTACGTCGCGCCCGACGGCGATCGCATCGGCTGCCTCGTCGACCGGCAACTCGGTGCGAAGCGGTACGACCTTCACCGCCTGTCCGGCCCGCATTGCCTCGAGCACATGCTGCACTGACCGGTACACCGCCGGCGGAATCTCTTCTCGCGTACCATCCGGCCCGATCACCGCAGGCCCACCAGGCACGATCCGCCGATCGTCCTCGTCCAGCAGATAGATCCGCGCATCAGTCGTCGGCCCAGCCATACCCAAATCCTAACCGCCGCGTGGGTCCCAGCTCCGTACTCTGCGTAACCCCATGGACAACGGCAGCATCGCCGTACGGCGGTCTCGCGCCGTCAGCACCCTGAATCGGCAACCGTCGCCTCGCCACCATCTGGATCGACGAGCACCGGTACTGCCTCGCCAATACGCAGTTGGGTCGCGGCTTGTTGAGTCATAGCGATCTGGCCGGTGTCGCCAAGGGTGCTCTGCCAGGTGATGTCCCACTGCGCGACGGCGGTGACCGGGTATTTGCAGTTCGGGAGCTTGCGGGAGGTCTTGATGTATCGGTGCCCGCAGGTAGGGGAGGCCTTCACGCCCATCGATTGGTCGTACGGCGTCCCCGGCCCTTCACACCGAACCGTCTTACCGTCGCCCATCGACCAGTTGATCGCCTTGACCTGAGCGGTCACCGTCACAGCCAAGCCCGGCACGCTCGCACTTCGAACGATCGGCCCCCACGTGTTCTCCGTCTTCGTCACCCACAACCAAACCGGCATATTCACCAAACCGATCTGGCCAGGTCCCGGTGCTGTCTTGATCAGCGGCGGCGCAAGGCGCATCTCCCCAATTGCCTCGTAGACCAGCGTCACCGGGTCGACCACGACTGTGTCGGGCCGACCGGGCAACCAGATCCATCGCGTCACGAACCGGATCCCCTGCTCGCGAACACAGGTCCAGATAGCGCCGTCAGTGTGGCCTTCCCATGAGGGGTCGCTCTTCGGCGGCTGTGGATCGAGCCTCCCTAGATAGCACTGATGGCTGTTCGACCAATTGCCGAGGTGCGACGTACAGGAGCGTGCCGCACCGCCGTCCATGCAGACCGTTTCCGGCGTCCTTATGGTCGACTTGGCGGGCTTCTCGCCTGGCTTCGTTGTTGTTTCCGTATCCTCAGCAACCGACCGCAGCACCCAGGTGCAGTAGTGATAAGCGTCACAGACGGGGACGTAGTCGCCGTCGGGTTTGGGCGGCATCGGGTTTGCCCATGCATGCACCGCAAGTCCCGCTGAGATCAGCGCGAGATTCGTTAACGCAAGAGTGATGACGCGCCTCAGCATGAACCTAGGTCCGTTTCATCAATCAAGAACCACATCTTCTTGGACTGGCCGGTTAACGCGGTGTAGACCACTTGGGCTTGTACCTTGTGTCGCTTCCCGGATCCGGGGCCGACAGGTACGGGCTTGCGCGTTGCCTGGTAGCGCAGGGAGATCTTCGAACTGTCCAGGCAGGCATTCAGACGCACCTCCGGCTGCTCGGCCCTGAGCGTGACCGATGCCACGGAGACTCCCTCCACGCTGGCTTTTCCGTCCGCGTACCAGCCGCGGTCCAGATTGAACTGCACGTTCGTCAGCACCTCGACGAGCCACTTGCCTCCGGTGCCGGCCTGCAGCAGCTTTTCTCTGGACGCGGCAGGCGGATTGTTGAGCGCCGTGTCAATGGCAGCTCGCGCCGCGACGTAGCGCGATTTGGCGGCGGTGATCGCTGCCTGCTCCTCCGTGGTCCACGCCGGGGTGGAGGGTGCCGTTGGCGTCGGGGTCGGGGTGGGGGTCGTTGAGGTGGGGGTTGTGTTTGGCCGGCCGGCTTCGGGGGAGCCGTTGCAGGCGGTCAGCAGGGTGAGGGTGCTGAGCGTGGCGACGGCGGCGAGTAGCGGTCGGCGGGGCATGGGGTGGGGCTCCGTTCTTGTGTGCTGTTGGTGTAAGGGTGGCATACGGAGGGTGTTCGGCGGGTTGGGTTGTCCACAGGTTGCAGGTTGTTGCAAGGACGGTGGGTGAGCGGGCGGGCTGGGTGGTTGAGGAGGGCGGCTTTGTGCATCTAGTCCGTAGGGCGCGGGGCCGGGGATGCGGATTCGGTGCACAAAACGGTCCGGCGAAGGCATGAGTGGGGACGCAGCGGCGGGTCTGGTGGGGAGGGACGGGCGTGTGAGCAGCTGAGCGGCGTACGGCAGTAGGTCGCGGGGTGCCGCAGTGGGTGGTGGGGGCGTGAGGTGGGGGTGGAGGAGAGGGGTGGGAGACTGCGGGGTATGCCTATTGGTCGTCGTCGGGGTCGGGGGGTTGTTGGGCGGGGGGAGCAGAAGGTGGTGGTGGCGCCTGAGCCGCATCCTTCGGGGGCTCGGGTGCCGGTGGTGCCGAAGGAGTTGGTGCCGCGGCATGTGGCGATTGTGATGGACGGGAACGGGCGGTGGGCCAAGCAGCGGGGGCTGGCGCGGACCGAGGGGCACAAGGCCGGTGAGGCTTCGTTGCTGGACGTGATCAAGGGCGGTATCGAGATCGGGGTGAAGTACATCTCGGCGTACGCGTTCTCGACCGAGAACTGGGCCCGGTCGCCCGAAGAGGTGCGGTTCCTGATGGGGTTCAACCGTGAGGTGATCCATCGGCGGCGCGACGAGCTGGACGCGATGGGGGTCCGGGTGGTGTGGTCGGGGCGGCGGCCGCGGTTGTGGAAGAGCGTGATCGACGAGCTGGAGTACGCGCAGGAGCGGACCAAGGACAACGACACCATCACCTTGCAGTTCTGCGTGAACTACGGCGGTCAGGCGGAGATCGCCGACGCGATGCGGTCGATCGCGCACGAGGTTGCCGCCGGCAAGCTCAAGCCGGACCGGATCACCGAGAAGACGATCGCCCGGCATCTCTACGCGCCCGACATCCCCGAGGTCGACCTGTTCGTGCGGTCGTCCGGGGAGCAGCGGACGAGCAACTTCCTGGTCTGGCAGCTGGCGTACGCCGAGATGGTGTTCCTGGACACGCTCTGGCCGGACTTCGACCGTCGTGACCTGTGGCGGGCGATCGAGATCTACGCGCAGCGCGATCGGCGGTACGGCGGCGCGATCCCGAACGAGGTCGCCGACGGAGAATTGCGGGCACAGGGCAACTGATCCGGGAACCGGGCACGGGCTCGGTCGCGTCTACGCTGGTTGTGACAGTCAACGGGAGTGGAAGCGCGCCGGAGGAGACCCCGCGGCAGCCGAAGCTCCAGGAACCGTGGCAGGACCTGGCCAGGCTGCGCGACGACCTGCGCGGCAGCGGCGAGCAGCTCAAGAACGCCATGGAGCACGCCGACGCGCTCGACCGCATGACGGAGTACGACGGGCCGAAGGGCCAGCTGGCAAACGTTCGCGGCGTCAAGGCGATCGTCGACAAGGCCGAGGAGGGTGTCGCGGAGGCCGTGGCGCGGATCGAGGCGGCGCGGACGATCGTGTCCCGATTCGAGCAGGACCCACCCGCGATCCGGAGCGGACAGCTCGCGGACGAGATCACGTCGACGAGTAACAAGCTGGGAAGGGAGCTCTCGGGCGCGCAGGACAGAGTGCGCGAGGTACGCGGTCCAGTCGGATCCAGGAAAGCCGATGTCGCGAAGGCGACCGATCAGGCGATCGGCGCGGCTGACGCGGCCAGGGATGCGGCCACGGCCGCGCAGAAGGCGGCTGAGGATCTGGCGAAGAACGTGCAGGCAGGTACGACGCCCAGGCCCGCGTCGGCCCAGCACACGGAGAGCAGCTTCCAGCACGACCTGCGCCACAGGCTGGATGGGAAGGCCCAGAGCAGCAGCGTCGAGCGCTAGCGCCCGGGGGAGGGGAGTAGGCCGCGTTCGATCGCGACGGTGACGGCTCGGGTGCGGTCGTCGACGTCGAGTTTGGCGAAGAGGCGCTGGAGATGGGTCTTGACCGTGGCCTCGCCGATGAACAGTTCGCGTCCGATCTCCGCGTTGCTGAGACCGCGGGCAACGGCGGCCAGCACCTCGAGCTCGCGCGGCGAGGGGTGCGCGGCGGCGGGTGCGGCCGGCGTACGAAGACGTGACATCAGCCGCGCCGCGACCGGCGGGGCGAGCACCGTCTCACCGCGGGCGGCGGCCCGGATCCCGTTCAGCAGGTCGGCATGCGGCGTGTCCTTCAGCAGATATCCCGCAGCGCCGGCCTCGACCGCGTGCAGGATCTCCGTGTCGGTGTCGTACGTCGTCAGCACCAGTACCCGCGTCGACGCGTACCCGGACACGATCGCCCCGGTAGCAGCGACCCCGTCCATCCGGGGCATCCGCAGATCCATCAGTACGACGTCCGGCCTGGTCGACTCCACCAGCGCGAGCGCCTCGGCTCCGTCGCCGGCCTCGCCGACCACCTCGATGTCGTCGGTCACCGACAGCATCCCGCTCAGCCCTGAGCGCACCACCGGGTGATCGTCGACCACCAGAACCCGAATCACACATCCTCCTGTACGGCCGGAATCAGGACCTGGACCCGGGTACCTCGGCCGGGCGTACTTTCCACTTCGACGGTGCCGCCGGACTCCTCGACCCGGCCGCGCATCGCGTTGAGCCCGAAGCCGCCCGACACCGAACCCGGCGTGAATCCGGTCCCGTCGTCGCGGATCTCGATCCACACCCGACCGTCCGACAACCCCAGCGTGATCAGCACCTGCGTGGCCGCCGCATGCTTACGTACGTTGGCCAACGCCTCCTGAGCCGACCGGAGCAACACCACCTGCTGTACCTGCGGCAACGCCGCCACCTCGTCGTCCGGCAGGTCCAGCGACACCTGTACGTCGACACCGGTCTCGGCCGCGAACCGCTCCGCCTGCCGACGCAGTACCTCGGTCAATGTTGCCTCCGACAACGCAACCGGGGTGAACGCGGCAACCAACGCACGCGCCTCGGCCAGGTTCTCCCGCGCAGTGTCCTCGATTGCCGCGAGCCGGGCTGCTGCGCCGTCAGCTCCGCCCCGGGAAAGTTCGACGGCGGCGGCCTGCGCGAGCATCACGATCGAAGTCATCCCCTGCGCGAGCGTGTCGTGGATCTCCCGCGCCATCCGCTCCCGCTCGGCCATCACCCCGGCGCTGTGGTGCGCCTCGGCGAGCTCGTCGCGCGCCGACTCGAGCTGCTCGATCAGCTCGGCACGCTGCTGGCTCTGGGTGATCACCTTCTCGATCCAGATCCCGAACAGCAGACTGACCACGAGACTGACCAGCATCCACGGCAGGATCTGCCAGAACGGCTCCCAGCCCCACCCGGCGCTCCACAACTGCGCCGTACCGACGCCGAGCACCAGCAGCAGACTGAGCCCGATCCCTTCGCGAATGTCCTCGCACAGCAGCCAGATCTGCGCCGACGCGATGAACATCAGGAACACCGACTGCGGATAGATCCCGATCAGCACCATCAGGCAGGCGATCAGCACCAGCCGATAGGCGTACGACGGGAGCGCCCGCCGGGACCGGATCGCGTGCAGCCCGATCAACTGGTACGCCGCCCCGAGAACAACAACTGTGCCGGCGAACAGCGCCTGCCGTACCGCCCCGAGGTTCCCCAGGAACGACAGCGCCAGCGTCATCCCGAGCAGCACCCAGAACACGACGTGCCAACCGATCAGCGTCCGTGTCCACACGGGCTGTCCGGCGCCACCGCGAGAGCTCTGCACGGACCCCATCTTCCTCCACACCAGGATCCACACCCGAGGACCGGTCCACGCCGGTGACACCTCGGTACGACGCCGCTCCGGAAAGGAGGACGCCGTACCGGTGAGCTGGTCCATCAGCCCGCGTCCCGGCGGGTCCAGCGGAACACCCGCTGGGCGAGGAACAGGCCGACGATCAGCCAGGCGGTGAGCACGATCGCGCCGGTGCCGAGCTGCCAGGAACCGCCCGGCTCGTTCACCTGGAACCCGTCCGGCAGGAACACCGACCGCATCCCCTGGGCGAGCCACTTGAGCGGGAAGACCGAGGCGACGTCACGCATCCAGGCAGGCAGGCTGCTGTAGACGAAGTACACACCGGACATGAACTGCAGCAGCAGCACGATCGGCGTGATCACCGCGGACGCGGCCTTGCCGGACTTCGGTACGACGCTGAACGCGATCCCCAGCACCGACCCGGACGCCGCGCCGAGGATGAAGATCCAGGCGAAGTCCAGCCACTTCGACGGCTCGCTCGGAATGTCCACCCCGAGCACCAGCCCGGCGATCACCAGCAGCAGCGCGAACTGGGCGACCGAGGTGACCAGGACCTGGCCGATCTTGCCGATGAAGTACGCCTGCGGGGGCATCGGCGTACCGCGCAGCCGCTTGAGCAGGCCCTCGTCGCGCTCGAGCGCGATGCTGATCGCGAGCGACTGGAAGCTGCTCAGGAAGATGCCGGAGGCGATCATCCCGGGGGTGAAGTAAGTCGCGGCGTTGACGCCGTTGAAGTCGGTGTTGCCGAAGACGGCGGAGAAGATGCCGAGGAAGATGATCGGGAAGAAGAAGGTGAAGATCAGCGCCTCCTTCTCACGGAAGAACTCGCGGACCTCGAGCTTGGTCCGCGCCAGGCCCACCGAAAGGGTGGACGGCAGAGGCTTGGTGTCGGCCATCAGAGTGCTCCAGCTTCGATCGAGACAGCGGCGTCGGCGGAGGCGGCGTTGGCCTTGCCGATCAGCTCCAGGTAGATGTCTTCCAGGCTCGGGCGGCGGACCTCGAGCTCGGGTACTTCGCCGTCGAAGCGCTGCATCAGCGCCGCGACCTCGGCGGTCGGCCGGTCGGTGCGCAGCTCGTGCGGGCCGTCGGCGTCGCTCCAGGAGACCCGTGCCGTCCGGGCGCCACGTCCGCCGAGCGTTTCCGGCGTACCGATCTCGATCATCCGGCCGTCGGCGATCACCCCGACCCGGTCGGCGAGGTGCTCGGCCTCGTCCAGGTAGTGGGTGGTCAGCAGGATCGTCGTACCGTTGGTCCGCAGGTTCTCGATCAGGGTCCAGAACTGCCGGCGCGCCTCGGGGTCGAACCCGGTCGTTGGCTCGTCCAGGAACAGCAGTTCCGGGTTGCCGATCACGCCGAGCGCCACATCGAGCCGGCGGCGCTGACCGCCGGACAGCTTGCGCGGTCGGGTCTTGCGCTTCTCCTCGAGCCCGACGGCGGCGATCACCTCCTCCGGGTCGCGTGGGTTCGGGTAGTAGCCGGCGTAGTGGCTGACCAGCTCGAGGACGGTCGACTCGGCCTCGTCGCGTGAGGTCTGCAGCACGATCCCGAGCCGGCTGCGCCACCGGCGGTCGCCGTTCGCCGGGTCCGTGCCCAGCACGCTGACCTCTCCCTCGTCGGCCCGGCGATACCCCTCCAGGATCTCCGTGGTCGTCGTCTTGCCGGCTCCGTTCGGGCCGAGCAGGGCGAACACCTCGCCCCGGTGGATGTCCAGATCGACACCGTCGACCGCGACCTTGTCCGGGTACCGCTTGACGAGGCCGCGCACCCTCACTGCGTTGTCGTTCTCCATGCCTCAACTCTCGCGGCCCACCACCGTCCTCCGGGAGCACCGCCCGACGGACTCCCTGTCCCCCGACCGGTGGACAGAGGTGTACGCCGACACGCCCGCCCGCATCTGATGGGTCTACGTCCCAGATGCAGGGTTTGCGTCCCGGATCTCGAGCGCAAACCCTGCATCTCGGACGCCAACCCACCAAATGCGGGGGAAGGGGGAGGGCGGCGTACACGCCCGGGGGCTGACGGAAGCAGGCCAGGGCGGTTAGGTTCGGGGAATGGCTCAGACGGTGCGTGGTGTGGTGGCGGCGGGCAAGGGTGCGCCGGTGTCGATCGAGGAGATCACTGTCCCGGATCCAGGTCCCGGCGAAGCGGTCGTGAAGGTGCAGGCGTGCGGCGTCTGCCACACGGATCTGCACTACCGCGAGGGCGGGATCAACGACGACTTTCCCTTTCTTTTAGGGCATGAGGCCGCGGGGATCGTGGAGTCGGTCGGCGACGGCGTGACCGACGTACAGCCGGGTGACTTCGTCGTACTGAACTGGCGGGCCGTCTGCGGGAACTGCCGCGCCTGCCTGCGCGGTCGCCCCTGGTACTGCTTCAACACGCACAACGCCCAGCAGAAGATGACCCTGAAAGACGGCACCGAGCTGAGCCCCGCGCTCGGCATCGGAGCGTTCGCGGAGAAGACCCTGGTCGCGGCCGGGCAGTGCACGAAGGTCGACCCCGCCGCCAAGCCCGAGGTTGCGGGCCTGCTCGGCTGCGGCGTGATGGCAGGCCTCGGCGCCGCGCTCAACACGGGCAACGTCGGCCGCGGGGACACCGTCGCCGTGATCGGCTCGGGCGGTGTCGGTACGGCGGCTGTGGTCGGAGCACGTCTCGCGGGAGCGGCGAAGGTGATCGCGATCGACCTCGACGAGCGCAAACTCACCACCGCGCAAGAGCTCGGCGCGACGCACACGATCAACTCGAAGGGGCTCGACCACGAGGGGGTCGTCGCGGCAGTGCAGGAGCTGACCGGCGGGTTCGGCGCCGATGTGGTGATCGACGCCGTCGGTCGTCCCGAGACCTGGAAGCAGGCGTTCTACGCGCGCGACCTGGCCGGCACCGTGGTGCTGGTCGGCGTACCGACGCCGGACATGCGCCTCGACATGCCCCTCCTGGACTTCTTCGGCCGCGGCGGCTCGCTGAAGTCCAGCTGGTACGGCGACTGCCTCCCGTCTCGCGACTTCCCGATGCTGATCGACCTCCACCTCCAAGGCCGCCTGCCCTTGGACCGTTTCGTGTCCGAGACGATCGCGCTCGAGGACGTCGAGGACGCGTTCACGAAGATGCACCACGGCGACGTCCTGCGGTCGGTCGTCCTGTTCTAGCGAGGAACCCGGCGGCGAGGATGCCGATCGCCGCCGCCAGGGCGATCGCCCGGCTCGTGGCCGGGAACGAGTGCGTCGACAGGTACAGGGTTCCGAAGACCGTGACGCCGCCGACCTGGCTCAGCTGCATGGCGGTGGTGAGGATGCCGCTCGCGTCGGCCGCGCGCGGCAGCGGGACGTGCGCCAGGGACTGGGTGACGAGCGGGCTTGCGGACAGACCCATGCCGGCTCCGGCCAGGAGCAGCGCAGGCCACTGGAACGACCCGATGCCCGCGTAGCCGAGGGTGCAGAGCGCGAGTCCGACCGGTACGACGAGGTGGTGCAGCCGACTCGGGACCAGGCGCCAGAAATAGCCGACCAGACCGAAGGTGACGGCGAACGGGAGCCAGGTCAGCCCGGCCCGCATGGCTGATTCACCGAGCTCGCTCTGCAGATGAAGGGTGAAGGCGAACAGGAACCCACCCATCGCCAGCAGCATGCACACCATCGTCAGAAGACCGGCCGGCAACCCGCGGGCGCGCAGGACCTCGAGGTTGAGCAGCGGGTCGGCCGTACGGCGCTCGAACCGGACGAACACCGCCGCGACAACCACGCCCGCGGCGATGCAGCCGAAGGTCCACAGCGGCCACCCGAGCTCGTGCCCGACCACCGCGGGCAGCACCATCAGCAGTACGGCGCAGGTCGACAACGCCAGCCCGGTCACGTCGAGACGACGCGTTGCGGTGGGCCGGTCCGCCGGGATCGACCGCGGCACCAGGATCGCCAGGCAGATGCCGACCGGGACGTTGACCAGGAACACCGGGCGCCAGCCGGAGCCGAGAAGGTTCGCGCCGACCAAAAGGCCGCCTGCGATCAGCCCGGCGATCTGGCCGGCGGACAGCGTCACGCCGTACGCCGACAGCGCCTTGGCGCGGGCCGGTCCGGCGAAATGGGCCTGGATGAGGCTCATGATCTGCGGCACCATGATCGCCGCGGCGGCGCCCTGGACGAACCGGAAGAGCACCAGCGGAAGGACCGCGGGCGCGAGCCCGCAGGCGAGCGACGCGAGCGTGAAGAGGATCGCTCCGGTCAGGTACATCCGGCGGCGGCCGAAGAGGTCGCCGAGCCGGGCGCCGGTGATCAGCGTCATCGCGTACGCCACCAGGTAGCCGCCGACCACCAGTTGCAGCCAGGCGCCGGAGGCGTGGAAGCCGGAGCCGATGGCAGGCATCGCGACGTTCACGATGGACGTGTCGAGCAGCGCCATGAACTGGCCGAGCAGCAGAACGGCGAGCATCAGTCCGCGCCGGGTGCCGGCATCCACAGCGCGATCGGTCGTTACAGCAGTCATCAGGTTCTCCTCGTCCGCACAGGACGTTGGTGACGGGACGTGGGTGTATACCTGGCGCGTCGGCCGGATTCATCGGCGGCGGACCGATGATTTTCCGGCGGTTGCGCAGTACGTACTCCCGCAACCGGACTGTGGGAGGCTGACCTCGATGGACCGTGACGACTTCGACCGGAGGGCCGAGCCGTACCGGCACGAGCTGCTGGTGCACTGCTATCGCATGCTCGGATCGATTCACGACGCGGAAGACCTGGTGCAGGAGACCCTGCTGCGGGCGTGGCGGGCGTCCGACACGTACGACGAGCAGCGGGCCTCGCTGCGGACGTGGCTGTACCGGATCGCCACGAACGCCTGCCTGACCGCGCTCAAAGGCAGAGGCCGCCGCGCGCTCCCCTCGGGGCTGGTGAGTGCGACCGAGGACGCCCAGGCACCGATCGAGCTGTCGACGGACGTGCCATGGCTGCAGCCGTTCCCGACCGATCCCGCGGCGGCCATGGTCGTGCAGGGGAGCCTGCGGCTGGCCCTGATCGCCGCCATGCAGTACCTGCCCGCCCGGCAGCGCGCGGTCCTGGTACTGCGAGACGTTCTCGACTGGCCGGTCGCGGACATCGCCGCCGCGCTGGAGACGACGTCCGCGAGCGTGAACAGCGCGCTGCAGCGGGCCCGGGCCAAGCTCGCCGAGATGGACATCACCGAGGACGACGTCGACGAGCCCTCCGACAAAGAGGTCAAGTCCGTCATCGAGGACTACATGCGGGCGTTCGAGGCCGCCGACGTCGACGGCCTGACCCGGCTGCTCACCGACCAGGTCGTCCTCGAGATGCCGCCGGCCCCGCTCTGGTACGTCGGCCGCGATGCGTACGGCGAGTTCATGGCCCGCGTGTACGCGATGCGCGGCCCGGCCTGGCGAATGGTGCCGACGGTCGCCAACGACCAGCCGGCCATCGGCGCCTACGTGCGCGGGGACGACGGTCGTTTCCACGCGCACAGCCTGCAGGTGTTCACCGTCGCCAAGGCCGGCATCACGCACAACGTGGTCTTCTTCGGCCAGGACCTCTTCGCGTACTTCGGCCTGCCGTCAGACCTTTCAGACCTTGAATGAGATCCACAGATCGGGGGTCGCGTCCGGCTTGCCGGCGACCGGACGGGCCTCCTGGGTCCACACGTCGCCGGAGACCTCGGTCGCGACCCGCTGCCAGAACCTGACCGCCTTCTCGTTGTTCGCCTGGAACGCGACGTCGCACGGACCGGGGTGATGCGACAGCACTTCCTGGACCGCGCGCAGCCCGAGCCCGCTGCGACGTACCGGACGCACCATGAAGAACGCGTTCAGCACGTGCACCGGCTGCTGCAGCGCCCGCATGAAGCAGAAGCCGACCGGGTTCTCGCCGAGTGCGATCAGGTACCCGGCCCATTCCGGATCGCCGGTGAGGACGTTCTCCAGCCATTCGGTGCGGAAGCTGCCGTCGGGACGCGGGAGCTGGCCCTGGAACTCGGACATGTCGTGGCGGAACATCAGCCAGAGCCGCTCCATCACCGGCCGGTCGGACGGCTGGACACGGCGCACCACGAGATCAGACATGGGTCTCCTCAGAAACTTGTTCTAGAACGCAGAAAAGCCTCCCGCCGGAGAGTCCGGTACGGAAGGCTTACTGCGGTCAGCTTATCAGTCCTGTGGAGCGGTCTGCCCGGCGACCCAGCTCATGTCCGGGTAGCGGTTGCCGACCGGCGTGAGCTTCGACAGCGCCTCGACGTCGGCGGCGGCCAGTGCGACGTCGAGCGCCCCGAAGTTCTCCTCCAGGTACTTGCGCCGCTTCGTCCCCGGGATCGGCGCGACATCGTTGCCCTGCGCAAGCACCCAGGCGAGTGCGACCTGCCCGGGTGTCGCGTCGTACCGTGCGGCCACCGCGCGGATCTCTTCGACCAGCGCGAGGTTCGCCTCCAGGTTGTCGCCGGTGAAGCGGGGGAGGGTACGGCGGAAGTCGTCGGCCGGGAGCTCCCTGGGCAGGGCGCCGGTGAGCATGCCGCGTCCGAGCGGCGAGTACGGCACGATCCCGATGCCGAGCTCGCGGCAGGCCGGAAGCACCGACTCCTCGATGTCCCGGCTGAACAGTGACCACTCGCTCTGCACAGCGGTGATCGGATGTACGGCGTGCGCCCGCCGGATCGTCTCCGCCGACGCCTCGGACAGCCCGAGGTACCGCACCTTCCCGGCCTCCACCAGCGACGCCATCGCCCCGACGGTCTCCTCGACAGGTACGCCGGGATCCATCCGGTGCTGGTAGTAGAGGTCGACGTGGTCGACGCCGAGCCGCTGGAGCGACGCGTCGATCGCGGACCGGACGTACTCCGGCGAACCGTTCACTCTGCGCACCGCCGGGTCCCGCGGGTCGCCGGTGATGCCGAACTTGGTCGCGAGGAACACCTCGTCGCGCCGGTCGGCGATGGTGCTGCCGACAAGCTCCTCGTTGGCGCCGAACCCGTACATGTCGGCGGTGTCGAGGAACGTGATGCCGAGGTCGAGCGCCCGGTGCAGCGTCGCGGCCGACTCGTTGTCGTCGGCTGCGCCGTACGCGAAGCTCATCCCCATACAGCCGAGTCCGAGCCGGCTGACTTCGGCGCCTTGGCTACCCAGTTTCATGATTTCTCCCATCAGAAGGCATGGCTCCGCCGGCCGAACGTGCGCAACGGTCGGCTGAGCTGAACGGTTGGTTACGGGGCGGCGGTGCCGCCGTACACGGTGATCTTGTAGTCGGTCACCGCGAGGGCGAGCTGCAGATCGCGCAGCTGCCGCTGGATCCGGTCACGGTGCTCCTGCATCAGGGCGAGCCGCTGGGGTGCGGTGTGGTCGCCCTCGAGCACCAGCTCCAGGTAGTGGCTGATCGTGCCGATCGGCATGCCGGAGGCACGCAGCCTGCTGATGAACACGATCCGCGCCATCGCCCGCCGGTCGTAGCTGCGGTACCCGGTGGTGTCCCGCCGTACGTCGACCAAGCCGATGCGCTCGTAGTACCGCAGGGTGTGCGCGGTCAGGCCGGTGAGCTCGGACGCCTCGGCGATCGACAGCTGTTCGGGCAGATCGTCCGGCAGCTCGAGCAGGCACAGCAGGTCCGGATCGATCGGCTCCAGCTCCGGGTGGTGTGCCGCGATGGCAGCCCGGCGGTCCGTGGCGAGCAGTTCGGTCGCGTTCATGTCTACGACCGTATGCCTTGGAGCGCGCTCAAAGGCAAAGGTGACCTACGTCACTCGACCTTCTGGCATTCGGCGCAGGTGCCGAAGATTTCCAGGGTGTGGCTGATGTCCGCGTAGCCGTGCTCGGCCGCGACCTTGTCGGCCCAGCGCTCGACGGCGGGGCCCTCGACCTCGACGGTCCGGCCGCAGCTGCGGCAGACCAGGTGGTGGTGGTGACCCTTCGAGCAGCGCCGGTACGCCGTTTCGCCGTCGGCGGTGCGCAGTACGTCGACCTCGCGGGAGTCCGCGAGCGCCTGCAGGGTCCGGTAGACGGTGGTCAGACCGACGGCCTCACCGGCGGACCGGAGCTCCTGGTGGATCTCCTGGGCTGTCCGGAAGTCGTCGATCTTGTCGAGCGCGAGCGCGACCGCCGCGCGTTGACGGGTCGAGCGTGTTCCGATAGCCACCGTTCCTCCTGACATCTCTCTACCGCCCTCCAGTCTCTCAGAACCCAGCAACCCAGTGCTCGTCCCAGTGCTGCATCAGTGCTCGTCCCAGTGATCCCCGTGCGCCGCGTGCAGGTGACCGTCGTGTACGTAGTCGACATGGTCCCCGTGCTCGACCTTCTTGTGGCCACAGACCGGGTTGTGCGCGTGCGGGTGCCCGGCACTCACCACATGCGGCTCCGGCGCCGGTACGCCGACCTCTGGCTCCTCATCCGCCAGCGGACGTGCCCGACCGGCCCGCCGACGCAACAGCGTCCCGACTGTCGCAGCCACCACGAACCCGGCCAGCGCCAGTACGACGATGGTCGCACCCGGTGCCACGTTCGCGTTGTACGACGTGACGATGCCGGCCAGACACGCCAGCACACCGATGACACACGCGGTGATGAACGTACTGCGGAACGATCGAGTCACCTGCTGCGCTGTCGCCACCGGGACGACCATGAGCGCACTGACCAGAAGCAGTCCCACCGTGCGCATCGCGACCGTCACAGTGACCGCAGCCATCACAGCGATCACCAGGTTGAGCAGCTGGACCCGGAGTCCCGTCGTACGGGCGAACTCCTCGTCTTGGCACACCGCGAACAGCTGCGGGCCCAGACCGATCGCTACGACCAGTACGGCGACAGCGAGGCCGACGACGACGTACAAATCGCTCTGGGAGACCGTGGTGAGTGAACCGAACAGGTACGTGTTCAGCGTGGCTGCGCCTTGACCTGCGAGGCCGATGAGCAGCACGCCGCCTGCGATACCGCCGTAGAACAGGAGGGCGAGCGCCACGTCGCCAGTGGCCTTGCCGCGGGCGCGGACCAGCTCGATGGCGGTCGCGCCGGCGATCGAGACAATGATGGCGGTCAGCACCGGAGCGCTACCGGTGAGCAGACCGAGCGCCACACCGGTGATCGCGATGTGGCCGATCCCGTCACCCATCAACGACAGCCGCCGCTGGACCAGGTACGTCCCGATCGCGGGCGCCGACAGCCCTGTGAGCAGCCCTGCGATGAGGGCCCGCTGCATGAACTCGAGTTGGAACATCGTCATGAGGTCAGCCACCCGGGGTCGTCGTCGGTGTGGGAGTGGTGGACGTGGGCGTGGGTCTGGGAGGCGTGCGGCGGCCCGTCGTACACGATGCGGCCGCGGCGCATCACGACCGAGCGGTCGATCAGGGCGTCCATCGGGCCGAGGTCGTGGCTCACCATCACCACGGTCGTGCCGCGGGCGACCCGCTCCCGGATCGCGTCGGCGAAGATCTGCTGGCTGGCCAGGTCGACGCCGGCCGTCGGCTCGTCGAGGATCAGCAGTTCGGGGTCGGACACCAGGGCCCGCGCGATCAGCACCCGCTGCTGCTGCCCGCCGGACAGCTCGGCGACCGCATCCTTCCGCCGGTCGGCCATGTCGACGACCTCGAGCGCGTCCTCTATCGCCTGCTTGCCGGCGGCACCGAGCGGGGCGAACATCCGCCGCTTCGAGAGCAGACCGGACGACACCACCTCGTACACGGTCGCCGGTACGCCGCCGGCCGCGGTGATGCGCTGCGGCACGTACCCGATCCGCCGCCATTCGCGGAACCGCGGGACCGGCGTCCCGAACAACCTGACCTCGCCACGTGCCGCCGGGAGCAGCCCGACGACGGTCTTGATCAGCGTGGACTTGCCGGAGCCGTTGGTGCCGAGCACGGCAACCACCTCACCCTGGCGGATCCGCAGGTCGATACCCCGAAGCACCAGCCGGCCGCCCAGATCGACGGACAGATCGTCGACCTGGACGGCCCTGGCGGAGTCGTTCTCGGACATCAGGAGCAGCCGTTCGCCTTCTGGAGCTCTTGCAGGTTCTCCTGCATCAAGGTCAGGTACGTTTCCTTGGAGTTCGCGTCCGACAGGCCCTCGATCGGGCTCAGTACGGCGGTCTTGACGCCGACGTCCTTCGCGATCGTCTCGGCCACCTTCGGACTGACCAGCTCCTCGTAGAAGATGGTCGTCACGTGCTGGGCCTTCACGATGTCCTGGACCTCCTTGATGCGGGCCGGTGCCGGCTCCGCGTCCGGCGTGAACCCGGCGATCCCGACCATCGTCAGACCGTATCGCTTGGCGAGGTACGCGAACGCCTCGTGGCTGGTCACGAACGTCTTCAGCTTGCACGTCGCCAGACCGGTCTTGTACGCCGTGTCGAGCTTGCCGATCTGGTCGAGCAGCGCCTTCGCCCGCTCCTGGTACCCGGCGGCGTTGGCGCTGTCGAGGCTCACGAGCTTGTCCTCGACCGCCTTGACGACCGCGGCGTATCGCACCGGGTCGAGCCAGAAGTGCGGGTCGAGGGCACCGTCCTTGTGGGCGGCCTTCTCGGCACCGTCCTCGTGCTCCTCGAAGTTCGCGCCGGTCGCCTCCAGCTGGGCGGCCGGGGTGATGTCGAATCCGGCGTCCTTCGCGTTCTGCTCGACGGCCTCGTCGACGGCCGGCTGCAGCTCCTTCTCGAAGACGACCAGCTTCGCCTCCGCGATCTCGCCGACCTGCTTTGGGGTCAGCTCGAGGTCGTGCGGTTCGACACCGGGCGCTGTCAGCGTGGTCACGTCCACCGCATCGCCCCCCACTGTGCGGGCGATGAACTCGAGCGGGTAGAACGAAGCGACGACGTCGAGCTTGCCGCCGCCGTTGCCACTGTTGTCAGAGCCACCGCACCCGGCCAGGGTGAGAGCGGCCAGGGCAGTGGCGCCGGCAAGGACAGCTCGAAGACCAGATCTCATGACAATCATTTTCATTTAATTGGAACTGATTGTCAAAACAGGGAGTTCACGATGGCCAGCCGCAACGTCGGGCGACGACGTGCCGACCACAAGGGCAACCGCCGACGGACACTCGATATTCCGCAGGGCCACGGTCATGGGCACGGGCACGGTCACGGCGACCACGTGGTCGACACCTCGGTGGTGAACTCCGACGCGGTCGTCGCCCGCCGCGTCCGGATCGTCGTCGCCGCGATCCTGATCCCGCTGATCACCGCGGCCGTGGTGCTGATGATCGCGCTCTGGCCGGGCGGGGGAGTGAAGGTCGACTCGTACCAGACCAGCACTGCCCGCGGCGAGGTCACCGCGATCAAGGCGTGCCCGGACCCGAAGGACAAGTGCGAGCTGGCCACGGTCAAGTTGAGGAACGGTCCGGACAAGGGGAAGGCGGTGCCGGTCGAGGTGCCGAGCGCCGGCCAGACCGCGTTCGCGATCAAGGCCGGTCAGTCGGTGATGCTCGGCATCCAGGACGGCGCGCCGCTCGATCAGCGCTACCAGTACGTCGACCACGACCGGTCGAAACCGCTGCTGATCCTCGCGGTGATCTTCGCGATCGCTGTTGTCGCGCTGTCCCGGTGGCGGGGGTTCGCGGCCCTGATCGCGCTGGCGGTGACCGCCGTGATGCTCACCCAGTTCATCCTGCCGGCGATCCTGAAGGGCTCGAATCCGCTGGTGGTCGCCGTCGTCGGCGGTGCCGTGATCATGACGATCGCGGTGTTCCTCACGCACGGGATCAACGCGGAGTCGTCGATCGCGCTGGCCGGGACGATCGCCGCGCTCGGGCTGACCGTGCTGCTCGGCTGGTTCTTCGCCAAGTTCTCGCAGTTGAGCGGGCTGGCCGCCGAGGGTGCGTCCGCGGCCAAGTCGTTCGCGCCCAACCTCGACCTGACGGGTCTGCTGGTGGCAGGCATGGTGATCGGCGCGTTGGGGGTCCTCGACGACGTCACGGTCACGCAGGCGGCCGCCGTGTGGGAGTTGTCCGCCGCCAACCCCGCGGCGAGCCGGCGTGAACTGATGTCCGCAGGCCTGCGGATCGGCCGGACCCACGTCGCTTCGGTGGTCAACACGCTGGTTCTCGCGTACGCCGGTGCCGCGATGCCGGTGCTGATCGTGTTCGCGATCCAGGACCTGCCCACGCTGTCCGTGCTCTCCACCGAGTCGGTCGCGATGGAGGTCGTCCGCGGCCTGATCGGCAGCCTCGGGATCATCGCCGCCGTCCCGCTCACCACCGCGCTGGCCGCGATGGCAGTCGCGGACCGCTCCCGCGAACTGGTCGCCGACGCCGAACGGCTCTGACCGAAAATCAGCCCTTCCGCCCGAGCGCTCCAGCTTCTACAGTGCGAATTAGGTCACGGAGAGTCCGTCAACGACTACCTTCGGCGATCTAACGGGGTGAGGAGCGCGGATGAGGTTCTGTCATCGGGACGGGTCGACCGTTCATCTGGGGTACTGCGCGACGGTGCATCCGGCCGCGGAGCTCGACGAGTTGATCGCCGGTCTCGACACCTGTGCGGGCGCGGTCCGCTCGGCACTCGGCGTACCTGTGCTCGGCGTCGGCCTGTGGTTTCCGCATCTGCTCGCCGATCGTCTCGCGAACTCGCCGGCCGCGCTCAGCAAGCTCCGCCGGGCGTTGCAGCGCAACCGGCTCGAGGTCGTGACGCTGAACGGCACACCGCACGCGCTGTTCGCCGACAAGGTCGTCGGTACGAAGCTGTACTGCCCCGACTGGACCGACCCCGAGCGACTCCGCTACACCTTCGACCTGATCGACGTGCTGGCCGAACTACTCCCCACCGACGTCGCGTACGGATCGATCTCGACCGTGCCGCTCGGCTGGCGGGTGCCCTGGTCGAAGGAGCGGAACCGTGCCGCGCGCGAGGCGATCGATCGCGTCGAACAGCACCTGGCCCGGACCGAGGCCAGGACCGGCCGCAGGATCCGGATCGCCGTCGAGACCGAGCCGGGCTGCGTCCTCGAGATGATCGGCCAGGCCGCCGCCTGGCTGGACCGCTACTCCAGCCCGTACGGCGGTACGTCGCGTATCGGGCTGGGACTCGACACCTGTCATCTCGCTGTGCAGTTCGAGGACCCGGCCGAGTCGTTCGAACTGCTGTGGCGAGCAGGTGTGGATGTCGTCAAGGCGCAGCTGTCCCTGGCGCCGACGCTCGTGGACCCCGGGGACGCGTCCGGTCGGTACGTACTCGGTCAGCTCGGTACACCGAAGTACCTACGCCAGGTGCGTGAGTGGGGCGGACCTGGGGTCGACGACGTGGCACAGGCCTACGAACTGTCCGGTCACGCCGCCTGGCGGATGCACGCCCACCTGGCGGCCCATACTGCGCCACCAGCTCCGTTGAGCGCGACAACCGGCGTACTGGACGACTGTCTGACCAGACTCGTCGGTGGCGGGCATCCGCTCACGCATCACCTGGAATCAGAGGTGTACGTGTGGCCGCGTGCGGCCAGAACCCAGCAGGCGTTGGCGAAACGGATCGCCAAGGAGCTGACGTGGCTACGCGACCGCCTGACCGCCCTTGGATTGGATGAGGTCTGAGTAGTCGGGGAGTGGTACTGCTGTCAGTGCCTTGCCGGCGGCGTTTCGCGACCAGATGAGCCGCTGCACGGGGATCGGCAGCTTGGATACGGCGGCAGCCGCGAACGGCATCAGTTCGAGAGCGGCACGTCCACCGGGAATGATCCCGCGCATCGTGGTCGGTCCGATCGCCCGGGTGAGCTCGACATGTCGCCGTACGGCGTTCTCGTAGTTCTTCAGGCCGGACGGCGGATCGCTGCGGGCCGCGGCCAGCTCACCGGCGAGGATGTACGCCGTCACCATCGCGAGACTGGTGCCGCCGCCGACGGCCGGGCCCGGGCAGAAGCCCGCGTCGCCGACAAGGGCGACGCGGCCCCGCTGCCAGCTGTCGAGCGTGATCTGCGTGATCGAGTCGAAGTAGAAGTCGTCGGCCGTGTCCAGGTGCTCCAAGAGTTGCGGCACCTTCCAGCCGTAGTCGCCGAACTCCTTCACCAGCAAGGCCTTCTGCTGTTCCTTGTCCCGGTAGTCGTACCGCAGCTCCTCCCGCTTCCGGAACAAGAACGTCGCGCGCTCCTGACCGGTCTGGTAGACGCCGTACGCGCCGCACAGCTTGTCGACGCTCAGGTGACCCAGCATCCGGTCGCCGAGACCGAGCACCGGCGGCATCGAGTACACCGCGAGGTAGCCGCCGAGTGGCCGGCGCATCGACTCCTCGGGGCCGAAGGCGAGTCGCCGGACGTTCGAGTGCAGGCCGTCCGCGCCGATCACCAGGTCGAAGCGGCGTTCCCGGCCGGAGTCGAAGGCGACGTCGACCCCGGCGCCGTCGTCGTGCAGGGTCGCGATCGAGTCGCCGAACAGGTACTCGGCGGTGTCGCGGGTCGCGGCGTACAGGATCTTGGTGAGCTCGCCGCGGAGGATCTCCACGTGATCGCTCGAGATGCCGGCGTACAGGCGGGTGAGGTCGATGTTCACGGGTCGCCGGTCGAACCGCTCGATCGTCATCGTGTCGAGCCGGGTGCGGGACGCCTCGATCGCGTCGAGCCGTCCCATCCGGCGGGCGACCTCGGCGGCCGGGCCGAACAGGTCGACGGCGTGGCCGCCGAGGCCGTGCCGTCCGGCCGATGTGCGTTCGACGAGCGTCGGCTCGAAGCCGTAGCGGTGCAGCCAGTGGGCGAGGACCGGGCCGGCCACGCTCGCACCCGAGATCAGGACCTTCATGACGCCTCCCGACGTTTGCTTACTTATCGGAAGGTAAGTAACCGGTCAGAGGGTTGTCAATGGCTTACTTACCGGAAGGTCAGCTAATCTTCCGGGTATGCCGAGACAACGGACCGGTGACACCCGGGCGCGGATCCAGCAGGCCGCGCTGGAGCTGTTCGCCGAGCGCGGGATGCAGCAGACCAGCCTGCGCGACATCGCCGACCGCCTCGGAGTCACCAAGCCCGCGCTGTACTACCACTTCGCGTCCCGCGAGGACCTGCTGAACAGCCTGGTCGAGCCGATGATCGCCGAGTTCGAGGCGTACGCCGCGGCGCAACAGGCGGCCGCCCCGATCCCGCCGCGGGAACTGCTCGGCTCGTACTTCGACCTCGCCTACCGGCACCGCGCGCTGATCCAGCTCGCGATCCGCGACCTCTCGGTGCTGCACGAACTGAAACTGGCCGACCGCTTCATCGAGTGGCGCGGCACGCTCACGACGCTCCTGATCGGCACCAGCCCGTCGCTGTCCGACGTGGTCCGGTGCATGGTCGCGCTCGGCGGACTGTCCGACTGCGCGGTGATGATCGACCACGAGCCCGTCGCCGAACTCCGTGAGGCCGCGGTCGAAGCGGCGTACGACAGTCTCGGCCGCCCCTGAGCAGCCGGTTCTGATCAGCGGGTGGCGATCCGCGAGACCGCGAACAGCAGGATGACGAGGATCGAGAAGATCCGCAGGAACCGCGGCCCGGTCGTCGGCAGCGCCGGCCACGACAGGAACGCCAGCCAGCCGAGCAGCAGCGCCAGCAGGACCAACGCCGGCACCCCCACGGGCACCGGAGCGAACACTCCGACCAACGCCAGCAGGAGCGTGATCCCCGGCAGGGTCAGCTTCGGCGCGGCGTGCAGCTTCGCGACGTACGGGTAACTGACCTTCGTGATCCGCTGCCGCAACGGACTGCTCGGGGTGCTCATGCCGCCATTGTTCCAGGTCCTATGGTTGAGCCCGTGTTCGTCGTGATCAGGTTTCGGGTGGGGGAGAGTGCGCAGGCCGCGTTCGCGGAGCGGATGCGGGGTGCGGTCGAGGTGCTGGGGCGGCAGAAGGGGTTCGTTTCCGCGCGCGTGGGGCGGAACGTGGACGACCCGGAGTTGCTGGCGCTGACGCTGGAGTTCGAGAACATCGGCAGTTACCGGCGGGCGCTGTCGCCGTACGAGGTGAAACTGGCCGCCGTGCCGCTGTTGTCGGAGGCTCTCGACGAGCCGACGGCGTACGAGGATTTAGAGGGTGTCTGAGATGACATCCCGGTGGCACGGATTCGATCCGCGACGCCCGGGACCGATAGCCTGGACTCTTCCGTAGATTCGCCAGCATCCGTTCTGTGCCCGTTCTGGAGTCGAAAAGTGCCCGTGGAAACCGTCGATGCCGTCGTCAGCCTCAGTAAGCGGAGAGGCTTCGTCTATCCGTGCGGCGAGATCTACGGCGGTACCAAGTCGGCCTGGGACTACGGACCGCTCGGCGTCGAGCTGAAGAACAACGTCCGCACCCAGTGGTGGCGGACGATGGTGACCGGTCGCGACGACATCGTCGGCCTGGACTCCTCGGTGATCCTGCCGACCAAGGTGTGGGAGGCCTCCGGTCACCTGTCCGAGTTCGTCGACCCGCTGACCGAGTGCCAGTCCTGCCACAAGCGGTTCCGTGACGACCACCTCCGCGAGGACTTCGCGCGCCGGAAGAACAAGGACGCCGACGACGTCAAGCTCGCCGAGATCGCCTGCCCGAACTGCGGTAACAAGGGCACCTTCACCGAGCCGCGGATGTTCAACGGCCTGCTGAAGACGTACCTCGGCCCGGTCGAGTCCGAGGAGGGCCTGCACTATCTGCGCCCGGAGACCGCGCAGGGCATCTTCATCAACTTCGCGAACGTGATGGGCACCGCCCGGAAGAAGCCGCCGTTCGGCATCGCCCAGGTCGGCAAGAGCTTCCGCAACGAGATCACCCCGGGCAACTTCATCTTCCGGACCCGCGAGTTCGAGCAGATGGAGATGGAGTTCTTCGTCGAGCCGGGCTCCGACGAGGACTGGCACGAGTACTGGCTGAAGGCGCGCTGGGAGTGGTACGTCGGTCTCGGTCTGAACCCGGACAACATGCGGTTCTACGAGCACCCGAAGGAGAAGCTGAGCCACTACTCGAAGCGCACCGTCGACATCGAGTACCGGTTCAACTTCGGCGGCAAGGAGTTCGACGAGCTCGAGGGCATCGCGAACCGCACCGACTTCGACCTGTCCACGCACTCCAAGCACTCCGGCGCCGACCTGTCGTACTTCGACCAGGAGAAGGGCGAGCGCTGGACGCCGTACGTCATCGAGCCCGCGGCCGGCCTGACCCGCAACGTGCTCGCGTTCCTGCTCGACGCGTACACCGAGGACGAGGCGCCGAACGCGAAGGGCGGTGTCGACAAGCGGACGGTAATGCGTTTCGACCCGCGGCTCGCTCCGGTCAAGGCGGCCGTGCTGCCGCTGTCCCGCAACGCCGACCTGTCGCCGAAGGCCCGCGACCTGGCCGGCGAGCTGCGGAAGAACTGGAACGTCGACTTCGACGACGCCGGTGCGATCGGCCGCCGGTACCGCCGCCAGGACGAGATCGGCACGCCGTACTGCATCACCGTCGACTTCGACACCCTCGAGGACCACGCGGTGACGATTCGCGAGCGGGACTCGATGAAGCAGGAGCGGGTCGCCCTCACCGAGGTCACCGGCTACCTCGCCCAGCACCTGGTGGGTTGCTGA
Source organism: Kribbella sp. VKM Ac-2571 (assembly GCF_004362255.1). Classification (NCBI taxonomy): domain Bacteria; kingdom Bacillati; phylum Actinomycetota; class Actinomycetes; order Propionibacteriales; family Kribbellaceae; genus Kribbella; species Kribbella sp. VKM Ac-2571. The sequence continues at coordinate 404,314 of NZ_SNWS01000001.1, forward strand.
CGATGAAGCTGTCAGGGGTGCCGGCCGTCGTGGGGCTTTCCGCGCTGGCGGTGCTCGTGCTGTCGTCCTGCTCGGACAGCAAGCCGGAGGCCGGTACGTCGCCCTCGACGCCTGCCTCCAGTACGCCGCCGCCGTCGAGCGCGCCGATCCCGACCGCGTCGACGCCGACGCTGACCGCGCTGCCGACCCCGTCGAAGCCGTGGCCGACGCCGACGGTCACCGGCGCGCCGGAGAGCGACGCGCCGCTCGCCGAGCGGATCACGTTCGCGATCGCGAAGCAGGTGCAGATCGCGGCCGGCAAGGCGGCGACCACGACCGTGAAGTGCCCGGGCATCGACAAGGTCGAGACCGCCGGCAAGCACGAGCTGACCTGCACCGTGACGTACGCCGGGAAGCCGTACACCGGCACGCTGACGGTCGACGCCAAGCAGTACTCGGCGTCGTACAGGTTCACCTCGGAGTCGGTCGCGATCGTCAAGCCGAAGGTGGTCGACGCCGTACTGCGGACCGTCGCCGACGCCGCGAAGGTGACCTGCACGATGGACGACGTTGCCGTGGTCAAGCATTCCGGCGCGCCGATCGCGTGCGACGTGACGACGACCGCGAACGCCGTACAGCCCTACAAAGCACAGGTTTCCGGTAACGGACAGGTGCTGGTGGCGAAGGCCTGATCATGCTTCAACTGGGCAACCTCACGATCGAGACGCCGGTGGTGCTGGCGCCGATGGCCGGTATCACCAACGCGGCGTACCGGCGACTGTGCGCCGAGCAGGGCGCCGGGCTGTACGTGTGCGAGATGATCACCTCGCGGGGCATCGTCGAGGGTGATCAGAAGTCGCTCGACATGCTCACGTTCGACGCGCGGGAGACGGTTCGGTCGGTGCAGTTGTACGGCGTCGATCCGACGTACATCGGGCGCGCGGTGCAGATCCTCTGCGATCAGTACGGCGTTGCGCACATCGACCTGAACTTCGGGTGCCCGGTGCCGAAGGTGACGCGCAAGGGCGGTGGCGCCGCGCTGCCGTGGAAGCGCAATCTGCTCGGCGCGATCCTGCGGTCCGCGGTGCGGGCCGCGACGCCGTACGGCGTACCGGTGACGATGAAGACCCGGATCGGGATCGACGCCGGTCATCAGACGTACCTCGACGCCGGGCGGATCGCCGAGGAGTCCGGTGCGGCGGCGATCGGGTTGCACGGGCGGACGGCGTCGCAGGCGTACTCCGGTCAGGCGGACTGGTCCACGATCGCTGCCCTCGTGGAGCACGTGAACATCCCGGTGCTGGGCAACGGCGACATCTGGGAAGCCGCCGACGCGTTGCGGATGGTCGCCGAGACGGGCTGCGACGGCGTCATCGTCGGGCGCGGGTGCCTCGGCCGGCCGTGGCTGTTCCGCGATCTCGCGGTCGCGTTCGCCGGGGGCGAGGCGCTGAACCTGCCGACGCTCGGCGAGGTAGCCGACGTGATGCGGCGGCACGGCGAGCTGCTCGCGGAGCTGATGGGGGAGCAGCGCGGCCTGCGCGACTTCCGCAAACACGTCCCGTGGTACCTGAAGGGCTTCCCGGCCGGCGGCGAACTCCGCGCCGCCCTCGGCATGGTCGACTCACTCGCCCGCCTGGACGAACTCCTCGCTGAACTCGACCGCACCATCCCCTTCCCGGTCGCCGAACTAGGCGCCCCCCGAGGCCGCCAAGGCAGCCCCCGAGACCACATCGTCCTCCCCCAAGGCTGGCTCGACGACACAGACGGCCTGACCGCCGACCTGGCCGACGCCGAAATAGGAGTCTCCGGCGGCTGATTCGCCGGCTGATGCCGACCGCTGGCGGGGCTCAGAACGCCAAGTGCTGCAGGTCGTCGGCAGAGGTGACTCGTACGGCGTGCTCGTCAGCCTCCGGTGGTTCGAAGTCGGCGAGATGCTGCTCCAGCACCGCGTCCGTAACGTCCTGCCGCCGCGGATCGAGCCGGTTCTCGGCGCGTCGCCTGCGGACCGTCGCGTGGTCCACATCGACGTACACCAAGGTGAACCCCACGTCCTCCGCGGCCGCCAGTGCCCGCCACCCGTCGCGGAGAAACCGAGGCGAACTCGTGTCGTCGACGACGACCGACCTCCCCGAGCCCAGCAGTTCGCGAACCTCGGCGTGCGCCACGTCGTGAGTCCGCATCCACTCCTCGACCGGAATCCCGTTCCCGCCCCACAAGCCACGCCGTTCGTTGATCTCGTCAAGGCTCACGACGCACGCCGGCAACCGCTCCGCAAGCACGCGCGCCACCGTGCTCTTCCCCGAGAACGACGTCCCGCACAACAGAACCAGCCTGTCCGCCACCCGCACATCCAAGCACGCGGATGGTCAACTCATGCCGACCTTCTGGTGCTCGGGCTCCACGACGAGGACAACTCGTTCCTGATCACGGGGGTACTTGAGGTCGATGTACTTCGCCACCAGCCGGTCGATGATGTCCCACGCTTCGTCGCCTTCCAGCCAGTCGACAACGCGACCGCGGACGACGACGGGTTCGAACGGGTTGTCGGCCGGCACGATCGACAACGCGAGGCGGGGGTCCCGGCGCAGGTTGCGGGCCTTCCGCATCCCCGGACCGGTGAAGAAGACGATCTGCTCACCGCGCGTCCCGGCGTACACCGGGGTGCTGTGCGGTGAGCCGTCGGGCAGGACGGTCGCGAGGTGAGCGTACGACGCGGCGTCGAGGACGCTGCGCACTCTCGGATCGAGCATGTGTACTCCTTCAGCGAGGGTTCTCGGAGCGCCAGGCGATGTAGTGGGCGACTGCTTCGGCGGCGTTGAACTCGGGTGTGAAGCCGGTGTCCGCGGTGAGGCGGCTGATGTCCAGGTGCGGGGTCACTTGCCCTCCGGGCACCGTTCCGACGCCCAAGGCGTCGGCGAATTCGCGCTGCATCGTGGGGCGTCCGCTGGAGACGTTGTAGATGGTGTGGTTCAGCGTCTCCGCTGTCGTCAGCAGCGCGATCGCGCGTCCCGCGTCCGGCGCGTAGCACGAGTCGCCGCCCTCCTCGGCGAGCAACGGAGCCGGCTGTTCGCCTCGCTGGAGGGCGCTGACGTACGGCGGGATGAAGTTGAACACCGACTCCGGGTCCATCAGCGGCCCCCACGTCGACCCGATCCGGAGGATGACCGGTTGTACGCCGGAACCCCGCAAGGCGTGGGTGGTGAGCGGTTCGACCGCCTTCTTGAACGCGATGATCAGGTGCGGCAGGTCCGCGTCCGGAAGCGCGAGCTCTTCGTGCCATGGGTTTTCGTCCTGGCCGATGTACACACCGATGCTGCTCGCGACCGCGAACCGGCGTACGCCCCAGGCCCGGGCCGCGTCGAGCGCGTTCAGCAGCCCGGTGGTGTCGGTGCGGAAGTACGCGACCGGATCGTCGCCCGGGATGGTGCCGGCGAGGTGCACGATGTCGCTGACGTCGTACCGCTCCCCGAGCGCGAGGAACGCGTCCCGGTCGGTGACGTCGAGCTGTTCCACGGTGACCTTGCCGTCGAGGAACGACGGGAGATCGGTACGCCGGTACGACGTGACGACGACCTCCTGTCCGAGGTCGAGAAGAGCGCGGGCGGTGTGGGCGCCGATCATTCCGAGCCCGCCGGTGACGAGAATCATGCCCACGAGGCTACGAGCCGCACATGCCGGAGTCTTGAACAAATCCAGCACGATCGCTGCAAGCGCGGGTCTAAGCTCGGGGGATGGCGAGCAAGCCGGATGAGACGCGGGACGGCGTTGACCTGACCAACCTGGACCAGCCGTTGTTCGACGGGGCTGACGCGCGGAAGCGGGATCTGGTCGACTACCTGGACGCGGTGCACGAGCGGATCGTGCCGGAGCTGCGGGAGCGGCCGTTGTCGGTCGTGCGGATCCGGCCGGGCCAACCGAAGTTCATGCAGAAGAACGTCCCGAAGTATACGCCGGACTGGGTGAAGACCGTGCAGGTCTGGGCGGAGGCGTCGAAACGCCAGGTGTCGTACGCGTTGTGCGACGACCGCAAAACGCTGCTGTGGTTCGCGAACCAGCGCGCGGTGGAGTACCACCCGACGTTGATGCGCGCCGACCGCTGGGACCGCGTCACACACCTCGTGCTCGACCTCGACCCGCCGGAGGGCGAGACCTTCTCGATGGCGGTGCAGGCGGCGCTGCTCGTGCGGCAGGCGCTCACCGACTGCGGGTTGTCCGGTGCGGTCAAGACGAGCGGCGCGAAGGGTGTGCACGTGATCGTGCCGATTGTCGACACGGTGACGATCGAGGACGCCGCGGCCGCCACGCGGGCGATCGCTGCGCGGGCCGAGAAGATCGATCCGTCGGTCGCGACCACGGCGTACATCAAGGAGGACCGGCACGGGAAGGTCTTCGTCGACTCCACGCGTTCCGGCGGTGCGACGGTCGTCGCGGCGTACAGCCCACGCGTCAGACCTGGTACGACGGTGTCGTTCCCGGTCGGCTGGGATGACCTGGAGAGCGTGACGCCGCGTGACTTCACTGTTCGCACCGCCCCGGCGCTCCTCGGCGATCGCGATCCGTGGGCCGAGCAATTGCCCGCACCGCAGGCGATCCCGGAGGACGTCCTCCTCGAAGGCCGGGCCATCCCGGTCGCCCGTGTCGCGGCCATGCACGAAGGCAAACGCCGCAAACGCGCCCGCGAAGCCGAGGAACACAAGCGCGCCGACTAGGTCCTACTCGGTAGCGGTTGTCAGGTCGAGAGCCCGGCGACGGACGGCTGTCGACGTGTGGTTGCGGAGGGCAACCAACAGCTCGCGCCACTCGGCGGGCCACCCTGCCTGAGGACCGGCGGCGCCCACGAGGACGTGAGCCAGCAACCCGGATGCCAAGTTAGGGGAGTGGACCAGCGAATCGGCAACCGGCAGCAGCTCCGCGGGCGTCCAGGTCGACTCCGTCGCGGACAGCCGGGCGGCGACGAGGTCGGCGGCCCGCAACGCGGCCAACGGATCATCACCGACCAGATCGCGAAGCTGATCGACCGACTGCGAATGCACCAGAAGCTGCAACCGGAGCTCCAAGAAGTCGGAGCCAACCAGCTCGTCGGCAACCACGCGCAGGTGCCGGCGGTCCTCCGCCGACCGGCGGCTGAACTGCGCCGACAGCTGACTCACCAGATACGTGAGCCGCTGCCGAGCCGGACGATCCCGATCCGGCAACGCGTTCGGCAGCGCAGGATTCGCCTCCGACCGCACCAGCAGCCGAGCGACGTCAACGACGTCATCCAGCCCCGCCGGCGCATCCGTCGCGACGAACGAGACGAGCGCAGTGATCGCGTCCCGCCACACCCGACCGCGCAGCGACAGCCGAGTGATGAAGTCCGCGCAGACCCGAGTAGCAGCCGGGTTGTACCGCGCCCAGCCCCGCAACGCGAGCAGTGCCGACCCAACAACCTCCGGCTCGCTACGAGTCGTCACAGCGATCAACAGGTCGGCGTACCTCGCCCGGTACCCCACGGGTACGTCGTACGCACGCCGTACCGTCAACGCCGTCGCAGTAGCCGGAGAGTCGTGCACTGCCTGCTCCAGCACCGCCCACGCAGCAGGGTCGTACAGCAGGTACTGCGACACGGTCCGTGCAATAGCGGCCCGCACATCCCGATGCGCACCAGCCCACGCCTCCGTCAGTACGGCGCTAGCTCCTGGAGCCCGTAGCTCACCAAGGAGCCGCACCGCCTCCTTCCGCGACGTGACCTTCACGCGGTCACCAGTCAGCACCGGCTGCAGCAGCCCCGGCAGCAGACTGGGCCGGACGAACCGCGCTGCCCGGCTAGCCGCGTACACAGCGACCCGTGCCCGATCGTCACCCGCATGCGCGAGTAGCAACGGCATGGCAAGGTCAGGTCGCTCTGTCCACGCCAAAGCCGCCAGCGCGGCCTCTTGCAGCAGTACGTCGGAACTCCCGAGGAACTCGTCCAACGCAGCCCTGCCGGCAACCGGCACGCGTCCAAGCGTCCTGACCGCCAAAGCCCGGTACCAGGTGTGCATCCGGTCGTCACGGGCAGCTTGGACGAGCAGATCGGCGTACCGAGCCTGCTGTCGCGGCAGCCAGCGACGAAGGGCGTAGCCGGGCACCTGCCAGGACGTGCTGCTGCGATCGAAACGGCGAATCCGATCCGCTGCGGCGAGCACCGGGTCGAGCAGGTCGGTGTAGTGCTCGGTGACCAGCCACCACACCGGATGCCAGCGGGCCATGGTGACGTCTCGCTCGACGATCTGACGCAGGCGGTCGTACCGGCTTCGGCGCGGTTCCAGCCAGTACCTGCAGGCCTGGTCGGACGTGTACTCCTGGTCCGACCAGACCGCCTGCTCGAGCACACTCTCGAGGTGATCCGACGACCAGTCGCGGCGGCCAATAGCCGCGGCCACTGTGAACGCCAGCGAGAATTCGTCGCGCTTGGCCGCGGCACCGATCGCGGGCCGGAGCGCCTCGTACACCTCGCCTTCCCGTCCACGCGGCAGCCTCTCGACCAACGGATCCAGGTCGATCCGGCCACGGTTCTCCGACAGCCGCGCGTACGCCTGCAAACCCCAGTCCAGCAGGATGGCCTGGTTGTCCAAAGCGCCCTGTACGACGGCATTCTCAGCCAATTGCGTCAAGGCGTGCCGCGTTGCCCACGACGCGTCCCGTGCCGCCAATGCATCGGTAAGCAGCGTGTCCAGCGAGTCGGTCAGTGCATCGCTCAGCAGGGTCGGCGGCAAGTCCGCGACAGCCTGTACGGCGTTGACCCGCACGGTGTCCTGGTCGTTGCGAATCCGCCCGGCCGCCCACGTGACAGCCTGCACGACCTGCTCTGGCCGCCTCGCGTACCCGGCCGACCGGATGACACCCTGGTAGACCGAGCTGCGCACCGCGGCGTCTGGGTCGCTCACATCCGGTTCGAGGAGTGCGAAGGCCTCGTCGAACGGGAGGTGAGCAGCGATGCTGCGCCTCCACCACCCGTCTTCACTGATCGCAGATAGCGTCAGCATCCGACGTGTCTGCTCCGCACGCACAGCATGCGGCAGCACCTGGAGAAGCTCCGAACTGAGCTGCGCCTGCCCGAGATCGACGTACCGCGTCACCGCCGCGAAGATCACCGCACGTCGCGTCGGCGCCAGTGCGTCGAGGAAGCTGGCAAGGTGCGGCCACAGGATCCGTCCGAGGGTGACCAGCTCGTCGTCGGAGTACCTGTGCAGGCGACGCCGAAATGCCGGAGTAAGCGCCCGCGTCACCACACCGCGCCGGTCAGGCGCCAGCAGCAGCTCAAGCACAGCTGCCGGGTCCCGGTCCATGAGCGGACCGATGATGTCGAGCACTGCGTTCGGGAGGTCGTGGGCAGGCACCGCCTGCTTGATCAGCTCCAGTACCGCGTCCGGTGCGTGCTCTAGCGACGCGGTGACGCCGTGGCCGACGCTCTGCCACCACTCATCATTGGCAGGCAGCGTCTGGCGAGCAAACGCCAGTACCTCGTCCGGATGATGCTTCGCGAGCTGACGCCAGCCGCCAGGCGTCACGCAGTACGCCAGCTCGGGCAGGAGCCGCGCCACGGTGGCGTGATCGGTAGCGTCGAGCAGCCCGGTCGCCGCTACGTCACCCCAGCGCGCCCGGTGCTCGTCGATCAGCCGTACGGCGAGATGCTCGCGGCGCTGCCGACGTACCAAGGCCACCAGCTTCGAGCGCAGTGTCGCGGGCGCGTCGTCGTACACGATCCGCAAGTCGTCGTCCGCGACCGGCACCCCGCGACCGACCGCCGCGAGCGCCCGTGACTGCACGGCCGGATCCGGGTCCCGAAGCATCCGGCTGACGTAGGGCGCCTCGCGGGTGACCTCGGCGATCTGGAGCCCGAGGACGCGCTCGAACGCGGTACCTCGACCCAACTCGTCGAGGAGGCCCACCAGCTGAGGCGCGTGGTCAGCGAGCAGGCGTACACGCTGTCCGTACGAGAGTCCGTCGATCGATCGCAGCAGCTCGGGCAGACGCATGCGCCCATCCTGCCCAATGAGTGGTGTCAGCTCTCGAGTCAGGCGTACGCCGCCCTCAACGAATAGCGTCCAAGATCGCGTCGACGACTTCGTCGAGCGGGCGCGCGGTGTCGATGACCGTCCCCTGGGGCACGTATTCCTGGGTGGCGTGCAGGCGGAGGATGAATGCCCGCTGTTCGTCGTTCCCGCCCCAGTCGTCGGCCTCGCGATTGCGCAGCCTCCGCTCGAGGGTTTCGGTGTCCACGTCCAGCACGATGACCTTGTCGAACACGTCCAGGAACTTGCTGAAGTTCCTCGAACCGCCACAGAAGAAGGCGATCTCCTCGGTCGTGCTCGCGGCGATCTCCCGGACCTTGGCGACGTCCCAGATGTGGTTGTGGTAGCCGTGGACCTCGTCGCGTTCCCCGGTGTCCGGATCGCCCGGATAGGCGAGTTCGTTGTCGCCGTCAACGGCTGTGTAGCCGCGTCTCCGGAGCTCGCGGCACACCGAACTCTTACCGGTGCCGGAACCGCCCTCGACCAGGTAATTGCGTTTTGCCATGGACTTCAGCGTAGTCAGAAGCTCCGTCGAAGGAACGCGAATTATGTGCCGGCAGCCAGCCGGAGCTCGGCGAACGCCGCGGCGAGTTTCGGCAACGTGTAGTGGGCATTCAGGCCGCTCGGGTTCGGCAGGATCCAGACCCGGGTGGCGCCGATCATCCGATCCTGCTTGCCCACTGCCGCCGTACGTTCCCCGAAGGCGTCCCGGTACGCCGTGACGCCGAGCACCGCCAACCACTCGGGCTGGATGTCGAGCACCTTCTTCACCAGGTTCTCGCCACCCGCCACGAACTCCGCGCGCGTCAACTCCGCGGCCTTCGCCGAGGGCCGGTCGACGACGTTGGTGATCCCGAGCCGATACGTCAGCAACTCCTGCTGCTCGGCCGGCCGCAGCTGGCGAGGGGTGAAGCCGCTCAGGTGCAACGCCGGCCAGAACCGGTTCCCCGGCCGCGCGAAATGATGCCCGGTCGCCGCCGACATCAGCCCCGGATTGATCCCACAGAACAACACCCGCAACCCATCACCGACAACATCCGGTATCCCCTCCACGACCCAAACCCTAGACCGGATCACCAGCGTCAACCCAGGGTTGACGATCGGGGGTCGTCAACCTAGGGTTGACGATATGACTCCTGGACCTGATCTGCAGGAACTGATCAACACGATCAAGGCCGACGCCGGTAGTGACGACGAGCTGGAGCAGCTCGGGACCGCGGCGGCGACGATCAACGAGCTGACCGCCACCAGTGACGCCGCGCTCGGCTTCTTCGTCGACCGGGCCCGCGGCGCGGGGAAGTCCTGGGTGGAGATCAGCACCGTGCTCGGCGTCAGCAAACAAGCCGCCCACAAACGCTTCGCCGACTCCTGGACCGCCCGCCCGGCATTCGAGCGCTACACGCAGCGGGCCCGCGCCGTCGTCCAAGCGGCCGGCGCCATCGCCCGCGAACGCAACCACGACTTCGTCGGCACCGAGCACCTGCTGCTCGCGATGTACAAGGAGCCCGACGCCATCGCGGCCAAGGTCCTCGTCCGGCACGGCATCACCGAGGACTCGGTCCGCACGGCGGTCGATGTCCGGAGCCCGGCGGGCGAGTCGAGCAACCAGCCGAAGAGCCTCGATGTCGAGAACCCGCCGTACACGCGCCGCGCGGCACACGTTCTCCAAGGAGCGGTCGGCGAGGCGGTGACGCTGGGCCACAACTACGTCGGCACCGAGCATCTGCTGCTCGCGTTCTACCGGGACCAGGCCGGCATCGCCACGAAGATCCTGCTCGAGCAGGGCTTGGAGGAGTCGGCCGCCTGGACCGATATCCGTGCCGCCCTCGAAGGGTTCACGAAGTAGGTTGGGCGCATGGCCGACTGGGCTGCGCGGTTGAACGAATTGGCGGTGGCGGCCGACGTCACCGGTGCGGTGCTCGGGATCTGGCACGACGGCGAGACGACAATCGCGCCGTACGGCGTCCTGAACGCCACGACCGGCGTCGGGACCACCGCCGACTCGCTCTTCCAGATCGGCTCGATCAGCAAGGCGTGGACCGCGTCGATGATCGTCCAGCTCACCGCCGAGGAGCGGTTCGGACTGGACGACCCGATCGTGAAGTTGTTGCCCGAGGCCCCTGTCGACCCGCGGATCACGGTCCGTCACCTGCTGACCCATACCAGTGGCATCGACGGCGACCTGTTCACCGACACCGGCCGCGGCGACGACTGCCTGCAGCGGTACGTCGCTCTGCTCGCGGACGTGGACCAGCTGTTCGAGCCCGGTACGGCGTACTCGTACTGCAACGCCGGATTCGTGCTGCTCGGCCGGTTGATCGAGGTCTTCGACGGCCGGGTCTGGGACGAGTCGCTCAAGGCCCGCCTGGTCGAGCCGCTCGGCCTGACCCACACCGTCACCCTGCCGGAGGAGGCGATCCTGGAACGCGCCGCGGTCGGTCATCTGGCGACGGACGGTTCGCGGGTGAAGACGTGGCAGCTCCCGCGCAGCATCGGGCCCGCCGGGACGATCAGTGCGAGCGCCGGCGACCTGCTCGAGTTCGCCCGGATGCACCTGACCGACGAGCGGTACGCCGCCATGCAGGAGCCGCAGGTCCCGTTCGCGGCCGGCATCGGCGGCTTCGTCGACCTCGGCCTGACCTGGCGCATCTACGACTGGGGCGGCCGTCGGCTGTTCGGTCACGACGGGTCGACGATCTCCCAGCTCGCCTTCCTCCGGATCGATCCGCAGGCGCGGCTTGTGATGTGCCTGCTGACCAACTCCGGCAACGGCACCCGCCTCTTCGAACCGCTCGCCTCCGAGGTGTTCACGGAGTACGCCGGGGTCGCGCATCCGCCCGCGCCGGAGCCGATCGACGTACCGGTCGACGACCGTCACGCCGGAATCTACGAGCGCGCCAGCGTCCGGCTGGACGTCGCGAAGCGTGACGACGAGCTGGTCATGGTCTCGTCCGCGACGGGCGACCGGCTGCTGTTCGCGGAAGATCCGGTGCACGAGTACGAGTTGCGCCCGACGGAACCGGCCGACGGCAACCATTTCGTCACCCGCGAGTCGCCGGCGCACCCGTGGGTGCCGGTCACGTTCACCCCGACGTACGTGTTCACCTCCGGACGTGTCACGCCCAGGCGGTGAGATATTCGAGGTGCGCTTTGGGAGGAGCGAGCTAACGTCTCACACGTGACTAGTGCACCTGCTGAACTCCCTCGTAAAGCCGGTGACCTCCGGGCCGCCGGGTATCTTCCTCGGTCGATCAAGGCCGAGATCCGTGACAACCTGCTGAAACAGCTCCGGGCAGGGCGTGATCCCTGGCCCGGCATCGTCGGCTTCGGCCGCACGGTGATTCCCCAACTCGAACGCGCCCTGATCGCCGGGCACGACGTCGTACTGCTCGGTGAGCGCGGTCAGGGCAAGACGCGCCTGCTGCGGACCCTGGTCGGTCTGCTCGACGAATGGACCCCCGTGATCGACGGCGCGGAGCTGCCCGAGCATCCGCTCGACCCGATCACGCCCGCCTCCCGCCGCCGCGCCGCCGAACTCGGCGACGACCTGCCCGTCGCCTGGCTGCACCGCGACCTGCGGTACGCCGAGAAGCTCGCGACCCCCGACACCTCGGTCGGCGACCTGATCGGTGACGTGGACCCGGTGAAGGTTGCCGAGGGCCGCAGTCTCGGCGACCCGGAGACCATCCACTTCGGACTGGTCCCGCGAGCGCACCGGGGCATCGTCGCGATCAACGAGCTGCCCGACCTCGCCGAACGTATCCAGGTCGCGCTACTGAACGTAATGGAGGAGCGCGACATCCAGGTCCGCGGGTACACGCTCCGGCTGCCGCTCGACGTGTTGCTGGTGGCAACGGCCAACCCCGAGGACTACACCAACCGTGGCCGGATCATCACGCCGCTGAAGGACCGCTTCGGCGCCGAGGTCCGGACCCATTACCCGCTCGACATCGACGCCGAGGTGGACGTGATCCGGCAGGAGGCCGAGTTCACCGCCGAGGTCGGCGAACCGCTGCTGGAGGTGCTGGCCCGGTTCGTCCGGCACCTGCGCGAGTCGACGTCGATCGACCAGCGGTCCGGGGTGTCCGCCCGGTTCGCGGTCGCCGCGGCCGAGACGATCGCCGCTGCCGCGCTGCGCCGTTCGGCGATCACGGGCGAGGAGCCCGCGGTGGCCCGCCCGGTGGATCTCGAGGCAGTTCCCGCCGTACTGCGGGGCAAGCTCGAGTTCGAGCCGGGTGAGGAGGGGCGTGAGATCGAACTGCTCGAGTACCTCCTGCGCCGGTCCGTGGCCGACACCGCACGCGAACGGTTCGCCGGTCTCGATCTCACCCCGCTCGCGCACGCTGTTGCCGACGGCAACCTTGTGACGACGGGTGAGCGAGTGCCCGGCAAGGACGTGCTGGCCGCGCTGCCGGAGCTGCCCGTCCTGCACGACGTCGCCGCGCGCGCCGGCGTCGAGCCGGACGACTCGTCGGGACGCATCGCCGCCGCGATCGAACTCGCCCTGGAGATGCTCTACCTCTCGAAACGCGTCGCCAAGGACGCCGACAACGACACGACCATCTACGGGGCCTGAAATGAATGCACTGATGCCGCGACTCCGTCGCGGCGGGTCATGGGGCTGTAACTCCCGTCCTTCCCTCGTCGCTCCGGTCGCTTCGCTCCCTGCGCTCCTCAGTCCAGGACGGGAGGCCCCATGACCGCTTCAATTCCGGAAGGCTGGTCGTACGGGCCGTGGCACGACGGGCCGGATCCTCTGAAGGCCCCGGCGGATCTGCGGGATGCGCTGGACGAGATCGGCCGGGACGTGATGAACGGGTCGTCGCCGCGGTCCGCGCTGGAGGAACTGCTCCGGCGCGGCACCCGGAACACCCAGGGCCTGGACGACCTGAGCCGCCGGTTGTGGGAGCGCCGCCGCGAGATCGAGCGGCGGCACAACCTCGACGGCACGCTGCGTGACGTCCAGCGGCTGCTGAACGAGGCCCTGGAAGCGGAGCGGCGCGAGCTGTTCCCGAATCCGTCCGACGACGCGCGGTTCAAGGAGGCGGAACTCGACGCACTTCCCTCCGGTACGGCGGCCGCCGTACGGGAGCTGGCGAACTACCAGTGGGAGTCGTCGGAGGCCCGGGAGAAGTACGAGCAGATCCGTGAGCTGCTCGGGCGGGAGCTGCTCGGTTCGCGGTTCGAGGGCATGAAGGAGGCGCTGCAGCAGACCACGCCCGAGGACATCGAGGCGATCAACGAGATGCTGGCCGACCTCAACGCGTTGCTCGCGGCCCACGCGCAGGGCCGGCCCGAGGTGCCGGAACTCTTCGAGGAGTTCATGGCCAACCACGGCGAGTTCTTCCCGGAGAATCCGCGGAACGTCGACGAGCTGATCGACGTACTCGCGCAGCGGGCGGCCGCCGCGCAACGGATGCTGAACTCGATGACTCCCGAACAGCGCGCCGAGCTGGCGGAGCTTTCGCAGCAGGCCTTCGGCAGTCCGCAACTCGCGCAGCAGTTGGCGCAGCTGGACGCTCAGCTGCAGTCGCTGCGGCCGGGGGAGGACTGGTACGGGTCGGAGCAGATGCGTGGTGACGATCCGCTCGGTCTCGCCGAGGGCGCGCAGGCGATGTCCGACCTCGCGGAACTGGATGCGTTGGCGGAGCAACTGGCGCAGTCGTATCCAGGCGCGCGGCTCGAGGACATCGATCTCGACGCGCTCACCCGTCAGCTCGGTGACGAGGCGACGGTCGACGCGCGGCGGCTGAGTGAGCTGGAGCGGCAGTTGCGTGATCAGGGTCTGATCGAGCGGGCGCCGGACGGTTCGCTGCGGTTGTCACCGAAGGCGTTGCGTCAGCTCGGTCAGACGGCGTTGGCCGACGTACTGCGGACCGCTCGGGGATCGGGTGAACGGGACGCGGCCAACGCTGGCGCGGCCGGTGAGCTGAGTGGATCGTCGCGTCCGTGGGAGTTCGGGGACACCCAGCCGTGGGACGTGCCGCGGACGGTGCGGAACGCCGTACTGCGTACTGCTTCTCGATCCGGGTCGGTCAAGCTTGATGTGGCGGACGTGGAGATCGCGGAGACCGAGCATCGGGCCCGGGCCGCGGTGGCGTTGCTGGTCGACACGTCGTGGTCCATGGTGCAGGAGGGGCGCTGGCTGCCGATGAAGCGGACGGCGCTCGCACTGCACCAGCTCATCTCCACGCGGTACCGCAACGACGCGTTGCAGCTGATCACGTTCGGCCGGTACGCCGGGGTTGTCGAGCTGCCCCAGCTGATCGGGTTGGAGGGCACCTGGGAGCAGGGCACGAACGCGCACCACGCGCTGCTCCTCGCCGGTCGTCATCTGCGGCGGCATCCGGACGCACAACCCGTCGTACTGATGGTGACGGACGGGGAACCGACCGCCCACCTCGAGCCCGACGGCACGGCCGAGTTCTCGTACCCTCCCGAGGCGGCCACCCTCCGCAAGACGATCTTCGAAGTCGACCGCCTGGCCAAGCTCGGCGCCTCGCTGACCGTCTTCCGCCTGGGCGACGACCCGCGCCTGAACGCCTTCGTCGACCTACTGGCGCGCCGCAGCGGCGGCCGCGTCCTCGCCCCCGACGCCGACGGCCTCGGCGCGGCTGTCGTAGGCGACTACCTCCGCACCCGCCGCAAGCTGTAAAAGTAGTCCAAGAAGCAGGGTGTACCCGTAGAAAAGGCGGGCTACACCCTGCTTCTGCGTTTCCATGACGAATCGGTCGAATGTCTCGCGTTGTCAACGTGGGAAGGGTTTTCCGGCCTTCGACCTGTGGGGAGGGTCACGTCGGCATCGTGAGACCAGTGTTCAACTGGACTGGTTTTTGGGCTTACTCTGAAAGCACGCCCCCGCCGCCGGAGTCGATGGGCCAGCGGGCTATCTTCCCGCGCCGCAAACACCCGCCTGCAACCCAGGGAGTGACCGTGCCGAAACTCGTCTACGACTTTGCCGAAGGCAACAAGTCCATGAAACAGCTGCTCGGCGGCAAGGGAGCGAACCTGGCCGAGATGACCAATCTCGGCCTGCCGGTTCCGCCCGGATTCACCATCACCGCCGACGCCTGCCGCGTGTACCTGGAGACCGGCGCGGTACCGGCCGAGCTCGCCGACGAGATCGACCACCACGTCCACCTGCTCGAGCGCAAGATGGGCAAGAAGCTCGGCCAGGCGGACGACCCGCTGCTGGTCTCGGTCCGCTCCGGTGCCGCCGTCTCGATGCCCGGCATGATGGAAACGGTCCTGAACGTCGGCCTCAACGACGACTCGGTGAACGGGCTCGCGCACCAGTCGGGCAACCCGCGGTTCGCCTGGGACGCGTACCGCCGGCTGATCCAGATGTTCGGCAAGACCGTGCTCGGCATGGACGGCGACGTGTTCGAGGACGCGATCGAGGCCGCCAAGCAGGCGAAGGGGACGCGCAACGACCTGGATCTGGACGCGGACGACCTGAAGGCTCTCGTCGAGACCTTCAAGCAGGCCGTCCACGACCACACCGGCCGCGAGTTCCCGCAGGACCCGCGGACCCAGATGGACCTCGCGACCGAGGCCGTCTTCCGCTCCTGGAACTCGGACCGCGCGATCCTCTACCGCCGCCAGGAGCGCATCCCCACCGACCTCGGCACGGCGGTGAACATCTGCTCGATGGTGTTCGGCAACCTCGGCATGGACTCCGGCACCGGCGTCGCGTTCACCCGCGACCCGTCGAGCGGCCAGCCCGGCGTGTACGGCGACTACCTGCAGAACGCCCAGGGCGAGGATGTCGTCGCGGGCATCCGCAACACCGTCCCGCTCGCGGACCTCGAGCAGATCGACAAGGCGTCGTACGACGACCTGATGGAGATCATGGCCACGCTCGAAGGTCACTACCGCGACCTGTGCGACATCGAGTTCACCGTCGAGCGCGGCAAGCTGTGGATGCTGCAGACCCGCGTCGGCAAGCGGACCGCGGCGGCGGCGTTCCGGATCGCGACCAGCCTGGTCGACGAGGGCGTGATCGACACCGACGAGGCGCTCCGGCGGGTGAAGGGTGCGCAGCTCGCGCAGCTGATGTTCCCGCGGTTCGACGCGGATGCCGCGACGGACCTGATCACGAAGGCGATCGGTGCGTCGCCGGGTGCGGCCTCGGGCAAGGTCGTGTTCACGTCGGCGGCCGCGGTCGAGGCGGCGGAGCGCGGCGAGAAGGTCATCCTGGTCCGGCGCGAGACCAACCCCGACGACCTGCACGGCATGATCGCGGCGCAGGGCATCCTGACCAGCCGCGGCGGCAAGACCTCGCACGCGGCCGTGGTCGCGCGCGGCATGGGCAAGACCTGTGTCTGCGGCGCCGAGGAGCTCGACGTGAACGTCGCCCAGGGCACCATCAAGGTGGACGGGACGGTGCTCGAAGCCGGCGAGCTGATCTCGATCGACGGCACCACGGGTGAGGTGTTCCGCGGCGAGGTCCCGGTCGTGCCGTCCCCGGTCGTGCAGTACTTCGAGGGCACGCTCGCCCCGGACGCGGGCGACGACCTGGTCGCGTCGGTGCACCGGTTGATCACGCACGCGGACGACGTACGGCGGCTCGGCGTACGGACCAATGCGGACACCGCGGACGACGCTGCGCGGGCGCGACGGTTCGGGGCGTCCGGGATCGGGCTGTGCCGGACCGAGCACATGTTCCTGGGGGAGCGGCGCGAATCCGTCGAGCGGCTGATCCTCGCGGACAACGATGCGGATCGCGAGAACGCGCTGGCCGAGCTGGAACCCTTGCAGCGCGGGGATTTCCTGGAGCTCCTGGACGCGATGGACGGGCTGCCGGTGACGATCCGGTTGATCGACCCGCCGCTGCACGAGTTCCTGCCGTCGATGGAGGAGTTGGCGGTGAAGGTCGCGGTGGCGCGCGAACGCGGCGAGGAGTCGGAGCACGATGTGAAGCTGCTCGCGGCGGTCGAACGGCTGCACGAGGAGAACCCGATGCTCGGCCTGCGAGGGGTCAGGCTCGGGCTGGTGGTCCCCGGTCTGTTCGCGATGCAGGTCCGGGCGATCGCGGCGGCGACCGCCGAGTTGCGGGCCCAGGGCAAGGATCCGCGACCGGAGATCATGATCCCGCTGGTCGGCGCCGTACAGGAGCTGCACCTTGCGCGTGACGAAGTGGAACGCGTGCTCGCCGACTACGCCGACTACGCCGACGATGCCGCCGGCGCCGAGATCCCGATCGGCACGATGATCGAGCTGCCGCGGGCCGCGGTGATCGCGGACCAGATCGCGGAGGCGGCCGACTTCTTCTCGTTCGGCACCAACGACCTGACCCAGACGACGTGGGGCTTCAGCCGCGACGACGTCGAGGGCGCGTTCTTCTCGCGGTACCTGGAGAAGGGCATCTTCGCGGTGTCGCCGTTCGAGTCGATCGACCGGGAGGGCGTCGGGGCGCTGGTGCGTACCGGCGTGGACCGCGGGCGGGCGACCAAGCCGGACCTCAAGCTCGGCATCTGCGGCGAGCACGGCGGCGACCCCGACAGCATCCACTTCTTCCACGAGGTCGGCCTCGACTACGTCTCCTGCTCCCCGTTCCGCATCCCGGTCGCCCGCCTGGAGGCCGGCCGCGCAGCCCTCGACTGACTCCGATCCCAACTTTGAGAAGCCACCGACCACGAATCGGCCCACGAAATGATCGGTGGCTTCTCAAAGTAGGCGGTTAGCGTGGGGGTGTGAGCCGCGAGCATTTGCGTACGACGTTCGGAGAAGACGCGGAGTTGTACGACCGCGTTCGGCCGGCTTATCCGCGCGAGCTCTTCGAGGAGCTCGCGCGGATGGTCGGAGACCGGCCGAAGGTGCTGGAGATCGGGCCCGGGACCGGCCAGGCAACTGCTGCCATGGTGCAGCGTGGCTGGTCGGTCACTGCGGTTGAGCTGAGTCCCGAGCTCGGCGGCGTCTTGCAGCGGAAGCTTCCCGAGGTCGAGGTGATCGTCGCGGACTTCGACACCTGGGAGCTGCCGTCGGCGGAGTTCGACCTGGTGATCTCGGCGACCGCGTTCCACTGGCTCGATCCGGCGACGCGCGTGCAGCGGTGTGTGGACATGCTGCGGCCGGGCGGGGCGCTGGCGGTCGTGTCGACGCATCATGTCGCGGGCGGCTCCGAGCAGTTCTTCGTCGACGTGCAGTCCTGCTACGACCGGTTCACCGACGATCCGGCGAAGGGCGGTCTGCCGGCCGCCGACGACGTACCGGTGGATCCCGCGGGGCTCGGGGAGACCGAGCTTTTCGGGTCCGTGGAGTTTCGCAGCTATGTCTGGGACGCGGTCTATTCGACGGCCGAGTACCTCGAACTTCTGTCGTCGTACTCGGGTCATCGGGCCTTGACAACGGACCGGCGTGACGGACTGTACGGCTGTATCAGCGCTCTCATGGACGCGGCCGGGGGCTCGATCACGAAGCGTTATCTCAACCAACTTTCTGTAGGAATTTCCCTTAACCAAACCCTTGCGTAGGGACCCGTCAGCTGGTCAGAATGTCCGGGCGGGAAGGGAGATCACTCGTCGACTTTCGGGTCTGACCTGAACCAGCCGCTGTGGCGGCTCGTGACTCCCTTTCCCGCACCAAATCCCTTGTTTCCAAGGCCATTGGTAGAGTTGCGCCATGGCCCAATATGTCGTGCAGTTGCGCTTCGACGTCGACCGGACCGATCGCCGGATGGAGGTCCGCCCGGCACACCGCGAGTACCTCGCCGCCCTGAAGGCCGACGGCAAGCTCGTCGCCGCCGGACCGTTCACCGACCAGACCGGCGCGCTGCTGGTGTACGACGTCGCCGACGAGGCCGAGCTCCGCGACATCCTCGCCAAGGACCCGTACACCCCGGCCGACGTCTACGAGATCGCCACCCTCGCCGAATGGCAGCCGCTCTTCCCGTTCAGCTAGCGCTGGAGCGAGGCGAGAAGAGCCAGGGTCTTCGCCCAGCCCTGGCGCATGGCCGACTCGTTGCTGGGGCGGGTCCCGCCGAACTTGTACGGGCCGACGATCGGATGGTTGATCGTCGTGCCGCGCGGCAGGTACGGCGCTCCGCCGACGCCATGGCCGGCGCCGGGGAGGATCACGGCCTCGTGCGGGAACTTGTCGTGGGCATCGTCGAGCTCCAGCATGATCAGCTCCGCAGCCTGTTGCGAGTCCCACGCCGCGTCGGCGGACCCCGCCACCGCGAGTACCGGTCCGTCCACGCCGTCGACCGGGATCGGTCCGGGGCCTACCGGCCGCCCCTGGTAGGTCCACGCACTCGCGCCTGGATGAGGGAATGATGGCGTGGCCGACGCGCCCGGCGCGAACAGCACGGCTCCATGGACGAGGGCCGGGAAGTGGTCGGCCAGCAGCAGCGCGGCCTCGGTGCCGAACGACGCGCTCATGACGACGACGCGCGCCGGATCGACTCCGGGTTGTTGGCCGAGCCAACGAGCCGCCGTCGCGAAGTACTCGATCGGGACGTTGCGCAGTTCCGTCGGCACGCCCTCCGCGTGGAAGTACGCCACCGCGAGTACCGGGTAGCCGTGCGAAGCCAGCAGGGACGGGATCGAGAGGGCCGGCAGGCCGCCTTCAGAGCCGCCGAAGAACAGTACGGCGGGATGCTTGGCGCCATCCGTCTTCGGCGCGACGTACATGCCGGTGAGCTTGTCCTTGGCCATCGTGAGCGGCCTGACCGTCACACCGGACGACATCCACTGCCGAGTGAGCGTCGTACTCGCCAACTGCTTCCCGTCGCGGCTGACCGAGATCTCGAGGTGCTCGACCGGGCGCCCGTTCTCGACCGGCGGGACGTACGACTGCTCGTCCGGATCTCCCTCCGGTGGGTTCATCGACCAGAACAAGCCCATGCCGTCGACGTCGTGGTAGCTCCCGCTCGCGGGCTTCGCCGTGTCGAGATCCACCGTGCCGTGGTCGTCGGCGGTGACCGTCACCTGGCTGTGCCACTTCTTGCCGTCCCGGTCGACGGCCTCCGCGGCGACGTCCACCGGCTTTCCCGCCGGTGCGCCGGCTACCTTCAGATGGACCTGCTGGTCGGCGAGCGTCACCGCCTGGTCGACGGTCAACGCCGCGTGTTCCGACGTACATCCGGCCGCGAGTAAGCACACGACCGCAGACACCCCCAGAACCCGGTTCACCGTTCCAGAGTGGCACTCCCCGGAGTCACTGCGCGGGTGTCAGGCGTCGGCGCCTTCCAGGTTGAGGTGGTCGACGTACGCCCAGAGCCAGACCAGGGGAGCGAGGACCAGTTCGGGCTCGTTGTCCTCGTCGGCGATGAACAGCATCGACGCCTCGCCGTTGGTGAGGTCCTCGATGACCGCCTCGCACATCTCGAGCGCGACCTCAAACGGCAGCAGCCGCGGGCCGTTCTCCCAGCGCGGCTCGGGCAGCGGGAGGACCGGCGCCTCGTCTGTCCCGTCCAGCTCGACCGAGACCTTCTGCAGCTCCTCGTACAGGTCGAACGAGATCAGCCCCGCGAGCGGCCGTCCGTCCAGGCCGACCAGGTACGGGTCGTCGGCGCCGTCGCGGAACGCGTCCCGGATGTCCGGCAGCGCCGCCCTCAGATCGGATGCTTCGAGGTACGGCGCCTCGTCCGGCTCCTCGGCTTCCGCTTCGACCAGCCCGCTGCGCATCTGGGTCGAACTGGTGCAGCAGCCCGTTCAGCTCGTCGTACGCCCCACCGCCCGGCGCCTTCTGTGCCCGCGCTTCCAGGTCACGCAGGTGCTCGACCAGCTCGTCCTCGAAATGCAGCTCGTAGCGCGGGAGGCCCGGCTCGCGGCCGGCGTTGATCTGCGCGACCAGCTGCGTCGACACCGGACCGATCCGCTCGGCGAGCACCTCCAGAGGCGTGGTCGGTTTCTCCTCGTCGTCGTGCGCGCAGGAGTCGTCCTCGCCCTTGCCGTCGCCTTCCATCGCGAGCAGCACCTGGAACGCCTGGAAGGACAGCAGCGCGGCGGTCGCCATAGTGCCGTCGCCGATCAGCATCAGCGGGTTGCCGCCGGCCTCGGTACGGCGTACATGGTCGGGCATCAGCGTTGCGGCCTGCTCGACGTTCACCTGACTGGCCAGCGAGGACAGGCCGTGGTCCGTGTCCACGCCGAGCAGCTCGACCAGCCGCTCGGAGCTCATGTCGAAGTTGGAGCGCAGGTAGTACCGCAGCCAGCCGGCGTCGACCGGGTTGCCGAGCAGGTCCGCGATCCGGGAGCGGAAGTCGGCCAGGTCGGCGATCGCCAGCACCACGAGCACCGGCTGGTCGCCGTCGCCGATCACCAGCGGCCGGGTGTCCCCGTTCTGGAAGCCGTCGATGACCTGGTGCAGGCTGTCGGCGGCCGCCTCGAGCGGCCACGACTCCGCCTCGAACTCGCTGACCACCGCGGCGGAGGTGTCCTCGGGCATCTACTGGTTCCTCTCCGGGTGGCGGCGGGAGTTGGAGTAACTCTAGGCGGCGGTTGTATCAACAGACCGTGCGGGGCCCGTTGAGGGTGGGTACAGGAATCGATGTGACGTTGGATACGCTGACATCGGCGGGTCGGTGCCGACGTATCTCATATGTGAGATAAGGTCTCGCGCATGACCGATGACTACCTGAGCCGGATCGGAAACCTCATCCGGGACGCCCGTAAGCATCGCGGCTGGACGCAGACGCAGCTCGCGGAAGTACTGAACACCAGCCAGAGTGCGGTGAACAGGATCGAGAAGGGTCATCAGAACCTCACCCTCGAGATGCTCGCCCGGATCGGCGAGGCACTCGACTCCGAAATTGTCTCTCTCGGCGGCGGCCCGGTCCACCTCCGAGTCGCCGGCGGCCGGCAGTTGTCCGGCGCCATCGACGTGAAGTCGAGCAAGAACGCCGGCGTCGCGCTGCTCTGCGCATCGCTGCTGAACAAGGGCCGGACGACGCTGCGCAAGGTCGCTCGCATCGAAGAGGTCAACCGTCTCCTCGAGGTGCTGAACTCGATCGGCGTCCGGACCACCTGGCTCAACGACGCCGGCGACCTGGAGATCGTTCCGCCGACGCACCTCGACCTGAGCGCGATGGATGCCGAGGCGGCCCGTCGTACCCGCTCGATCATCATGTTTCTCGGCCCGCTGCTGCACCGCGAGGACGCGTTCGAACTGCCGTACGCCGGTGGCTGCGACCTCGGCACCCGCACCGTCGAGCCGCACCTGACCGCGTTGCGCCCGTTCGGTCTCGAGGTGAAGGCGACCGGCGGGCAGTACCACGCCCTGGTGAACCGGGCGATCACTCCGGGCAAGCCGATCGTGCTGACCGAGCGCGGCGACACCGTGACCGAGAACGCGATCATGGCCGCCGCCCGGTACGACGGTGTGACGGTGATCCGCAACGCCAGCCCGAACTACATGGTCCAGGACCTGTGCTTCTACCTGGACCTGCTCGGCGTGAAGATCGACGGTATCGGCACCACGACGCTGACCGTGCACGGCAAGGCCGACATCGACGTGGACGTCGACTATGCGCCGTCGGAGGACCCGATCGAGGCGATGAGCCTGCTCACCGCGGCGATCGTCACGAAGTCCGAGATCACCATCCGGCGCGCGCCGGTGGAGTTCCTGGAGATCGAGCTCGCGCTGCTGGAGGAGATGGGGCTCGACTACGACCGCAGTACGGAGTACCTCGCCGAGAACGGCCGTACCCGGCTCGTCGACCTCACCACCCGGCCGTCGAAGCTGCACGCGCCGATCGACAAGATCCACCCGATGCCGTTCCCGGGCCTGAACATCGACAACCTGCCGTTCTTCGCAGTGATCGCGGCGACCGCCACCGGGCAGACCCTGATCCACGACTGGGTCTACGAGAACCGCGCGATCTACCTGACCGACCTGAACAAGCTCGGCGGCCGGGTCAAGCTGCTCGACCCGCACCGGGTGATGGTCGAGGGCCCGACGCACTTCTCCGGCGCCGAAATCATGTGCCCGCCGGCACTCCGCCCGGCCGTCGTCACGCTGATCGCGATGATGGCCGCGAAGGGTACGTCGGTCCTGCGCAGCGTGTACGTGATCAACCGCGGCTACGAGGACCTGGCCACCCGGCTGAACTCGCTAGGCGCTCAGATCGAGACCTTCCGCGACATCTGAGTGGACCTCTGAGTCCTGGTCTGAGTCCTGGAGAAAGGCGACCGCCTCGGCGATCACGGCGGGATCCGAGAGGATCTTGCGGTGGCCGAGGCCGGTCGTCGGCAGGAAGTGCGCGCGGTCGCCGTAGTTGCGTAGCAGCACCTGGGCCTGCGCCGGGTCGACGACCTCGTCCTCGTCGTTGTGGACCACCAGCAGTTCGAGCTTCCCGGTCGTGACCGAGAACCGCGTCCAGATCTGGTCGTCGCCGTCGAAGTACCCGTGCTCGATCCGTCGCCGCAGCTGCTGGTTGATCTTCGGCCCCAGGCCGAGCTGGGCGCAGAACGTGTCGGCCAGGTACCCGAAGTCCGCGACGCCGCTGATCATCACCAGCCGCTTCGCCTCGACGCCTTCGCGGACGGCATATAGCGCGAACGGTACGCCGAGGGAATGCGCGATCACGCCCTCGAACGGGCCGTGGCGTTCCTCGAGCCCGCGAATGATCTGCTGGTGGCCGAGGATCGAGACGACGTCGCCGTCCGAGTCGCCGTGCGCGGGAGCGTCGTACGACACGGGGCTGTAGCCGAGCTCGAGCAGGCGCGTGATGAAGCCGGCGTACCGCGAGGCGCGAGACCGCCAGCCGTGAACGAGGAGCACCGGCCGGTTGCCGTCGCCCCAGCTGTAGGTCTTCACATTGTCGACAATCTGCACCCGCGCGGCGTCGTGGACCGCCTGCTCGTCCGGGCGGACCCGGCCGCGGGCGAGCGGCCGCCGCCACAGGTTGAACGCGAGCCGCCCGCCGAGTCGCGGTGACAACACTCCGATTGTCTGCAATCCGACACTGACCAGCTTCTGCATGACATCCCCTCCGGCAAACTATACGAACGGTCGTATTATTAGTTTCGCACAGGCTAGCAGTCAACGGCACTTAGGATCGGGAGTCGTGGAGAAGGTCGACGGACGGTTGGCGCGGGGTGACCAGACCCGCCGCGCCGTACTGCGTCGCGCGGTCGACATCGCGTCGGTCGACGGTCTCGAAGGGCTGTCGATCGGGCGGCTCGCGAACGAGCTCGGGATCAGCAAGAGCGGACTCTTCGCACACTTCGGCTCCAAGGAGGAGCTGCAGTTGGCGACCGTCCGGGCAGCGCGCCGGATCTACGCCGACAATGTCGTGATTCCGGCCTACGAGGTGGAGCCCGGTCTCGGGCGGGTGTGGGCGCTGAGCCGGTACTGGCTGGACTACTCGCGGAGCCGGGTGTTCCCGGGCGGCTGCTTCTTCCAGAAGGTCTCGCACGAGTTCTCCGCGCGCGGCGGCGCTGTGCACGAGTACCTCGCGTCCGTCCATCACGAGTGGATGGACCTGATCGAAACCGCGGTCGCCGAGGCCGTCGAGCGAGGCGAGCTCGCGGCCGATCCGGCGCAGCTCGCGTTCGACCTGAACGCGTACTACGAGGCCGCGAACCTCGCCTCGATCCTGCACAACGACGAGACGGGATACGAGCGCGCCCGTCAGGCAGTGCGGATCCGGCTGGAGTCGGCAGTCGTTCCGGGTACGCCGGTGCCTTGGTGAGTCGGTAGGTCTCGGCGCCCGCGGATCGGTGACGCGAGCAGGACCAGACCGGCGAGGGGTACGCCGGCTGTCGTGATCCACAGGGCCGGGGTGAGGCCGAGGGTCTGGCCGAGTGTTCCGCCGAGCAGGGCGCCGAGCGGGATGGTGCCGTAGTTGACGAAGGCGTTCGTCGCGGTCAGCCGGCCGAACAGGTCAGGTGGACAGTAGGACTGCAGGAACGTCGCCTTCACGACATTTCCGCCGACCACGCCGAGGCTCACGCCGAACGCGCCGACCAGATAGAACCACGGGCTCACGCCGCCCAACGGGATCAGCAATGCCAGGGTCGGTAGGCCGAGCTCGCACAGGAGCAGCGCACGCGCCGTACCGAACCGCATCATCTTCCGGCCGACGAGGGCGCCGAGCACACCGCCGCTGGAGGCCGCCGCGATCAGTGTGCCGACCGTGCCCGCGGTCAGCCCGGCCTCGCGGACCAGGAACACGACGACGATCGCCTGATAGCCCATCAAGGCGAGATTCGAGACCGCGCCGAAGATCGTCAACGTGCGCAGCCAGACGTCGCGCGCGACCAGCCTGATGCCCTCCCGGATCGCACCGGCCTGCCGAGGCGCGTTCGTACGGCGTTCCCGGAAGCGGATCGCGGCCAGACAACCGAGGGCGACCAGGAAGCTGGCCGCGTCGACGAACAGTGCGTTGGCCGCGCCGGCGAACTGCACCAGGAGCCCGCCGCAGCCGAGCCCCGCGATCTGCGCGGCCGACGCGCTCCCGTGCAGTTTCGCATTGCCCTCAGCGTGATCGGACGGATCCAGAAGCGTCGGGAGATAAGCGGTGTACGCCGTCTGGAACACGACCGACGCGGCTCCGACGAGCCCTGCGATGACGAGGAGGAACTCGATCGTCAGCAGGTCACCGGCCAGTGGGACCAACGCCGCCAGTGGAACCAGGGCGAGCAAGAGGCCGGAGAGGGCCGAGGAAACGAGCAGGAGCGGACGTCGACGTACCCGATCGATCCAGGCGCCGGTGGGCAGGCCGATCAGGAGCCACGGCCCCCAGGCCGCCGCGGTCAGCAGGCCGACTTCGAAGGTTGTCGCGTCGAGCATCGAAATCGCGACCAGCGGCAGCGCCACCGACGAGACCGCGCTGCCGAAACGATTGATCGTCTCGCCGATCCAGAACAGGCGGAAGTCGCGGTGCGTTCGCAGCAGGCTCATGAGCGGCGCGGGAACGACTGCAGCTGGACGATGACGCGCTCCGACCCATCCGCCGGTTCGGCGCCGGTGTAGCGGTCGATGACGGCGCCAATCTCCTCGTTGAGCTTGTGCAACTGCTCTGGAGTCAGGCGCAGGTCGCGCCAGTCCGAGAGGCCGGCGGCGTGCTGCCAGTCGGCCGGCCAGTCTTCGTCGACGTAGGCCCGGACGCGGTTGTAGTAGCGCTCCACGAGATCGCGCAGGTAAACGTCGAGTGCGCGCCGTGTCTCCGGGTCGTCGAGGAACTCGGCCGGGTCGAGGACGGTCTGACCGTGGGGGAGGCGCCACCAGCGCTCGCGCTTCGTGCCGCGGTCGGGGTCCTCCTCGAGGTACCCGTGCTCGGCGAGCAGCCGCAGGTGCCAGCTGATCGTGCCGGTGTTCTCGCCGAGCCGCGTCGCCAACGTGCTCGAGGTCGCCGGTCCGTCGAGCTCGATCGCCTCCAGGATGCGCATCCGGAGCGGGTGGGCCAGTCCGCGCAGACTTCGGGCATCGATCCGTCGCATAAATGCAGAGTAGTCTCTGCAGAGGAGTCTCTGCAATCAGTATTTGTCGGTGGTCGTCCCTACGTTGGGGGCATGCGGCCTCATGTGGTGGCTCAGCTGGCGGTTTCGCTGGACGGGGTGACGTCGGGATTCGACGTCGACCTCGCACGGTTCTATGCGCTGGCGTCGCTGTGGCAGGAGGACGTGACGCTGATCGACGCCGGCACGATCCTCGCCCAGGAGAACGCCGTACTCGCGGCTCCTCGGCGCGGTCCGCGGGCCGAGGGTCCATTGCTCGCAGTAGTGGACGAGCGGGCGCGGGTCCGGAGCTGGGACTCGTTACGGGAGCTGGGCTACTGGTCCGGCGTCCTGGCGTTGTACGCCGACCAGACGCCGGAGCGCCCGCCGGACGCGACGACCCGTGAGTTGATCACGGGCTACGACCAGGTAGATCTTGTCGAAGTGCTCGAGGTCCTGGGGCGCCGCGGCGTACAGACCGTCCGCGTCGACTCGCACGCAGTGCTCCGCACCTGTCTGGGCCTCGACCTGGTCGATGAGCTGGCCCTCCTCGTCCATCCGGTGCTGATCGGAGGCGAGCCGTGGTACGACGTCCATTGCCTCAACCTGCGGCACGCGGGCACCGAGGTGTTCAAGGACGGAGTGGTCTGGATCCGCTATTGCGTCGCCACTTGACCGAACCGGGTCTGCTACTGGGGGACGGAGTCGGCCTTGACCGCGTTTCGCCGTCCGATGGGCCGCGGCTCCCCCTTGGTGGTGTCGCGCGCCGTCTGTTGCTCGGCCTCCGCGTTGATCTCGGCTCCGAGCAATACGGCGTACGCGGTCAGCCACAACCACAACATCAGGACCACCACGGCGGCGAGACTGCCGTAGGTCTTGGCGTAGTTGCCGAACGTCTCGACATAGATCGAGAAACCGATCGAAGCGATCAGCCAGACAACGGTCGCGACGACGGCGCCCGTGGACACCCAGCGGATACGCGGCGCATCGCGATCAGGCCCCAGCCGGTAGGTGACGGCAAGCGCCACGGTGACCAGTACGACGGCAAGGACCAGCCTCGCCGCCTCCAACAGGATGCGGACCGGTGTTGCGACCTCGTTCCCGATCGCCGCGCCCGCTGCGAGCAGTGCGATCGCGAGCAGGACGAAGACGATCGCGCCCAGCGTCATCCCGAGCGCCAGGAGCTTCCGGCGGACGAACCCGCGCGTCTCCTCCTCGTCGTACGCGAGGTTCACCGCCGTGAGCAGGTAGCCCACCCCGCCCGAGGCACTCCACAACGCGGCGATCACGGCGATCGCAACGCCGATGCCCAACCCTTGCCGCGGCGCCGACGTCAGAGCGTCTAGCTGCTGGAGCAGCAGATCGCGCCCTGACGCCGGCATCGATGCGGCCAGATCCTTGACCTGATCGCGGATCTGAGCCGGATCGACCACCAGCCCGTAGGCAAGCACCGCGGCGACGAGGGCCGGAAACAGCGAGAGGAACGAGAAGAACGCGACGCCGGCGGCGAGCAGTGGAACCTGGTCGGCCTTGGCCTCGGCCCAGGCTCGCCGGATCACCTGCCACCAGCCGGTTGCTGGGATCTCGGTCGGCTTCTCCGCATCCACTCCCGGAACCGCCGGTCGTCTTTCGTCCATCATCAGCTCGAGGCACCTGCCTGCCGGACGTTGGACGCCGAGTCCTTCGTCCCGTCGACGACCTGCTGAGCCGCTGATCGGCCCTCGTCGGCCACCTCCGTTGCCGCCTCGGATGCGGACTGCTTGACGTTCTCCACGGCCTGCTGGGCCGGCTCCTGGAGATTCTCCTTCACCTCTTGGGCCATCTCCGCAGCTTGTTCCTTCACCGGACCGGCGGCCTCCATCGCCTTGTCCTTGGTGGCCTCCGCCATCTCGCGTTCCCGCGTCGACACAGGCATCGCGGCGGCCGCGATCCACCCCGCCGCGAAGGCGACCATTCCGGCGGCCAGCGGCGTACCGCGGGTCCGCTCCCGAGCCACGTCCGGTGTCGAGCTGACCGCCGTACCGACCTTGCTGCCGACGTCCTGCACTGTCGACGCTGCCGAACCGGCGGTGTCGCTCACGGAACCGCCCACCGATCCCGCAGAGCCCATCACGCGTTCCTTCAGCCGGTGGACGCCGCCGCGCGCCCGCTCGACCCGCCGGCCCACGACGCGACCGGGACTGACCTTCTCTGTCAGAGCGTCGACATCACGGCCCACGTTGCGCCGGGTTTGCTCGATGTTCCGCTTCAGCTCTTCCGGGTCTTCAGCCATTTCGCGTCCTCCTTGAGTGATTCGACCGTCTGGTCGGGTTTCGGGTTGACCTCCTGGAGCTCCTTGCGTCCCGTCATCGCCAGTACGGCGGCGGCGATCGCCCAGATGGCGGCGACGACGAGTGCTGCCCAGATGAGATCCATTGCCTCGTCGAGAGCCCACATCACCGTCAAGGAGAGGAAGAGGGCCGCCAGCCAGCCGGCAACGGCCGCACCCCCGAGCATGCCCGCGCCCTTGCCTGCCTTCTTCGCCTCCGTCTGGAGTTCGGCCTTGGCGAGCGCCAGCTCCTGGCGCGTCAGTTGTCCCAGGTCGGTGGTGAGCTGGGAGACCAGCTCACCGACCGACTCGTCCATCGACAGCCGATGTGGACCACTCCCGGCCGGCGTACCTTCGATGGTCATCTCACCGCTCCGATCCGGGCTCGAACCTGGGCGTGACCGGTGCACCCGGATCCGGGTCCGGCGCTACCGGCGTGGGCGTCGGAGGCGGCGCCGAGACCGGCGGGACCGGGGGTGCGCTCAGCGGCGCCGAGGACGGTGGGACGAAATAGTCGTCGGCAGCCGCGCCCCCGGCCGATTGCTCCGTCCGACCGCTCCCGCTCAGCGATCCGTTGCTGCTCGACGTACTGCTGCCGCCTGATGTGCCTTCTGACGCCAGGGCGCGGGTGAGGCGGCCGGCGACGACGCCGGCGGCCGCGGCGACCAGCAGGAACGTGCCGGGCTTGCGCCGCGCGAATCCGCGAACCTCGTCCAGCAGGTCGCCGGGCTCGTGCTGCTCCAGGAAGTCCGCGGTCCGATCCGTGAAGTCGGCGCCATGCCGTGCCAGCTGAGCCCCCGTGCTGGAACCGTGTTCCGCCATCCCGCGCAACTCTTCGCCCATCGAACGAAGCGCGTCGGCGGCCTTGTCCTTCTGCTGACTCGCCTGCCCCACCAGTTCTTGCCGCGTCTGACCGGCCAGCCGCCGGGCCTCTTGACGAACGTCCGACGTCACGTCCGACGTTTTCTCCTTGACGGTCCCCGCAACGTCGCGAGCGGCCTCGGCCGAGGTCTCCTTCAGCTGCCCGGCCTCGTTCCGGGCTGTCTCCGTCACACCCTCTGCAGGCGGACTCTGTGCGTTCATCCGATGATTCGTCGTGTGCGTCATGCGACGGCTCCTTCCTGGAGCATTGATGACGTCGCGAGGCCCGCGTCAGATCCGCCGTACGAGAAGGACGGCAAGGGATCGAGAGGGTGGCCTGTCCAGGCGGAAGAGTGCAGCACCTCTGCCTCGCAACAAAAGGACTTGGCGAAATGGCACTCTTCCGTACCACCGCGAAACTGCTAGCCCGGTACCCGACGCCAAACGCATCGAAGCGCGGTTTTGTCGGTGGTCGCCGCTACGGTGAGCGGTGATGAGGAAGCAGCATGAAGGGTACGACGAGCACGACGCCGAGCGGTGGGTCGCCGAGCCGGTCAAGCGGCCGGGGCGGACCGCGTTCGCCCGTGATCGCGCGCGCGTGCTGCACAGTGCGGCGTTGCGTCGGCTGGCGGCCAAGACGCAGGTCGTGACGGCCGGCAGCGACGACTTCGTGCGGAACCGGTTGACGCACAGCCTCGAGGTCGCGCAGATCGGCCGCGAACTGGCGGCGACACTCGGCTGCGATCCGGACATCGTGGACGCGGCCTGCCTGGCGCACGACCTCGGGCATCCGCCGTTCGGGCACAACGGCGAGCGCGCGCTCGACCAGGTCGCCGCGGAGGTCGGCGGCTTCGAGGGGAACGCGCAGACGCTACGGCTGCTGACGCGGCTGGAGTCGAAGACGTTCGACGCCGACGGACGCAGCGTCGGTCTCAACCTGAGCCGGGCGACCCTCGACGCCGCGACGAAGTACCCGTGGCCTCGCCGGCCGGACGAGCGCAAGTTCGGGGTGTACGACGACGACCTCGCGGTCTTCACCTGGTTGCGCCAGGGTGTGGGGGAGCGGCGCTGCCTGGAGGCGCAGGTGATGGACTTCGCCGACGACGTGGCGTACTCCGTGCACGATGTCGAGGACGGGATCGTCGCGCATCACATCGATCTCGCCGCGGTCGACGCCGAGCCGGCGCCGTACTGGGAGACGGTCCGGCAGATGTACTTGCCGGAGGCAACCGATGCTGAGCTGGACGAGGGCTGGGCGCGGCTGAAGGCGCTGCACTACTGGCCGCGCGCCGCGTTCGACGACAGCAGGCGAGCTTTGGGCGCACTGAAGGACGTCACCAGCCAGCTCATCGGCCGGTTCGCGACCGCCGCCGAGCAGACGACGCACGCCGTGTTCGGCCGGTCCCGGCTGATCCGGTACGAGGCCGATCTGGTGGTGCCGGACGGTATTCGCACCGAGATCGGGCTGTTGAAGGGCGTCGGCATGTTCCACGTCCTCAACTCACCCGAACGCCAGGCCCGCCGGGCCACCCAGCGCGAGCTTCTCACCGAACTCGTGGAAGCCCTGTGGAAAACGGCCCCGCGGCACCTGGACGTCCCGTTCCGGTCCGACTTCGCGGAGGCGACCGACGACGCCGCCCGCCTCCGTGTCATCGTCGACCAGGTCGCCTCCCTCACCGACCCCTCAGCCCTCGCCTGGCACCACCAGTTCACCCACTGACGAAGCTGCGAACCACTCGCCGCAGGGCGTGCTGCCCGAACCGGCGCCGGTGAACAGGAAATAGCGGCTCTCCTGTCTGATGTGTGGGTGAACTGCGGGGCCGTGAGACAGGGTCCGGTGGGCTCGCACCTGATATTGCCTGTCCGCAGCACCCGGAAGATGTCTCTTCCCCCAGGAACCGGCTGACCGCGCTCACGGATGCCGCGGTCCGCCGCAAAACAGCAAGGTCGACAGGACATGTACGTCTACTACCCGCCCCCCGCACCGGGCGGCCGTCCGGATCGCTGGACAGTGGACATATATGTCCTGTCGACCTTGCACACAATCCTCAGCGCCCGGGGTGACTGGGGACGCTGACTGGTCACTTTAGGTGGGTAGCAGTCCCCAGTCCCCAAACCTGCCCCGCCCTCGGCCACACTCCAACACACGAGGGGATATCCAGTCCTGCGCACCGACGACCGCCACCAATTGACTCCCAACTCAACCCAACCGGCCCCACACATCCGTCACAAGAGCCGAAATAGAGGTCTCCACACACCACTTCCTGTCGCCACGCACCACGAACGCCCACCACGAACCTCCGCCAATGACCTGCCGCGGGGTCGGTCGATGGTGTGCAAGCTCGACAGGTAGAGCACCAGCGAGACACCGTACGCACGACCACAATCACGCTCAGGTGTACTACCCAGCCGCCCGACATGTCCTGTCGAGAATGCACACCTCAACCTTCCAAACACCAGTCACAAAACCGGCTGACCGTGAGATGGTCACGGCCCGGACGGGTAGGGGGTCGTGGTTCAGCGGATGGTGGTGAACGGCAGGTCGAGGCCTAGCCGGTTCGTGATCGGTCTGTTGGTCTCGCGGATCTGCTGGAGTTCGGTGTCCGTGAGTGCCCGGCGGTAGACGCGGACTTCGTCGAGCGCGCCCTGGAAGCGGTTGACGCCGTCCACGCGCTGGCCGACGTGAATGCCCTGCACGCCGAACTCCTTGCCCGCCGTGACCGATCCGGCCGGCGCCGTCGCCGAGCCGACCTCGGCACCGTCGACCACCAACCGCAACTTCCCGCCGACCCGTTGCAGTACGACGTGATGCCACTGGTCGTCGTTGTACGCCGACGCCGACTGGACCGTCACGTTGAAACGGTCGACCGAGAGCAGCGCGCGGATCCGTTTGCTCTCCGGCTCCGCCCGCAACCACACCTGCGGCGTACTGCCGGAGCCGGTCCGGTACGCCCACAGGATCGCGTGTGTCCCGGTCGTCGCGCCGTACCTGATCCACGCCATCATCGTGAAGTCGTCGGCACCCAGATCGATCGACCGGTCGAACGGCACCTCCACGTAATCGTCCACCCCGTCCAGCGCGAGCCCGTTCCCGAACTTGCCTGCGGCAACAGTCGCTCCACCGCGCACGTACGCCGGGTTGCGAGCGGGGCCGACGTCAGGCGTCAGCGGGCCGGGCGCGGGCGGACCGGGGATGCCCGGCGGCGTCCCGTTCGGCGTCGAGAGATACGCCTCGTTGAACCGCGCCCAGCGGATCGACTCGTACGGGTTCGCGACACCGGCCTCGTACAGCAACCCGGCCTCGTCACCATCCAGCCGGACCATGTCGGAGTACGCCGACGGACCCCAGTAGAAGACCTTCCCCTGCTGCCACGTGCCGAACGATCGCGCCTCGTCGTACGACGACCGCACGGTCATCACCTCGCGTGCGGCCGGGTGCGCCGGCGCCGAGAACAGGATCCGGTTCCGGCGATCGCCCTCGTTGCGCGCGCTGAACCGCAGTAGCGAGCCCTGCACATCGGGCATCACCAACTTCGGGAGCGTCCGGAACGGTGCGTCGAAGCTGTCCCCGCCGTCGCTGCTGATCGCGTACGCGCGGTTGCCCGGATCGGTGCCGCGTTCGCGGGCCAGCGCGTAGATCCTGCCGTCGGTCAGCTCGACCACAGTGACCTCCTGCGCGATCACTGAACCGTCGTCCCGTGAGGTCGTCGCGCCGATGTGCCAGGTCTCGCCCGCGTCGTCGGAGTACAGCAAATGGGTGCCGTAAACATGCGGCCCAACCCCGTCGTACGTCTCGAAGCTCGCGCCGACGATCAGCCGGCCGGCGTGCGGGCCGTGTTCGAGCTGGATGCCGTGCATCGGGCCGGTCGCGTACCAGAAGTTCCAGCTCGGCAGCTTCGCGTCGGTCAGCTCGCGGGGCGCGGTCCAGGTCGCGCCGAAGTCGTCGCTGGTCTGGACGTACGGGTCGCGATCGCAGCCGTTCGTGCACGGCTGCGGGCCGTTGTGCGTCGTGACGAGCACGATCCGCCCGGTCTTCCGGTCCACGATCGGAACCGGGTTGCCGTGCGTACTGCCGTTGCCGTCCGACACCACCTGCAACGGGCCCCAGGTCTTGCCGCCGTCGGTCGAGCGGCGCAGCACGATGTCGATGTCGCCGTCGTCACCGCAGTCCGCGACCCGCCCTTCGGCGAACGCGAGTACGTCGCCGTTCGTCGCGTGCACGACGGCCGGGATCCGGAAGCACGAGTAGCCCTCGGTCTTCTGCTGGAACAGCACGCTGTCGTCCACGAAAGGGGCTGTGCCGGCGCGGGCGGGCGGTGCGGTGAGGGTTGTGAACACCAGTAGGGCGGCGGCCGCGAGACGGCCTGGTGCGAGTACGCGCATGGCTCTCCAGAGAGGACATAGGACGTATGATGTCCTGCGATAACGTAGTCAACGAGGCGGTCGGCGACAAGAGGTCGCGGAGGACTATCGTTCTGTCATGGCTGATGCAGAGCAGATCGTGATCGTCGGTGCGAGTCTCGCGGGAGCGACCGCTGCCGAGGCCCTTCGGAAGGACGGCTGGAGCGGTGGCATCGTCCTGATCGGCAGTGAGCAGTCATTGCCGTACGAGCGACCTCCCTTGTCGAAGGGTGTCCTGCTCGGCAAGGACGAGACCGCGTCCGCGCAGCTGCACGACCAGCAGTGGTACGACGACAACAACATCGACCTGCGCCTCGGGGCCACGGTCACCGCGCTCGATCCGGCCGCGCACACGGTCACGCTCGACGACGGCTCGCAGGTGCCCTACACGAAGCTTTTGATCGCGACGGGCAGCCGCGTCCGCAAGCTCGACGTACCGGGCGCGGATCTGCCGGGCGTGCACTACCTGCGGACGGCCGAGGAGGCGCAGGCGCTGACCGATGCGTACGCCGCGAAGCCGCGCGTGGTCGTGGTGGGCGCCGGATGGATCGGGCTCGAGGCGGCGTCGGCTGCTCGCGAGCGTGGGTGCGAGGTGACGGTCGTCGAGCCGCAGTCCACCGCGCTGGCCGGCGTACTCGGTGAAGAGGTCGGTGAGCTGTTCGCCGAGTTCCACCGGCAGCACGGGGTGCAGTTCCGGTTCGGGACCGGGGTGGAGGGATTCGAGGGGACTTCCCAGGTCACCGGGGTCCGGGTTAGCGGGGGTGAGGTGATTCCGGCGGATCTGGTAGTGGTCGGGGTCGGTGTGCAGCCGAACACCGAGCTGGCCGAGGCGGCCGGCATCGAGGTTGCGACACGGGACAACGGGTCGGGCATCGTCGCCGGTGCGGACCTGCAGACCTCGGTCGCGGACGTGTACGCCGCCGGCGACGTGGTTCGCTGGGACCATCCGCTGTTCGGGCGGTTCGTCCGCGTCGAGCACTGGCAGAACGCGAAGGACACCGGCGCCTCGGCCGCGAAGGCGATGCTCGGGCAGGACGTGTCGCACGACGCGATCCCGTTCTTCTTCACCGACCAGTTCGACCTCGGGATGGAGTACGCCGGAGACGTCCCGCGCGGAACGTCGTACCAGGTCGTCCTGCGCGGCGACCCGAAGTCCGGCGCCTACGTGGCGTTCTGGCTCGACGACGACCACCACGTCCTGGCCGGAATGCACGTCAACACCTGGGGCGCCATCGACGCGGTCCAGAACCTCATCCGCTCCGGCAAGGAGGTCGACCCGGCGCGCCTGGCCGACACCTCGGTGGACCTCGCCGACGTCTAGAGCGGATACGTGACGTAGGCGAACGACGCGCTGTTCGGCGACCAGCTCGGGACGTTCATCGTGCCCTGGCCGCCGAACAGGCTCGTCAGTTCGCGGACCTCGCCGTCTTTGGTCAGGAGGCGCAGGCGGACGTCGTCGATGTCGGCCGGATGTCCTTCGGTGCCGGGCGGGAAGCTGACGTAGACGATGCATGATCCGTCCGGAGCGGGATGCGGAAACCAGTTCACCCGCTCGTCGTCGGTGAGCTGCTCGACGTGCCGGTCGGCGACCCGGATCCGGAACAGCTGTGCCTGCCCGGCGCGCTCGGAGTTGAAGTAGATCCACTCGCCGTCGGGGCCGTACTCCGATCCGTCGTCGGCGAACTCGTCGTCCGTCACCTGGAGATCGGCGCCGCCCGCGGCCGGGATCGTCCACACATTGGTGATCCGCCGGTCACCGACCCACTCCAGCCCGATGTACGCGAGCGTCGTACCGTCCGGCGAGACGCCGTGCAGGTAGTGGTGGAAGCCCGGGCCGCGATCGTTCGTCACCCGGCGGCCGGATCCGCCTTCGATCGGTACGGCGTAGATGTGGCCGTCGGCCGCCGATACGTAGACGGTCCGCCCGTCCGGACCCACCACGTGATCGTTGTTGATCGCCGGTACGCCGCCGAGTCCGATCTCCTCGAGAGCGTCCGTCACCCGGAACAGCAGCCCGTTGCCGTTGACAACCAGAGTGCCGTCGGGGAGCCAGTTCGGGGCCTCGAACAGGACCTCGTCCGAGCCGAACACCAGCCGGTGGGTGTTGGCCGCGACGTCGACGACGTACAGCTCGGACCGCTGACCTGGGCGAAGGGAACGTGGCATACCCGCAAACCTACGTGATCCGCCCGGCTAGACTCGCGGGGTGGCAGGCCGGATCAAGGAAGAGGACATCGCGCTGGTGCGCGAGCGCGCCCGGATCGACGACATCGTCGGCTCGTACGTGACCTTGAAGAACGCCGGCGGGGGCAACCTGAAGGGCCTCTGCCCGTTCCACGACGAGAAGTCGCCGTCGTTCAACGTCACCCCGTCCCGCGGCTTCTTCTACTGCTTCGGCTGCCAAGAGGGCGGCGACGTCATCGACTTCATCCAGAAGGTCGACCAGATCACCTTCTCGGAGGCGGTCGAGACGCTGGCCTCGAAGGTCGGCATCCAGCTGCGGTACGAGGACTCCGGAGCGCCGGTGCAGCGCGGCCCAGGCAACCAGCGGCCGCGGCTCGTGGAGGCGCACAAGGTCGCGGCCGAGTTCTACGTCGACCAGCTGTTCGGCGCGGCTGAGGCGTCGATCGGACGGCAGTTCCTGGACAAGCGCGGCTTCGACAAGGACGCCGCCGTGCACTTCGGGGTCGGGTTCTCGCCACGCGGCGGCGAGGCGCTGATCAGCCACCTCCGCGGTCGCGGCTTCACGAACGCCGAGCTGGTCGCGTCCGGCCTGGCCGCCGACGGGCAGCGCGGGCTTTACGACCGATTCCGCGGCCGGCTGATGTGGCCGATCCGGGACGCGTCGTCGGACGTGATCGGGTTCGGCGCGCGCCGGCTGTTCGACGACGACCGGATCGAAGCGAAGTACCTGAACACCCCCGAGACACCGATCTACAAGAAGTCCAAGGTCCTGTACGGCGTGGACCTCGCCCGGCGGGAGATCGCGAAGGGCCGGCAGGCCGTGGTCGTCGAGGGCTACACCGACGTGATGGCCTGTCATCTCGCGGGCGTGCAGACCGCGGTCGCCACCTGCGGTACGTCGTTCGGCGACGACCACGCGCGCGTGCTGCGGCAGCTGTTGCTCGACCACGACCAGTTCCGCGGCGAGGTGATCTTCACCTTCGACGGCGACGCGGCCGGTCAGCGCGCGGCGGTCAAGGCGTTCGAAGGCGACCAAGCATTCGCCGCGCAGACGTACGTCGCGGTCGAGCCGGACGGGCTGGACCCGTGCGACCTGCGGCTGCAGAAGGGCGACGCCGCGGTCCGGGAGCTGATCGGGCGGCGCGTCCCGCTGTACCGGTTCGTGCTGGGGAACGTGCTGTCGAAGTACGACCTGGACCGGGCCGACACCCGGATCGACGCGTTGCGGGACGCGGCGCGGCTGGTGATCAGCATCCGTGACCGGTCGAAGGTGGACGCATTCACCCGCGAGCTCGCCGGGCACCTCGGGATGGACGAGGACCAGGTCCGGTCCGAGGTCTACAGGGCCGCCTCCAGGCAGCCTTCGACCTCGGGGCAGGTGCGCATCCAGGCGTCTCCGCAGGCGACTGGGGCGACCGAGCCCGTCCGGCCGCGGGTGGACATCCCGTCGCCGCGGGACCAGCGGTTCGTGATCGAGTGGGACGTGCTGAAGGTCGCGATGCAGCATCCGGCGCTGGTCGGGGTCGCGTTCGACGAGCTCGACGACCACGACTTCACGCATCCGTGGCTGGGCGCGATCCGGGCCGCGATGGCGAAGATCGGCGGGCCGGCCGCCGCGCCACCCGGTGAGGCCTGGGTGGTCGCCGTACGCGATGCCGTCGGGAACGATCCGGCGGCCGCGGTGGTCGGTGCGCTGGCCGTGGATCCGCTGCGGCTGGGGCGGGAGCCCGACGAGCCGTATGCGCTCGCGTTGCTGGCGCGGCTGCAGGAGCTCACGTGTGCGCGCCGCATCCAGGACCTGAAGTCGAAGCTGCAACGGACGAACCCCATCGAGCGTGCGGACGAGTACAACCGGATGTTCGGCGAACTCATCGCGCTCGAGGCCTACAAGTCCGAACTCCGCAACCGCGCCATCTCCGGGGCGATCTAGGCCCTAGCTCTCGTTCTTCTTGAGGTGTGAGACGAGCTTCGCCGTCTGGTCGGCGTACTCGGCGGCGAACTCCTCGCTGCCGGCATCCAGTCCCAGTGCCTGGGCGATCTGCGGGAACACCACCGGCGCGGCCGCGAGGCCGAACAGCGCGAGTGCGGCGTGCCGCGGGTCCAGGTCGGGCGCGAGCTCACCGTCGTCCTGCCGGCGCTTGAAGTCCTCGACCATCGCCCGGAAGCGGGCGCGCTGACCCTCCCGATCCAGGTTGCTGGTGTCCCGCTCGACGGCCTCGCGGACGAGCAGTCGGAGAAGGTCCGGTTGTGCGATCGCGGCACTCGCATACGCCCCGACCACCTCGCCGAGGGACTCCGCGTCCCCTGCGAGCGCCGGCTCGCCGGCCCGCCAACGGTCGGCGACCGCACGGTACAGACCCTCCTTGCCACCGAAGTAGTACGAGATCAGTTGCTTGTTGACGCCTGCCCGAGCGGCGATCTCGCTCACCCGCGCCCCGCTGAACCCGTGCGCGCCGAACTCGACCACCGCCGCGTCCAGCAACTGCTGCTTGCTGCGCTCGGGGTCGCGTTGCCGCTGCTCGGGATCCGGTGATCTCCGCACGAAAGTCATCCTAGCGGACTTCCATCCGGCGTGCTAACTTAATCAACCAGACGGATGACAAAGTTTTCCGAGCGGGTGATTGGAGTCGGAGATGAAGGTTGCGATCATGGGTGCCGGGATCGGTGGACTGGCGCTGGCGCAGGGGTTGCTCGAGGCGGGAGTGGACGTCGCGGTGTTCGAGCGCGATCCCTCACCGCAGTACCGCAAGCAGGGTTACCGGATCCACATCAGCCCGGTCGGCGAGGAGGCGCTGGCCGAGATGCTGCCGGACGCCGTGCGGCGTCGGGTGATCGCCACGGCGACGCAGCCCGGTGACCTGGTGGCGGGCTTCGACGCCCAGCTGAATCAGCAGTTCGAGCAGGTGTATCCGGTGGCCGGGCCAGACGCGGTGACCTCGGTGGATCGGTATGCGTTCCGTCGCGCGTTGATGACCGGGCTCGACGGCGTGCTGCAGTTCGGCAAGCAGTTCGCGTCGTACGTCGAGACGCCCGACGGGGTCGAGATCGCCTTCGCGGACGGGACTTCCGCGGTCGCCGACGTGCTGGTCGGCGCGGACGGTGTCGGTTCGCGGGTGCGTGGTCAGCTGGTCCCGGAGCTCGATGTGCTGGACATCGGGGTGCGCTGCATCTACGGGAAGGTGCCGTTGACTCCGGTCGTTCGGGAGGTGGCGCCGGAAGCCTTCCTGCGCGGGTTCTGCTTCGCGAGCGACGGATCCGGTCTCGGTGCGGCGTTCGCGCCGGTGGTCTTCCGCGAGCCGCCGGCGGAGTACGGCGACTATCTGATGGCGGTGCTGACCGGGACGAACGCGGTGCTCGGTGCGTCGGACGAGGAACTGTTCGCGATGAGCCCGGCCGAGCTGTGGGCCATCGTGGAGCGGTCCGTGGCCGATTGGCATCCGACGGTTCGCGAGCTGGTCGACGCGGGGGAGCCCGGCGCGGCGTTCCCGATCACGCTGCGGACCTGCATCACCGTCCCGTCGTGGTCCTCGTTGCGCGTGACGCTGCTCGGCGACGCCGTACACCCGATGACCCCAGCCGCGGGCGCCGGTGCCAACACTGCCCTCTGGGATGCCGCGCGACTGACCCGTGCACTGACGTCGGACAAGGATCTCGTGACGTACCAGCAGGAGGTGATCGCCAACTCCCAGCCCATCGTGACCGAGTCCCTGCACAACGCCGAGCGCATGTTCAAGGTCTCGGTCTGAGTCGCTCCCGCAACCTTTCCTGTACGTCGGGGAGCCGCTCGAGCATCACGAGCGCGCTCTCGTGACGCGCCCGACCGTAGAACTCGAGAGCGGGGTTCACGGCAGCGGGATCGTCGAGCGGTTCGGCGAGCGGGTAGGTCGACGCGAGCGTGTAGGCGCACCCTGCAGCGACCGACGAGACAAGGTCGTCGACGTGCGCCGCGGGATGTTCGTCGCGGTACGCGAGCAGTAGTTCGGGGAGCCCGTCGATCCAGCCGTCGCCGAGCATCACGGTGCGTGGGTCGCAGCCGATCCGGGCGATCTCCCACGCGGTGAAGCGCGGGCTCGGCGGCTGGAAGTCGAGCACGGCGGCGACCTCGTCGCCGCACAGCATCAGATTCGGAGAGGCGAGATCACCATGAACGATCTGCACCGTCAGGTCCGGCAGTTCCGCGAGGATCGCGCCGGCCCGATCGAGCAGCCCTCGGCGCTCCTTGGCGGCCTCCCAGGCCCACTGCTCGAACGGGTTGAGGCGCGCGCGGCTCGCATATCCGTCGATCACCCGGTCGAAGGATCCCACCGCCTTGCTGACGTCCCGTACGCCGACAGCCGGTTGACTCGTCGGCGCCGCCGCCGGATGCTCGGCCAGCCGCCGATGCAGTCGGCCCAGCACGGTACCGATCGACTGCCAGCGAGCACCGGTGATTCCGCCCTCGGCCGTCTCGCCGTCAATGAACTCCCACAACGACATCGGTACCCGTGCGCAGATCAGGTCGCCGTCGAGAGTCCGCCGTACTGCCGGCACCGGACCTGCACCTTGACGGGCGAACTCGGTCAGTTCGATCGCCGCGCGTTCGCGCTCGAGGTCGCCTCGGTAGAGCTTGGCGAACCATCGCCGGCCGTTCTCGTCGATTACGCGGTAGTTGATCGTGTTCGTGCCGGCTGGAATCCGGTGCAGTTCGGCCGCGTGGACGCCGTACGAATCCCGCAGGGCGTCCGCGAGGTCAGTCAGGATCGTTTCCCGTCACGCCGTCGACGGCCTCGCGCAGGACATCGGCA
The DNA here is from genome assembly GCF_004362255.1 of Kribbella sp. VKM Ac-2571. Taxonomy (NCBI): domain Bacteria; kingdom Bacillati; phylum Actinomycetota; class Actinomycetes; order Propionibacteriales; family Kribbellaceae; genus Kribbella; species Kribbella sp. VKM Ac-2571. The sequence continues at coordinate 445,253 of NZ_SNWS01000001.1, forward strand.
TGACCGGTGTGTTTGAGGTACTCCTCGAGCAGGTCGATCGCGATGCGCCGACGGTTCGAGGTCCAGGCCGGGTCCGGGTCCGGGTCCTCGACCAAGATGTCCAGGCCGCCGTCCGCGCTCAGTTGTTGCCAGGCGGCGCGGGAGCGCGCTGCAGCGGCGTACCAGAGCGCGTAAAGCTCGTCAGGGTCGTCGGTGACCGCGGATTCCCAACCCCAGCGGTCGTTCTCGACCCAACTGCGGGTGTCCCACGGCGGGCCGAGAGGCTGTCCGGCTGCCCGCGCGGTGAAGCCGTCCTCCACGAACGCCAGGTGCTTGATCAGCCCCGCCAGCGTCATCGTCGACGGTGGATGCGTCTGCCGAAGTTGCTCGCCGGTGAGCCCGCCGGTCTTCCACGCGAACTGCTGGCGAACCCGGTCCAAGGCGAACTGCAGCGTCTCCACCTCGTTGCCGCGCGGGCAGCGGTCGAGCGGCAGATCCTTCCAATCCATGACCACTCCTTGGTCGACGCTCATCGTGAGGCAGCCCAGCATGCCGCACGCGACGGACCAAGGCGCGTGCCAGACTCCTGCGATGGGGCGGGAACCGAAGGCGGCTGTGCGGGCAGTAACAGGTATGCAAACAGGGACGCAGCCTGCCGCCTCCGTGGATCCGCCCGGTCGTCCGGAGCCGCCGACCGATGCCGAGCTGATCAGCGGAGCGACCCGGGAGGAGTTCGCCCTGCTGTTCGACCGGCACGCGGTGAAGATCCACCGGTACGCCGCCCGCCGGCTCGGCACCGCCGAGGCCGACGACCTCCTCAGCCAAACCTTCCTGATCGCCTACGAACGCCGCCACCACTACACCCCCGATCCCGGCACTGGAGGGCTCGATGGGGCATTGCCTTGGCTGTACGGCATCGCGACGAACCTGATCCACCGACGACGCCGCTCCGAAGTACGCCAGTACCGCGCGTACGCACGCTCCGAACCCGCCGGACGTCAGACCCACGAAGATCCGCTGGCCGGCGAGGTCGCGTCCCGCGTGGACGCCGAGGCCGCCCAGCCGACCCTCGCTCGCGCCCTGGCCGGTCTCCGCCAAGCGGAACGCGACGTACTGCTCCTGTACGCCTGGGAAGACCTCGGGTACGCCGAGATCGCCGCCGCACTGAACATCCCGATCGGCACCGTCCGCTCTCGCCTCCACCGAGCCCGCAAATCCGTCCGCGCCACCCTCGGCCCATCCTTCGAGGAGCAACCATGACCGACCTCGACCTGCTCAAACGCTTCCGCGAAGACACCCCCGCCCCCACTCCTGAAGCCCTCGCCGCCGCCCGCGAACAACTCCTGACTCCACCTCCGCGCCTCGCGACGACCAGCCCGGAAGTTGTCCGCGGCTCGGCACGCGAGCGGACGCGCTCCTTCGTAGGGCGTCCGCGGGTGCTTCTGGCCGGAGCAATGGCACTCGCTCTCGCAGGTGGCTTCCTGGTCGCGGACGTTGTGACACGGGACGGCGCGTCACCGGCAGGGACCGTCGCCAACGCCAGCACGTTCCTCGCGGATGCCGCGACGGCGAGCAACGCCGATCCGGACGACCCGATCCCACCGGGGCAATTCCTGCAGATCAGCTACCGCACGGCCAGGTTGACGCCACTCGGAGACAACCCGAGCCTGCGTGCCACGCAGTACGGCGAAAAGACGACCTGGATCGCGTCCGACCACAAACCGCCGTACGTCAGCACGTCGAGCTTCATGACCCGCGTCGAGTTCGCGAGCCCCGAAGCACGCGAACTCGCTCGGACCAAGGCGCCGTACCTCTTTCACCCGATGAAGCCCAGCGTCTCGCTCAACTCCTGCCCGACGGTCGGAACCGAAACCGGCATTGTCATCCGCGGTCCCAAGCCGTGCGAGCCGAGCTGGGAGAACACGACGTACGAGTTCCTCGCTGCTCAACCACGCGACCCCGACCTACTGCTCGCCGCGCTCCGCAAGAACCCTCCGGTGCCGGCGCCCGACTTCGTGGCCTGGCGGCGCATCGGATCCGTGCTGAGCACCGGCCTCGTACCGGCCGATCTGCGGGCCGCCCTGTATGAGGCCGCCCGCAAGATCCCCGGGATCAAGCTCCTCGACGAGGTCGTCACCGTCGACGGACGCCGGGCCCGGGTGATCGGCCGCGACGGCGACGGCTACCGCGACGACCTGCTGATCGCCGAGACCGGCGGTCAGTTCCTCGGCCGCCGAACCGTCGTCACAAAGGACGGCCCACCCGACATCAACGGCGCCCCCGAACCCTCCCTGCAACGCGGCGACATCCTGTACTCCGCAATCGCCACAACCCGCATCACGTCGACTCCGCCGCCCAGCAAGTAGGCCGGCGTCTGATAGTCCGCTAAGAAGATGGCCAGAGGGACATTCCTCCGTGGTCTGCACCGTTGATACTGACAAGACGGTCAGCGCGCGATCACGGAGGAATTACCCATGAGCCTCATCGGAGCCCTGGTCGGGTACGTCCTGACCGCATTCATCCTGGTGCTGCTCGCCCGGATGGTCCTGGACTGGACAGGCGTCCTGGCAAACGGCCCCCAATGGGCAAGCCGAGCCCGCGCCCTGACCCACGCGTGGACGGAGCCGGCCATCAGCCGTGTACGACGAGTCCTGCCACCGGTCCGCCTCGGCGGCCTGTCACTGGACCTGGCCTTCACAGCAGTCTTCATCGCCGCACTGATCCTGCGCTCAATCGCCTTCAGCCTGTAGAGGTTTACCGGCCCGGCGGCAGTTCTTTGATGAGGTCTTGCCAACCATCGAGTGCAGCGTAGACCTGCGGCCCTGCCTTGTAAGCGATCCAGACGCACGAGATGGTCTTCATCACCTTCTTCAGAAGCCCGGAGCTGCGCGCCTCAGGAGCGTTGTAAAGCGAGATGTTGATCTGACCGAGCAGCCGCTCCGTGGCTTGCCTGACAGCTCCCGGCCCGCCTATGCGGACATGGTCCATAGCCCAGATGATGTCGTGCAGCCGCGCGTTCATCGCCGACCGCAGGTCGCGAGGCAGCGAGTCCTCGCGCACAAGGGCATCGAGAAGCTCACGCACTGCCGCTTTGAGTTCAGCTACTTCCTCAGCGTCCGGAAGAGCGCCCTCGGGAGCACAGGTGGACAGGTACGCCGAGAGCCCGCCGAGGACCGCCAGTGCGTTCGGGTCCACGGCGCCCGGGCCGGGACTAGGAGTCTGCCGCGGATGGTGCTCACTCATGATCGGCACCGCCCACTGCCGTCCGAAGGCCTCGAAGAGCGCGAGCTGTTCGGCCGCTCCGCACTGGACGACGAGGCGATGAATCTCGGGGATCAGTGCGGCGACCTCGGCAAGGGCTACCGGCACCTGCCCTTCGGACACACCGAGAACCGTCGCCCAGGTCGCGTGCATCGTCGAGTCGATGTGCGCGGCGGCGCGGTAGTCGGTCAGGAGAGTGTGCAACCGGCCTGCGGGATTGTTCGCGTCGCCCATGGCGTTCTTGGTTCCTCTGCGGGTGTTCGTGTTACTGGTTCTGTCGTGCACGGTGGCTCGCCACCGACTGCGAAGGTGGTGCTACCAACCTGGGCCGAAGTGCACCCGCCTTGTGGGCACGGCCTCCAGTTGCGAGTGCGGCGCTGTGCCGCTGCGGCCGTCGAGCACGCCGTCGTCGAGCCACGACTCGCCGACGGTGGCCTGATGCGGTCCCTGATGGAATCTGGGCAGCTTGCAGTGTTGTCCGAGCGAGGGGTTGTTGGCTGCGCAAGCCGCGGGTCGTTCGGGCGCGGGCGGTCGTCGCAGTGGCGAGATCCGGGAAAGGCATTGAATCAGTGCCAGTTGCTCCGCCTGCGTTGCGCCGAGCGCGACCGCGAGTCGGTGGAGCCGCGCAGCGGTCGGCTTTCGTTGGCCGGCGTACCAGCCGTGCAACGTCGATCTCGAGACGCCGCTGAGTTCTTCCAGTCGTCGGAGAGATCGGTATCCCTGTCGCCGGCTGAGTGCGGTGAGCACTCGTCCTAGCTGCTCGAGGGTGACCACTTGCTGGATCTGCAGCAGCGTCGCATCGGGCTGCCGGATTGCTGTCGTCCGGGCTTCCCACTCTTGCTGGATCTCTACCCACGTGCGCCGGCCGGGCTCGTGCGCGCTGCTGGGCCGCGGCCATGATTGGGTGGCGCTGGCGGTCTTCCACAGTCTCAGCCAGCAGTTGAGCTGATCGCCGCCGACGCCGCAGGCGTTGAGGATCGCTCGCACCAGCTTCCAGTTCGGGAACCGGGTGCCTTTGAGGGACCGGGCGATGTGCGGATGCGAGTAGTTGCTGGCCTCGGCGATCTCGCGAACGGTCTTTCCGGCCCGTTTGCGCACGGATCTCAGCAGGTACGCGAACTCATGCCGGTAGTACTCGACCTGCCACTCGTCCGAACCGAACTCGGGGTCTGTCACGGGCCATCCTCCGGCGCATCTGCAAATGCACGTGCATATGCACGACGTTGGCCTAGACCATACTCGCTCGGCCCACGCGAAATCCAGGCCATGCCCCAGCTGGCACCAGCTGGTGCATTCAACCCGACCAAAGCCCTCTGATCTGCGAAAACGCACAATAAATCGTCCCGCAGGCGTCCGACTCACCCTCGGTCACGCTGACGCCTACCGCACCGCGATCAATGGGCGAGACGTCTGTCCTGCATGCCCAGCGCCCACGACATTCCTCGACCGCCAAGGACAGCGCCCAACCGAGGTTGTGTTCCCCGATCTCTCTAGAGGTCGATGACGACCTTTCCCTGTACGTGCCGCTCCGCCTGAAGTTCGACCGCGGTGCGAATCTGTTCGACCGGAAAGCTGGCCGCGATCGGCACCCGCAGGTGGCCCGCCGCTACCAGGCCGGCGATCTCCGCGAGGGCGCCCGGGGCTGTGTTGGCGCCGTTCGCCGGTGTGATGCCGTCGATCTGGGCGGCGATGGTCGTGATGCGCTCGTCGGGTACGCCGAGTTCGCGTGCCGCCAGCGCCGTGTCCGTCCCGTGCAAATCCATGGCCGCGGTGACGCCGGCGGGAGCCAGCGCACGGACCCGGTCGACCAGACCATCGCCATAGGCGATCGGCTCGGCCCCGAGCGCGCGCAGCGCATCGGCCGACTTTGCCGATCCCGTCCCAATCACCCGTGCGCCTGCGAGGCGCGCAAGCTGTACGGCGAACACGCCTACCCCGCCTCCCGCGCCGCCGATGAGCACCGTGTCACCCGGGCCCGGGTTGACCACCGCCAGAGCTGCGGCCGCCGTACGGCCCGCAATGGTCAGCGTGGCAGCGGTGCGGTCGTCGACGCCGTCGGGGGTATGGTGCGCCTCGCCGCCAACCACGATGGTCCCCGCCTGGTCCACGACGATGTGGTCGGCGACCGCGCGCGACATGGCACCGCCGAACACCCGGTCACCGGCGACGAACTCGCTCACGCCCTCACCGACCTCGTCCACCACCCCGGCATAGTCGGTGCCGAATCCGCACGGCAGGCTTAAGCCGAACCGCGCAGCGGTGTCCGCATCAGAAGTCATGAACCAGTCCATCGGGTTCAGGCCGGCCGCGGTGACCCGCACACGGATCTGTCCCGGACCGGGCTGCGGCACCGGCACCTCGCGGACGCTCAAGGCATCCGGTCCGCCGAACGACTCGAACTGGACGGCCCTGCCCGTGGTCGGTTCTTTCATGCTCGCCTGTCTCCTATAGCGGCTCGTTAAACGAACTATGCTCCGTTTCAGTAGACCCAAGCTAGCATAACCGGAGCGTGATCCGTTTTGACCGCAATGGAGAGCCGCAAACCCCGGGCGGACGCGACCCGCAACCGCCGGCAGTTGCTGGAGGTGGCGACCCGCATGTTCGCTTCGGCCGAGGCCGAGCCGTCGATGCGCGCGATCGCGAACGAAGCCGGGGTCGGCATCGCCACTCTCTACCGGCACTTCCCCACCCGCGAGTCGCTGGTCGACGCGGTCTACCAGGACCAGGTCTCGCGGCTCACCGGCGGTGCCCGCGAGCTCCTCGCAGAGCTCGAGCCGCCCGCAGCCCTGCGGCGCTGGATGGACTTGTTCGGGGAGTGGATCGCGACCAAGAACGGCATGCTCGACACCCTGCTCGCGATGGTCGAATCGGGCGAGATCGCCCATGCCCACACCCGGACCGAGCTGCTCGGAGCCATCGACGACATCCTCGAAGCCGGCCGCACGACCGGCGAACTCCGCGCCGACCTCCCCGCCGAAGACATCGCCGCAGCCCTCATCGGCATCTTCACCGTGGCCGGCTCGCCCGCAAACGAAGCAATGGCAGCCCGCCTCCTCAACCTCCTGATGGACGGCCTCCGCCCCACCACCCCCGGCCACGACGCCTGACGGCGATGGCGGCGCTGCAAATGCCTGAAATGTCCCTCCAAATCAGGGCAGGAGCGTCGCACGATCATTGGCCACCGACTCGCGCGACATTCTGCCTTCTCCGAGTCACGGGCGGGCTTGGAGCGCTCGCAGCTCACGCTCGATGTGCCACGATCTGCGGCTGTAGGCAGCATCTGCGGGCGGTTTGAGGCCGTCTGTTGGGTGGTATGAGGGCAGGTGGGGGTGTGGGGCGCTGTGATGGCGTCGGGGGTTGTTCCGGCTGTTGGCCGGGACGAGGGGAATGGTGAGCAGGTTTTCGATGGTCCAGTTCAACTGGCCGTGCCCCGGCTCCGGGTATGTCGCGCTCGCGCAGTTCCGACGATCAGTCAGCAAGGTTCGCTCGCTGTAGTTGGATATCCGAGGGAGGGGTCCAATGTTCAAGTACGTCACGCGCGCAGCTGTCGTGGCAGGGAGCGTCGCCGGGCTGCTGTGGGTCGCAGCCAGTCCCGGCACGGCCACCAGCGGCCAAGAGCGGCAGTTTGTCGTCCTCTACGCCCAGGGCGGCTCCACTGAAGCCGCGCATGCCGCGATCGCCGCCGCCGGCGGCACGGTGCTCAGTGAGAACGCGGCGATCGGAGTCGCCACCGTCACCACCAAGAGCGGGGGTTTCCAGGCTGCCGTCGGCGCCTCGTCGGCGATCGCGGGCGTGGCGCGAAGCACGGTCATCGGCCGGGCACCTGACGACGGCTCGGCCGTCGGGAAGGCGAGCTTGAAGCTCGACGCCGCACAGGCCGACCTTCAGGGTGCAAGTGCAGGCAGTGGGAACGTTACGGAGGCGAAGAAGCAAGAGCCGCTGGCCGGGCTGCAGTGGGACATGCAGCAAATCGGCGCCACCGCCGACGGCTCCCAGCGCTACGAGCAGGGCACCGGCGTACAGGTCGGCATCATCGACACCGGCGTCGACGGCACCCATCCCGACATCGCCCACAACTTCGACAAGGCGCTGAGCCGCAACTTCACGACAGACATCCCGGTCGACGCGAACGGCGCGACGGTCGACGGACCGTGCGAGCACCCGAGCTGCGTCGACCCTGCCGACGAGGACGACAACGGTCACGGTACGCACGTCGCGTCCGAAATCGCGTCGCCGATCAACAAGCTCGGGATCGCAGGAATAGCGCCCAAGGCAACGATCGTCAATCTGCGGGCCGGACAGGATTCGGGCTTTTTCTTCCTGCAGCCGACGGTCGATGCCCTGACCTACGCGGGCGATCACGGCATCGACGTCGTGAACATGAGCTTCTACGTCGATCCGTGGCTGTTCAACTGCCCCGACAATCCGGCTGATTCGCCGGAGGCCCAGGCCGAGCAGCGAACTGTCGTGACGGCGATGCAGCGGGCACTCGACTACGCCTATGACCATGGCGTCACGCTGGTCGCGGCGGCGGGCAACGGCGCGAGCGACTACACCAAGACGATCGTCGACAGCTCGAGCCCGGACTTCGCCGACGAGCCCGGTGAAGCGCCGTACGAGCGGACAATTCCGGCCTCGTGTACGTCGATGCCGTCAGAGGGCAACCACGTACTCGCGGTGACCAGCACCGGCATCTCCAAGCGCAAGGCCTACTACTCGGACTTCGGCAACGGCTACGCCGATCTGTCCGCACCTGGCGGGGACGTGTACGACACCGCCGACAACAAGCGCGACATCACGAAGGCCGTGCTCGCCGCGTACCCGAAGCACCTCGCCGAGGAGCGCGGTCAACTCAATCCCGACGGGACGCCGAACACGCTTAGCGTCGTCGAGAGCTGCGACAAGCAAATCTGCGGGTACTACCAGTACCTGCAGGGCACGTCGATGGCATCACCGCACGCGGCCGGCGTCGCTGCGCTGGCGGTCAGTCGACTGGGCGTTCCGGACAGCGTCAACGGTGGCAAGAAGGCTTCGCCGGCCGCCGTAGAGCAGGCACTGCGCGGTACGGCGACCGACACGCCGTGCCCGACGCCCGCGATGTTCACCTACACCCGCCAGGTCCGGCAACCCGACGGGTCCTTCCTGACCGTGACCTCCACCCAGACCTGCGAAGGCTCGCCAACGAACAACGGCTTCTTCGGCGACGGCATCATCGACGCAACAAAGGTCGCCCGAGGCCACTAACAAACCCGCCCGGCGCCGGACCCAAGGTCCCGGCGCCGGCTCCTGCAGCAAGTACCTTCCGTCGGCAACCAGCCACACGGAAGCACTGCGATAGCGCAGGTCACGACAGATATGCCCGTGACCCGCAGTGATGTCCTGTAGGGCGGGCGGACTCGAACCCGCGGCCCAGGGATCATAAGAGCCACGCCACTTGCCACCTGCCAAACTTCAGGCTCCGGGGGTTCGGGATCGAGCACCTCTAGCTGACTGATCCACTCTGCTTGACGCGATTTCATGTCACGAGTCATGTCAGGCGATCGCAGCTCGGGCTGGACTAGGCCGTCCGTGCTCGGCTGCCGTATCGGGCTCTTGTGGATCAAGGGCGCGCCTTCGGCGCGCCCCCCGCGCGGGGTGGGCGAGCCCACGCGGCCTGCCGGCCGAACCTCGCCCGCCCCGCGCGGAGACGGACCTGACACATCCCTGATCGCAGACCCATCCGGCACAGTCCGAGTGCTGGCGTCTGACCGCCGGTTGGCCCGTCCCCCTGGCCGCTCGGTCCGGCCACCACGACAGACGTCAAGAGCGCTCCGCGTCCCTACGGGATCGGCAAGCCGACTCTTGACATGCGCCGAGCTGGCCTAGGTCTGCAGCTATCCGGGGGACGGGGCAGGAGTGGGCAAGCGTTGCCGGTCAGCGAGAGCCCTAAGATCCCGGTCATGACGGTCCACGTGCAGGGGGCAAACCGGCGCAACGGAGCCGATGGACGTGCGTGAAGCGGATGCCGACATTCCGGTCGTGTCGCTGGCGTGGTCACTCTCCGACCTTGGTCGAGAGATGATGCCAGGTTCATGGCGAAAGCATTCGCTGATCCGGCGATCCGACGCTACAACGGGGCCCACGACCGACTCGGACGACCGGCTCCGCCGCTCTCGATCGAGGACGCTGAAGCGATCATCGACGAGTTCGCGGCGAGCTGGCGGGCGTTCGGCGCGGGGGAACCACCGTCTGGTGTTGCATTCGCGATCACGGAGGCAGCCTCTGGTGGCCTGGTCGGCTGCTGCGGCGTCGATGACTGGTCGAAGGGAGACGTAGCGCAGTTCGGCTACTGGATCGGGCCGAGCGCGCGAGGGCGCGGGTATGCGACTCGGGCGGTGGTTCTGCTCACACGGTGGTTGTTCGAGCTCGGCGCAGCTCGCGCCTTCCTGACGGTCGAGGCGGACAATGAAGCGTCAGCTGCGGTGGCCCGCCGAGCAGGGTTCGTGCACGAGGGAACGATGCGCGCACACAGCGTGTGGCAGGGCGAGCGCATCGACGTGATGTGGTTCGCGGCGGTGCCGCACGAATGGATGATGCGCGAGCAGGCTGAACCGACGTGATGTGCGACGCGTTCGTAGCCGGTCTGTCGAGTCCTTCGGCGAGGGCAACGAGTCGGTGACGTACGCCATGGCCCCGAAGGCAATACCTGACCCCAGCCTGACCCCGACGGCCTGAACAGGCGAGCGACGATGAACACCTGGTCGACGACCTCCGAGCGCAGACAGGAGCGTCGCGATCAGAGTTGCCTGCCTCTACGGATCAGACGGCAAGTACGCACCCGATGAGCGATTAGCGATTACGAGGGGGCATCCGAGGCCAAGTGAGGTCACTCGGCGGGCACTGATCCAGGCCCACGGCCAGGCGGTCAGCGTGCGCGTGACCGGTCTTCCAAGCTGGCTACTAGTCGAGCGGCGAGCGCGGCCTCCGGCACACCGTCGGAGGTCAGGTACTCGAGCCCTGCGGCCCAGGGACCAGCCCGACGGCCGCTGGTGCCGCCGCCGACTTCAGTCTCCGGCATTTCGAATCCCGGCCCGTTCTGACCGCTCTGTCAAGGCTCTGACTGCTGTCGCCCCGACATCCCTAAGAGGGCGACGAAGGCAACCTCGATACACGTTCCAGGGAACCCGGTGTCGGCAGAACGGATGACATTTGTCGGGCGATCACCCGCTGTCGAGACCGGCCATTTCCGAAGCACACTGTCTCTGCGACAGCGCCACCGGTGGCGGAAGTGAGCCGGTCGACAAGCGCTTGGACGAGAGGAGACTGTCCGCATGTGCGCCACCGGGAAGCAGCCGACGGTGGGTGGGCGCGAGCGCGTCAGCATCCGAGTCCGGTGATGGAGCCTTACAGGCCGACGCCCTGGCGCAGGCCGCGGCGTCTACGTCGGCGCCGGTCCTACGCGCGCCGCAGACTCCGCGTGCAGCTCACCGGGTTCTTACGAACCAACTGGTGGCCGATCCTGGCCTTTGCCGGCCTGTGCGCGATCGCGACGATCCCGGTCACGTTGGTCCTGCGCGGCTACCTGCTCGGCGTTGCGCACGGCGCGGTGGCGATCTTCTTCGTCGCCGCCGTGCGACACCTCTTCCTCGTCTACACCGGCTCGACCCGAGAGCTGTCCGGCGCATATGGGGAAGACAACACCCGCGACGTCCTACGGCAAGCCAAACGGAGGCGGCACATCTGGAACTCGATCGACAACCTCGAGATTCAGAGCGGCGACGTCGACCACCTCGTCATTGCACCAGCCGGCATCTACGCCATCGACAGCAAGTGGCACGCCACGGACCTCACCGACGCCGCCCTCGAGCGCGACGTTGCAACCGCTCGCGCCGCAGCACGCCGGGCGAACCTGATCCTGCGCTCCATTCATCTCCAGGCCCCCGAAGCGCAGCCGATCGTGGTGGTCTGGGGCCGCGGGCAACGCCACCTACCCGAGGCAGGATCTGTTGTCGGCGGCGTACTGATCCTCAGAGGATCAGCCCTACGTGGCTGGCTGTCGCAGCGCCCCGCCGGTGCGATCAGCCAGGAACACGCCACGGACGCAGTCACCAAGCTACGACTGTTCAAGGCCCGCGTAGATCCCAGTCGACCACCGCGAGCCAAGTAGGCAGAGCCAGCCAGGGACGGACGCGACCGCGAGCTGAGTATGGCCTGCGGGTGGTCGCAGGTCACGGCCGAGTGGGGCCGTGACCTGCGGTGATGCACGGTAGGGCTGTTTGGCTCCGGGTGATCGTTGACGTGGTGGCTTCGGTTGTTGGTTGACACGTTGGTTTGAGATTAGTGCTGGTTTCTGGGGATGGATGCGTGTTTCTTCCTGATGTCTCCTTGGGTGCTGCGGGGGACGGTTTTGAGGAGTTGGCGGCCGTCCCAGATGTGGAGGAGCTGGTTGGTGACGTGGACGTCGACGTTGTGGCCGGCGGCTGCCTTGCCGAGGCAGATCTGTTGCCAGGACACGGAGATGACGCCGTTGGATCCTGCGCGGCGGGCGATCCAGTCGTCGCCGGTGCGGTCCTCGATCGAGCTCGCCGCGGTGGGTTGCCGGGCGGGGTCGGTGCGGCGCTGGAAGCGTTCTGCGGGTGGGATCATGGCGATGCCTTGGTGGGGTCGGTGCTGGTTATAGCCGCTCACCCAGGCGTCGAGTTCGGCCTGCGCCGCGGCTAGGTCGGGGAAGATCCGGTCGGTGCGGAACTCCGCGCGCAGGGTGCGGTGGAACCGTTCGACCTTGCCGGTCGTGGTGGGCGAGCGGGGTTCGGTGAGCCGGTGGATGATGCCGTTCTCGCGGCAGATCCGGTCGAACAGCACCTCCACGGGCGGGTGGTTGAACCGGCCGGTGAACACCTTGCCGTTGTCGGTCAGGATCTCCTCCGGTACGCCGTAGGTCCGCATCGCCAGCGCGAGCCCGTCACAGACCCTGGGCGCGGTCTCACGGATCATCAGGTACGCGCAGACGCAGTACCGGGAGTGGTCGTCGATCCCGGTCAGCGCCTTCGCGCGGCGCCCGTCGGCCAGCTCGAACCCACCGACGACGTCCATCTGCCACAGTTCCATCGGCTCAGCCCGTTCCCAGCGTCGCCAGTGCTCGTCACGGCGTCGTCTGGCGGCCGGGTCGATCATCCCGGCCCGGACCAGCGCCCGGTAGATCCCCGACCGCGACGGCACCAACTCCTCGGCGAGCGCCTGATCGTGCTGCAAGTCGTACAGGATCCGGCGCGGGCCCCAGCCAGGATGCACCCGGCGCAGCTCCAAGATCCTGGCCTCGACGACCCCGCCGAGCTGATGCGGACACGACGCCGGCCGCCGCGACCGCGGCGCCAACCCGGCCAGGCCCTCGTCTTCATAGCGCCGCAGCCAGGCATGCATCGACTGACGCGACACGCCCCACTGCTCGGCCACCTCGCTCACCGACCGTCCATCGGACAGCACCGCGAGTACCGCCTGGTACTTCTGCTCCTGCACGCTCAACTCCTGCAACATGAGTCGAGTGTCAAGAAACAACCGAAGCCACCGTCAAGCATCTACCGGAGCCGCGTAAAGCAAGAGCCCGAGCCAACCTGTCAAGGATGACCCGGACTCATACAGATGCACGGTAGGGCGGGCGGGACTCGAACCCGCGGCCCAGGGATTATGAGTCCCCTGCTCTAACCAGCTGAGCTACCGCCCCGTGTGCGGGAGATCGTATCTGGTGGGTGGGGGTGGGGTGCGAAACCAGGGGTCGGTCAGGGGTTTGACTGAGGGGGTGGTTACCGCGGACCGGGCATGATGGAGGCAGGTCCGGACGAAGGGAAACCGATGGGCTGGTTCATATTCTTGGTGATCGTGGTGGGCGCGATCGCGGCGTACAAGTACCGCGTGCCGTTGCTCGCGAAGATAACCGGTCAGCCTCAGCAGCGTATCCAGCGAGCGATCGACCGGAAGAAGGGGAAGTAGACACGTCCTCCTGAAGCATGAAGAGACCCTGACCGCGCGATGCGGTCAGGGTCTCCTTGACGAGCCGGTGGCTGGTCCTTGCCGATCTGGTGGCCGACCTTGTGGTCGAGCTAGTGGTCGGTCAGCCGACCAGGACCGCTACGACGGATGCGGAGGCTGCGATCTCGCCGCTTCCGGCGGAGCCGGCGTCGTCGTTGTAGCCGAAGGCGAAGACCTCGACCGTGGTCGCCTTGTCGACCTTCACGACCTTGACCGTCGAGCCGGTCAGTTCACGGTCCTTTGCGGGGGAGATCTCGGCGCCGAGGATGGTGCCGTAGTCCTCGCCGAACGCTGTGTCAGAGGCGCCGACGCGGAGGGCGAGCTGCGGCCGGGTGCCTGCTGCGCCGGCGGTGGTGCGGGCGAAGAACGCGGTCGAGTTCAGCAGCCAAGTGCCGGGCTCGAGCTTGAACTCGCCCACCTTGGTCTTGTTGGTCTTGAACGACCCGCCGATCTTGTCGATCGTCACGGCCTTGAAGTCGGCTGAGACGCCGGCCTTGCCGTACATGTCCGTGTTCTTGAGGAATGCTGCGCGATCGCCCGGCACGAGCTTGCTGGCCGGGATGCTGTTGTCGACGACCTGCGACGCCGCGACCGAGCGCGGGCAGAGCGGGTACGACAGGGTTTTGCAGTCCGGTCGTACGGCGCCGTTCGCCGCGACCGTGACACCGACCAGCACGCCGGCCCCCAGTACGGCGGCCACCAGCAGTCGGCCACCTTTGGTGTTGAAAACCTTCTTGATGTTCACAGGGTTCCTTCCCCTCCATCCCCGAGGCCCCCTCGGGATACTGGAAGGAAGCTAGCCCAGTTTACGGTCTAGGCCAATAGGTACGCCGAAATATATTCGTGGCGAATCAAAAGCGCGCGACGGTGAGATAGGTGCCGGAGGCCTTGTCCTCGGCAACTTCTACGGTGCTCGACCAGGAGATGGCGGCGAGCGCCGATTCCCCTTTATGTAGGCGGATCCGGGTAGCCGTTGACGGTGATCGGGGTGCCTGATGCGGGCCGGGTTGGCGGGGGAGGACGAGCCCGCCGATCAACCACACCTACCCCCAGCGATGCATTCCCCGAACCTACCTGGCCCGTGGTTGAAGTCCGGGAAATGCAGAAGCCGGGCTCCTGGGGAGGCCCGGCTGGTGTGTTGCTCCCGCGACTGGACTCGAACCAGTAACCTGCCGGTTAACAGCCGGCTGCTCTGCCAATTGAGCTACGCGGGATCGTGGTGGTGCTCGAGCCCTCGATCCCCGAGGACCTGAGTAGGTTAGCAGGCGGGCGGCGAACTACAAAAACGGGATTCGGGCCGCTGCCGGGTCAGATTCCGAACTCGTCGCGGACCTGCCGGAGGGCAGCCTCGGCTGCGTCCACTACGCCGGGCTGGGTGGGCTCCAATCCCTTGTCCAGAACGAAGTTCCAGGTGACGGGCGCGTCGGTGGCGGCCGGGTTGCGGCGGCCGACAATGCGTACGCCGCGCTTGCCGGACAGCGGGACGTGACGCTGTACGACGATGCTCGCGTCGACGCGCTCGCGGAGGAGCTGACCGAAGCGGCCCGGGTCCTCGACCTTGAGCTCCGTGGCGCGCAGCGGGGTGCCGAAGTCGGTGGTCTCGTAGACGTGCAGGACCGATGCCTCGGAGTCCCAGTTGGCGCGCTCGATCTTCTCCCAGCCGACCCGGCGGTCGGCGTCGGCGGCGTCCGACGGGAGGTAGACGGCGGCGCGGGTGCCGGCGATCCAGCGGCCGTTCGTCAGCTCGACGGCGGCCAGGACGTCCTCCTTGCTCCCCGTCGACTTACGGGCGGCGGCCGACACGGCCTCGCCCAGCTCGCGCGGCCAGGGATTACGCAGAAGTCTCACACCCACATCATCCCAGCCGCCCCAAGAAGGCGATCAGGCGACGTAGTCGCGGAGTTGGGGGAGGGCTCGGCGGCGGAGTTGGCGCAGGGCTTCTCGTTCCAGGGCGCGGACCTTTGCCGTGTTCAGTCCCAGTTGCGTGGCGATCTCCTCAGCAGTGGATGGGATATGGCCGTGCAGCCCGTACCGGCGGTGGAGCACGGACTGGTGCAGGTCGTCGAGAAACTGGAGGTGATGGGCGAGGTCCCGGCGCAGCGCGGCCCTCAGGACGATCGGGTCGTCGTCGATCACCGGGTCGGTGTCGTCGACGTCGAGCGTCTCGGGTTGCATCCGCCACGCCTGCGCCCGCTCGATCCGCGCGATGCTCAGCCCGGTCGCCCGCGCGAGTTCCGGCGTACTGGGCTCGCGCCCCAGCTCCTGGGTCAGGTCGTGGCGTGCCGACGCCACCCGGGACGCGTCGGCGTACGCCTGGGCCGGCATCCGGACCAGGCGCGACCGGTCCGAGATCGCCCGCCCGATCGACTGCCGGATCCACCAGATCGCGTACGTCGAGAACCGGTGGCCAAGCCGGTGGTCGAACCGCTCGACCGCCCGCATCAGCCCGATGTTGCCCTCCTGGATCAGGTCGAGCAGCGAGATGCCCTTCCCGCCGTATCGCCGGGCGAGGGACACCACCAGGCGCAGGTTGCCCTCGATCATCCGCTGCCACGAGTGCCGCCCGAGCGCGACCACCTTCTGCAGGTCGCGCGGATCGTGCCGCCCCGGATCGCCGGCCAGGCGCTCCGCGGCCAGCAGGCCGGCCTCGATCCAGTACGAGTGCTCGTTCACCTCCTCCAAGGTCAGTAGTTCGTGCTGCCCGATGTCACGCAGGTACGCCACCAGCGCGGTGATGTCCGCCGGTTCACAGTCGAGATCTCCCATTCCGGACCCTTCGCCGCCAATCTCCTTGCCAAAGAGAGTGCCGCGATTCGACCCGTGCGGGACCGGTGACTTCGAGTATGTGGATAACTACATCGAGTCAGATCCAGGCGGGGTACGACGGCGCCAGCGCGGCGTACCGGTCCGACCAATCGGGGATCTCGGCGTCATTGAGCCACGCCTCGAGCCGGTCGAAGAAGGCGTGCGTGCCGGGGATGAAGCCGCGGGCGTTCTGCTCGGACAGGCCGGTGTGGGTGAAGGTGAGCAAGGTCCCGTCGCCGTCCGGGCGGAGTTCGTACCGCACGACGCTGTCCTCGACGATGCGCTGGCGCCACTCGTGCTCGAGGACGTGCGGCGGGTCCCAGACGAGGATCCGGCCGGTCAGCCGCTTGGCGTCCGGCGCCGCCGGGGGATCGGTCGGGATCATCTCGATGCTGCCGCCGGTGCGCCCGTCGATCACGGTCTCGCCGAACCAGGCCTTGCGTTCGAGGGGGTCGGTGAGCGCGGCCCACACCCGCTCGACCGGGTACGGAAGATGTCGCCGGAAGGTCATGGTGGCGCGATCGCCGTCGATGGCGAGCTCACCCAAGGGGGCCAAGCGGTCAGAGGCCAAGCGGTCAGGGCCGGTCAAGCGGTCAGTCATGCGGGTGCTCCTCGGGGTTGTCGGCCAGATGCTGCTCGAGGGCGTCGAGGTGCAGCGGCCAGTACTTGCGGTACCGGCTGATCCAGTTCTCGATCTCGATCAGCCGGTCGGCGCGCAGCACGTAGATCCGCTTCTGGCCTTCCGGCCGTACGTCGACCAGCCCGACCTCGCGCAGGATCCGCAAGTGCCGCGACACCGCCGGCTGCGTCAGTCGGTGCAGATGTTCGACCAGCTCACCGGCCGGTCGCTCCCGCTCCGCGAGCAGATCGAGTACTTCCCGCCGGCTCGGCTCCGCGATCGCCTCGAACACGTCCATGCCGAGAAGTATTACAACAAACGTATATAAAGTTCAAGTGATATATCTCAGGCGTACGCCCGGAGGCCGCTGAGGAGGCCGTTGTGGAACGGGTTCGCGTCGACCGTGTCGAACCAGGCGGTGCCGGTGGTCAAGGGCTCAAGCGGCGGGATGGTGACAGGGTCGGGGGAGGGGGTGGCAGGTCCGCCGCGGAGGATCTCGTCCTCGACCTCGGGGGCGGGCATGTCCGGCAACAACACGAACGAGTCGGCGAAACCGTTCCCGGCAACACCGTCCCCGACAAGACCCGCGAAGGTGGCAGCTGCGCGAGCGGACGCCCCAGCCGGATCACTGCGGATCTTCTCCAGGTCCGCGACCACGGTCTTCCAGGTGACCGCCGGGTCGCCGTAGTCGATCGCACGCGACAGCCGGCCGACCTTGATCGGCGTCGCCGCCGGTGCGAGCGGCGTCATGAGCGACGGGAGTCCGTAGCGGGCTCGACCACCGACGACGACCAGCCGGATATCGGCCTCGGTCGCCTCGATCACACTGCGGTACGTACCTGCCGCAGAACGCCGTACGACGACCAGGTCCGCGAGTGCGCCGCGCTCGAGCCGGCCGATCGGACGCGGCCAGACGCCCGACAACGCCTCACCGGGATTCGAGGTCACCATCCGGACCAGTTCTTCGTCGGTGAAGACCGATTGCGTCTTGTTCCACAGATCGGCAACCTTCAACTCCCACAGGACATTCCGCGTCCCCGACGGCGCCCAGTCGGACCCGAGGCACAACCGCACTCCGGCCGCGTGGGCGGCTTTCACATCGGCCGTTGCCCCGTACAACCAGAAGTTCGAGAACGGTGACCAGACCAGAGTGGAATTCCCCGCCTTCAGTGCCGCGAAATCATCGGCATTCAAGGCGCCACCGTGAATCGCGACCAACTGCGGTTTCACCACACCGACGTCGGCCAGCAGCCGGAACTCGGAGCGCAGCTTCGGATCCGACCCCTCCGCCGAATGCGCGATGAATCCACGCCCGGCCTGCACAGCGGCGGCGTACGGCGCGAGCGCTGCCGCGTTGTCGGCGACGAGGGTGCTGACCCGGATGAAATCGTCGTGCGTCCCGAGTTTCTCCGAGTCGATGTTGCGGATCAGGTCGTTGTCCGGCGGTACGGCGCCGCGCGGGTTGCCCTGGATCGACGTCGTACCGCCGACGATCGCCCGCGTCTCGACGTACCGGAGCAGCGCTCGCCCCGCGGTGGCGCCGAGCAGGCGGGCCGGCTGGCTGATCTGGCTGCTGTACGTCGGCGCGCGGCCCCACTGATTGTGCGAGGTCCACGGAACCGTGCGCGAAGGCTCCGTCCACAAGGGCAGGCTGTTGTACATCAAATGGTTGTGCAAATCGATCAGACCCGGGCAGATCAACCCGCCCGCGGCGATTCGCGGCGCGTTGTCGAATCCCGCCGGGACCGGATCTACCGGCGTGACCGCCGCAATCAAGCCGTCGTCACCGACGTACACCGCGCCGCCGGACAGAACTTCCCCGCCCGATCGCATCGTCATCACGGTTCCACGCAGTACAAACATGGCCCACCCTCCCGTAGAATCCCCGTTGCCGCCCCTGGTCATGAGCGTATCGCCGAGGGGGAGGTAGTTCGATGGGTGATTTCGATCCCGGTCCGCCGGTCATGGTGGCGCGGCACTTCGCGAAAGTTCCCAGTTACGCGGATTTCCGGGAATTGTTCTGGTACGACTGGGGCCCGGTCTTCTACCGGGGACGGCTCAATCGCAAGGCTCGGCTGCTCGCTATCGCATCGGACCCGGGCCCGACCGAACGCATCGCGGGCCGCACGCTGGTCGGCGACGCCGGTCAGCGCGTGCAGGGCTTCCTGGGCAAGCTCGGCCTGACTCGCAGTTACGCACTGGTCAACGCCTACGCCTACGCGCTCAGACCGTCTCGCGCACAGCAAGCGGCCCCACTGCTCTCCCGGCCTGACCAGCTCGCCTGGCGCAACACGTTGCTCGACCTGATCACCGGCCCCGAGTTGCAGGCGATCGTCGCGTTCGGCACCCAGGCGCGCTCAGCCGTTCAACTGTGGACCGACAGGCCGAACGTACCGCTGTTCGAGGTACCGCACCCGTCGAGCCGCAGCCCGAAGGTGCTGATCGACAGCTGGCGGAACGCGATCACCGAGCTGCGAGCGATCGTGACGCCGGATCCGGACGGCGACAACACGGTCCCCAACTACGGCGTGAAGTTCGCCGAGTCCGACTATGCGCCGATCCCGCCGCGGGACCTGCCGTTCGGCGTACCGCCGTGGCTGGGGAACGACGCCTGGGGACGCAAGGACAAACCGCGGCACAACAACAGTGTCGAACGTCCCGGCACCGACCTGTTGAACACTCTTGTCTGGCGGGCACCGAAGCTCGGCTGAAATGGTCCGTGGCTGGCGCTACCTTGGTCGGATGCGAGTCGCCACGTGGAATGTGAACTCGGTCAAGCAGCGGATGCCGCGGCTGCTGGACTGGCTGGACGAGCGGCAGCCGGACGTCGTGTGCCTGCAGGAGACGAAGCTCGCGGACGACGCGTTCACTGCACTCCTGGGCGAAGAGCTGACCGCCCGCGGCTACGAGACCGGCCTGTACGGCGCCCCGCAGTGGAACGGTGTCGCCCTGCTGTCGAAGGTCGGACTCGATGACGTGGTGATCGGTGTGGAGGGCGCGCCGGGCTTCCCGGACCCGGAGCCGCGCGCGATCGCGGCGACCTGCGGCGGCATCCGTGTCCACTCGCTCTACGTGCCGAACGGCCGCGTCCCGGACTCCGATCACTACCGCTACAAACTCGCGTGGCTCGCCGCGCTCACAGAGGTCGTCGCCGACGGACCGGCCGATCAGATCGTCTGCGGGGACATGAACATCGCCCCGACCGACGCCGACGTCTTCGACCCCGCGGCGTACGTCGGTCAGACGCATGTGACCCCGCCCGAGCGGCAGGCGCTCGCGGAACTGATGGCCGCGAAGGACCTGCACGACGTCGTCCGCGACCGCTGGCCGGACAAGCGCATCTTCAGCTACTGGGACTACCGCGCCGGCATGTTCCATCAGGACCTCGGCATGCGGATCGATCTGATGCTGGCCACCGAACCGGTCGCCGGGCGGGTCAAGGCCGCGTGGATCGACCGTAAGGCGCGGAAGGGCACCGGCCCGAGTGACCATGCCCCGGTGATCATCGATCTCGACACCGCACCGGATGGCGACATCGGTCCGGTCGTGCCACCGCCGTCCGCGCCGCGGACCGGTCGGAAGAAGACCACCAAGCTTCCGCAGAGCCGCTGACATGCGGCGCCTCGCTGCGGTCGCGGTCCTGGTGCTCGCGACCCTCACCGCCTGCAGTGACCACAAGGCCGACGACAAGCCGCAAACGCTCGACAACTGGACCAAGGTCGACGTCAGCCCGGCCGAGCCGGTCACGCTGACCGCCCACGACAAGCAGTTGCTTGTCGGTCTGCGGCACCGCGGCGCCAAGGTCGTCCCGGAACTCCAACTCCTCGACAGCACGGGCAAGCGCACGCCGATCACGGTGAAGCCCAACCCGGCCAGCCCGTACGCGTTCGAGGCGATCTGGTACTCGATCGCGTACGACGGCAAGCAGCTCCTCGCGCTCGGTGGAGCCTCCGGCGGCGCGCACTCCAACACCCGCTGGACGGTCTGGACCGGCACTCCGCAAACCGGACTCGTCGAGAAGCCGCAGAACTTCTTCACGTTCGGCGGCCAGGACGCGGGCGACCTGTACAGCGCCGTCATCACCCCGAGCGGCTGCGCGCTTCTCGGCTCCTGGGGCGGCGTGCAGACGGGCAACGACGCGATGGTCTGGCTGCCGCAGAGCGACGGCAAATGGGTCAGACAGGACCCGACGAAGACCGCGTTGCAAAGTACGCCGTCCCTCCTGGTCGGGCCGGGCTTCGGTACGACGCTCGGCGAGAGCATCGTCCTCGTCGGATCGCAGGTCCGGCTCGCGCCCGGCACCGTTGCACAGGAGGCGGCTGTCTGGCGATCGACCAAGCTCAACCAGGGCTGGACCCGGATCGTGCTGCCCGATCCCGGCGGCCGTAGTCAGGCCAAGACCGCGACCTGCGCGAAGGACTGCGTGATCTCCGGCTATGTCGACGGGCAGCTCGCGATCTGGCAGCTCGACGCCTCAGGGACCGCGAAGCGGCTCCAGGGCGTGCCGTCGATCCCGGTGGGGGACAAGGACAAGCTGCCGCCGCCGATCGTCGACGGCGACAAGGTCGTCCAGGTCGTTGCCCAGGACAACAAGGTGAAGGTGCTCACCGGGCGGGACGGCCAGTGGACCGTCCAGGACGCGATAGGGCCGGAGGGCAAGGTGACCGACGCCGTACTGATGCCGGATCGCAAGCTCTACCTGATCGCCGGCACCTCGCTCTGGCAGACCACGCTCAGCTGAGCAGGCCCTTCACGTACGCCGCCTGGCCGGAGTGCTGCGCGCAGTCGTCGATGACGCTGATCAACCGCACTCCGAGCGTGACCGGCGGGTTCCATCGACGGTCGACGATCCGGTCGAGGTCCTCGTCGGTCAGGGTGCGCAGGAACTCCGCGGTCCGGGCATGTACGGCGTCGTAGTACCCGAGCAGTTGATCCGCCGAGAGCTTCACGAGCCCGACCTGGTCGGACGTGTGCGCATACCCGGTGTCGGCCTCGTCGAGCGGCAGTCCGAGCCGCTCGAACCACCCGTCGGCGGTGTAGACCTGCTCGTACCCGCCGGCGTCCGCCAGGTGGTCGTCCTGGACCCGGGTCAGGTGCCAGACCAGCCAGGCGATCGAGTTCGCCGTGTCACTCGGCCGCGTCGCGAGTGTCTTGTCGTCGAGCCCGGTGACGACGTCGTGCAGGACCTCCTGGACCCTGCTGTGGGCGTCGAGGAGCAGTTCATTCGTCTTCATACCTGCCACCGTAGTCTTCGCTACAGACAGTTCAACGAGAGGGAGAACCGTGGAATATCGCACTCTCGGCGCGAGCGGCGCCGTTGTCTCGACCGCGGGCGTGTCTGACCTCTCCACGCCTACTGCGGGGTGCTCGGCACGGCACCTCGCCGCACGGGAGCAAAGGCCACGATGAAACCACATCGAGGCCTTCACTCCCGCACGCCGATGCACCGCACCGAGCACCTCCTCGCGACGGCGTGGAGAGGTCAGACACGCCCGCGCGCTCGGCACCATGACGTTCGGCAACGAGACCGACGAGACCGAGCCGACCGGGGACGGGCCGAACGACGTCGGTACGTCGCGTCGGCACCTCCGCAAGGCGTTGGAGGCGTCGCTGCAAAGACTCGGAGTGGACCACATCGACCTGTACCAGCTGCACGCGTGGGACCCGGTCACGCCGCTCGAGGAGACGCTCAGCTTCCTCGAGGACGCCGTACGCGCCGGCAAGATCTCGTACGGCGGGCTGTTTGCACCTGACCCCGGAGGAGACCGCGAAACTCGACGAGGCCAGCGACCCGGGCGCGGCCGACTACCCGTACGGCGGACCAGGCATGGCCCAACGCGGGCGACCGATCGCCGGAGGACGTTCCTGAGAGAATCCTCAGGTAGCTGAGGGATTCTGAGAGGAAAACACCCGGCGTTCAGCACGAGTTCGTCTTTCGGGGTTTCGTCGGGCCGGGGCGCTGGCGGAGGCTTGGGGAGCCGACGAGCCACCATCGGGGTGGCTCGTGGCTCGCACAGCCTGAAGGAGAGTCAGCAGTGTTCGTTCGCAGCAGGCGCAGGCTAGCCCTGGCCGCCGGACTCGGGGCGACCCTGGTCGCCGCGGCCACCGTCCCGGCCGTTGCTCTGGGCCACAATCAAGGCGCACCCACGACCACCCCGATCGAGCACCTGGTGGTGATCTTCCAGGAGAACGTGTCGTTCGACCACTACTTCGCGACGTACCCCAACGCCGCGAACGCGGCCGGCGAGCCGGCGTTCGCGGCCGCCGCGGGCACGCCGGGAGTCAACGGCCTGAACACCCCGCTCGCGGCGCCGAACAACCCCAACTCGACCCAGCCGTTCCGGCTCGGCCGGGACCAGGCGCAGACCTGCGACCAGGACCACAACTACGCCGACGAGCAGAAGGCTGTCGACGCCGGCCTGATGGACAAGGTCGTCGAGACGGTCGGGCGCGGCGCCGGCACCTGCGCCGACTACGGCCACGGCAAGGGCCTGGTGATGGGGTACTACGACGGGAACACCGTCACCGGTCTGTGGAACTACGCCCAGCATTTCGCGATGAGCGACAACTCCTACGGCACGACGTACGGTCCGTCGTCTCCCGGCGCGATCAACCTGGTGTCGGGTCAGACGCACGGCTTCAGCGCGGACGGCGACGCCGTACCGGCCGCCACCGGGACGATGATCGGGGATCCGCAGCCGGCCGGCGACAAGTGCAACACCCGCGACAGTTCGACCGTGACCGATCCGAAGAACAAGAACGTCGGCGACCTGCTGAACGCGAA
The DNA here is from genome assembly GCF_004362255.1 of Kribbella sp. VKM Ac-2571. NCBI lineage: Bacteria > Bacillati > Actinomycetota > Actinomycetes > Propionibacteriales > Kribbellaceae > Kribbella > Kribbella sp. VKM Ac-2571. Next base: position 468,706 of record NZ_SNWS01000001.1, read on the forward strand.
GGGCGTCAGCTGGGGCTGGTTCCAGGGTGGATTCGCTGACTGTACGGCGAAGCACACGGACGTCGGCGGGGTCAGCAGTGCCGACTACATCCCGCATCACGAGCCGTTCCAGTACTACAAGAGCACGCAGAACCTGCAGCACACGCCGCCGGCGTCGGTCGACGAGATCGGTCACAACGGTCCGGCGAACCACCAGTACGACCTGAAGGACTTCTGGGCATCCGTCGACAACGGGAGCATGCCGGCGGTGAGTTACCTGAAGGCAGCGGCGTACCAGGACGGTCACGCCGGCTACTCGACCCCGTTGGACGAGCAGCACTTCGTGGTCGACGCGATCAACCGGCTGCAGAAGACGAAGGACTGGAAGAACACTGCGGTCGTGATCGCGTACGACGACAGTGACGGCTGGTACGACCACCAGGTCGGCCCGGTGGTGAACCAGTCCAACGACCCGGCGCACGACGCACTGACCGGCACGAACTGCGGGACGAACCCGGCCCGGATCGCCGGCGGTTATCTCGACCGCTGCGGGTACGGTCCGCGGCTCCCGCTGCTCGTCGTCTCGCCCTACGCGAAGCGGAACTTCGTCGACCACACCACGACCGATCAGACCTCGATCCTGAAGTTCGTCGAGGACAACTGGAAGACCGGCCCGATCGGCAACTACTCCTTCGACGAGAAGGCCGGTTCGCTGAACACCTTGTTCGACTTCCACCACAAGAACAAGGCGCTGTACCTGGACCCGGTCTCCGGTCAGCCGGTGGAGCACTAAAATTCAACAGCGACGCGGAGAGCGGCGTACGACGCACCAAGCGCACGCCGCTCCTCCGCGAGCAGTGTGGGCATGATCCCTCCCCCTGAGGAGAGCCGATGACCGATGGCAGTCCGATCGGGGACGTGGTGGCGCGGATGCGGCAGCGAGCCGATGAGCTGCCGCCGGAGCTTGCGCGCCGGCGGTTCTTCCTGGAGACGTATCTGCGCACCACGCAGGCCGTGGGACGGGCGATCGACCAGGGCCGGTTCGAGGATCCGGAATGGGTCGAGGTCTGGGACGTGAAGTTCGCCGAGCTGTATCTGCGCGCCCACGACGCGGATCTCGTGACACGGGCGGCGGAGGGCAGTGGCGTGCCTCGGCCGTGGCGCCTGGCGTTCGATGCTTCGCCGGAACTGCCGGCGTTGGCGCACGTGCTGCTCGGTATCAACGCGCACGTGAACTACGACCTGCCGCAGGCGCTGCTCGCGGTCATCAGCGACGACGACTTCCTGGATCCGCAGCTGATGGACAAACGCCGGCGCGACCACGAACGGATCGACAGTGTGCTCGCGGAACGTGTCGCGGCAGAGGACGGCGAACTCGCCGCGACCGGCGCGCGCAGCCTGATCGATCGCGTTCTCACACCACTCAACCGGCTGGCGTCACGACGCTTCCTGCGCGAGTCCCGGCAGAAGGTCTGGCACAACACTGTCGAGCTGCAGCAGGCACGCGTACAAGGCAGCTATGAGAAGCGGCTGGGTGAGCTAGAGGTGCTGAGCGCGGCGAAGGTGGCGGATCTGCTCAGACCAGGACAAGTGCTGCTGCGCCTCGCAGTGACCGGCTTCGGCGTCACCCTGCCACCTCCCTAGCTCGGGAGCACGCCAGACCAGAGCACGCCCAACGCAAGGCAAGCAAGCGTGACCAGACCGAACACGCCGACCCACATCAACGCCGGTACGCCGGTGAGGCGCCGGAGCTGATCCGCGTCGGAGCTGCGCCCCTGGCCGTGCCGCCGCGAGCGCTGCAACTCCAGCACGGCACGTGGTGCGGCCAGCAGCAGGAACCACGTGAGCAGGTGCGCGAAGGTGGACTGCACCGAGGGAGAGCCCCACCATGTCACGCTGAACACGACGGCGCCGAACACCAGCACCGACCACAGCCCGAACAGGTTGCGGATCTGCAGCAGCAAAATCACCAGCGCCGCGAGCAGTCCCCACAGCAGCGCAACGGCGTACCCGCGGCTGAGGACGAACGCGGCAGCCAGGCCGAACAGAGCGGGACCGGGGTAGCCGGCCAGCAGTACGGCGATCATCCCGCCGCCGGTCGGCTTGCCACGGGACACCGTGACGCCGGAGGTGTCCGAGTGCAGCCGGATCCCGGACAGCTTGCGGCCGACCAGCGCGGCGATCAGTCCGTGCGCGCCCTCGTGCGCGATCGTCACGACCTGCCGCGTGTGCTTCCAGATCGGGCGCCAGGCGATCAGCAGCAGCGCGGCCACGCCCGTACCGATGACCAATTGGAGCGACGGCTCCGGCTGAACCGACGTGATGTTGTCCCAGAACTCCTTCACCCGCCCATCCTTGCAGTCAGGTGGTCAACCACTGCGGAAGGGGATGTGCAGGGTGACTCGGGGTGGTACGGCGTGACGGGCCGTTGACATCGGCTGGGGCGCGGATCACGGTGGAGGCATCGCGGCCCGGGGAGGGGCCCGCCGTATTGGGGGGACGATGTCGCAACCACGCACGACCAAACGCCAAGCCAGCAAGACACCAGCCAAGAAGACAGCAGCCAAGAAGACAGCAGCCAAGAAGACAGCAGCCAAGAAGACCGCGCGGCGGCCCGCGGTGCGGGGAACGGTTGGGACGGATGCAGGGGCGGCTGTCCCGTTGGCGGACTTCCTTGATGCGGCCGGCACGTTGACGCTCGAGCAGCGGAAACTTCTGGTGGATCAGGCGCTTCTGCTGCTCAGTGAGAACTACGTGCACCTGCCGTTGAAGGTCGCGATGCACGCCGTCAACCCGTTGCAACGGCTGCGCGTGATGCGCGCTCGGATGGAGCGTCAGACGGCCGACACGATGCAGGCCGAGTGGCTGTTCCATCGCGAGATGTCGAGCATCTTCCACTCGGTCCGCGACCTGCACACCAACTACCTGCTGCCGGTGCCGTTCGCCGGGAAGATCGCGTTCCTGCCGTTCATGATCGAGAAGGCCCGCGACGCGGACGGTTCCGAGCACTATTTGATCACCCGCACAATCAGCGGCTACCAGGCCCCGCAGTTCGGCCCCGGCGCCGAGGTGACGCATTGGAACGGTACGCCGATCGCTCGCGCGGTCGCGCTCAACGGCGCCGTCTTCGCCGGGAGCAACGAAGCTGCCAACCTGGCCCGCGGCCTGGAGTCGCTGACCCTGCGCCCGCTGGTCATCCAGGCCCCGCCGGACGAGGACTGGGTGACTCTGACGTACGTCGGCCTCGACGGCTCGGAGCAGGAATTGCGCGAGCAGTGGAAGGTCACCGCGAACCTCCCGCCGATGACGGACCTCGACGCGATCAGCGAGGCCTCGGCGTTGATGGGTCTCGACCTCGACTCGGACGAGAAGTCGCGCGCGAAGAAGGCGCTGTACGTCCGTGACGTCGTCGAACTGGAACGCGGGCAGAGCTCGGCCGAGCTGGCTGCCCCGGCCGCGGTCACCGGGGCGGATCTGCCGACCACGATGCCCGGGGTGTTCCGGGCCCGTGAGGTCGTGACGCCGTCCGGGACGTTCGGGCACCTGCGGATCTTCACGTTCAGCGTGCAGGATCCGGTCGCGTTCCGCGACGAGTTCGTCCGGCTGGCCGCGGCGCTGCCGCAGAACGGCCTGATCGTGGACGTCCGGGACAACGGCGGCGGACACATCTACGCGGGCGAGTTCACGCTGCAGACGATGACCCCGCGGCGGGTCGCGCCGGAGCCGGTGCAATTCATCAGTTCTCCGCTCAACCTGCGGATCTGCCGCCGGCACAAGGACAATCCAGCCGGGATCGATCTCGGCCCGTGGTTCGACTCGCTGGACCTGGCGATCGAGACCGGGGCGCAGTACTCGGCGGCGAAACCGATCACGCCCGAGGATGGTGCGAACGACATCGGCCAGACGTACCACGGACCCGTCGTCCTGATCACCGACGCCCGGGTCTACTCGGCGACCGACATCTTCGCGGCCGGGTTCGCCGACCACGAGATCGGCACGATCCTCGGCGTCGACGACAACACCGGCGCGGGCGGCGCGAACGTCTGGACACACGGTCTGCTCGCGACCCTGCTGAACGAGCCGCCGCCGCCCGACGAGACCTCGCCGTACGTCGCGTTGCCGAACGGCGCGAACCTGCGGGTCGCGATCCGGCGCACCCTGCGGGTCGGGAAGCTCGCCGGTACGCCGGTCGAGGACCTCGGCGTCAAGCCGCAGGAGACCCACCGGATGACCAGGGCCGACCTGCTCGAGGGCAACGTCGACCTGCTGAACAAGGCCGGCGAACTGCTCGCCGCGCTCCCGGTCCGCCGGCTCGACCTGAAGACCTCCTTCAGCGGTACGACGCTCACCGTCGCGATAGATGCCCTAGGCATCGACCGCGTCGACCTCTACGTCGAAGGCCGCCCGATCAGCTCCGAGGACTACACCGCCCCGGTGAGCATCGACATCCTGGACGTGACTCCCGGTCAACTCCTCCGCGCGGACGGGTACGACGCGGGCGAGCTTGTCGCGTCCCGGCGGCAGGTCGTCTAGAAGAGCGGACCGCCACCACTCACCAACCGCGCCCCGGCCGCTTGTTCGAGGGTGACGCTCGCCGCGTCGGGCGGATTGGTGAGTGGTGCAGGTCCGCTAAGTTCAACTCATGCCGACTCTGCACCTGACCGCCGACGAAGAGGCGATGCTCGGCGGTCGGGACGGCGAGGGTGTGGCGCTGGCGATGCGGGTGATCGTCGGGCAGGCGCGGATCTCGGACGCGCCGCGGCTGGTCGAGATCACGTCGGCGCACGTCGACTCGTGCCTGTACCACGGTCAGGTCAGCCTGGACTTCGCGCACCGCCTCGTCGACCTGGGCGCCCGGGTGCGCGTGCCGACGACGCTCAACGTGGGCTCGACGGACCTCATCCATCCAGACCTCGTCCGGGATCACGAGCTCGCGGCGGCGGGACGGGAGCTGATGGCGGCGTACGTCGAACTCGGTTGTACGCCGACGTTCACCTGCGCGCCGTACCAGCTTCCGAATCGCCCCGCGCTCGGTGAGCACATCGCGTGGGCGGAGTCGAACGCGATCGTGTTCGCGAACTCGGTGCTCGGTGCGCGCACGGATCGGTACGGCGACTTCCTCGACGTGTGTGCGGCGATCGCCGGACGAGCGCCGTACGCCGGACTGCAGACTCCCGAGGCACGGCGGGGAACTGTGGTGTTCGACTGCCGCCCATTGGGCGAGTTCACCGACCTGACGTATTCGCTGCTCGGTCATCACATCGGATCGGTGGTCGGTGCCGAAATCCCTGTACTGCTAGGGATTCCGGCCGACGTAGCAGAGGACGACCTGAAGGCACTCGGCGCGGCCGCCGCATCGGCCGGAGGAGTTGCGCTGTTCCATGTGGTCGGTGTGACGCCGGAGGCGCCAACTGAGGTCGACGGTCTGCCTGTGCGAGTGGTTGACCTCGAGACACTGCAGCGCGTCCGGCGCAAGTTGTCGGCGGTGGCGTCAGAGCTGGACGCAGTGAGCATCGGTACGCCGCACGCGTCGTACGCCGAGTGTGTCCAGCTGTCCGAGCTGGTGGTGGGACCGCCTTTGAGGTTGCCGTTCTACCTGTCGACCGCTCGCGCCACCCGCGAGCGCCTGGCCGAGAACGGCGTACTGCAGGTGTTGGAGGCCGCCGGGGTCACGGTTGTCGTGGACACCTGTACGTATGTGACGGCGATCCTGTCGCCCACCTGGAAGTACGTGATGACGAACTCGGGCAAGTGGGCGCACTATGCACCCGGCAACATCAACGTCTCCGCCATCCTCGGCTCGCTCACCGAATGCGTCGCTTCCGCCCGCGCCGGCCACGTGGTCCTCGACGCATGATCATCCACGGCCGAAGCCTGCACCCCGGCACCGCGACAGGTACGCCGATCCGCCTCACCGCGCCGCTGTCCTTCTGGGGCGGCACCGACACCGAGGGCCGCATCGTCGACGCGCATCACCCGCAGTGCGGCGCCGTCCTCACCGGCCGCATCCTCCTGATGGAATCCGGCCGCGGCTCCAGCTCCGCCTCCAGCGTCCTCGCCGAACAGATCCGCGCCCGCACCGCGCCCGCCGCGATCATCCTGTCCCGCCCCGACCCGATCATCCCGCTCGGCGCCCTCATCGCCGCCGAGTTGTACAACCTGAACCTCCCGGTCGTCGTCGCGTCGTACGACGCCATCCCCGCCGACGCCCTAGTGCAGGTCACCGACGGCACGATCACCTGGTGACCGGCGCATCAGTACGGCGGTTGCCGCGAACAGGACCGCGCACGCGGTGAGCGCGAGCGGGAGCGTGGTGAGCCGGGCGATCGCGGAGACGGTGACACCGCAGACGATCTCGCCCAGGTACTCCAGTTGCGCGAGGAACGAGTGCGTGGTCGCGCGGATGTCGGCACTCGTACGGGCGTTGACCCAGATCGTGCTGATCACCCGGGTGAGCGGCGTGACGATCCCGTTCAGCAGTACGACGGCGATCGCGCCGAGGACCGGATCGCGCGCGAACGCGAGGAGCAGCATCGCGAGCACTCCGACGAGGGCGGCCAGTGCGTAATCGGTCGCGGCGTGCGCGCCGTTGATCCGGTGCGTGACGAGTCTGAGTACGACGGCGCCGACAACCAGAGCGGTGACGCCGAGGGCGGTGAACCAGACGATCGGGTCCGGCGCGCTCGGCAGGCCCAGGTCGAGAAGTTGCTTCTGGGTAAGGCGTCCGGCGGCATCCGAGGCGCCGTTCACGAGGAACGTCGCGGCGAAGATCAGCAGGATCGCGCGACTTCGTCGTACCAGCGTGACGCCGCGTCGGAACGTGCTCCAGGACGCCGACCAGCGCGCGGTCCGCGTCGGGACGAAGTTGTGCTCGGTGAAGCGGAACGCGACATACAGCCCGAGGGCCGCCATCGCGGCGCCGGCGATCACGATCGTCAGGTCCCGCCGGGTCGTCCAGGCGAGGAGTCCGAGGAGAACGAGACCGGTCGCCGCACCGGTCAGCTGTGCGCGGGCGGCCCGCGCGAGGACCACGTTGATCTCCGACGGCCGATCCAGCTCGTCGGTGATCAGCGCGACGTCGGATCCGCTCGCGAAGGTCCACGAGATGCCCCACAGGACCTGCGTGGCGAGCAGCGCGGGGAACGACTCGAACAGTCCGGTCGCGAGCATCGCCGTACCCATCAGCACCTGCGAGATCACCAAGGACGACTTGCGGCTGATCGTGTCGGCGATGACCCCGGCAGGTACTTCGAAGACGAGCGCGAACGCACTCTGCACGGACCCGATCAGCACGAGCTCGGCGGGGGAGAGTCCGGCGTCGACCACCAGATAGACGCTGGTGACCAGCCACCACCCGTTGTGCAGGACCGCTCGCAGCCACGTCCACCGGATGAAGACCGTCACCATGCGAGCACTCTTCCGAGGACGGCAGCTCGCGTCGACCGATTTAGCCGTGGCCTTCATCCTGCCGATGTGAGTTGGTTCATATTGTTCGCAACTATCAGCATGTTGCGATAATTTGAAAGAGTGCCAAGGATCACACAGGAAAACGAATGACCGTTCTTGATCTGAGGGCGGATCGCGGCGGAGGCTGGAATTTCAGAGAACGAGCGTTCGGTTTGATGTGGGGGTCGGCATGGCGCAGGTGACTCTGGAGCGGGTAGGGCAGCCGAGTCTGCCGGAGCTGGGGCGGCATCGCGGTGGGATCTGGCGGATCGTCAAGGAGATCGCACTGCTCGCCGCCCTGTTCGGGGTCTACAACCTCGGCCGCTTCCTGTCCGCGGAGCATGCGGGATCGGCATTCAAGCACGCCGACGAGCTGATCCGCTGGGAGGCCTGGCTCGGGCTGCCGAGCGAGGCGACGATCCAGCACCAGGCGCTGAAGATCGACGGCCTCGCCCAGCTCGCCAACGTGTTCTACGCGAGCGTGCACTTCCCGCTGACCGCGGTGGTGCTGCTCTGGTTGCTGATCCGCCGCCCGGCCGAGTACGCGAAGGCGCGCTGGGCACTCGCCTCACTGACTGGGCTCGCGTTGATCGGGCACATGTTCTTCCCGCTCGCCCCGCCCCGGATGATGCCGGGCTGGATCGATACGGGCGTGCTGCTCGGACAGTCGGTCTACGGACCGAGCACGCACTCCGGGGTCGCGAACCAGTTCGCCGCGATGCCCAGCCTGCATGTCGGCTGGGCGTTCATGGTCGCGGTCTTCCTGATCCGGGCGACCCGGTCACGGTGGCGCTGGCTGTGGATCGCACATCCGCTGCTCACCTTCACGGTTGTCGTGGTCACCGCGAACCACTACTGGCTGGATGGGTTAGTGGCGATCGCACTCGCCGTACCGCTGCTCCTGATCTTCAACAACTCCTCGTCGCCGCGGACCAGGAACGGCGCGCGATCCACGACCGAGCGCGCTGTCGCCGCACCGATGTCGAACCACAACCCGATCAGCTCGAGCCGGCCCTGATCCTCGGCCGCGCGGACGCACGGGAAACTCCGCAGATTCTCCAGCTGTACGGCGACGTTCGCGACGGACAGCTTGTCGGCCGGCGACAACTGCATGCCGGTCGCCGGGTCCACGATGTCCGGGAGCGCGACCGCTCGCCGTACTGACGGCTCCAGGTGCCGTAGCCAGTTCTGCAGTCCTGATCCTTCGGGTACGTCGGCTGCGAGCGCGGCGGCCGCGGCGCCGCAGGAGGAATGACCGCAGACCACGATCGACTTCACCCCGAGGACGTCGACCGCGTACTCGATCGCGGCGTCGACGGAGTTGCTGTTCGATCCCTTGGGCGGCACGAGGTTCCCGATGTTGCGCACGCAGAACTGGTCGCCCGGTCCGCTGGTGGTGATCATCGTCGGCACGATCCGCGAGTCCGCACACGTGATGAACAGGTGTGCCGGTTGTTGCCCTTCGGCCGCGAGTTTCGCCAGTAACGCCCGAATGGGTACGTCGCCCAACTGCTCTGCGGACCCGGCGCGGTACACCTCGACCGAGCCGCCGCGCGCGCTGTGCCCGCGCCGCCAGTCCTCGATCGCCTCGGATGCCGCGTGGTCCAGATGATCCACTGTCAGATCGACCCGAACCGTCGCACCCTGCGGGATCGACCGCAGCGTCCGCACCAGCGACGCAACTCCGAGGAAGACCAGCGAACCACGGATCCGTACCGTCCACACGCCATCGGCTTCGGTCGCCGTCACGGTTGCCCGCGCGAGCCGGTAGAGCACGCGCGCGAGCGCCAGCACGAGACCGAGCAGCACGCCTTCGGCCAGTCCCAGTACGCCGACGCCGACCGCGGTCACGACGTACACGAGTAATTCGTCGTGCCGGCGCAGTGTGCGGATGTGGGCGAGCTGCACCAGGCGCAGGCCGGTGACGAGCAGTACGCCGGCGAGCGCGGCCATCGGGATCAGTTCGAGCATCGACCCCGCTGCGAGCACGAACGCTGCGATCCACACGCCGTGCAGGATCGCCGACGCGCGGGTGCGGGCGCCGGCGGCGACGTTCGTCGACGAGCGCACGATCACGCCGGTGACGGGCATCCCGCCGAGCGCACCGGACACCGCGTTCGCGGCGCCCTGGCCGATCAGTTCTCGATCGAGATTGCTCCGCCGACCGCGATGAAGCTTGTCGACGGCAACGGCCGACAGCAACGACTCGACACTGGCGACGAGGGCAACCGTCAGTACGGCGGTGGCGATCTCGAGCGGTGGGCCCTCGGGCATCACCGGGAAGATCAGACTCTGCAGCGGGCTGTCCGGCAGGTCGACCCGGGTCACGTCGGGCATGGTGACCGCGGCCAATGCGGTGACCGCCACGACCGCGACCAACGGTGCCGGAATCACCTTTACTTTGGGGATTCGCGGCCAGGCGAGGACGATTGCGACGGTGAGTACGCCGGCCACGACCGAGTGACCGTGGTGCGCGATCAGCTGTGCGGGGAGGGCGGTGATGTTGGAGATCAACGAGCTCTGGGCTTTGCCGCCGAGCACCACGTGCAGCTGCTGGACTGCGATCGTGATGCCGATCCCGGCGAGCATGCCGTGCACTACGGCGGGGGAGAGCGACAGTGCCAGTCGCCCGATCCGGGTGGCGCCCAGCAGGATCTGTAGCAGGCCTGCCGCACAGGTGATTGCGGCGGTCGCGGCCCAGCCGAACTGGGTGACGAGTCCGGCGACGACAACGGTGAGGCCGGCGGCCGGGCCGCTGACCTGGAGCGTGGAGCCGCCGAGCGCGCCGGCGACGACACCGCCGACCACGGCGGCCACCAGGCCCGCGATCAGCGGCGCGCCGGACGCGGCGGCGATTCCTAGGGAAAGTGGTATTGCGATCAGGAAGACCACCAGCGAGGCCGGTAGGTCATGGTGCAGAACGGTCTTCCAGGACAGACGGTCGCTGGGGGGAGAGTGGGAAGGGGTCGGCACGGGTCCTCCGGCGTCGGTGCTCAGGATTGCTCGGGCATCAGGCGTCGAAACAAAGAGTGTCGATCTGGTTACCCATCGTACTGACCCGATCAAGCCCAGAACAGCGACAATTCGAATTCGTTGCCTCCGGCCCGCGGCCCGGAAACTGACGATTGCTCAGGGCATCGACCCGTCGCTGGCGAACAGGACTTGGCGGGCGTGGTCGGTGTCGAGGTACTCGCGGACGGCGACGATCACGCCGTCCCGAACGGTGAAGACCCCTCCACAACGGTTGTCGTAGGCCTCGCCGTTTCGGGCCGTTGCCTGCGCCCTCCACTCGGCGAACACCTGCTCGCCGTCGGCGATGACGTTGACCAGCGTGATCGTGACCGGCGCACCCGGCGCGAACAGGTTGCCCGCCGCCGCGCCGAGGAACTCGTCGACCACCATGTCCCGGCCCTTCCAGTCACCGGACAGCGGCAGGTCGCCCGGATAGGTCCACACCACGTCCGGCGCGAAACTCGCCCGGATCGTCGGCAGGTCACCCGCCGCCACCGCCTCGACGTACCGGGTCACGACTGTCCTGGGATCCATGGGTGTTGCCTCCTCGTGCGACGTGGGTGTCAAGGTGAGTACGGCGTTGCCACGGATGCGACGGTGCCGCAGGTCGTCGAGGACGGCATCGGTCCGGGACCAGTCCTCGACGCGACCGAGCTCGGGGTGGAGCCGCCCGGACCCGACCAGCCGAACCAGCGTCGCCAGGTCTTCGTCGTCGCGGCCGCGAACGTAGTGGAAGTGCCGGACGCGCGCGGCTTCTGGCCCGGTGAAGAAGTCGAAGAAGTCGAGCGTCACCGGTTGCCGGCTGGCCTCGCCGAACCAGATGAGATCACCGCCCGGCATCAGCTTCGACAACGCGAGCGGCAGGCTCTCACCACCGACGGACTCGAGCACCAGATCGAACGGTCCGCGTGCGTCCGAGACGTCGTACACCAGACTCTCTGCGCCGAGTTCCAACAGCCGCTCGCCGCGGGCAGGGGATGAGACGACGGCCGTGACCGATGCACCGGCGCCGGCCGCGAGCTCGGTGACGTAGTGCCCGACGCCGCCGGCGGCGCCGGTCAGCAGGATCCGCCGGCCGATCACACTGCCCGCCGTACGCAACAGGCGCAGCGCTGTCAGCCCGGCGAGCGGAAGCGCGGCGGCCTGCTCGAACGAGATGCTGCCCGGCAGTACGGCGACCTGCGTGGCCGGTGCGGTCACGTGCTCCGCCCAGCCCGAGTGCGGTAGATGCGCGACCACGCGGGTGCCGACCGCTGGACCGGTGGGGCCGGCCTCGATCACGCGGCCGGCGATGTCCTTGCCCGGTCGCCAGCCGGCCTGCGGCGCCTCCAGTTGGAAGGTCTCACCGCGGTTGATCGAGAAGGCGGCCACCTCGATCACCATCTCGCCCGCGCCCGGCCGGACCTCGTCGACCTCGGCGATCCCGACCTTGCCGGTGTCCACCGGAACCACTGCTCTCATTGCTGCTCCACTCCTTCACCTAAACTCGACCCCGGACGACATGGACGCTACGAACAGGTCGCGGCGGGCGGAAGACAGCACTAATTACTGCTATGGGCACCTAATGGATACCGACCAGGTCAGAAGCAGGTGGGACGCCACGAAAGGCGCCTGCCCGACGCGTCAGGTGCTCGGCCGGATCGGCGACACCTGGACGATGCTGGTGATCAGCACGCTCGAGAAGGGCGGCACGCTGCGATCCGGCCAGCTCAAGTCGATCATCGAGGGCATCACCCAGAAGATGCTCACCCAGACCCTGCGCAACCTCGAGCGGGACGGCGTCGTACGGCGTGATGTTCTTCCTACTGTGCCGGTGACGGTCAGCTATACGCTGACCCCGCTCGGCCTGAGCCTGGCCGCTGCCGTCGCGACGATGCGGACCTGGGCGTACGACCACATGGACGAGATCGCCGCCGCACGCGACGAGTACGACGCCAATCGCTGAGGAGTCACGTGGAGCTGGAACTGTCCGGGAAGACCGCGGTGGTCACCGGTGCGAGCAAAGGGATCGGGCTGGCGTGCGTCGAGGCGCTCGCACGTGAGGGTGCGGTGGTAGTCGGCATCTCGCGGGACGCCGGCAACCTGGCGAAGGCGCAGGAGGAGCTCGCCGCCAGAGGCTTGAGCTTCCAGGCGGAAGCGGTCGATCTGACCGACGCCGACGCGACGCGGGCCGCTTTCGAGCGGATCGGCGTACCGGACATCCTGATCAACTGCGCGGGCGCGGCCCGCCGGACCCCTGTCGACGATCTGGACAGTACGGCGCTGCACGCCGCGATGGACGCGAAGTACTTCACGTACATGCACGCGACCGAGGCCGTCATCCGCGGGATGGCGGAACGCGGCAGCGGCGCGGTCGTGAACATCGTCGGCCAGGGCGGACGTGCCGCCAACCCGCTGCACATCGGCGGCGGTGCGGCCAACGCGGCGCTGATGCTGGCGTCGGCCGGCTATGCGAAGGCGTACGCGGGTCAGGGCGTCCGGGTGAACGTGATCAACCCCGGTATGACGCGCACCTCCCGGGTCGACGAGGGGCTGGAAGCCGCAGTACGGGCGACCGGCAAACCGAAGGACGAGTTGCTCCAGGAGATGGTCCGCGAGATCCCGATGGGCCGCGCCGGCGAGCCGCAGGAGGTCGCCGACGTCGCGATCTTCCTCGCCTCGCCCCGCGCCAGCTACGTCACCGCCTCGATCATCACCATGGACGGCGCGACCACCGCGGTCATCTGATTCACGGCTTGTTCACGTTGCCGTCGGTCGGTCGCTGTGTCGGGTTCGAGAACGGGGTGATCGGGCGCTCCTGCGGTACGTCGTCAATGGTGATGTCGACGTTCTCGTTGAAGAACGCGATGTGGCCGGCGACCGGGAGCAGGGGCGCCGTCGGGAAGTCGTAGGACCAGGCGACGTCCGGGACCGAGGGGACCGACCAGTACGCCGACGTACGGCCTTTGTACGGGCATGCGGTGACGGTGTCGGACGGGGTGAGGTGCTCCAGCTGGACGGAGGTTTTCGGGAAGTAGTAGCGCGGCGGCAGCCCGGTCTCGAAGACGATGACGGTCGCGGTGGAGTCGGCGAGAAGTTGGCCGGCGGCGCTGACCGTGATGTGGCGGGTGGACTTGATCGCGTCGACGCGGGAGTACGGGTTGCGCGGGTGTACGAAGACCTCCTCGTCCTCCTCGAACCACCTGTCCAGCGCGTCCCACTGGAACCGCACACGGTCCTTCGCGACGCCGTCGTCGTACACCCACGCCTTGCCGGTGCCCGCGGTGTGCACTCGCGCGACACCGTGCGCGAACTCCTTGGTCTCGCCGGTGTCCGTCAGCAGTCCGTCGGCGACGTCCGCGAGCGGGACGTAGTACTGCGGGTACGGCGGGAACTCCCAGAGGTAGATCGCGTCCGTCGTGTCGAGGACGACGCGGTCGTCGAGCATCGCGCGGATCCGCCGCGGGACCGGGGCAGTTCCACCGGGCGGGACCAGGGGTTCGGGGTAGGCGCTCATGGTTCCAGTAAAGCGCGGGGCCGGCCCTGGTGGTGCCGGCCCCGCAGTCTTCTCGACCGGATCGCCGGCTGGATCAGACGGTGATCCAGTCGATGTCGGCGATGTAGCCGCTCGGGTTGCTGACCTTGATCGAGTTCGATCCGGCGGTCAGCTTCATCGGGAGATAGGTGACCTGCGGCGTACCCCAGTCGTTGTCGCCGAGGCCGTGGTAGTTCACCCAGTAACTGGCCGAGTATCCGTTGGAACCGTTGACCGTCAGCATGCTCTGCCGGCTGCTGTCCCCGTCCGTGTAGGCGATCTTCACCAGATACGTGCCCGTCGCCGGCACGGTGATGTCGTTGAGCGTCACCGTCGACGAGTAACCGATGTTGCCGATCTTCGAGCCGCCCGAGCAGAGCGTGCATCCGGAGACACTCGCGTCGCCGGTCAGTGTGCTCGTCGGCGCCTCGGCCTCGTAGCGCACCGGCCCGCCGGACTTCGAGGTGTACATGGTGATTCCGGCGCTCGCGTCCGACGTACGGCCGGACTTCACGCCCTTCACCGTGAAGGTGTACTGCGTCTGGGGCTGCAGCCCGCCCACCACGCTGCTCGGTGTCGTGCTCGTCGCAACCTGCTTGCCGTTGGCAAACACCTGGTACGACGTCGCGCCCGCACTCGGCCGCCAGTTCAGGGAAACCGACGTACGGCTGACGTCCGTCGCGGTCAGGTCGGCCGGGATGCTCACCGGCACGTACTGGTCAGGCGTGATCTTGTACAGCTTCGACCCGTGCGCGGGCAGTTGGGCGCTGACCGAGCCGGAGACGTTGCGGGTGTTCTGGTTCGCCCAGATGTCGCGGACCGTGGCCTTCCTGCCGATGCCGAGCTCGTCGAAGTTGCCGGTCACCGTGGCAGGGGCGTCGGCCAGGTTGAACAGTGCGACCGTCGTACTGCCGTCCGCGTTCTGTGCGTACCAGACCTGCTGCAGCTGGTCCTGGTTCAGCGGACGCGCCGGGTTGCCGGACTGGTTGATCGCGATGACCTCGCGGTTCGTCAGCAGCTTCAGGCCGTACGCGTCCAGCTTGGTGAGGTCGTCGCCCGCGAACAGCGGCGCGGAATTGATCGCCCAGAACGTCATGTAGGACTGGCGTTCCACGTCCGTCAGGCCGTCCATCGCACCGACGCCGACGTTGATCGCGTCCAGATTGTTCCAGTGCCCCGGCCCGGCGTCGTCGATCCACTGCGCGACGTCCCACCAACGTTGCTTCACCGAGCTGTCCCACTTGACGATCGTGTCGCAGTAGCACTCGACGTCGGTGTCGATCCGCCAGCCGTTCGAGTTCTGCTTCCACACGTCGGCGTACCGGTGGCTGAGCGACCACGACAGCGTGTACATCATCGGCCGGCCGGCGTTCTGCACCGCGCGCCACCAGGCCTCGACGTCCTCGGTGTTGTTGTGGTTCGGGTCGTCCGGCGCACCCTTCCAGGAGCCGGGGCCGACGCCGTCCATCTTGATGAAGTCGACGCCCCAGTTGGCGAAGAGCCGCGCTATCGAGTCGGCGTACTTCTGCGCGCACGGACTCGCGTAGTTGATCTTGTACGCCGCGTCCCAGCCGTTGGTCTTGCGCAGGTCCGGGTACACGATGTCGCGCGTGAAGCACCCGGGCGCGTCGTAGATCGGGGTGTTGCCGTCGCGGTAGACATCCGTGCCGAGCCCTACGACGGTGTAGATGCCGAACTTCAGACCGAGCTTGTGGATGTCGTCGCCGACCGCCTTCATGCCGCGCGGGAACCGCTTCAGGTTGGCGACCGGGCGGCCGTACTCGTCACCGCCGTCCTGCCAGCCGGCGTCGACGTTGATGTACTCGTAGCCGTACGGCTTGAGCTTCGCGGCCAGGGCGTTCGCCTGGGTGAGGATGTTCTTCTCGCTGATGAAGCTGCCGGGGCCGTCGGGATTGACGCCCGGATAGTTCGTCGACTGCAGACTCCAGCTGCTCCAGCCCATGTACGGCTTGGCAGCGATCTGCGGATAGGCGGGTTTCTGGTCTTGGACTGCATCGGCTGGGGCGGTCACGGCTGCTGTCGACACCAGGGCGAGGGCAGCCAGGACGAGCGTCGTACGGCGTCTCAAGGACATGAAAACGTCCTCCGGGGGAGGAGTGAGCGGACGTCGTCGAGCCTAGGTCGGCTTAATTTACGCAGTCAAGTATTGAGGTCCTGTTACTTCGTGTGACAGGACTGCCATGGAACCTTGATCAACTTCGCTCCGCGGCCGGGTCGTCGTACCAGCAACGGGCCGGCTCGTGAGGATGCCGGCTGAAGGCAGGAGGGGGTTCCGTCATCGTGAACACAAGGAAACTCGGCCGGACGGCGGTCGCCGCGGCCGGGGCGGCCGGTCTGGTCGCACTCGCAGCGGCCGGGGCGTCGGCGGCGTCATCGGCCGCTCCGCCGCCGGTGAAGTTGGTTGCCGGAGGCACCGAGGTGACGCTGGAGAGCGTCGAGGACTACGGCGTCGACCTGGATCTCGGTACGCACCTGGTGGCCGGCAACGCGCCGATCGAGGTCCGCGCCACGCGGGCGTCGTACAGCTCGCCGGTGGTCGCGACGCAGTACGTCCACGGCAAGCCGGTCCGCAAGTTGCCGAAAGGGCTCGTCACGGACTTCTCCGGACTGGGGAAGTTCCTGCACATCACGCTGACCGACGCCGCGGGCAAGAAGGTGCTCGACAGGGACCAGGCGGTCTGCCTGAACGGCGACGGGTCGCGGACCCGTCCGGATGCGCCGGCAACCTCGCCGTACCCGGACGGCTGTACGGCGAATCCGTTCACCCAGGGCGCGGTCTGGGGACTGCAGACCGGGTGGTCGGCGCGGACGTACGGCGACGGGCAGCCGGTGCGGCTTGCCGTCGGCAAGTACAAGGCGACGGTGACCGTGAACAAGGCGTACCGGGACTTCTTCAAGATCCCCGCGAAGGATTCGTCGGTGAAGTTGAACGTCACGGTGCGGAAGTCCGACGTCTCCGGGGCTGCGAAGGTGCGCTCGGGTTCGGCGGCGCCGAAGCCTAACGCGGCGCGTCCGGTCGGTAAGGCGAGCGTGCCGAAGGGCCCGAAGCCGGACCTGCGGCCAGTGCCTGCGTGGGGCATCGTGGCCGCGCCGGGCGACGAAGGTACGCCGGACGCGAACAAGGACTTCCTGCAGTTCTCGGCGACCGTGTGGAATGCAGGCCCGTCGCCGCTGGTGCTCGACGGGTTCCGGCGACAGGGCAAGGACCTGATGGACGCGTACCAGTACTTCTACAACGCGCAGGGCAAGCAGGTCGGGTACCAGACCACCGGGACGCTGGAGTGGGACGGCCGGGACGGCCACAACCACTGGCACTTCACCGACTTCGCCCGCTACAGCCTGCTGAACGCCAAGCAGACCGAGGTGGTGCGCAGCCAGAAGGAGGCGTTCTGCCTGGCCGCGACGGACTCCATCGACTACACGGTGAAGAACGCGAACTGGCACCCGGACAACACCGACCTGCACACCGCGTGCGGCGACCACGGCTCGCTGTCGGTGCGTGAGGTCCTCGACGTCGGCTCCGGCGACACCTACGAGCAGACACTGCCGGGTCAGTCCTTCGACATCACGAACCTGGCGAACGGCACGTACTACGTCCAGGTCACTGCCAACCCGGAGAACCGCCTGTTCGAGTCCAGCACGAAGAACAACGTCGCCCTCCGCAAGGTGATCCTCGGCGGCACCAAGCACCACCGCACCGTCAAGGTGCCCCCGGTCGGCGTCATCAAATCTCCCTGATGCCGCCCAGCCGGCCCGCCCGCCGGCACTCGCGCCCCCGGCCCGATCCAGCCGGGGGCGCGAGCCCTTCTCAGTTTGTTCCAAGCAGACCCCACCTATCTGTCGAACACTCCAGCCCCGGACGGCGCACTGCAGTAGGACGCATCGGAGTACGTGCGGCGCGTCGGCCCGCACGTCGTCGGCGAGTGCGCCACCACCTGCAGGTTCGCCGGAGTCCCTGGGGTCGGGTAGGCGCGGTCGGCCTCGTCGCCGATCAGTCCGGGGTACGACGTACCCGCCCGCGCGCCGGCGGCGGTAATGTTCGGGCGGACGGTGACGTTGAAGGTGTTCCGTTCGCTCAAGGACCGTTGGGTCGCGCGCATCCGGCGCGCGGCGACTTCGCGCAGCTCCATGAGTCGCCGTTGACAACCAGCGGCACCGGCGGTCCGGTCGGCGAGCTGCTCAGACCGGCCGACCTGCGTTCCAAGGCGTAAAGGGGATCATGAGTCACTTACGTCGGGGATTGGTGGCCGGCCTGACGGTGCTGACGGCGCTGGTGCTGGCACCCGGCTGCAGGTCGACTGCGCCTCCGGCGCCGACGTCCGGTGCGAGCCCGACCGCGACATCATCGTCCGCCACGTCCGGCCCGTCCGCCACGCCCGGCCCGTCCGCCACGCCCGGCCCGGCCCGCGCGTCCGGTGCGAGCGTCGCGGCGGAGAACGCGAAGCACGGGACGACGGCCTGGCGGATCGACACCCGACGGATCGCAGGGCCGCTCGAGCTCGCCGGGTACGCCGATCACGTCAGTGTCCGCAGCGGGCAGTCGTTCCGCCTGTTCGTGACGTCGACCGCAGGCGCTTTCACCGTACGATCCTTCCGCATCGGCTGGTACGGCGGGACCGGCGGGCGGCTGGTGTGGACGTCGGCGAGCGTTCCGGGTCGCGCGCAACCCGCACCTACCGTACGGCCGTCCGACCATCTCGTCACCACCACGTGGCAGCCCTCGATGACCGTACCGACGACGGGCTGGCCGGCCGGTGCGTATCTGTTGCTGCTGACCGCGGCGAACGGCAAGCAGAAGTACGTCCCGATCACGGTCCGCTCCGATTCGACGCGGGGCGCGGTTGTGGTCGTCAACGCCGTGAACACGTACGAGGCCTACAACCAGTGGGGTGGCTACTCGCTCTACAGCGGTCCCGACAACTCGTTCGCCTCGCGCGCGCATCGGGTCAGCTTCGACCGGCCGTACGAGGGCAACGGCGCGAAGACACTCGTGCAGTCCGAGTTGCCGTTGATCCAGTTGGCCGAGCAGAGCGGCGTACGGCTCGCGTATCTGACCAGCGTCGACCTGGCCACCGACCCGAGCGCACTGGCGAGCGCGCGGGGGATGGTGTCGCTCGGGCATGACGAGTACTGGACCGTCGCGATGCGCGCCGCCGTCACCAAAGCCCGGGACGCCGGGACGAACCTCGCGTTCCTGGGCGCGAACGCCGTGTACTGGCGAGTGCGGTACGAGGACGGCGGCCGGGTGCTGGTCGGGTACAAGGACGCGACCCTCGATCCGCTGCGGAACCGTCCGGACACCACCGCGAAGTGGCGGAGCAAGCCGGACCCGCGCCCGGAGAACTCACTGACCGGCATGCTCTACGAATGCTTCCCGGCGGTCGGGTCGTTCACCGTCCGCGATCCGAGCTTCTTCCTGTACGCCGGGACCGGTGCGGCCAAGGGATCGACGTACCCAGGTCTCACAGCCACCGAGGTCGACCGCGCCTACCCGATCACGGGAACGCCACCGAACCTCCAGGTAGTGGCGCATTCCCCGGTGTCCTGCGGCCCGTCGATCCACACGTTCTCGGACGCCACCTACTACACGGCGCCGTCGGGCGCCGGCGTCTTCGACATCGGCTCGATGAACTGGGTCCCTTCCCTGCACGGCCCGAACTCCAAACACGCCCTGACCACCCGAGAGGTCACCTTCGCCCGCACCGTGACCCTGAACCTCATTCGCGCCATGTCCACCGGTCCCCTGGCGCGCACGCACCCCGCACAGGGAGACCTGCGAACGCTCGGCGCCTCGGCGTCCATGTCCACCGGCTCCGGCGGATCCGTCGGCTGACGCACGGCCCGCCGCGCTGGGGCGCTGGGCCGTGCGCCAACCACGCGCCAGGACGAGAAGTGGTTGGTGAAAGCCCAAAGAGCCCGGGCAGGGCCGAGGTGTGGAAGGCAGCCGCTCGGCCCTGCCGCGGGAGTCAGTGGTGTTGTGGGCGGCGGGCGGCGCGCGCCGGGCGAACGTGGGAGTCCAACCGGGCATGCTGCCTGCGGCCGAGGACGAACGGACGCGACGTGCGGCTGCGGATCGGGGTGCTCTTCGGGGCCGACAGCTGGATCTCGGCCGGCTGGAGGTTCACGCGAATCGGGACCTGGTGCCACGGGGAGCGGGTCCGGACCAGTACGAGCCGGAGTTGGCCGTCGCGCCGCAGTCGTAGGCCGATCGCGACCGTCGCCACCGCGGGGACCAGACCTGCGAGCATCAGCGCCGAGCGGGCGCCGAAGTGCTGGGCCAGGAACCCGACCAGCGGCCCGCCGATCGCGCCGCCCCCGATGAAGACCAGGTTGTAGATCCCGGACACCCGGCCGCGCAGGCCGTCCGGCGTGGTCAGCTGGACCATCGACTGGGCCGCGGTCAGGAACATCAGCGTCGCCATTCCCATCGACGCCAGCACCGGGATGAACGTCCACAGCGAGGGCTGGATCGCGGCCAGTACTTCGGTGATCGTGAGCAGGCACGCGATACCGATCAGGTTCCGCAGGCGGGTCGGCCGGACGCGGCGGGCCGAGAGCAGGGCGCCTGCCAGGGCCCCGAACGCGACGACCGAGTTCAGTACGCCGTACCCCGAAGCGCCGGTGTGGAAGACCCGGTCGGCGAAGGCGGTCAGCGTCACCGGCAGGCTGATGCAGAACATCCCGTAGATGCCGACCAGCGCGATCGCCCAGCGCACGGCCGGCTCGTGGAACGCGTACCGGACGCCGTCGCGCAGCCCGTCGCGGATCCGCATCCCGGCGCTCGCCTTGCGGGCCGCGTGGAACCCAGGCATCTCGCTCTCGCGCATCCGCAGCAGCGCGCTGATCGACGCGAAGAACGTCAGCCCGTTGAGCGCGAACGCCCAGCCCGCGCCGATCGTGCCGAGCAGCACACCGCCGAGCGCGGGGCCGATCAGGCTGCCGAGCTGGAACGTCGACGACACCATGCTGATCGCGTTCCGGACCGTGTCGCGCGGGACGAGTTCGGTGACGAACGACTGCCGGGTCGGGTTGTCGACCGCGGTCGCGAGACCGAGGACGAAGGCCATCGTGTAGACGTGCCAGACCTGGACCTGACCGGTGAAGGCGGTCAGCGCCAGGACGCCGGCGCAGGTGCCCATCGTGATCTGCGTGACCAGCAGGATCTTCCGCTTCGGGAACCGGTCCGCGATCACCCCGCCGAACAGACCGAGCACGAGGGTGGGGAGGAACTGCAGCGCGGTCGTGATGCCGACCGCGGTGGCGCTGCCGGTGAGCGTGAGCACCAGCCAGTCCTGGGCGATGCGCTGGATCCAGCCGCCGGTCGAGCTGACCAGCAGTCCGCTGACCAGGAGGCGGAAGTTGCGGACCCGCAGTGCGCTGAAGGTGTCCTTGAAGCCGGGCCGGCGCGCTTGCGTCTCCCGGAGCTTGGCGGAGTCGGTGGTGCGGTGGAGATGGAAGTCGGTGGACGGGACAGTACCGGTGGCCCGGGAGGTCAAGAGCAATCCCTACACGAGTGGACTTGTCAGGGGAGGACATCACCATCCTCAGCGTTGGGTGCTGGATTCCTCCAGCGAATTACTCCTATTAGTCTTATTGCGTCACGTTATGGGAAGGATATCGATGTACGACCCCGACCAACTGCGGACGTTCCTCGCCGTCGCCCAGTCGCTCAGCTTTACCCAGGCGGCCGAGCGGCTGGGCATCCGGCAGCCGACGGTGAGTCAACATGTCCGCAAACTCGAGACGGCCGTCGGACGGCCGCTGTTCGTCCGTGACACGCGCACTGTCACGCTGACCGCGGACGGCGAGGCGATGGCCGGGTTCGCCCGGACCATCCTGGCCGCCCACGAGGAGGCCGCCGGGTACTTCACCGGCTCGGAGCTGCGCGGCCGGCTGCGGTTCGGCGTGACCGACGACCTGGCGCTCACGCCGCTGCCGAAGATCCTGCGCGACTTCCGCCAGCTGTACCCGCGGATCGACCTGGAACTGACCGTTGCCCAGAGCCCAAATCTGCTCCGCCGGGTCGAGTCCGGCCACCTGGACCTGGCCTACGTCAAGCACGGCGCCGGCGGCGGCTACGAGCCGAACGGCCGGCTGGTACGACGGGACCCGATGGTCTGGGCCGGGATCGCCGGGACCCGGATCGCGCCCGACGTGCCGGTCCCGCTGGTCGCGTACCAGGCGCCGTCGCTGAGCCGGTCGCTCGGCGTGCAGTCGCTCGAGCAGGCCGGTCGCACCTGCCGGATCACGTGCATCGTCCGCGGCGTCAACGGCGTACTCGCCGCCGTCCGCGCCGGCCTCGGGATCGCGATCTTCGCCCGCTCCCTGATGCCCGCCGACCTGGTCGAGCCACCCCCGAGCGCCGGCCTGCCCGAACTCCCCTCCATCGACCTGGTCCTGATCACCAACCCCCGCGCCGCGAAAGAACCCGCCGAAGCCCTCACCGCCGCCATCCTCGGCAGCAACGCCCCACTGAAGCCGGACGCGGCTTAGGGGCGGATCTCCACGCCATCACAATTGCCCGCGGCGGACGGCCCCGAGCGTGGCGCGCGACCCGCGGCGCCGATTGTGATGGCCCGGAGATCCGGCCTACGTCAGCGCGTCGCCGCGGAGGACGAGGGAGATGATGCTGACCGCGGCGATGGCGATCGTGACAAGGAAGGGGGCGTTGCGCCACAGGAGGATCGTGGTCAGGAGGGCGGCGACGACTGCGAGGGCGGTCCAGCCGATGATGCCGATCGCTCCGGACGGCGCGATGACCAGGAGACCGGTTGCGGTCGCCAACGGCAGCGGTGCGACGAGGCGGGCGTAGCGGCCGAGGCGTTGCGGCCAGCCGCGGACGCCGGTGGCCAGGTCGTCGGCGAGGTCGGGTACGACGTTTGCCAGATGGGCACCGATCCCCAGGAGGGCACCCGCCGCCGTCGCCCACCACGGAGCCCAGACCTGCGCGGTGCCGAGTGTCACGAACGAGGGCAGTCCGCCGAACGCGACGGCGTACGGGAGCCAGGAGATCACGGTCGACTTGAGGCCCAGGTTGTACGCCCAGGCGCAGGCGACGAACAGCAGGTGCATCAACCCGGACGCGAAACCGTTGGCGAGGGAGACGGGAACCGTGACGACCAGCATCACGCCCGCGGCGATCGCGAGCGTCCGGCGACTCACCAGTCCACGCACCACTGGCTTGTCCCGGCGGTTCACAATGGTGTCGCGGGCGGCATCTATCGCGTCATTGCTCCAGCCGATCGAGAGGTGGCCGGTGAGGATCGTTGCTGCGACGAGGAGACACCCGGCCGGACTTCGCCCGGCCGACCACGCGACAGCCGTGACCAGAGCGGTCACGGCGACAGTAGGCCCGGGGTGGCAGGCGAGAGCCAGACCTTTCACGGTCTTCACCGACGTAACGATGCCACGATGACGCGGATCGCAGCGGTCCGGCCCGCGCTCCCGCCGTACCGGTATCCGCAGTCCGAGCTCACGGCCGCGTTCGAGTCGATCTGTCTCCCGGACGGCCGCGGTACGGCGTTGCTCCGCCGGCTGCACGCGAACGCGGGAGTCTCGTACCGGCAGCTCGCGCTACCGCTGGAGCGGTACGCCGTACTCAAGGACTTCGGCGAGGCGAACGACGCGTGGATCGCGGCGGCCGTCGACCTCGGAGCCGAGGCGGTCGCGGGCGCGGTGAAGGACGCGGGGCTGACGCTCGACGATGTCGACGTACTGATGTTCACAACGGTGACCGGGGTCGCGGCGCCGTCGATCGATGCGCGGGTCGCGATGCGGCTCGGGATGCGGGAGGACGTGAAGCGGCTGCCGCTGTTCGGGCTGGGGTGTGTCGGGGGAGCGGCGGGGATCGCGCGGCTGCACGACTACCTGAAGGCGTGGCCGAAGCATGTCGCCGTACTGCTGTCGGTGGAGTTGTGTTCGTTGACGTTGCAGCGGGACGACTCGTCGTTGCCGAACCTGGTGGGCGGCGCGTTGTTCGGGGACGGCGCGGCGGCTGTGGTGCTGACAGGGTCGGAACATCCGGCGGCGTCGGGACCGTCCGTGGTGGCGACGCGTTCGCGGCTCTACCCGGACTCGGAGCGGGTGATGGGGTGGGATGTCGGGTCGGGCGGGTTCCGGATCGTGCTCGGGGCCGACGTACCCGAGGTGGTGCGTCAGTACCTGGGTGACGACGTCCGCGGGTTCCTCGGGGAGCATGGGCTGACTGTTCCGGACATCGGGACGTGGGTGAGTCATCCGGGCGGGCCGAAGGTGCTGGAGGCGGTGGCGGAGACGTTGTCGTTGCGGCCGGGCGCGCTGGAGCTGACGTGGAAATCGCTCGATGCGGTCGGCAACCTGTCGTCATCTTCGGTGCTGCACGTGCTCGGTGACACCATGAGGCTGGATCCTGCAGGTCCTGGGTTGTTGCTGGCGATGGGTCCTGGTTTCTGTTCCGAGCTCGTGCTGATGGAGTGGTGATGTACGGCTGGTATCTGGGGTTGGTGCTGCTCGTCGCTGCTGAGCGGGTGGCCGAGCTGGTCGTGTCGCTGCGCAACGCGAAGTGGAGTTTCGCGCAGGGCGGCGTGGAGTCAGGGCGGGGCCATTACCCGTTCATGGTCGCGCTGCACACGTTGTTGCTGGCGGCGTGCATGGTGGAGGCGTTGCACCGGCCGTTCGTTCCGTGGCTCGGGTGGACGATGTTCGTGGTCGTGCTGCTCGCGCAGGGGCTGCGCTGGTGGTGCATCACGGTGCTCGGCCATCAGTGGAACACGCGGGTGATCGTCGTACCGGGTCTCCGGCTGGTTGCACGTGGCCCCTACCGCTGGATCCGGCACCCGAACTATGTGGCGGTTGTGGCGGAGGGGATCGCCTTGCCGCTGGTGCACACGGCGTGGGTGACTGCGGTCGTGTTCACGTTGCTGAACATTCCGCTGCTGGCCGTCCGCATCCGCGCCGAGGAGGCCGCGTTGAAGTCCGCGCTGGTGACGTGATCGATCTTCTGGTGGCCGGCTGCGGTCCAGCGGGTGCTGCCACGGCGATCCGGGCAGCGTTGGCGGGCCTGTCTGTCGTGGTCGTCGAGCCGCGCTCGGCGCCGATCGACAAGGCGTGCGGTGAAGGCATCGCCCACAGTGCCGTGTTCTACCTGGAGCGGTTGGGCGTGGAACTTTCCGGTCGTCCGTTCCACGGCATTCGCTATCTCGACGGACGACACAGCGTCGACGCCCGTTTCACCGCCGGTCCGGGCCTCGGAGTACGCCGTACGACGCTGCACGCCGCGCTGATGTCCCGGCTAGCAGCGCTAGATATCCCGGTCCTTCGCGCCCGGGTCGGCCCCATCACCCAGAACACCACCTCCATCACCGCCGCCGGCGTAACCGCCCGCTACCTAGCCGCCGCCGACGGCCTCCACTCACCCATCCGCCGCCAGTTGGGTTTGTGTGGTGAGAATTCCGGTGAGGTACGTCGCGGACTCCGCCAGCACTTCGCGGTCTCGCCCTGGACCGATCTCGTCGAGGTCTACTGGTCTCGTCTGGGGGAGGCCTACGTGACTCCGATCGCCGACGATCTCGTCGGCGTCGCCGTCCTCACCTCCGCGCGCGGCACCTTCGACTCACACCTCGACGCGTTCCCTCTGCTCAAGCGCCGGTTGCATGGTGCGGTTGCGGCGAGTGCCGTGATGGGGGCGGGTCCGCTCCGCCAACGCGTCAGCGCCCGGACCGCCGGCCGGGTCCTACTCGTCGGCGACGCTGCCGGGTACGTCGACGCGCTGACCGGCGAAGGGATCGCGGTCGCGTTGCGCACGTCCGCCGAACTGGTCGACTGCGTCCGCGCCGACCGCCCGCAGGACTACGAGGCAGCTTGGCGCCGCGTCTCCTGGGAATGCCGCCTGCTCACCGCATCGTTGCTGTGGGCCCGCAATCGACCAGTCCTCGCACCGCGGATCGTTCCCGCCGCGGCCGCGCTCCCGGGTGTCTACCGCACCATCGTGAACCGGTTGTCCTAGGCAAGGTTTCTGGCAACGTCGTACGGCAACGTCGTAGGGCCCGGCGATCGCTCAGACAATCGCCGGGCCCCACAGGTGGCCCGAGCTTCCTGGTGAAAAGCTCGGACCGGCAGCCTTTCCGGCCCCCTGGTGAAGGGTCGGACCTGCTGACAAGGAAGACTCTGTCAGGCGGATGTTGCCCAACAGTTGCCGGAATGTGAAGCCTTGTTACAGAGGGCTGTGGCGTAGATCTCAGTGGCCGATTTTCAGTGCTCAGTACGGACGGCGGCGATCTGCAGCTGCAACGCCAGCCGTTCGCGCGGGTCCGACAGATCGAGGTCGGAGAGCTCCCCGATCCGTTTCATCCGGTGCCGCAACGTGTTGGTGTGCAGGTGCAGCTCCCGCGCCGCACGCTGTGGCTGCCCCGGAAAGTTAAGCCAGGCCTGCAACGTTTCCACGTACCCCGTGTCGTGCTCGATGTCGTGCCGCAGCAACGTCGCGAGCGGACCATCCATCTTGGTGGTATCAAGCGACGTGACTGCCCGATGCACCGTCAGCAAGTGCCACGCCTCTTCGACCCGCAACGCCGGCCCTGGCGCGACACCCCGCCGTACCAGACCTAGCAGCTCGACCGCCTCGGCGCGTGAGCTCGGCAGATCGGCTGGACCTCGCGCGGGACCACCGGCAGCGGCGTACGTACCCGCCGACTGTTCGAGAACGAGTTTCTGCAACCAAGTCCATGACCCTGGTCCGTCAGTGTCGGTAACAACAGCCAGCACTGTCCCGTCGAGGTCGGCCAGCTGCGGCTCGCTCCAACCGTGCCGGCGACCGGTCGACTCCCACAGGTCGAGTTGCTGCGGTACGTCGTACCCCTCGGGCGACCCGAGGGCCACAACCCGCCACGGCTGCCGCGGGAGTCGTACGTCGACCGGATTGTCCGGGGAGAACTGCCGCAGGATCGTCCGCAGCCGGTCGATCGCACTCCGCCGCGCCACGTCGGCCTGAGCCCGCAGCCGCAACAGGTGCAAGGCGAGGACAGAGGCGGCGTTGCTGAGCTCCGCCGTGACCGCGTCACTCACCGGACCGTCGACGACGGCCCAGATGGACCCCAGCCACTCACCACCAGCCCGGACGGGTACGACGAGACGCGGGCGGATGCCGTTCGGTCCGTCTGGCACCAGGAACGGCTCGCTGGATCGCGCTAGTCGTCGAAAGATGCCCCGGGCCCGGAAGTGTGCGATCACCTCGGGTGGCACCCGGCGTCCGACGATGGTCGATACACGGGTGGGGTCAGTGAAGTCCTGGCCGGAGGAGTACGCCAGCACCCTGGACTGGTTGTCCTCGATCGTCACAGGGGCGTCGACGATCGCAGCGGCGGCGTCAGCCAGTGCGAACAGCTCCTGGTGCACACCGGCGTCGCCAGCGGCGGGGGAGTCCGGTGCAGCCGCTCGGTCGAGTACACCGCGGAGCAGCCAGACCACATGCGCCCACGTCACGCTCGGCTGCAGTGCAACGAGGGTCATGGCGTCCCGTTCGGCTGCCGCCACCACGGTCGGCTGGTGCGCTAGCGCCGTACGGAGAACCACCCCTGAGGCGTTGCCGGCCGCGCAGCGCTCCACGAGCTCCACGGCGTCCTCTGCGTCGCGTAGACCGAGTCCGAGGACCAGGTCGCCCGGCTGACCCGTCGCAGGTTCCTGCGGGTCGGCCAGGAAGACGTCCCGGACCTCACGGTCGCCTTTGCCTGGGACTACGACCTCGAACAGCGCGGGACCGACGGCGACGATCAGGTCGGACGAAGAGATCATGCGCCCATTGTGCGGGTTATTGTGCGATGAGCACAGTCATTCGCCCGGGCAATGGTGTGATCGCACCATGACAGGCGCTGGCGGCGGCCCCACCATCGATACATGACCACAGCTGGTTCCACGTATCTGGTTCCCGATCGCGTCGCCGTCGTTGGCGCCGGGATGGTCGGCCTCGCCACCGCCTGGTTCCTCCAGGAGGCCGGCGTCGAGGTGACCGTGCTCGACCGTGAGGGCGTCGCCGCCGGCGCGTCCTGGGGCAACGCCGGCTGGCTGACCCCCGGCCTGGCCACCCCGCTCCCGGAACCAGCGGTCCTCAAGTACGGCGTCCGTGCGGTGCTGAGCCCTGCCTCACCGGTGTACGTTCCACCGACCGCGAGCCCGCGGCTCCTGAAGTTCCTCACCCGCTTCGCTCGCAACAGCACCGCCGGACGCTGGAAGACCGCCATGGACGCGCTGGTCCCGATCAACCGGCAGGCCCTGCCCGCGTTCGACTTCCTGGCCAAGGCCGGGGTCGAGGCACAGACCTACGAGGCCAAGTCGTTCCTGGCCGCCTACCGGACCGTCGAGGAGCGCAAGGTGCTGCTCGAGGAGATCGAGCAGATCCACGCCGCCGGCCAGGGCATCGAGTTCGAGGCGATCAGCGGTGACGACGCCCGCGAGATCGAGCCGTCGCTGTCCGACGAGATCGGTGCGGCGATCCGGCTGCACGGGCAGCGGTTCATCAACCCGGGCGAGTACGTCCAGCTGCTCGCCGACTCGGTGGTCGCCCGCGGCGGGCAGATCATCAGCGGCGTGGTCGTGAAGGACATCGTCGACGAGATCCGCGGTGTCCGGCTCGTCACCGGTGACGGCGAGACCGATCCGTTCGACGCCGTCGTGATGGCGACCGGTGCGTGGCTGGGTGACCTGGCGCGGCAGTTCGGCGTCAAGACCGTCGTACAGGCCGGTCGCGGGTACAGCTTCAGCGTGCCCATGGCGCACGTACCCGCCGGCCCGGTGTACTTCCCGGCGCAGCGGATCGCCTGCACGCCGCTGGGCGACCGGCTCCGGGTCGCCGGGATGATGGAGTTCCGCAAGCCCGAGGCGAAGCTCGACCCGCGCTGCATCGACGCGATCGTCGAGGCCGCCCGGCCGCTGCTGCGGGACGCCGACCTGGACGCCAGGACCTTCGAGTGGGTCGGGCCGCGGCCCTGCACCCCGGACGGCCTGCCGATCATCGGCGCGACCGCGTCGCCACGGGTGTTCGCCGCCGGCGGGCACGGTATGTGGGGCATCACGCTCGGCCCGATCACCGGCCAGTTGCTGGCCGAGACCATCACCACCGGCCGCACTCCGGCGGAACTGCGTCCCTTCAACCCACTCCGCTGACTCTCGGCAGGAGGGACCCCAACGACGTGGTCCCTCCCTCCCGCTGACCGTCTCTTCGAGCAGCCCCTTCGGTGACCCTCCTCGGGCAGTACCTCACCTGCCCGCACCTCCTCAGGCCACCACGTTGCCGCTCCGGTCAGCCCTGAGAGCGGGCCCTGGCGTCTTTCTCCTGCCCAGGGCCCGCTCTTTTCTGTCGGTGGGCTGTGCGATTGTGCTCCCTCAGACTTCTGGGAGGGGTATGCCATGGTGCTGCGCTGGTACACGGTCGTCATCGACTGCCACGACGTACGCAAGCAAGCGGCCTGGTGGGCCGAGGCATTCGGATGGAAGACGATCATCGAGACCGATGACGAATGCGTGAACGTGCCCGGCTGGGTCGAGCCGGACAGCATCAAGGACCTGCCGTGGGAGCGGATCGGCCCCGGGATGGTGTTCGTCCCCGTGCCCGAGGGCAAGACGGTGAAGAACCGCCTGCACCTCGACTTCGCCCCGCACACCAGCCAGGACCGCGACGCCGAAATCGCCCGCCTGGAAGCCCTCGGCGCTCAGAGAGTGAACGTCGGCCAACCCGAGGGCCTCGGCTGGACAGTCCTGGCCGACCCAGAAGGCAACGAATTCTGCGTCCTCAGCTCCCGCGACTACTGAGCCCGGACAAAGCGAATCCGGGGACTCGACGGGAGTCCCCGGATTCGTTGAACTGTTCGGATCAGTGGGTGTGCGGCTCGGCGCCGTGTTCGGCTTCGTGGGCGGCGATCTGGGCCTTGACCTCGTCCATGTCGACCGCGCGCAGCTGGCCGATCAGGTCCTCCAGGCTCGCGGCCGGGAGCGCACCCGCCTGGGAGTACAGAACGACGCCGTCGCGGACTGCCATCAGCGTCGGGATGGACCGGATCTGGAAGGCCTGCGCGAGCTCGCCCTGCGCCTCGGTGTCGACCTTGCCGAAGGTGATGTCACCGTGCTGCTCGGACGACTTCTCGAACACCGGCCCGAACATCTTGCACGGGCCACACCACTCGGCCCAGAAATCCACCAGGACGAGGCCGTCGCTACCGACCACGTCGTTGAAGTTCTCCTGGGTCAGCTCGACCGTTGCCACTACGACCTCCGAAAGTAGATGAGTACGTGTCTGTCAACAACGATCGGCGGCCGAATTGTTCCCGCATCCCCGGCCCGGTACGCCGGCCGTTCTCGTACGCCGTACGACTGACCGGAATGCGGAGTCTCGTATGTGACCTGGGCCACGTTGTCTCAGATGGGCATGTCCACGAAGGGTGACGCGTAGTCCTGCACCTCGTCGAGGATCGAGGCGGCGGCCTCCGGGGTGAGGTCGGCGCGCTCGCGCTCCGCGACGATCATCTGCCGCAGCAGCCGGGTCTCACCCGCGGTAGCGAGCCCGGTGATCTCGGGATGCCCGTTCAGCAGCCACGCGGTCGCGGCCGTGATGTAGCGCTGATCGTCGAACGGCCGGTACCAGGTGTCGTACGTCTTCTGCTCGCCTTCGGCCCAGTTCCGCCGGGCGATCATCTTGATCGTCATCAGCGCCGCGTCCGACGCTTTGACGGCCTCCACGAGGGCCGCGTAGTCATCGGCGTACTGCGGATCCGTCGACAGCTTGTAGTTCAGCGGCGTGAGCACACTGTCGAAGTCGAACCGGCGCAGCCCCTCGGTGTGCACCGACGGCGCCTGCGCGGTGTGGCCGGTGATGCCGATCGCGCGGACCATGCCCTCGTCCTTGGCCCGGATCGCCGCTTCCAGCGATCCGCCCTTGCCGGTCACGAGATCGAGGTTCTCCAGGTCGCACACGGCGTGCATCTGGATCAGGTCGACGTGGTCGGTCTGCAACCGCTCCAGCGACCGGTTGATCTCGCTCCAGGCCTCCTCGAACGTCCGGCGGCCGGTCTTGGTGGCGAGGAAGATCCGGTCCCGGATCTCCGGCATCCGCGGTCCGAGCCGGAGCTCGGCGTCGCCGTAGTCGGCGGCCACGTCGAAGTGGTTCAGGCCCGCGTCGAGCGCTTCCTGGATCGACGCGTCGGCGCGGTCCTGGTCGACGCCGCCGAGCGATGCGGCGCCGTAGATCAGCACCGAGCTCTGGTGGCCGAGTCTGCCCAGTCGGCGAGTTTCCATCCTGGTCCTCCAGGGGTAGCAGGGATCACTCCGACCTTATGCCCGGAAGCGCTCTCGGCAAGCGGTTGTACACAGCCGATTTTGACCCCTTCGCCACGGGAGAGTTTTCCACAGGCGGTCCGGCTCATCGGTTACTATGAGTGATCGCTTGATGCGTTCCTTACCATGTTGTTCGCACGGATTTTCGAACCTGTCCGCGGCGTGTGGCATGGTGTGCGCTGCCCGCCCGACCCGAGCGGGCATGAGAGAGGAGCTATGACGACGGTACCGAAGGTGTCACGCTTGGCCGTTAGAAGTGACGGCGAGGGTGACACTGCCCGCGAGTGGGGTAACAGTATGGCAGCGGAGAGCGATGAACTATCCGGATCCTGGGTTCAGGTCTCCCGGAGTGCGGTCGCTTGCCGTATTCTCCCGGCTACTGTCCGCGTAACTGCTGTCTGAGGGGCGGGTAGGGATGAGTTGGTGGCGAACGTTGCTGAATCTGCCGCCAAAAGGTGAGCACTGGTCGGACCAGCGCAGGACAGATCAGCGCCGGAAGAAGGCGGGCAAAGGACGCCCGCAAAGCACCGCGCCGGAGTGGTGGGCCCACCCCGGCGGGCCGGTGTCACCTACCCCTCGCCAGGCGCAGGGTGTAGCCGCGCAGTACGCCGCTCCCCACGGTCAGCCTCCGCAGAACCCGGCGCCGCCGCCCGGTGGCGTGATGGCACCGCCGCGTCGTCCTGGTGCGCGCCCTCCGGAGGCACCGCCGCAGGGCCCGGCGCCTCGTACTCCCGAACGCCTGAAACAGCGTTCGCCCCACGGCGCCCACGCGGCGCCCGGGCCGGTCCGCGAGGTGCTGGAGCCCGGGCAGACGCCGTGGTCGACCGAACCGGAGTCCTCTTTCTCCACGTGGGCCCGGCGGTTCTTCCGCGGCCTCGTGGTCGTCGTACTGCTGCTGGCCGCGATCAGTGGCATCCGTTCCTGGATCGCACCCAACAAGACGCCGGAGACGGTGGTCAGCGGGCAGAGCAGCTTTCCGTCCGCGGAGGCGAGTGCGGTCGCGACGCGGTACGCCATGTCGTACCTGACCTGGGACGAGAGCAACCCCAACGCCCGTCCGGCGCAGATCGGCCTGGACCTCGCCGCCGGCCTGGACAGCGCCGCCGGCTGGAACGGCCGCGGCAAGCAGACCGCCGACGTCGCGTACCCGGGCGAGGTGACGGCCGACTCCAACGGCATCACGGCCGTCGTGGACGTCCGGG
The DNA here is from genome assembly GCF_004362255.1 of Kribbella sp. VKM Ac-2571. NCBI lineage: Bacteria > Bacillati > Actinomycetota > Actinomycetes > Propionibacteriales > Kribbellaceae > Kribbella > Kribbella sp. VKM Ac-2571. The sequence continues at coordinate 501,178 of NZ_SNWS01000001.1, forward strand.
TCCGCGTGTACACGTTCACCAAGCGGGGCAGCAGCTGGGCCGCCGGCCCGATCGCCTGGCAGCGCATCTCGGTCCCGGTCGCGCGGACCGCGTCGCGGGTCGTGGTCAGCGGGCCGCCGACGTTCGTCCCGGACGAGCGGGCGCCGCTGCCGAGCAACATGCCGGAGGCAGGCAAGCCGGACGACGACCTGACCGCCGCGACCGAGACGGATGCGGAGGCGTTCTTCGCGGCGTATGCCGAGTCCGACAAGAAAGTGTCCGCGGTGACCGCACCCGGTTCGACCATCCGCAGCCTGAACGGTGCGGTGAAGTTCAGTGAACTCAAGGACTGGCAGGTGTACGCGGGCAACGACGACGAGCGGCGGGCGACCGCGGCCGTCACCTGGGACGGGGTGGGTGACACCACTCTGAGCCAGACCTACACGCTCACGCTGAGGCGTACTGTCGCCACGGACGGAGCACAGCGATGGCAAGTGGCTGCCGTCGGATGAATCCAGCTACTGGCCATCGGATGACCGAGGCAACAAGGGAGACACCGCAATGACGACTCACGAACTGGCTGCGAGCGTGCTTCAGCTTGCCGTGCCCATGGCCGACCCCAATGTGCCGACGGGCGCGGACTTCAAGGACTGGGTCCTGGTCATCGCGGGGAACATCTTCATCGCGATCCTCGTGTTGCGGGCCATCGGCCACTACTTCAAGCGCGAGTGGGGCGAGCTGTTCGGCCACATCGCGGCCGGGGTGCTGGTCGGCGGGCTGATCTACGCCAACAACCAGACCATCAACGTGCTCAAGGGCTTCTGGGGATTGCTGTCCGGAGGTAATTGATGCGAGTCGGCCGCACCCTGACCCACCACTTCGAGATCGAGACCCGGCAGTACGACCTGCTCGGGATCGACCTCGGAGAAGGCGCCCGGCGCCGGATGATCATCTTCGGAGCGGTGATCATCGTGCTCTGGATCGCGTTGCTGTTCCCGTTCATCGGCGTACCGAAGAAACCCACGGTCAGCCTGTACGTCGTGCCGCCGTTCGTGATCACCGCGTTCGGCTGGCGCCCCGGCAGGTTCCACGAGCGTCGCCGGCGGGTGACCGAGTGGGCGCTCACCGTCCGGTACGCGTTGCGGGCGCACCGCCCGATCATCGGCCTGGGCGCGCGCGCCGCCGACAAGACGGAGTACCTGCCCTGGCGGGAGCGTTTCTCGACCCGGAAGGTGGCCGACCTGGCCAAGGCCCGGGTCACGCCGGAGTGGGAACGTGAGGTCGTGGTGGAGGTCGACCCGATGGTCCGCGCGGGCGCGGACATCACCGTCAACCAGCGGGCACGCCTGCTGGGCTCGGATTACGTACAACGGGTGAGTCGCAGGACGTCGTCAGGGAAGGGCCGCGGATGAAGATCGCTGACAAGCTCCTGAACCTGGTGGGGGTCGGCCGCGAGCGCGGCTTGCCGCCACCTCGTCTTGTGGCCATCGCCGACGGCCTGCTGGTGACCGAGCGCAGCGCCGAGGCGTGGTTCCTGATCTCGGTGGCGAACACCGACCTGGCCACCGAGGCCGAGCAGGACGCGGCCCTGGACGCGGCGGTCAGCGCGGCGGCGACGATCCTCGGTGACCGGCTCAGCCATCTGAAGGTGGTCTGGGGCCGTTCGACCGGCCAGGACTACATGGACTCTGTGGCCGGCCACTACCGCCTCGGCGACCACGAGGCGTGGGCGCAGACCCGGGCCGACCGGATCGACGAGATGCGGATGCCGGAGCGGTACGTCGCACTCGGCGTACACCTGTCCGACCGCGACCCGCGGGCAACCGCGCAGGTCCGCGGCTCGATCAGCGATGCCCTCGGTACGACGTCGTGGCGGGTGAGCGCGCGCGAGCTCGCGCACCTGGACGAGCGGGTGCGCAAGCTCGCCCGTCAGCTCGGCTCGACCGTGTGGCGGGCCCACACTGCGCCGGCTGAGGTGATTTCCTGGTTGATCAGCCGCGAGATGCACCGCGGTGCGGTCGCGGCGCCGCGACGCGGTCTGATCACGGGTGCCTCGCTGGCGCGGCTGACGTCCGGTCGCGTGGTGCCGTACACGGACCATCTGCGGATCTACGACACGCGTGGCCAGATCGCGGCGTACACGACTGTCCTCGCGATGACGGACTTCCCCGAAGAGCTCGAGACACCGGGCGCGGGGGAGTGGTTGCGGACGCTGTCGGAGATCAAGGCGATCGACGACGACGGCGACGAGATCGACGTCACCGTCGAGGCCTCCGTCCGGTTCCGCGTACTGACGAAGAAGACCGCGCGCCATCTGGTCGACGAGACCCGGAAGAGCGCGAAGGAGCAGCGCCGCTCGGCCGCGAAGGGTACGGCGGAGGAGACGGCCGACGAGATCGTCGAGACCGAGCGCGTCATGCGTGAGGTCAAGCGCGACATCAACCGCAGCGGTCTGACGCTGGTCGAGGACCACCCTCGGTTGCTGGTCAGCGCGGACACGCGTGAGGACCTCGAGGCGTACGTCGACGCGGTCATCGCGCACTACGCGGACCGGGGCATCACCGTTGCCGCCGGGGCGGACGAGCAGCGCGACCTGTGGCTGGAGTCCTTGCCGGGTGACCAGTTGCGTGTGCCCGACCTCGGGCACGTGCGTGAGTCGACCGCGTTCTTCGGGTCCTGGTTCTGGGGCGGCGCGTCGATCGGTGACGCCACTGGGCCGGCCATCGGCTATCTGACCGGCTCTACGCCCGGTCTGGTGCGTTTCGATGCCGCAGCTGGTTCTGCACTGGGTGACGCGACCACGACGCTGTTCCTCGGCCGGTCTGGTCGAGGGAAGACGACTGCCGCGATGCTGGGCGGTCTGGACTCCGCGTTCGCCGGTGCGTGGGTGCCGCTGCTGGACCTGAAGGGCGACGCTGCCGGCGTGTCCGCGGTCGCGGCGGAATACGGCGTACCGACTGCTGTCATTGAGATCACGGCGCAGTTCTCCGGTGCTGCAGACCTGCTGCGGGTGCTGCCTGTTGATGACGCACTGCTGCAAGCCCCCTCGCAGCTGATGCTCTTGCTGCCACCACACCTGCGCGGTGCGGCTGAGGCGCCAGTCATGGCTGCCACCCGTGCTGAGATTCAGTCACCTGATCCGTCGTCGTGGGGTGTGATCCAGCGGCTGTGTGCCTCCGATTCGGAGACTGTGCGGACCGTCGGCTTCGCGCTGCGCGACCTGGTCGAGACAGGCCTCGGCTCCGTCGTCGCCGGCCCCCCATCGGGCCTCTCCTCCCTGACCACGAACCCAGGCCTCTGGGTCGTCCAGATGCCCGGTCTGACGCTGCCGTCCCCCGAGTCGGCCCCCGAGTCCTGGTCCCCGATCGAACGCGTCGGCATGGCTTGCCTCCGCGGCTGCCTGGCCTGGATGGTCCGTACGACGGGACGTCGCGAGTTTCGCGGCCGCTCCAAGGTCGTCATCGTCCCTGAGGTCCACCTGCTGACGAAGACCCCCGACGGCGCCTCCTTCCTGGACTACATCGCCCGTGTCGGCCGCGCCCTGGGCGCCTCCCTGGTCCTCGACACCCAGGACCCGGCCTCGATCCTGAAACTCCCCGGCCTCGTCGAGCAGATCACCACTCTGTTCGCCTTCAGCCTCCGCTCCCGCGAACAGGTCGACTCGTTGCTGGAGCTCCTGGGCCGCCCGCAAACCCCGCCGTACCAAACCCTGGTCCGCGGCATCAACACCGCCGCCAACGGCAAATCCATCCGCCACGGCCACTGCATCATGCGAGACCGCTGGGACGAAGTAGCCACAGTCCAGATCGACATCCCCAGCCAACGGGTAGCAGCCCTGCTCCGCACCACCCCCGAATCCGAACACGCGACCGCCGCGGCTCCCGCGATTCCGGCGTACGAACCCGAAGACCCCTTCGCAGACGACGAAGAGTTCCTCGAGCCGGCACCTGCTGCCCAACTCCAGGACCACGTGACCGCGCCTGCCCGACCGCCGACTCCTGGTCCCTCAGCTGCAGCGCCGGTCCAGGTCAACCAGCCGCTCCCCACACCACCCGCGGCCGCGACCCACCCAGCGAACGCCACGGCTCCTCAGCCTGCGGGGCCTGAGCCCACTGAACCGCCGCGCCAGCCCGCGCCCCCAGAACCCGCGGCAGAGGCGGCCCCGCAACAAGCGTCCTCTCAGCCGTCCCAACCGGTCCCCCCAGCGGTCGCCCAACAAAACGGCCACCCGCCAATCCCCAACGGCCAGGACGCCCCCGATGACCACCGTCGCGCCCTCCGCCACGACTCACCCATCGGCCCCGACGAGGTCTACGACCAAGAAGCAGACGAGGCCGCCTACAACGAGGCGATGTACCCCGCCTACGACCCCACTGAACAACCCACCAAGCCCTCCAGCGGCAAGGAGCACGTCGCATGAGATGGCAGCGCCGAACCCGAACGGCTCTAACCGTCCTCGCCATCTCCCTCATCATCACCTCCCAGGTCGCCCTCGCCGCCGACCCCAAGCAGCCGACGACGCCGACGGGCTTCGCGGACCTGCTGCCGACACCCGACTTGACGCACGGCGACACCAAAACACTCTTCGAGCAGTACTCGCCGATGGCATTCAACCTTGACTTCGAGGGCAGCCTGCGGGACCCATTGCGGCCGATCTTCAACTCCTTCGCCAATTTGCTGATGATGTTCGTCGTCGCGGCCACACGCGCTGGGATCTCCGTCGGATGGTGGCTGTTTTCGTTCACCGACATTCGCCCCTTGATGAACGCGACTTCGGGCGCGATTGGTGGCGTCAGTGGACAGTTGACCGCTTGGTTGTTGCCGTCAGCGCTCGCTTTCGGAGCCATCGCAGCGTACGTACATCGCCGTTCGACGGGGACCTCTTTCGGACAGCTTGTGTGGGTGTTTGCGGCTGGTCTCCTCGCGATCAGTCTCGCGTTCGGCGCCGCAACGTGGCTCAAGGGAATCGACGGCGCAAGGCAGGTTGGCGCCCAAACAGTGATGGGTGCGTCGGATCAAGTTCTTGGCCAGACCCTCAAGACCCCGATCGAGATGCCGGAACCGGCGTTCCCCGGAAATTCACGCGACACAATGCTTCGGAAGTCCGGAGACTCCGCGTGGCGAGGGTTCGCCGCAACACCGTGGTGCATCGCCGAGTTCGGATCGATTGACGCGTGCAAGCGGTACGGAAAGGGCCTGCTGGACGTAGGGGTCGACTCCGACAAGCGCATGGACTACATCAACAACGTTGTAGCCAAGGGCGAAGGAAGCGGCGATGCTCCAACGGTCAAGTGGGCGAAGGGTGAGAATGCCTTTGGGCGCGTTGGGGTGCTGCTCGTTGCGGGGGTCGCGGCAGCGATCTATGCGTACCTGATCATCGGCCTCGCCGTTACGGCACTCATGGCGTTCGTCGGCTGTCTAGTGCTCCTGGTGGTCGGCGTCATCTTCGCATGCTTGTTCATCGTTCCCGGGCGCTCACGGCAATGGGGCATGAACTGGCTAGAGTCGCTCCTTGGACTGATCCTTCAATCGGTGGCGGCGATGCTTGTATTCGGCATCGCGCTCTCGATGCTGACGGCCGTCTTCACGATGAGTAGCACTCTCGGGTGGCTCCCGGTGACCTGTCTGGCGTTGGTTGTTCTTGTCGCGGCTTATCGGCTCCGACGCCTGCTGGAGAGTCTGACATCGTCCATGCGCCCAGGGCTTGGCAGCATGGTGATGGGATCGTATGCACGGCGTGGGGCAGTTCAAGCCGTCCGGCGTGTGGTCACGGCGCTTCGTAGCCGGGGATCCGCGCCGACGCCCACAGAACGTCCGAAAGACGGGCGTCGACAACCAGGGGACACGAGTCCGGGGGAGCGCGTCGAGACCAACCGAAACTACCGGACCATGCCGCCCCTGGGTCGACGCAGCCCTCACGGCGGTGACGAAGAGCAGGGCGCTACTTCCAGTGGCCGTCGCGCGCCGATCGGTCACGCGTCTGGCGGGACAAGCGGTCAGGGACCCGCTGGTGGTGGCGTGCCTGTTTCGGGGCGGCCGGGCTCGGTGTCGGTTCCCGGCTCGCACGGACGGTCGGGGCCGATTCGTCAGGACGACGTACCGCGCCGCCGGACGAAGGGGACGATATATCAAGTTGGCTCAGTCGAGCCCAGCAAGATCAGCAAGAAGGCTGGTTCAAGCTCGGCCTCGGTTACTGGAAGCTCGGGACGCCATGCGAAACCATCGGCGACTGCAGCCCAGTTGCGTAATGGAGGCTACGAACCACGCCGCACACATGTTTACTCGGCAAGCCTGCGCGAAGGTCCGCCAAAGCGCTCGCGGGTGGCGCGTAGGCAGCCTGCTCTTAATTCGAGGGCCTACCGGGAGTACTCGGCGGTCCGTAGTGCTCCAAAACGTCCATCCGGAGGACGGTGAGGCGCCGTGCCGGCAGCTCGAGATCACGGTCAGGAATCAACTGACGGCAACAGCACACACCCGGATGAGACATCCGAGCGGAGGTCTCGCCGCCAGCGCCGTTCGGAGGATGCCGCCCGCCAGCGCGCGGAGCTGCGTGACCGCAGGCGGAGCGAGCCGGCGAGTCCGCTTGGAGTGATCGCTGTCGTGGTTCTGCTGGCCGTTATCGTCTTGGGCGTTGGCGGCGGGCTCCCGCGGCTCCTCGGTCAGAAGTCGGAGGATCAGGATCCGGTCGGTCTGCTCACACCGGGCGCCAGTTCGGTGAGCGAGTCGGGTACGTCGCAACCGTCGGTGTCCGAGATCACGGGCTCAGCGGCCGAACCATTGACGACCCCTCCGCCACAGACAGAACGGCCGGGCGTGGCCGCGACCACAGCGGCTGACACCACGGCGCGCAGCTGGGCGAATTTGTTCTACAAGCGCACGCCAGCAACCGAGACCTATGAGCAACTCGTCGACCGGGCTAGCCAGTTCACGACGCCCGAACTTGCCACGAGCTTCGCGAGTGCAGGTGACGCGACGTACGACGCTCTGCGGAATTCTGGAGGCACATCGAAGGTTCTGTCGGTTGCGGTGGCCGCGCCGAGGCCAGATACAGCACCGACAGATACTCCAACCAGGATCACCCGGCTCGTCACAGTCAAGGTACAGACGACTGGCAAGGATGCCGGAATCTTCGATGTGCCCTTGCTTGTGACCTTGTTTCGCGAAGGTGATCGTTGGTTGGTCGGGTCGATCGACGGCGGGACGGGGCCATGACGGCACCCTTGGACGGCTTGAATGTTTAGCGGCCGTGATCTCGCTCAGGCCGCTGGCCTTGCTGGCGCCAAGAGCATCGCCCCGAAGATCGCGGGCATGGGTGCGATCTTGACCCTTATGGCTGTCGTCGTGCTTGCACCCTTCGGCGCGACCGGCGACCAGGTCAATGCCGCTTGCCCGCCGAATGCCCCGGGGGCGGGCCAAGATCCCGAGGCGAAAGGGCCACTGCGGGCCAGTCAGGTCGCCTACGCAAGAATCATCGACCGGGTTGCCGTACAACGTGGCTTGCCGGGACAGGCGACACTGATCGCGCTGATGACGGCCCTGGTCGAATCGGATCTGCAGAATCTGAGTTATGGCGATGCGGATTCGGTTGGTCTGTTCCAGCAACGGCCAGGTGCCGGATGGGGAACGCCCGCGCAAATCATGGATCCGAGTTATGCAGCGGGTGCCTTCTTCGGCGGTTCAGCGCCGCCGAGCCCACCGGGGCTCGTCGACATCAATGGATGGCCGTCGATGAATCTTGGTGATGCGGCACAAGCCGTGCAGGTGTCGGCTTTTCCGGATCGCTACGCGCTTCGTGAGCAGCAGGCGAGGCAGATCGCTGGGCTTGCCGGTATCGACCTCAATCGCGCAGGTGATCCGTACGCCGGTCGCACCGGCGGCGCCCCAGGCGGGGGAGGCAGCACCGAGACTCCGGGCCAAGCAGGCGATGTGTGTGATGGCGGTCTGGTTGACGGAAAGCCGATTGCTGGTCACTGGCCGCCGGAGGAACAGACTGTTCCAGACCCGACGGGTACGGGGGGCATGGTGACTCCGCGGACCGCATCTTGGGTCGCGGCCGCGCGAGGTGCCCTACAGAACCCGAGCATGTCTTGCTGGGATGCGCATGCGTGGAACCCGACAAGTGACCACCCCAAGGGCAAGGCCTGCGACGTCTTTGTCGGCGGCGATGGTCGCAAAGTACCGGCAGCACGGGCAAAGGGGGACCGCTACGCAAACTGGACCGTTCAGACGGCTGCGCAGACTGGCGTGCGGTATGTCATCTGGTACGGGAAGATTTGGAGTGCCCGGACGGGGCAGTGGCGTGTGTACAACGGCGGGGGAGTCTACGATCCGTCGAGTGCGACCGGTGGACACTTTGACCATGTGCATGTCTCGATGTATTGAGCTTCTCGTGACAGAGGACGAATTGGCCGATGAAGGCGGGACGAGGTGGAGGGTTTGTCGACTGTGAGTCGTCGGACGGTGCGGGAAGTCGTGGATGAACGCATCTGACGCATCAGACGGACAAGACGATCGGCCTGGTTCGTTCTCGGCCGACAGTTGGCAGCCAACTCCTCGTAGTCAAGGCGACCGAGGAGCGCCAGACGCGCCGGACACTGCACCTGGGTCCTTCAGTCCAACCGACGTGCCTGCCCTACCTGCGCCACCGCCGCAGCAGGGCGTCCGGATCTCGGTTCCGTCCGCGGCCGAATTGTTGCTTGGGATTCCGTGGGCGCTGTGGAGTTTTGGCGTTGTGTCGTCAGTTGCTTCCTGGTTCTCGTCGGGCTGGGTCAGCCTCATGATTGTCGTGCTCTGGATTCTGTCGGGCCTCGTGGTCATTTGGCCTGCGACCGAGGACTATATCGCGAGGTACCTGTACCGATTACGCCGGCCGACACTGATGGAGCAACAGAAGCTCGATATCTCGTGGCGGGCGGTTTGCGCACGTGCCGAGGTCGATCCCGGCTATTACAGGCTCTGGGTCGAAGAATCTGACACCATCAATGGTTCGGCAGTGGCGGGTCGCTCGGTCTCCGTCACGCGTTGGGCACTGAACAACTTGCCGCCCAGGCAGCTGCAAGCGGTACTTGCACACGAGCTCGGGCATCATCGCGGTGGTCACCCGTGGGCCGGGTTGCTCGTGTTTTGGTACGCGCTGCCGGGCCGCTTGCTCGTTTCGTTCATCCAGGCATTGTTTCGTATCGGCGGCCGTGTCCCCGCTCTCGGCTGTCTGATCGTAGGCTTCTTCGCCCTATCCCTTGGCGGACTGATTCTCAATTCGCTCATCTTTGGACGCTGGGGGTGGGCCGAGTACGCGATCCTGCCGATCTTGGTTCCGATTCCCTTGGCCTGGTTCAGCCGTCGAGCAGAGCTGATGGCTGATCGTGTGTCAGCTGAGTTGGGCTACGCGCGAGATACGATTGCTTTCCTGTACGACCTTCAATCCCAGGGGCATGACGTCGCTCGACGCGCTGCGGGCTGGCGTGGCGCGTTGTACGCCACGCACCCATCACTTGCGGATCGAATCCGAACCCTCGAGCGCTATACACAGGGAACGCGATCATGAACGGACGCCGCGAACGCTTCGAATCATTCAAGCGGAAACTGGCTGCCATAGCCGGAGCCGAGGTCGCGAGCGATCGGACTGCCGACGTTTCACCGGGCGTTGCGGAGCCGACGACACAGCCGTGGGATTCCATCCGTGCATCACACTCCGAACTCGCCGACCATCTGGACGAACTCGCGGCTGGTGCCGATTTCGGTGATGTGGATCGAGCGAGGATCGCCCACGGCATTGCGCGTGCGCGGCATGACCCGGCCGAGCTGGAGCGTCTCGCCGACGCGGTCGCGCGGGAGCACGGCGCTGCGCTGGTTCACCCGTCCCAACAGCGCAATCTGCCGCAGCCTCGGTTCGCAGTACACAATCTGCTCGCTGGGCAGGTAAGACTGGGGGAAGTTGTACCCGATCACCGGAGCGACTACGGGGTTGTCGGCGATTTTGGCCTGGACCTGGACGTCCTCCGAACCTCGCTGCTCGTCATCGGCCCTCCCGGCTCGGGTAAGACTCGCGGTATCGCGATCCCGATCGTCGAACACCTGTCGCTCGCGGCGCTGACTGGTAAGGCCAGCATGGTCGTAGTTGATCCCAAATCGACTGACTTCGCATATGCCGGATGGTTCGACGTCACGATTGACCCTCTTAATCCAACCTGTGGATTCAGCTTGTTCGGTGGATCGAGGACCGCCGACGTGGCGGCGGATCGCCTAGCGTCCGCGCTGCTCCCACCACGGGTCACCGACGACAAGGCGTACTTTATCGACGCTTCGAAGAACGCGCTGTACGCCTGCTTGGAGCCTTTCTACACGGCCTACGAGCGATGGCCGACGGTTCCGGAGCTGCTCGGCTTGCTTCGCGCGGATCAAAGTGCGATCGACGGCGTCAAGTCGCGGCTCAAGGGTCCCGGTGCGAAGGATCTGAAGGCGCTACTGGATACTCGTCGGACGCAGATCCAGCGGACCGCGGACCCAGCGGCAAGTCTTGTCGAGCGGTTCGCTCTTCTCGACCGGCCGTCGCTTCGTAAGTTGCTCGACCATCCCGGGCCGACATTCCAAATGCGTGATCTGAACAGGCCCGTCAGGGTCCGCGTCTCGCTCCCAGAAGCTGAATACCCTGACGCATCCCGGATTCTCGCTCGGCTCGTTGTGTCTCAGTTCGTGCAGATCACGTCATCTTCGGAGGCCGACCGGTCGATCTTCAAAGGTCTCGTCATTGACGAGGCGGGTCGATTCGTCGACGACTACGTCGCGCGCGGCGTTCAGAAGTTGCGTTCCAACAACGCAGGCTTGGTTCTGCTGACGCAGACGATGACTGACTTCCCGCCTGACGTGCGTGCCACAGTGTTCGGATCCACTGGTTGCAAGGCGGTGTTCGGCGGGATCGATCCTGCGGACGCCGACGTCTTCTCTCGATGGTTCGGCGACCAATACGTGACTGAGACGACAATCAACAGAAGCGCAACCTCAGGTGTTCGCTATGACCAGTACGGATCGGCGGACGGTCGGACAGAGAGTCAAACGGCGGGCTATAGTGCCCGCCGCATCGAGCGAGCCCGTTGGTCTGTTTCCGACATCATCACCGGAGTTCCGCCTGGGCACGCACTGATCTCACTCGCGCGATCGAATGGTGCGCGAGTAGGCCCGGTGCTCGTCAACCTGCGTGGTTGAAGCGGGCATGACACCCGCGGCCCTGGATGCGATACGGCGCCACGACATCATCGACCGTACCGACGTGCCCGCCGGCCATGCGTTGGTCTCGCTCGCCCGATCGAACGGCGTTCGCGTCGGCCCTGTCCTGGTTAATCTGCGAGCGTAGAGCAGACCGCGGCGCACGGAGTCGAGTCCAAAGATGCGCCGCGGTCTCATCAGCATCAACGGTGTTAGCGCACCTCCGCCGACGCTTCACCATATCGGATGTCGCGACAGGCGGCTATCGGCGCAAGGCTGTTAGCCCAGGATGCAGGCTTGCTAGCCTGTATGAAAAGACAGAGGTACCACACGGTGCTTTCGTTCACTTGTGATCGATTCGCCGGGTGGTTGTTAGCGCAACTCTGGGCGAATTCGTCACCTGAAACCAGGAGTCGAGTCCATGGTTGCTACTAACGCCCGTCGTGCGCGCACTTCTTTCCAGAAGAAAGTTGAGCGTTGGAATGCCAATGTGGTTGCGTTGACCTCGTTGATGGGGAGTCTGATTGGTCTGCTTCGGCGGGTCGCTCAGGTTGTCCTGATCGTGGTTGCCGTGGTTGCGGTGTTCTCTCCGGGGCTTTTGCCGCTCGTGGCTGCGATGTCTGCTCTGCTGCTGCAGATTCGGCGTTCGTAAGTGCGGGGCATGACAGCTCGACCCATGTGGTCGGGCTGTTGTGCTTTAGGAGTCCAGGCGTTGCTCCAGGGAGTTGCTGATGGGTCCGTGGGCGGGGGCTGGGTTGTGGGCGGTGGGTGAGGGCACGGTGGGGAGGCTCGGGGTAGGAGGGTTTCCCTTGTGGGGTGGGGGGCGGTGACTTTCTGCTTCCCAGGGGGTGCTGTGCGCAACTAGGGTTTGACGGATCGTAGTGGTTGCGTTACGGAAGCTGGATGTGGGAGGGAAACGGATGAGGAAACGCCGTCAGGCGCTTGTGGCTGTTACTGCAGGGTTGGCCACTGTGTCGCTTGGGTTGTCGTTTACCAGTGCCGCGGGGGCCGCGCCGGAAGCGGCGCCGGGCAATCCGAACGGGCTGAAGTTGGTCAAGAGCAAGACGTCGTTGCTTGGCAAGCATTATTGGTACCAGCAGACCTTCAAGGGGCTGCCGGTGATCAATGGGTACTACGCCAAGCACGTGGCCAAGGATGGCGCGGTGCAGATCGCGGACGGCCGGGACGCCGTACCGGCGAACCTGGATGTCAGTGCGGCGGTCGCGCCGGCGTCCGCTACGCAGACCGCCAACGCAGCGGTCACCGCGCGCGCGAACCGTGCCCGGATCGCCGGGCCGAACAAGAACGTCGTACCGCAGCCGGGGGCGACCAGCGGGGCCGCGCAGCTCGCGGTGATCGGCGGGCCGAACGCGCGCCTGGTCTGGAACGTCACCAGTCGCTCGGCCGAGGGCGTTACCCGCTCGCTCGTCGACGCGGACAGCGGCGCCGTCGTCGAGTCGAAGGTGATCAGCGACAACGTCGACGGCCGCGGCTCGGTGTTCGACCCGAACCCGGTGGTCAGCGAGCAGAACGAGAAGCTGACCGACCAGAACGACAAGAACCAGGACGCGTTGTTCCTGGCGCAGAAGAACGTGATCCTGCGCAACCTGGACGGGTCCGGCAAGCTCATCGGCACGTACGTCAACATCGCCGAGGCCAAGGGCGGCCTGGCCCAGAGCAAGACCAACACGTTCGTCTACCAGCGCGCGAACGACAAGTTCGAGCAGGTGATGGTGTATTACCACATCAACCAGACGCAGGAGTACATCCACCAACTCGGGTTCACCGAGGTCAACAACGAGTCGCAGGACTTCTCGGTCGACACGTACGCGGGGGACAACTCGTTCTACGACCCGTCGACGGACATGATCACGGTCGGCGAGGGCGGTGTCGACGACGCCGAGGACGCCGAGGTGATCTGGCACGAATACGGGCACGCGATCCAGGACGACGTCGTGCCGGGCTTCGGTGAGTCGGAGGAGGCCGGCGCGATCGGCGAGGGCTTCGGCGACTACTGGGCCGTGACGATGTCGGTCCCGGTGAGCAAGGGCTTCGAGCTGCCGTGCGTGATGGACTGGGACGCCACGTCGTACACGACCGACGAGCCGCACTGCCTGCGCCGGACCGACACCGGTAAGACCATCGACGACAAGACCGGTGAGGTCCACGACGACGGCGAGATCTGGTCGAACGCGCTGTGGGACATCCACCAGGCGCTCGGCCGGACGAAGGCGAACAAGCTGATCCTCGAGTCGACGTTCTTCTACGACCCCGACACGTCGTTCGCCGCCGCGGCCCAGGACACCGTCCAGGCTGCCCGGCTGCTCTACGGAAAGCCGGCCGCCGCCCAGGTCACGAAGGCCTTCCAGGACCGCAAGATCCTCCCGTAGCAAGCAGCAGGTCGTGCGCCCACCACTACTGTGGGCGCATGACCTGGAGTACGGCGGACATTCCGGACCTGACTGGGCGGCTGGCGCTCGTGACGGGTGCCACGAGTGGACTCGGGTACGAGACCGCGCTCGAGCTGCTCCGGCATGGTGCGGACGTGCTGGTCGCTGCGCGGAATCCGGAGAAGGCGGCGCAGGCGGCGGCAACCCTGACACAGAAGGCCGGACGAGCGCCGGCGGTCCTCGAGTTGGACCTGGCTGATCTGGCGAGTGTCCAGCGGGCGGCCGAGGAGGTCGTCAAGTCGTACGACAGGCTGGATCTGCTGATCAACAACGCCGGCGTGATGGCGCCGCCGTACCGGCAGACGCTCGACGGGTTCGAGTTGCAGCTCGGCACCAATCATCTGGGTCACTTCGCGCTGACCGGTCGACTGCTTCCGTTGCTGGTCAAGGGCAGCCGGGTGGTCACGGTCAGCTCGTTCATGCACAAGACTGTGCGCGGTATCAGCGAGGACGACCTGCGGCGACCGGCGAGCAGCTACCGGAAGTGGGAGGCGTACGGGAAGTCGAAGCTCGCCAACCTGCTCTTCATGCTGGAACTCGATCGTCGCGCCCGCGCCGCCGGAGCCGATCTGCTGAGCGTCGCGGCGCATCCGGGGTATGCGGCGACACACTTGCAGGCAGCCGGTCCCGAGCTCGCCGGGCGCGCCCTGCAGGCGCGATTGTGGGGCGCCGGGACGCGCTTGGTCGCACAGTCCGCGGCGGCCGGCGCCTGGTCGAGTCTGTACGCCGCGACGTACCCGGATCTGCGTCCTGGCTCGTTGGTCGGCCCGAGCTTCTTCGAGTACCGCGGTACGCCGAAGGTCGTGCTGCCGTCCCGCACCGCACAGAACCCTGCGCTGGCGGCGCGTCTGTGGGCATGGTCGGTGGAGGCGACCGGGGTCGATCCGGCACTCACCGTGCCGAAGTAGTGACAGAGCGGCAACTTTCTGGTTACCCTCCGGTAATTCCAGTTGCCGGAGGTCTCCCTGTGCGCAAACTTGCCGCCGCCCTCGCAGTTGCCCTGACCCTGATCGCCACGACCCTGATCGCGATCGGTCCGCGTGCGGACGCGAGTCAGGCAGCGGCAGGGTTCAGTACGTCGTACCAGCGCATCCCCGGCGCCGACGGGATCGAGATCGGCGCCGTCGTACTGACGCCGACCGGGCAGGGCGACGGACCGTTCCCGCTCGTGGTGATGCCGTCGAGTTGGGGTGTGCCGAACGTCGAGTACGTCGGTCAGTGCGCGAAGCTGGCCACCGCCGGGTTCCAGGTGATCTCGTACTCGAGCCGCGGCTTCTGGGACACCGGCGGCGGCATCGACATCGCCGGTCCGCCGACCGTCGCCGATGTCAGCAAGGTGATCGACTGGGCGGCCGAGCACACGTCGGCGGACACCAGCCGGGTCGCCGCGGTCGGGATCTCGTACGGCGCCGGTACGTCGCTGCTCGCCGCGGCGCAGGACCCGCGGATCAAGGCGGTCGGTGCGCTGAGCGGCTGGGCGGATCTGATCCGGTCCCTGGATCCGAACGACACCGTCGCGCTGCAGGCGGTCGCCGGTCTGCTTGCCCTGGGCAACGTCACCGGCCGGCCCGGGCCGGAGATGGCGTCCCTGCAGACGAAGTTCGTCGCGGGTGACTTCGACGGTGCGATCGCGGAGGCGAAGCAACTGTCGCCGGTTCGCTCGGCGGCGACGATGGTAGACCAAATCAACGCCCGGAAACCGGCGGTCTTCCTCGCGAACGCGTTCGAGGATTCCATCTTCCCGCCGACGCAGTACACGGACTTCTTCACCGCGCTGACCGGTCCCAAGCGGCTCCTGCTGGCGCACGGTGATCACGCCACGCCGGAGGCGAGCGGGGCGATTGGTCTACCAAATGAGACGTGGGACGAGCTAGCCGGCTGGTTGCGGCATTACCTCACGGGTGCGGACAACGGCGCCGACACGGAGGCGCCGGTGCAGCTCAAGTCGCAGCGCGGCGTGTGGCGTGGGTATGCCAACTGGGCAGCGGTCGGCCAGGAGCGTACGTCGTACCTCACGAAGGCCGGCGCTTTGCAAGGGAACGAGTCGACCGGGTGGAGCCGGGCGATCGGGGCCGGTATACCAACTGTTGCCGACAGTGGTGTCGCGCTCGTATCGGGTGCTCTGCAAGGGCTGCTGTCGATCCCGACCGGGGTTGCGACGCCGCTCGTGGACAGAACGTTCGCGGGCGTTTGGTCCGGACCGGCGTTCGATCGTGCGGCCGTGGTCAACGGGTCGCCGAAGATGCATCTCACCGTGAAACCGTCGGCGGCGAGTACGTCGCTGTTCGCCTACCTGTACGACGTCGACGCGCTCGGCGTCGGCTCGTTGATCTCGCACAAGCCGTACACGCTGCGCGGGGCAACGCCGGGCAAGGCGATCCCGCTCGACGTCCTGCTCGAGGCGACGAGCTGGGAGGTGCCTGCCGGGCATCATCTCGTGCTCGTGGTCGACACGGTCGATCCGCGGTACCTCGGGCGCAGCGTGATCGGGTCGACGGTGACGTTCAGTTCGCCGGCGGGCGATCCGTCGTGGGTCAGCGTTCCACTGGCGGCGTGAACCTCAGCCGCCGGGGCGCTGGTTCGAGATGCGCGAAAGCCGCCGAGCCCCGATCCTGGTAGGTAACCGACCAGCGGAGGTGAGTGCGATGGCCGCACCGAGCCAGGTGCTCGCACCCCGCTCCGCGGGCCGGTTCCGCCCGCCACGGTTCGGGCTCGGCGGCTCACATCTCGGCGCCCCAGAAGCCGACCCGGGAAACGAGACCGCGGCCGAAAGAGCAGTCGCGACCATCGACGCGGCGTACCAGGCCGGCATCAGGTTCTTCGACACGTCTCCGGCGTACGGCGATTCCGAGCGACGACTCGGTACGGCGCTGCAGCGGCGGCCGCGTGGTGAGTTCCTGGTGTCGACGAAGGTGGTCGGCGCCGACCCGGAGGACTCGGTCCGGGCGAGCAGCGAGCGACTCGGTCTGGCCGTCGATCTGGTGTTCGCGCAGGACGACGACGCGGCGTACCCGGTGCTCGATCGGCTGCGGCGCGACGGCGTCATCAAGGCATACGGAGCGGTGTCGGACGATTGGCGCCGGCTCGACCGGCTGGTGCGGGACTTCGAACTGGACTGCGTGCTGCTCACCGGGCAGTACGAGATCCTCGATCAGTCGGCGCGGCCGCTGCTGGATCGGTGCCTGGCGCGCGGCGTCTCCGCGGTCGTGTCCGGCGTACTGACGCCACAAGTGCTGCACATGGAGACCGTCCAGGCACGCCGGCTGTCGGCGGTCTGCGAGCGGTACGGCGTCTCACTGCCGCAGGCAGCGCTCGCCTTTCCCAGCAGGCATTCCGCGGTCACGTCGGTCCTGATCGCGGCGTCGTCACCAGCGGAGATCCGGGCCGACGCGGCGCTCGTCCGGCAGCCGGTTCCGGAGCGGCTGTGGAAGGATCCGGAGCTGCTGCGCTTGCTATCCTGACACCAGGAGTTCGTGTTCCAGCGGGCTCCCCGGACGAGCGGCGCCGTACCCGGTCGGAGAAGACGACGCCTTGCCCCTCAGGGAGGGGGTCGTCTCATGCATGCGATCGATCTCGTCGAAATCGTTGGCGCGCTCACCATTCTGGTGGCGTTCGCCGCCGCCCAGGCCGGCAAGCTGCAGCAGCGCACGATCACGTACCAGCTCCTGAACCTGATCGGATCGGGGGTGCTGGCAACGATCGCCGCTGTGCAGCTGTCGTGGGGCTTCCTGCTGCTGGAGGGCAGCTGGGCGGTGATCAGCCTGCTCGGTCTACGGAGCCTGCTGAGGCACAAGCAACCGAACTAGAACTTGTCGCCCGGGTTCGTCGCCGTACCGGGCGAACCCGTCGGCGCCACCGTCGGGATACCGGTGCTCGGTGTGCCCGTCGTGGGGCTGGCCGTCGGCGGCGTCGCGGACCCCGTCCCGGTCCCCGGCGGCGGTGTGGTGGGCGTGACGGTGACCGTCGTGGTCCCGGTCGGCGTCGGGATGACGGGCTCCGGCTCCAGAGGCGCGGCGTGCCGGAACAGCAGCCACGCCAGGAACACCGCGAGCGCCATGATCACGGCCATCGTCAGCAGTGCGAACGCCAACGCCCACCGCGACGCCGGGCGCAGCGCGTTCGGCCACGGCAGCGGCCAGATCCGGAACAGGCCGGGGCGCCGCCGGTTCTCCCAGTAGTGGCGGAAATCCGGCCCGCGGAGCTTCCCGGGCTGCGGGATCCGGTCCATCAACACCGCGGACAGAACATCTTCGCCGCGGCGTTCGGCGATCAGCCGCTCGTCGGACGCCGCGCTGGACCCGTCGTCGGTCCGGATCGGCCCGATCGCGACCCAGAGCGCGAGATCGTCGTCGTCGGAGTCGTTGTGCGCGAGTACGGCGTCCTCGGGGAGTTCGTCGACGGCGTTCACGAACCGCTCGCGGGCGGCGGCGTCGTCGGCCGAACCCTCGGTCATCATCGCGACGATCGCGTCCCGGCCGTCCTCGGAGCTGGCGGTGTACAGATAACCGGCCGCGTTGGCGCCGAGGCGGCCGCGGAGCCAGAACTCGCCGACCCGCGGCGGGTCCTCCGGCTGCAGCGGGAGGGCGTCCGGAATCTCCAGCGCAGGCCGGTCTTCCGGCTGCACCTTCGGCTGGGATTCGGTCGCAGTCATCACCCCCAATCCCACCACATCCCCGGTAGCACTGTCGCGACAGCCGTCAGGGTGCCCGGGATTTGGGGTGGCGGGGGAGGATGGGACGGGGCTCCGGGAGCGCTGGCCCCGGTGATCTGATGGAATGGCTGGTGTTGCCAGTGGGGAATGACGGTGTTTGACATGGCTCGCGCGCGGGCCCCGGAAGGACAGGCATGACCGAAACCACGGTGCCGGCAGGAACGGTGGCCCAGCAGTCCCGGCTGATCGGCGAGGCCCTTGGCGAGGTCAAGCGGGTGATCGTCGGCCAGGAGCACATGGTCGAGACCTTGATGGTGTCGCTGCTGGCCAAGGGTCACTGCCTGCTCGAGGGTGTTCCGGGCGTCGCCAAGACGCTGGCCGTCCGGACCTTCGCCAGCGTGGTCGGCGGCACGTTCGCCCGGATCCAGTTCACCCCGGACCTGGTCCCGTCCGACATCGTCGGCACCCGGATCTACCGGCAGACCCGCGAGACCTTCGACATCGAGCTCGGCCCGACGTTCGTGAACTTCGTGCTGGCCGACGAGGTCAACCGCGCGCCGGCCAAGGTGCAGTCCGCGATGCTGGAGCTGATGGCCGAGCGGCAGGTGTCGATCGGCGGCCAGACGTTCCCGATGCCGAAGCCGTTCATCGTGATCGCGACCCAGAACCCGATCGAGTCCGAGGGCGTGTACCCGCTGCCCGAGGCGCAGCGCGACCGGTTCCTGGTGAAGATCGACGTACCGCATCCGCGCGGGCACGAGGAGTTCGAGATCCTCCGCCGGATGAGCGTCGACCCGCCGGAGCCGCGGCAGGTGCTCAAGCCGGAGACGATCCTCGAGCTGCAGCGGACCGCGGAGCAGGTCTTCGTGCACAACCTCGTCGCGGAGTACGCCGTCCGCCTGGTGATGGCGACCCGGACGCCGACCGACTTCCACTTGCCCGACCTGGAGCCGATCATCGAGCTCGGCGTGAGCCCGCGCGCAACCCTCGGTCTGATCGCGGCCGGCCGGGCGCTGGCGCTGATCCACGGCCGGGACTACCTGCTGCCGAGCGATGTCCAGACCGTCGCACTCGACGTGATGGGGCACCGGCTCGGCCTGACCTTCGACGCGGTCGCGGACAACATCGACCCGCGCGCGGTGATCGAGCGGATCCTGGCCACCGTCCCGCCGCCGCAGCCGGTCTGGCGCGACGGCACCGACGGCTCCGGCCGCCCGGAGTTTGTCTAGTGCTCCGGGCCCGGGAGTGCTTGGCGCTTGCGACGCCCAGGCACGCACCTCACGGCACTAGCCGAGCATCCACGATGCTCCGCATCGAGGACGCTCGTCTAGCACCGCGATCCACGCACCTGAACGCCGCAATCACTCAAGCCCACCCAGGCCCGGAGCACTAATGCCCAACCGTCCAGATCCGCGGGTTGCGATGACGATCTCGCAGCTCGCCCCCGAGCGTGCGTTGCGGCGGCTGGAGCTGACCGTCGTACGGCGGCTCGAGGGCTACCTGCACGGGGAACACCTCGGCCTGCTCCCGGGGCCCGGCACCGAGCTCGCCGAGGCGCGGGAGTACCAGGTCGGCGACGACGTACGGCGGATGGACTGGGCAGTCACCGCGCGCACTACGGTTCCGCACGTCCGCGACCTGATCGCGGATCGTGAGCTGGAGACCTGGGCGCTGGTGGACCTGTCCGGCTCGATGGACTTCGGTACGTCGACACTAGAGAAGCGAGAGCTCGCCGTCGCGGCCGTCGCGACGGTCGGATTCCTGACCCACCGGCTGGGCGACCGGTTCGGTGGGCTGATGCTGCGGGACTCGGCGCTGCGTCGCTGGCCCGCGCGGTCCGGGCGGCTCGCGCTCTACGGCCTGCTGCGCGCGCTGCTGGCCGAGCAGTTCAACGGCGACGAGGAGGCGCACCGCAGCGATTTGGCCGCGGCGCTCGAGTCGATGGCGCGGACGCAGCGTAAGCGTGGGCTGCGGGTGATCGTCTCCGACTTCCTCACCCCGCACGACGGCGAAGTGGCCAGCCAGATCGAGCCGTCCTGGGAGCGCGCGATGCGCAAGCTGACCGCGCAGCACCAGGTGCTGGCGGTCGAGATCGTCGACCCGCGCGAGCTGGAGCTGCCGAACATCGGCGTCGTCACGATCGGTGACCCGGAGACCGGTGAGGTCCGCGAGATCGACACCCGGCGGCGCAAGGTCCGGGAGGCTTTCGGGACCGCCGCGCTCGCGCAGCGGGAACGAACGCGGGCCGCCCTGCGTAGGGTAGGTGCGGGGCACTTGGTGCTACGGACCGACCGTGACTGGGTCGCGGACACCGTGCGGTTCGTGCTCGCGTACCGGCATGTCGCGGCCCGTCTGCACCAACCGCCGAAGGGAGTGGCTCGCTGATGGAGTTCCTGTCTCCGGCCAGACTGTGGTTCCTGCTGCTCATCCCGCTGATCCTCGCGGGATACATCTTTCTCCAGCACCGCCGCTCGCAGTACGCGCTGCGCTTCACCAACATCGCACTGCTCGACCGGGTCGCGCCGCGCCGTCCGCAGTGGCGGCGGCACCTGGCCGTCGGGCTGGCGTTGCTGGCCGCGCTGACCTGTGTCCTGGCGTTCGCGCAGCCGAAGGCCAAGGTCAAGGTGCCGCGCGAGCGGGCCACGATCGTGGTGGCGATCGACGTCTCGCTGTCGATGATGGCCACCGACATCGACCCGAACCGGCTCGAGGCCGCGAAGAAGTCGGCCAAGAACTTCGTCAACCAGCTGCCGGGCAAGTTCAACGTGGCCCTGGTGAACTTCGCCGGTACGGCGTCGATCATCGTGCCGCCGACCACCGATCGGGCGACCGTGCTGCGCTCGATCGACGGGCTCGAGCTGGCCGAGTCGACCGCGACCGGTGAGGGCATCTACACCTCGCTGCAGGCGCTCACCCAGGTCCCGCCGGACCCCGAGCACCCCACCGAGCCGGCTCCGGCGCGGATCGTGCTGCTGTCCGACGGGAAGCGGACCGTCGGACGGACCGCCCAGGAGGGCGCGCAGGCGGCCAAGGCGAAGAGCACTCCGGTGTACACGATCTGCTTCGGCACCGACTCGGGGTTCATCGAGATGGACGGCATCCGGCAGCGGGTCCCACCGGACCGCGCCGAGCTGCGCTCGGTCGCCGAGATCAGCGGCGGCAAGGCGTACACCGCGGAGTCGGCCGGTGAGCTCGAGGACGTCTACAAGGACATCGGCTCGTCGGTCGGGTACGACGAGGTCGACAAGGAGATCACCGCCCGGTACGCCGGGATCGCGATGCTCTTCACCCTCGCCGCCGCCGGCGCCTGCATCGCCCTCGCCACCCGCTTTCCCTAGCAAGGTCCGCCGCGGGCCGGCTGAGATCGCGACACGACGGTGATGTAGTTGACACGGCGAGGTGGCTGGTGTTGGAGGGGGCTGTGGTGCAAGATGGACCAGAGTTCCGCGGGGCATCTCGTGATGCCTTGAGGGATCAGTAACACCAGGACCGACAGGCAAGTGATCGAGAACGCTGGGGAAGGCGCCCCTCGAGCACAGGAGGTCCCGGTGGCGACAACTCGTGGCGTTTTGTACGTCCACACGGTGCCGTCAGCGTTGTGCCCGCATGTCGAGTGGGCAGCGGGCGGCATCCTCGGCGTGCCCGTGAAACTGGATTGGACCCCGCAGCCGGCGGCCCAGGGCCAGTACCGGGCCGAACTGTCGTGGCAGGCTGAGGCCGGGACCGCGGCGAAGCTGGCGTCCGCGCTGCGCGGATGGCAGAAGCTCCGGTTCGAGGTGACCGAGGAGCCGAGCAACGGCGTCGAAGGCGAGCGGTACTCCTTCACCCCGGCGCTCGGGGTCTTCCACGCGACCACCGGCGTCCACGGCGACATCATGGTGCCTGAGGAGCGGTTGAAGGCGGCCATGCTGAAGGCGGCGAGCGGTGAGGCCGACCTGACCGAGGAGGTCGAGCGGCTGCTCGGCCGCCCGTGGGACGACGAGCTCGAGCCCTTCCGCTACGCCGGCGACGGTGCCCCGGTGCGCTGGCTCCACCAGGTCGTCTGAGGACTTGCTGAGAACTTCAGAAGAAACCGGTGAACCAGAGGACTTCGCCGAACTTTTGGGTGAGACTGGGCATCAGACGTTCTACAAGGGTGGGAGGGGCCGTGGCCGCTGGGCCACCGGGTGTCGGGACACCCCCGGTGGTTGTGAACAACAGCGGCCGCACCACGTGAAGGGCACGGATCTCCGGATCCGTGCCCTTCAAGCCGTTTCCGGGGCATCTACAGCGGGATGTTTCCGTGGTGGCCGCGGATCGGGCCGTCAGCCTCGGCCTTGGCCAGGGCGGTCGCGAGGGCCGAGCGGGTGCGGGTCGGTTCGACGACCTCGTCGACGACGCCGATCTCGATGGCCCGGTCGATGCCGCCGGCAATCTTCTCGTGCTCCGCGGCCAGCTCGGCCTCGACCTGGGGCCGAAGCTCCGGGTCCACGTCGGCGAGCTTGCGGCGGTGCAGGACCCGGATGGCCGCCACCGCGCCCATCACGGCGACCTCGGCGCGCGGCCACGCGAAGACCCGGGTGGCGCCCAGCGAGCGCGCGTTCATCGCGATGTACGCCCCGCCGTACGTCTTCCGTGTCACCAGCGTCACCCGCGGTACGACGGCCTCCGCGAACGCGTGCAGCAGCTTCGCGCCCCGTCGTACGACGCCGTCCCACTCCTGACCGACACCGGGCAGATACCCGGGTACGTCGACCAGCACGACGAGCGGTACGCCGAACGCGTCGCACATCCGGACGAACCGGGACGCCTTCTCCGCGGACAGTGCGTCCAGGCACCCACCGAGCCGCAGCGGGTTGTTCGCGATCACGCCGATCGTGCGGCCGCCGAGGCGTCCGAGTGTGGTGACGATGTTCGGAGCCCATCGCTGGTGCAGTTCCACCGAGGAGTCCTCGTCGAGCACCCCTCCGACCAGCGGGTGGACGTCGTACGCGCGTTTCGCCGACTCGGGCAGGAACCCGGACAGATCGGTGTCCGGGATCGCGGTCGACATCGTGCCCTGGTTGGCGAGCAGGTCGGTCAGCCGGCGCGCCTGCTCCAGCGCCGCCGCCTCGCTGTCGGTGGTGATGTGGACGACGCCGGACCGCCGTCCGTGCGGCTCGGGGCCGCCGAGGCGGAGCATGTCGACGTCCTCACCGGTGACCGAGCGGACCACGTCCGGGCCGGTCACGAAGATCCGGCCCTCCGGACCGAGGATGACGACATCGGTCAGCGCCGGGCCGTACGCCGCTCCGCCCGCCGCCGGGCCCAGGACGACGGAGATCTGCGGGATCTTCCCGGAGGCCTGCGTCATCGCGTAGAAGATCTTGCCGACGGCGTGCAGGCTGAGCACGCCCTCTGCCAGCCGCGCGCCGCCGGAGTGCCACAGGCCGATGATCGGCACCTGCTCCGCGCGGGCGACCTCGTAGGCCTTGACCACCACGTCGCAGCCGATGTCGCCCATCGCGCCACCCATCACGGTGGCGTCGGAACAGAACGCCACGACCTTCGCCCCGGCAATCCGCCCGCGGGCCGCGATCATCCCCGACAGGTCATCGGGGGTGATCAGCTCCAGACTGCCCGGATCGAGCAGGTTCGTCAGCCGGTTCACAGGGTTGCGTGGGTCCAGCTCACGGGGCAGTTTGGCGGGTTTTGCCGGGGCGCTGGTCATGGGGCCTCCCGGCCTGGACTGAGGAGCGGAGGGAGCGAAGCGACCGGAGCGACGAGGGAAGGCCGGGAGTCACAGCCCCATGACCCGCCGCGACGGAGTCGCGGCATCAATACGGTCATGTTGCCTCCAGGGACTACAGCGTTTTGAAGGCGATGGCGGCGTTGTGGCCGCCGAAGCCGAAGGAGTTGTTCAGGGCCGCGATGTCCCCGTCGGGCAGCTTGCGCTGCTCGGTCGCGACGTCCAGGTCGATCTCGTCGTCGAGCTTGTCCACGTTGATGGTCGGCGGCGAGACCCGGTTCTTCAGGGCGAGCACGGTCGCGACCGACTCGACCGCACCGGCGCCGCCGAGCAGGTGACCGATCATCGACTTCGGCGCGGTAGCGACCGCGTGGTCGGCCTCCTTGCCGAGCGCCTGCCGGATCGCGAGCGACTCGGCGATGTCGCCCTGCGGCGTCGAGGTGGCGTGCGCGTTGATGTGGAAGATGTCGGCCGGGGTCAGGTCGCCCTCGGACAGCGCCCGCAGCATCGCCCGCCGCGCACCGGAACCGGTCGGGTCGGGCTGCGCGATGTCGTGGCCGTCGGCGGAGATCCCCGCACCGGCGAGCTCGGCGTAGATCTTCGCGCCGCGCGCCTTCGCGTGCTCGTACGACTCCAGGATCAGGATCCCGGCGCCCTCTCCGAGCAGGAACCCGTCGCGGTCGACGTCCCACGGACGCGACGCCTTCTCCGGGTCGTCGTTGCGCTTGCTGAGCGCCTGCATCATCCCGAACGCGGCCAGCGGCAGCGCCATGATCGCGCCCTCGGCGCCACCGGCGACCACCACGTCCGCACGGCCGAGCCGGATCTGGTCGAGTCCGAGCCAGATTGCCTCGTTGCCGGACGCACAGGCCGACACCGGGGTGTGGACGCCGGCCTTCGCGCCGAGCTCGAGGCTGACGTAGGCCGCCGACGAGTTCGGCATCAGCATCGGGATCGCCAGGGGCGAGACCCGGCGCGGGTTCTGCTGCAGGGCGTCGTAGTTCGACAGGGTGGTGTGCAGGCCGCCGATCCCGGAGGCGACCGCGACGCCGAGCCGCTCCTTGTCGAGCCCGGAGTCCTCCAGGCCGGAGTCGGCCCAGGCCTCACGGGCGGCGACGAGCGCGAGTTGCGCCGTACGGTCGAGACGGCGGGCCTTGACGCGCTCGATGACCTCGGTCGGCTCGACCGCGACCGGTGCGGCGATCTGCACCGCCAGGTTCTGCACCCACTCGTCGGTCAGCCGCCGTGCGCCGGAGCGACCCGCCAGCAATCCTTCCCAGGTGCTGGTCACATCGCCGCCGAGCGGAGTCGTGGCTCCGAGTCCGGTGATGACGACTCGGGTCTTCGACATGGTTACCTCATCCTTCACATGAGCGTTCTGCGGTTGGGAGCGAGGGGTGGTACTGCGTGGTGCTCATCAGACTGCCTTGCGAAGAAGGGGCCCGATGAGCACCCGGGCCAGCGCGGGTGACGGTGACGTCAGCCGTTCTGGGCGCGCTCGATGAACGCGACCGCGTCGCCGACGGTCTTCAGGTTCTTGACCTCGTCGTCGGGGATCTTCACGTCGAACTTCTCCTCGGCGGCCACCACGACCTCCACCATGGAGAGCGAGTCGACGTCGAGGTCGTCGGTGAAGGACTTGTCCAGCTGGACGTCCTCGACCGGGATGCCGGCGATCTCGTTCACGATCTCGGCGAGGCTGGAACGGATCTCTTCGGTGCTGGCCATCTCTTGGTTTCCCTTTCGGATTTCTGCTGACTTACTGCCGGAGCAGCCACCTGAGCTACCCCGGACAACTATGGACTACGGGAGCCTGATCACCTGGGCGGCGTACACCAGCCCGGCTCCGAAGCCGATGATCAGGGCGAGGTCGCCGCTCTTGGCCTCGCCGGCCTCGCGCATCGCCGTGATCGCGAGCGGGATCGACGCGGCCGAGGTGTTGCCCTGGCGCTCGATGTCGCGGGCGATCTTCACGTGCTCGGGCAGCTTCAGCGTGCGGCGCATCGCGTCGGTGATCCGCATGTTCGCCTGGTGCGGCACGAACAGGTCGAGCTGCTCCGCCTTCACACCGGCCACGTCCAGCGCCTGCTGCGCGGCCTTGGCCATCTCGAACGACGCCCAGCGGAACACCGGGTTGCCGTCCATTGTCAGGTGCGGCCAGTTGTGGTTGCCGTGCACCTCCTGCCAGGACTCCTTCTGGCTGATCACCTGGTGCTGCGTGCCGTCCGAGCCCCACACGACCGGGCCGATCCCCGGTTCGTCGGTGGGCCCCACGATCGCGGCGCCGGCGCCGTCGGCGAAGATGAACGCCGTACCGCGGTCGGTCCGGTCGGTGATGTCGCTGAGTCGCTCGACCCCGATCGCCAGCACGTACTTCGCGCTGCCGCCGCGGACCAGGTCGTTGCCCATCGCGACGCCGTAGCAGAAGCCCGCACAGGCCGCGGAGATGTCGAACGCCGCCGCGGTCGGGGCGCCGACCTCGACCGCGATCCGGGTTGCGATCGCCGGGGTCTGGTACAGGTGCGTGACGGTCGCGACGATCACGCAGCCGATCTCGGCCGGGTCGACACCGGAGTCGGCGATCGCTTCCTTGGCCGCGTTCACCGACATCATCAGGACGGTCTCGTCCTCGCTCGCCCAGCGCCGCTCCTTGATCCCGGAGCGGGTCTGGATCCACTCGTCGCTGGAGTCGATCTGCTCGAGGATCTCGGAGTTCGGCACCGCCCGCCGCGGCCGGTACGACCCGATCCCGAGAATCCCGGCGTACTGCGCGCCTGTCGATGCGGTGATCATGCGGCGCCTCCGGCGGGGTGCAGACGGACCAAGGGCTGGCCGGGGGAGACCGGGTCACCTTCCTCGACGAGCCACTCGACGACGATGCCGCCGTGCGGTGCGGTCACGTCGACCTCGTCCCGCAGGCTCGCCACCTTCGCGACGACCTCACCGGCCTCGACGGTCGCACCGGTCTCCCGGAGTACGTCGACCTTGCGGGTGAAGGTGCCCTTGATCGGGGCGACCAGCAGGCGCCAGGTCGGGGAGGCGTCGATCTCGGACGGGCTGCCGTGCTTCTCGACGAACGCGCGGGCGTCGTCGAGCTGGTCCGGGGTCTTCAGCGCGAACGTCTCGACGCCCTTCAGAGCGCGCCGAGCGATGCCGGTCAGGGTGCCCGCCGGTGGCAGCTCCAGGATGCCGGTCACCTCGAGGTCGGACATCGTCTGCATGCACAGGTCCCAGCGGACCGGGGCGTTCACCTGGGTGACGAGGCGCTGCAGGACGTCGCGGCCGTCGTGGACGACGTGGCCGTCGCGGTTCGAGATCAGGCGGGTCCGCGGGTCGTGGGTGCTGATCGCGGTCGCGTACTTCGCCAGCGTCTGGACGGCCGGCTCCATGTGCCGGGTGTGGAACGCACCGGCCACGGACAGCGGGATCAGCCGGGCCTTCGCGGGCGGATCGGCGGCCAGCGCGGCCAGCTCCTCGACGGTGCCTGCGGCAACGATCTGGCCGGGCCCGTTGTCGTTGGCCGGCGTCAGGCCGTGCTCGGCGAGCTTGGCGAGGATCTCCTCGCGGTCGCCGCCCAGCACCGCGGTCATCGAGGTCGGCGTCAGCGCGGCCGCCGCGGCCATCGCCTTGCCGCGCTCGCGGACCAGGACCATCGCCTGCTCGGCGGTCAGCACACCGGTGCCGGCCGCGGCGGCGAGCTCACCGACGCTGTGACCGGCGACCGCGCCGACCTTCGCGAAGGCGTCGGCCGGGTGCGGGAAGACCGCCAGCGCGGCCAGCATGCTGGAGGCGACCAGCAGCGGCTGCGCGATCGCGGTGTCCCGGATCGTGTCCGCGTCGGCTTCGGTTCCGTAGTGGGCGAGGTCGAGGCCGGCGACCGCGGAGAGCCAGTTCAGCCGGCTCTCGAACACGGGATCCGTCAGCCACGGCTCGAGGAATCCTGGGGTCTGGGCACCCTGACCGGGTGCGACGATGACGAGCACGTGCCCCACTCTCCCTTACACCTGCCGGTCGTGAGCGCAAAGGCGAGCACGAATTCTCCCGGGCGGGTTTGTGGAGATCCTACAAAACCGTGCCGCCGGGCTCCGGATTGAGCAGGCGACCCAAGGTCAGTGCGACACGCAACGTGAAACTGTCGCGGGGATTCAGCGGGTTGTACCCCGTGATGTCCGCCACACGCTTCAGCCGGTACCGGACGGTATTGGCGTGGATGAACATCGCCCGGGCCGTCGCCTCGATCGATCCGCCGGAGTCCAGGTACGCCGAGACCGTGTCGAGGAGCACGCCGTCCCCCACGGTGAGCGGGGCGTAGACCTCGTTCGCGAGCTGCCGGCGGGCGTGACCGTCTCCGGAGAGTGACCGTTCCGGGAGCAGTTCGTCGGCCGGCACCGGCCGCGGGGCGCCCGGCCAGGCCGCGGCGGCGCGGAGCCCGGCGACGGCGGCTCGTGCCGAGGTCACGGCCGACATCAGGTCCTTCACGACCGGTCCCACCACGATCGGACCGGGTCCGAACCAGGGCGCGAGTTTTTGTACGATCTCCACAGGTTTGCTCGTACCGCCGAGTACCACCACCAGGCGGTCGCCCTGGATCGCGCACAGAGCGTCAGCACCCGCCTCGCGGGCCGCGTGCCGGACCAGGTCCGCGACGTTCGAGCCGGCGTTGGGGGTTTCGGCCGGTTCGGCGGCGGGAGCCCGGCCGACCACCACGGCCACCTCGGCGGCTCCCGTCGTACCGGCGGCTCCGGTCCAGCCGAGGGCGGAGGCGCGGGAGCGGACCGACTCGTCGGCCTCGCCGCGGATGACGGAGTCGACGAGAAGGGCTTCCAGGCGGGCGTCCCAGGCGCCGCGCATCTCGGCGGCCTGCGCGTAGACGGTGGCGGCGGCGAACGCGACCTCGCGGGCGTACCGCTGGATGGCCTCGTGGACGATCGGCACGTCGGCGGGTGGGAGCAGGGTGCCGATGGTGTTCTCGATGGTCTCGATCGTGGTCCGCACCAGGTCGACGGTCTGGTGCAGCGAGATCACCCGGGTGAACTCGCGCGGCGCGGAGCCGAAGATCCGGGTCGGCATCGAGGAGTGTGCCTCGGGGTCGCGGAACCACTCGACGAACGCCGAGATCCCGGACTGCGCGACCAGCCCGATCCACGACCGGTCCTGCGCGGACAACTTCCCGAACCACGGAAGCTTGTCCTCCATCGCTGCCATCGCGGCGGTGGCGAGCGCGCCGGTCGCTGCCTGCAACCGCTCCGCCCGCACCAGATGCGCACCCTTCGCCACGAACCGACCATAGACCGCTGCCATGATGGGATGCATGACGGACAACGCGGGCGTGGCGGAGGCCGTAGCGGCCCTGCGGGCGATCGGGTACTACCTCGAGCGTGACCGCCAGCCGACGCATCGGGTGAAGGCGTACCGGCGGGCGGCCGACACGATCGCCGCGTTGCCGGCCGCCGAGGTGCGGGCGCGCCGCCGCGCGGGGACCTTGACCGAGCTGCCGGGGATCGGGCCGAAGACCGAGGCCGTGATCATCGAGGCGATGGACGGCAAGACCCCGGCGTACCTGGTCAAGCTGGAGGGTGACGCGGGCGAGCTGACCGGCGCGGGCAAGGACCTCCGCGCCGACCTGAAGGCCGACCTGCATCTGCACTCGGAGTGGTCCGACGGCGGCAGCCCGATCGAGGAGATGGCGCGTACGGCGCACCGCCTGGGCCACTCGTACATCGCGCTCACCGACCACTCGCCGCGGCTGACCGTCGCCAACGGCCTGTCGCGGGAACGGCGGCTGCAGCAGCTCGAGGTCGTTGCCGAGCTCAACAAGAAGCTGCAGGACGAGCTCGACGGCTTCACGATTCTGAACGGTATCGAGGTCGACATCCTCGACGACGGCTCGCTGGACTGCGACTCGGAGATCCTGGCGCGGCTCGACGTCGTCGTCGCGAGCGTGCACTCCAAGCTGCGGATGGCCTCCGAGCCGATGACCGAGCGGATGGTCCGCGCGATCGCCAACCCGCACGTGGACGTCCTCGGTCACTGCACCGGCCGGCTGATCACGGGCGGTCGCGGGACGCGTCCGGAGTCGGAGTTCGACGCCGAGGTGGTGTTCGAGGCGTGCCGTCAGTTCGGTACGGCGGTCGAGATCAACTCCCGTCCCGAACGGCTCGACCCGCCGAAGCGGCTGCTCTCGATGGCGGTCGAGATGGACTGCGTGTTCTCGATCGACACCGACGCGCACGCGCCCGGCCAGCTCGACTGGCAGGTCTACGGCTGCGAACGCGCCGAGGACTGCGGTGTGATGCCGGACAGCGTCATCAACACCTGGGACCAGCAGAAACTCCTGGAATGGACGGCGTCATGAGTGATCTGGAGAAGGACCCGGCTGAGGTTGTCGGCACGGGGGACTGTGAGGGGCCTGCGCTGGAGATGCTCGAGGCGCGCGACGTCGTGCTGGGGCGGACCACGAAGGTACGCCGGCTGCTGCCGAACAAGAACCGCCGGATGGTCGGCGCCTGGTGCTTCGTGGACCACTACGGACCGGAGGACCTGGCGCAGCGCGTCGACTCGTACGACGTACCGGGGGAGCGTGGCATGCAGGTCCCGCCGCATCCGCACACGAGCCTGCAGACGGTGAGCTGGCTGTTCGAGGGCGAGATCGAGCACCGCGACAGCGTCGGATCGCACGCGCTCGTCCGCCCGGGTGAGCTGAACATCATGACCGCCGGCAACGGCATCGCCCACTCCGAGGTCTCGACCCCGGACGCCCCGCCGAGGCTGCACGGCGCCCAGCTGTGGGTCGCCCTCCCGGACGACGTCCGTACGACGACCGCACCCGCCTTCAACGCGTACGCCGACCTGCCGCGACTCGAACTCGACGGCGCGCAGGTGACCGTGATGATCGGGACCGTCGCCGGTGTCACCTCGCCCGCCCCGGCGTACACGCCGCTGGTCGGCGCCGACGTCACGATCGAGCCGGGCCGCACCATCTCGCTCCCGCTGGCATCGTCCAACGAGTACGCCGTCCTCGTGGTCGACGGATCGCTGACCGTCGGGGAATTGAACCCGGGCTTCGGCGAGATGACCTACCTCGGCGCCGGCCGCGACGCGATCGAGCTCGTTGCCTCGAGCAATGGTGTGCGGTTCCTCCTGCTCGGCGGTGAACCGTTCGAGGAGGAGCTGGTGATGTGGTGGAACTTCATCGGCCGCTCGCACGAGGACATCGTCGCCGCCCGGGACGCCTGGCAGGCCGCTATCGATGCTGGGGGCAACGACAGGTTCAGCATGGTTCCGGGGTACGACGGCGATCCGTTGCCTGCTCCGCCGCTGCCCGGGACAACGCTCAAACCGCGACCGCGGTCGCGCTGACCCGGCGCCGGTAGTACGCCCAGGTGACGACCAGCAGTGCGGGACCCCAGAGGTTGAGCGGCGCGTAGCAGGCCATCATCAGTACTTTCCAGCCCGTGCCCGAGAACGGGATGAAGTGGTCGGTGAACGCGTCGCGGAACCCGAAGGTCCAGATCGCGATCAGGGACAGCGATCCCAGGACGGCGGGCACGATCGCGGCGTACGGATGGACACGCCGGCCGCCGACGAACGGGATCCAGCGCGGCGCGACCTCGCCCCAGCGGCTGACCAGGCCCAGGGCGGTCAGCGCGACCAGTTCGGAGAAGATCGACAGCGAGACGACGTACGCCTTGGCGCCGACGCCGCCGAGGTGGGCGGGGTTGCCGTTGTCGTCCAGCATGCCCATCGATGAACCGAACACCAGGCCCAGCCGCCAGAGCCCGGACGGCAGGGTCAGGAACGGGATCGCGTGGGCGAGGACGTAGGCCCAGCGGGGGACGGGGCGCTCTGTTGTGCTCACGTTCCGAGCATCCGGCCTACCACCCCGGTGCCGCCTCACCCGTCGGAGTGAACCTGCTCCCTCCGAGGACCGATCCCTTGCTCGAGTACGTCGAACGCCCGGTCGATGACGGCCACCTGATCGCGGCGGACCTGCTCGACATCGTCGCCGGCCATGATCCGGCCGACGGGGGTCCGGAAGATCGTGATGATGGTCGCAGTCAGCAGGTTCGCGACCAGGCGTGCGGAGAACTCGTCGCCGGTCTCTTCGGCCAGTACGCCGGCCAGCATGTCGCCGATCTCGTGTTCCTGCTCGACCATGCGGGCCATCAGGGCGGGGCTGGACTGCAGCACGCTCCAGAACCCGTGCACACCCGCGATCGCGCCGGACAGCGGATGCCCCGCGGCGAGCAACTCGTGGTGATAGCGGCGCATCGCGGTGGTCACCGGTTCGCCGGCGGGCCGGTCGCGGACGACGGCCTCTAGTTCACGGAGCCGGTCGAGGTGCCGGTCCAGGTACAGGTCCTCTTTGCGTGGGAAGTAGTTGAAGACCGTCATCTTGGACACACCGGCCGCCTCGGCGATCTCGGCGACCGTCACCGCGTCGAACCCGCGGGTCACGAACAGGCCGGTGGCCACGTCCGCGATCATCCGCCGGGTCGCCTGCTTCTTGCGTTCCCGCAGTCCTTGCTCCGCCATGATCAGAATTGTACTGGACCAAATTTTATACTCGGTCTAAGATTCCCGGCATGGACAACAAGGACGTGGTGATCGCCGGCGGCGGGCCGGTCGGACTGATGCTGGCCTGCGAGCTCGCGCTGGCCGGAGTCGACGTACTGGTCGTCGAGCGGCTGCAAGAGATCGACCCGACGATCAAGGCCGGCTCGATCAACGTGCCGACCGCCGAGGCGCTGTACCGGCGCGGAATGCTGCCGGCGCTGCAGGAGCACCAGCGCCTGGCGTACGAGCAGATGAAGGCGTTCCGGGGCGGGAAGGCGCCGAGCGGCCCGCCGCCGGCCGGGCACTTCGCCGGGATCATGGTCAGCTCCGCCGGGGTGGACTTCGCGGATCCGGACTTCCGCGATGCCGGTCCCGCGGTGTCGGTGGTCGCAGTCGGGCAGCAGGCGATCGAGTCCGTCCTGGG
This sequence comes from Kribbella sp. VKM Ac-2571, assembly GCF_004362255.1. Classification (NCBI taxonomy): domain Bacteria; kingdom Bacillati; phylum Actinomycetota; class Actinomycetes; order Propionibacteriales; family Kribbellaceae; genus Kribbella; species Kribbella sp. VKM Ac-2571. The sequence goes on from NZ_SNWS01000001.1 coordinate 534,147, forward strand.
CGCACGGGCCGCCGAGCTCGGCGTCGAGATCCGGCGCGGGGTGGAGGTCACCGGCTTCGACGCCGACGACGAGGGTGTGACGGTCCACTTGAGCGCCGGCTCGGTGCGGGCGGGCTGGTTGGTCGGCGCCGATGGCGGCCGCAGTCTGGTACGCAAGCTGGCTGGGTTCGACTTCCCCGGTACCGAGCCGGCGATCACTGGCCGGCAGGCGATCGTGGAACTCGAAGGCGCCGAGAGCCTGCGCCGCAGCTGGAACTACACCGAGACCGGTCTCTACGCCCATGGGCCGGTCCCAGGCCGCGTGCTGACCGTCGAGTTCGACGGCCCGCCGGAGGACCGCGACGCACCGATCACCGCCGACGAGATCCAGGGCAGCCTGCGGCGGGTCACCGGCGTCGACGTCACGGTCACCCGGCTGCTGTCGGCGACGAGGTTCACAGACAACGCGCGGCAGGCCACGACGTACCGCCTCGGACGCGTGCTGCTCGCCGGGGACGCGGCACACGTGCACTCACCGTTCGGCGGTCAGGGCCTGAACCTCGGGATCGGTGATGCGGTCAACCTCGGCTGGAAGCTGGCTGCGACGATCCAAGGCACCGCGCCCACCGGTCTCCTCGACACCTACACGACAGAGCGGCACCCGATCGGCGAGTGGGTCCTTGACTGGACGCGCGCCCAGATCGCCTTGATGCGCACGGATTTCCGGACCTCGGCGTTGCGCAGTGTGGTCAAGGACTTGCTCGAGACGTCGGGCGGTACGACGTACCTCGCGAAGAAGTTGTCCGGTGTTCTGCATCGCTACCCGATCGAGGGCACGCACGAGTTGGTCGGCGCGGGTGCGCCTGACTTCAAGTTCGCGGACGGTACGCGGCTGGGGGAGCACCTCTTCGACGGCAAGGCGCTGCTGCTGGACCTGTCCGATTCGGCGCAACTGCGCGATCTCGCATCCGGGCGGGTCCGCGTGCTCACGACGAAGTACGACGGCGATCTCACCGGCGTGCTGATCCGGCCGGACGGGTACGTCGCCTGGGCCGCCGCGGACGGCACCGCGACGGGACTCGACGAAGCGTTGTCGACCTGGGTGCCTCAGAGCAGCTCGTGATCCCGGGCGTACGCCGCGGCCGCGGTCCGGGACGGTACGTCGAGCTTCGCGAAGATGTTGGTGAGGTGCCGGGCGACGGTCTTGTCGCTCAGCACCAGCCGCTCCGCGATCTCGGCGTTGCTGTTGCCAGCAGCAACCAAGCGCAGGACCTCAAGTTCGCGCCCGGTGAGGCCGCCGGCGCTCTCGGTGTGCAGCAGCCGCTCGACTTCCTGCCGCGCGGGCACGACGCCGAGTTCGGCGAAGCTGTGGCAGGCGGCCTTCAGCTCGGTGGTCGCCGAGTCCTCGTCCCCGAGCAACCGGAACGACCGTCCGACCAGTACCTTCGCCCGCGCCACCTCGTACGGGGCCTGCAACTCGTTCCACAGCTGGCCGGCAACCCTTGCCTGACGCAACGAACGATCCGGGTCACGGCCTTGCAGCGCGACCAGCGCCAGACAGTACGCCGCCGACGCCCGTAGCCCCGCGCAGCCGAAGCTGTCGGCGATTGCCGACAACTCCTCGGCCGCGGACGAGGCCTCGTCCACGGCCTCGCCGGCGAGCAGGACCTCGACCGCGCCCGCGAGCAGCCGCGAACGATGCACCGGATCACCGGTCTCCGCGAGCAGACGCCGTACAGCGGCAACCGCGGCCGCGGTCCGGCCACGGGCCAGCAGGAGCAGGGCCCGGCCCGGCTGCGGTTCGTGCCCGTACCCGGCCGCTTCGTCGTACGCCGCCTGCGCCGCCGACAGGTCGCCGCAGATCCGCAGTACGTCGCCCCGCTCGGTCAATGCGAGACCGGCAGCGATCTGGGATCCCGCGGCCGCATACCGGCGGCAGGCGGCGTCGAACTCCGCCAGCGCCTCCGGGTACGCCGCGTGCAGGCGCAGGATCTGACCGCGATGGACCGCGCACTGCCCGGTGAACGGCACCAGGTCCGGCTGACTGTCGCACCAGCGTGTCAGCGCCGTCGTCCACGCGGACGCACGAGCGAAGTCCAGTACCTCCTGGCAGGCCTCGATCATCGCGCAGTACACGTTGCCCGCGAAGATCGGCGAGAGCTCGCCGGCCGCGACGGCGACCATCGCCTCGTCCAGCAGGGTCAGGCCCTCCGGCACCCGGCCGGAGTACATCAGCAGCCGGCCTTTGCACACCAGGCTCTGGGCGAGCAGGTCGGGATCGGAGTGCCGGCGGGCGATGCCGATCATGTCCTCACTCACCGCCAGCGCACCCGGGAAGTCGCCGCTGTCCAGGCACTGGAAGAAGTCGTGGACGCGGAGGTAGCCGCGTTCCAGTACGTCGTCCGGCTGGTCCGCGAGCAGGCGGTGGGCGCGTGCGGCCCAGCCGCTGCCGACCGCCACCTCGCCCCGGACGTTGAGGACGAGGGCCAGCCAGAAGGCGAACCGCACGGCGCCCAGCACGTCGCCGGCGTCGATGCGCAGCCGGTAGCCGCGCTGCAGTGCGCGGATGCAGCCGTCCGTATCACCGAGCAGGAACGCCGCCGTGGCCAGCGTCATCAGGTCTTCCGGGCCGAGGGCGGACCCCGGCTCACCGTCCGCCGTCATGAGCCGGCCGTACGCGGCCGCCCAGTCGCGGCGCTCGAACGCCGTCCTGGCCCGCTGCAGATCGTCGACAATCCCCATCACATGCCCCCACTCGCGAGCATGCGCCTGTCGATCACGCGGCGGCAAGACTCCGGTCCGCCCGGGACCGGGCAGCGATGTGTTTGGCGACGTACCCCGCGTCCCGCCCGACGCCGGGCAGCACCATCGAGCTGAAGGAGTACTGGAAGGACAGACCGCAGAAGAACAGGCCCGGCGCGTCCGCGACCACGCCGCGGTACTCGCATGGCCAGCCGTCGGGCCCGATCACCGGTGCCTTGATCCAGTCGAAGACCTGCTGGAAGCCGGTCGCCCAGACGACGTTGGCCACGTCGACTACGCGGCCGTCCGCGAGGAGGGGCCGCCCGTTCCGGACGCCGGTCACCCGGTCGTGCACGCGCTCGACGCCGCGCTCGAGCAGGTCCGCGCGCTTCACCCGGATCATCGGGCCGCCGTGGAACCGGATCTCCTCCATCGCCGACTTGCCGATCGGCGACCGGCGCGTCACCAGATGCCGTCCGACGAACAGGAACACCGGCCAGAAGATCGCCTGACCGCGTGCGCCGGGACGGAACGGCATCTGTCCGGGATCGCGACCGCACAGGACGGTGTCGTGGGTCTGCGCGACCTCGTACGCGACATCGGTGCCGGAGTGCGACGCGCCGACCACGAGCACCGGCCCGTCCTTGAGCTGCGCCGGCCGCCGGTACTCCGACGAGTGCAGTTGCCGGATCGCGGGATCCAGGTCGACGGCGAAGTCCGGGAGGTACGGCGTACGCCCGAAGGTACCGGTCGCGACGACGACGTTGTCGGTCGCGATCCGCTCCGTGCCGGTGACCACGATCCATCGGCCGTCGAGGCGCTCGAGTCGGTCGACCCGCGTGTTGTGCCGGATCGGCAGGTCGAAACGGGTCGCGTACGAGGCGAGGTAGTCGGCGACCTCGTCCTTGGCGGGGTAGTTCCACGGATCGCCCGGGAACGGCAGCCCGGGCAGGCCGTCGTACTTGGCAGGGGAGTAGAGCCGCAGGCTGTCCCACTGCGCCCGCCACTGGTCGCCGACCCGGGCGTTGCCGTCCAGGATCGTGAACGGCTCCCCGAGCCGTTGCAGGTGATAGCCGGTGGCGAGTCCGGCCTGTCCGGCGCCGATGATGACGGTGTTCATGTCAGAACCTCCCTGACCTCGCGCCGGTGGCTGTGGAACTGATTGTGGAAGCGCAGCCACCACAGCAACATCAGCGCGGACGTCACGACGTAGAAGCCGTGCAGGAACCAGATCGGTCCTGGCGGCAGGTGCACCACGTAGATGCAGTGGACGGCGTTGCCGACGTTGGCCAGCACCAGGTTGGCCGGGCTGTACGACGCGAGGTCGCGGGTCCGGATCGCCCGGACCACCATCGGCAGGGCGCTCGACGCGAAGAGGATGGTGGATATCGTCCCCGCGAGAAGAGCAACGCTTGCGCCAGTCATGTCACTGACGCTAGGTGTCCCGGGCGGCCGCCCGCGTCGGACGGAATGCGCAACTCGCGTACGACGCGACTACGACGTTTCTCGTATGTCGGCGCTGTCTCGTACGTTGGTGTGTCGCCGGATCCAGGGTGCCAGCGCGAAGACGACGATCGCGACCAGGATCGTGACGACCGCGAGGCCACCGAAGTACGCCGTGTCCGACGCGTCCTCGGTCGCCTGCACGAGCTGGGCGGTGATCGCCTGACCGGCTGCCGGGGCGAGGAACCACAGCGCCATCATCTGGCTGAGGAAGGCCCGCGGCGCGAGGACCGTCGTCGCGGCCAGGCCTACGGGGGAGAGGAACAGTTCGCCGAGTGTCTGGATCACGTACACGGCCACCAGCCACAGGGGCGACGCGAGGTGGTCGCCGGCAACCGACGAGGCGAGCGCCATCACCGCGAACGACATACCGGCCAGCAGCAGCCCGGTCGCGAACTTCTGCCCGATCGACGGCCCGCGGTCGCCGAGCCGGATCCAGATCACCGCGAACACCGGCGCCAGCACAACGATCGAGAACGGGTTGACGGACTGGAAGAACTCCGGCGAGATCTCGATCCCGAAGAGGTCGAGCTGCGTCCGGCTCGCCGCGAACGTCGTCAGCGTCGTCGCGGCCTGCTCGAACAGCATGAAGAACAGCATCGCCGCGACGAACAACGGGATGTACGCGCGGACCCGCTGCCGTTCGACCGGTGTGACGAGCGGGCTCCGCAGCAGCATCACGAAGTACGCGATCGGCGCCAGGAAACACACGTACGAGATCGCGTCCACCACCGGCCGCGGGCCGACGCCGCCGGACCGCCAGGCCGACCAGGCGAACACCACCGCGAGCAGCGCGAGGACCGCGGCCGAGACCTTGATCATCGTCGGCCGGTCGGCTGCGGTCAGCGGGTTCGGCGGGGTGTCGCCGCGACCGTGCAGGGTGCGCCGGCCGAGCAGGTAGGCGACCAGCGCCAGCGTCATGCCGACCGCGGCCGCCGCGAACGCGACGTGGAACCCGAACTCGCGGCGCAGGAACCCGACCACGAACGGCGCCGAGAACGACCCGATGTTGATCCCCATGTAGAAGATCGAGAACGCCGAGTCCCGCCGTGTGTCGCCTTGCTCGTAGAGCGCGCCGACCATCGTGGACACGTTCGGCTTCAGCAGTCCGGTGCCGAGGGCAACCAACGCGATCCCGGCGTACGCCGGTCCGGTCGACGGCAAGGCGAGACACAGGTGGCCCGCGACGATCACGGTACCGCCGTACAGGACGGTGCGACGGGCGCCGAACACGCGGTCCGCGAACCAGCCGCCGAGCACCGACAGCAGGTAGACCGAGGCGCCGTAGATCGACACCACCGCCTGCCCGAGCGACTCACCGAGGCCGAGCCCGTGCGCCTGGTCGGTCAGGTACAGGAGCAGGATCGCGCGCATCCCGTAGTAGCTGAACCGCTCCCACAGCTCCGTGGTGAACAGCGTCATCAACCCACGAGGATGACCGAAAAAGGTCTTCTCCTCGCCGGCTTGTTGCGGTGCGGACACGATCGACTACTCTCAGTGAGGCAACCACTACCGCTTCCGACCGTAGCAACCCGGAGTCAGGCCGTCGTGTACACCCCGTCCAGCTCGAGTTCATCGGTTCGATGACAGCGCGGCACGGTGTCCGGCTCCACCTCGGCGCACAGGTCCACGGCGTACGGACAGCGCGGCTGGAAACGGCATCCGCCGAAGTCCTGGTCCGGCGTCGCCACCTCGCCGGCGGGCAGTACGTCGTCCCGCCGGCGCAACCGCGGATCCGGCCGTGGGATCGAGCGGAGGAGTGCCTCGGTATAGGGGTGCCGGGGTCGCTCGAACAGGTCCTCGGTCTCCGCCTCCTCGACGATCCGCCCGAGGTACATCACCGCCACCCGGTCGCAGAGGTGCTGGACCACCGACAGGTCGTGCGAGATGAACACATAGGTCAGGCCCAGCTCGTCCCGGAGATCCTCGAGCAGGTTGAGGATCTGGCTCCGGACGGACACGTCGAGCGCGCTCACCGCCTCGTCCGCGACCACCAGCCGCGGCTGCGTCACCAGCGCCCGCGCGATCCCGATCCGCTGCCGCTCACCGCCGGAGAACGCGTGCGGGTAGCGCCGCATCAGCTCCGGCCGCAGACCGCAGCGTCGCAAGGCCTCGGCGACCCGGTCCCGCACCTCGCCGCCGCTCGCCAGATTGTTGACAATCAGCGGTTCTGCAACGATCTGCTGGACGGTCATCCGCGGGTTGAGCGACGAGTTCGGATCCTGGAAGACGGTCCGGATCTCGGTGCGCAGCGGACGCAGCTGCCGCCGGGACAGCCCGGCCAGATCGACCTCGGCGCCGTCCGCACGCCGGTACACAAGCCGCCCCGCGGTCGGCTTGTGCGCGCGCAGGATGCATCGCCCGAGCGTCGTCTTGCCACAGCCGGATTCACCGACCAGTCCGAGCGTCTCACCCCGCCGTACGACGAGATCGACCTCGTCGACCGCCCGTACGGTGGTCCGGTTCCGGCGCCCGAACAGCCCGGCGCCGCTGGTGAACCGCATCGTCAGGTCCTCGATCCGCAGGATCTCCTCAGCCGGCATCGGCGACCACCTCCTCGGGGCGCAGGTCGTGCCCGTCGCGGATGCTCTCGGCGGTCGGGTAGTGCACGCACCGAACCTCCCTCAGACCGTCACTCACGAGCGCGGGGTTCTCGGCGTCGCACTGACCGGGTACGACGTGGTCGCAGCGCGTCCGGTACGGGCAGCCGCTCGGCCGCTGCTGCGGATGCGGGACCTGTCCGCGGATTGTCGGCAATCGACGCCGCGCCCGCCGCTCGATCCGCGGCACGGACCGCAGCAGCGCGCGTGTGTACGGGTGCCGCAGGTCGTGGAACAGCGAGTCCACGTCGCACTCCTCGACCACGTTGCCCAGGTACATCACCGCGACCCGGTCCGCGAGCTCGGCGACCACGCCGAGGTCGTGGGTGATGAACAGGATCGCCATCCCGCGTTCCTCCTGCAGCGTGCGCAGCAGCCGCAGGATCTGGGCCTGCGTGGTGACGTCGAGCGCGGTCGTCGGCTCGTCCGCGACCAGTAGTTGCGGCCGGCAAGCAAGTGCCATCGCGATCATCGCACGCTGCCGCATACCGCCGGACAGCTGGAACGAGTAGGCGTCGATCCGCCGCTCCGGTTGCGGTATGCCGACGCCGCGCAGCTCGGCGATCGCGCGCTCGCGGGCCTCGGCCTTGCCGAGTTGCTCGTGCAGCCGCAGCACCTCGATCAGCTGCTGCCCGATCGTGTGCACCGGGCTGAGCGCGGCCATCGGCTCCTGGAACACCATCCCGATCTCCTTGCCGCGGATCCGGCGCAGCTCCGGTCCGCCGGGATCGAGCGCTGCCAGGTCGACGACGCCGTCGCCGGAGCGGAACCTGATGCTGCCGGCAACGATCCGGCCGGGCGGGTCGACCAGCCGCAGGATCGAACGCGCGGTGACACTCTTGCCGCAGCCGGACTCGCCGACGATGCACACCGTCCGGCCCGGCTCGATCCGCAGGCTCACGTCGTCGACGGCCCGGACCAGCCCGTCGGCGGTGTCGAAGTGCGTGCTGAGCTTCTCGATCTCCAGCAGCGGCTCGATAGGAGGCCTCCTCATGACTCGTAGGGGTCGGCGGCGTCCCGCAGGCCGTCGCCGACGAAGTTAAGGGCCATCACCGCGATCACCACCGCGGCGCCGGAGGCCAGCAGCCACGGCGCCGTGGTCAGCACCCGGATGCTCTGCGCCCCGCTGAGCAGCACTCCCCAGCTCACCACCGGCGGCTGCAGCCCGAGGCCCAGAAAAGACAGCGCGGTCTCACCGAGGATCATCCCGGGGACGGCGAGGGTCAGCGACGCGATGATGTGGCTGGTGAACGCCGGCAGCATGTGCCGGCCGACCACGCGGTGCCAGCTCGCGCCGTCCAGTTCCGCGGCCAGCACGAAGTCCTCGCCGCGGATCTGCAGGAACCGGCTGCGGATCACCCGCGCCAGGCCGGTCCAGCCGATCAGCGAGAGGATCAGCGTGATCGCGAAGTACGTCTTCAACGGGCTCCAGCCCGGCGGTACGGCGGCGGCGAGCCCGAGCCAGAGCGGCAAGGTAGGGACCGACATGAAGAACTCGATCACGCGTTGCACGATCCCGTCGGTCAGACCGCCGAAGTAGCCGGAGACACCGCCGAGCAGCAGGCCGAGGACGAGCGCCGCGAGGACGCCGATCAGGCCGACCGACATCGAGATCCGGGTGCCGTATACGATCCGCGAGAGGTTGTCGCGGCCCTGGTCGTCGGTGCCGAGCAGGTGGAACGGCGCGCCCGGCTGACTCGGTCCGACGAGATGCCGGTCGGACGGGACGATCCCCCACAGCTTGTAGTGATCACCTTTGGCGAACAGGCGTACGGCGTACCGCTGGGACTTGTCGGTGGTGTAGTCGCGGAGCAGTGTCTCGGGGTTCGGCGTGCCCTTGTAACCGTTCACGAATACGTGCGGGCCGGACGTGAACGAGATCTTGAGCAGTTGCGGTGGTGCGTAGGCGCGGTCGGCGGCGTACGTGTCCTGGGCCTGCGGGGCGAGGAACTCGCAGAACGCCGCGGTGAGGTAGATCAGGGCGACGACCCAGAGCGAGACGACCGCGAGCTTGTTGCGCTTGAAGCGCCGCCAGATCAGGGTCCGCTGGGAAGCCAGCGCGAGGGCGGGCTCAGCCTCGATCTCGACGGCGGTCATCGGGTGTACCCGATCCGGACGCGGGCGTCGACGGCGGCGAGCAGCAGGTCGGAGATCAGCGTGCCGATCACGGTCAGCACGCACGCGATCAGGATGATGCCTCCGGCAAGGTACATGTCCTGGCTCTTCAGCGCGTTGAGCAGCAGCGGCCCGGTCGTCTCCAGGCCGAGAACGCTGGCGACCAGCACCTCACCGTCGAACAGCGCCGGAATCGTCCAGCCGATCGTGGCGATGAACGGGTTCAGCGCGACCCGGGTCGGGTAGCGCATCAGCAGTTTGCGCTCGTCCAGCCCGCGGGCCCGGGCGGCTGTGACATAGGGCTTGTGCAGCTCGTCGAGCAGGTTGGCCCGCAGGACACGGATCGTTCCCGCGATGCCGCCGGACGCCAGCACGAGCACCGGCAACCACAGGTGATTGAGTACGTCGAGCAGCTTGCCGAGGTTCCACACCGCGCCCTCGAACTCCGGCGACATGATCCCCGACAGCGTCTGCCCGAACAGCTTGAACTCCAGGTACACGACGGTCAGCGCGATCAGGAAGCCGGGTACGGCGAGACCGAGGAACGTCAGCGCGGTGATGACGTAGTCGAGTTTCGAGTAGCGCCGGGCGGCGGAGTAGATCCCCGCCGCCAGTGCCACCGTCCACCCGATCAGCCAGGTCGCGAGGCCGAGGCCTATGGTCAGCGGGAGCCGCTCGGCCAGCAGTGTGGAGACGGGCTTGTTGTACTGGAACGACTGACCGAAATCGCCGTGCAGGACGATGTTCGACATCCACCGCAGGTACTGCTCGAACGGCGACTTGTCGAGCGCGTACTGCTGCCGCAGCGCCGCGAGCTGGTCGCTGCCGACCGTCTGGCCCTGCTGCTGCAGCTTGGCGACGACCGTGGTGAGGAAGTCGCCGGGCGGCAGCTGGATGATCAGGAACGACACCAGCGAGATCAGCAGGACGGTGGGAAGCATCGCCAGCAGGCGACGGAACAGGTAGCCGGCCAAGGGGATCCCTTCGGGTCAGGAGTGCTTCTCCGGGGAGTCGAAGTACATCTGCTCCGGCGACGAGGCGTTCTCGTAGTGGGTGCGGTAGCTGGCGATCGCGTCCGGACGGACGTTGCGCAGGTCGCCGGCCGAGATCAGCGGCTGGAACGGCGTACCGACGGTGCCGATGATCCACACGTTCTGGTCGTGCAGCCGCAGGATCTGGTGCCCGAGCTCCATCCGTCGCGCGTCGTCGGCGGTGATCACCAATTCGTCGTACAGCGTCTGCAGCTTGCGGATGTCGCCGGTCGGTTCCAGCGCGAACTTGTCCTTGTGGTTGCCGTACCAGTTGCCGTACTTCGGAGCCCAGTACGTCAGGCCGTTCGTCGGGATGTACCAGAGCGAGTCGATGTCCCACAAGACGGTGGCCGGCGGGTATGCGACCAGGTCGTAGTCGCCGTGCGGGATCTCCTCGTACCAGAGCTCCGGCGTCATCGGCTTGGCGACCAGGTCGATGCCGACCGCCTTCCAGTACCGCTTCGCGTACTCCAGGACGCTGATCGCGTCGATGCCGACGCCGACCTCGAAGCAGCGGCCGACGAGTTGCAGCTTCTTGCCGTCCGGCCGCAGCCGCATGCCGTCCGGCCCGCGCCTGGTCAGGCCCGCGGCGTCGAGACGCTTGTTCGCCTCGTCCGCGTCGTACTCGATGAAGCGCTGCCCCATGCCCTTCTCCCAGTACTCGTCCTCGGGCTGGGCGCACGGGTGCCGGACGAAGCCCTGGCCGGCGAACAGCGCGTCGTTCATCTCCTTGCGGTTGATCGCGTGCGAGAGACCGGCGCGGAAGTCGATCTTCTGGAACAGCTCGCGCAGTACCGGATCCGGGTGGCTCTGGTTCAGGTTGATCGACGTGTTGGGCTCGGCGACCCAGCGGTTCACCTTGTAGCCCTTGGATTCCTGGTTCTTGATCAGCAGCGGGAGTTGCTCGGCCTGGATGTCGGTGACCTGCAGGTCGAGCTGGCCGTTCGCGGCGCGCAGCCCGAGTGTCTCGGACGGCATCACGGTGTACTGCTGGCTGTCGATGTAGGGCAGCTGTCGGCCTTGCTCGTCGACCTTCCAGTAGTACGGGTTGCGTTCCAGACGCGCTGTCACGCCCGAGCCCTGGAGCGGCGCGAGCAGCTTCCACGGGCCGAGGATCGGTACGTCGGCGTTCTTCCAGATGTCGCGCCGGGCCTTGAAGAAGTCGGCCCACGTCGGCGCCGGGTTCTTCTTCATCGCGGCCTGCAGTTGCGCCGGCGTCGCGAAGTCCTTGTGGAACTGCTTGAGATAGTGCGCCGGAAGCAACAGCGCCGTCGACGAGCCGAAACCGGTCAGCCCCATGAAGCACAGGTACTTCAGCAGCAGACCGTGCGGTACTGCGAACTCCATCCGCAACGTGTGGTCGTCGACCTTCACGAACTTGCCGGGTTTCCCGCCCGGGCTCAGCCAGCCGGGGAAGACCGGGTTCAGCTCCTTGTTCAGGAACTCCTTCTCGTAGGCGAACATCAGGTCGTCGGTGGTGAACGGCTGCCCGTCCGACCACTTCAGGCCCTCGCGCAGGTGGAAGACGTAGACCTTGCCGTCGTCCTGGACCTCCCACTTCTCGGCCAGGCCGGGGCCGACCTTCGCGGGCGTCGTCGGCGTCCACTCGAGCAGGCCGGCGAACTCGACGTACTGGTTCTGGGTGGCGTTCCGGTCGATCTGGCCGCGCCGCAGCACACCGCCGTACTTGCCCGGGCCCTGGATCGGCTTGACCACCATCGGGTTCTTGGGCAGCCGCTGGTCCAGCGAGGGGAGCTTGCCGTCCTTGACCAGCTTGGTCAGGACCGGTGACTCCTTGGCGCCGGCGTCGGTCGCGGCCGAACCGGTCGTCTTCTTGGCGTCGGTGGAGAAGAACGAGCATCCCGCGACGGCGGTCGCGGACAGCGAGAGACCGGAGACCCGGAGGAACGTCCGGCGGCTCAGGGGATCGGACATGGCGGCTACCTCCACGCGGACGAAGTCCGCCGATCAGCACTCTTTCCGGGACAGTGACACGAAATGTTGCATACTTCAAGATCTGAGATGAATCTTCGTGATCTCGTATATACAGCCACTCGAAGACAGCTTCCGGCGCGGGCGCTAGACTCCGACCATGGTGAGTGAGACAGCCGGTGACCGGTCGCCGTCGCCGGCGGTCGCGCGAGCGCTGACGATCCTCGAGACATTGGTCGAGTCCGACGAGGAGCTCACGCTCACGGCGCTGGCCAAGAAGGCGAAGATCCCGCTCGCCACCTGTGCCTCGATCGTCTACACGCTCGAGCAGCGCGACTACGCCACCCGCCGGGTGGTCGGCCGCAGCCATTTCTGGCGGCCGACGCTGCGGCTGTACGGCCTGGCCACGCAGCTGATCCGCAAGGTGGACCTGTCGTCGGTCGCGTCCCGCGAGATGCGCGAACTGGCCGACCGGCTCGGTATGCCGGTGCACATCGGCGTCCTGACCGGTTCCTCGGTGGTGTACGTCGCGAAGGCGGCGCTGCCCGGGTTCATCCAGTTCGACACCTATCCGGGCAAGGTCGCGCATTTCAACCTCACCGCACTCGGCCGGGCGATCGCGGCGTACCTGCCGGAAAGTGAGCTGAAGCCGCTGCTCGCGCGGCTGGAGCCTGGCTACGGGCCGAAGGCGAAGCCTGTCGACGAGGAGACCTTCCGCGCCGAGCTCTCGAAGGTGCACAAACAGGGCTACGCGGTCGAGGACCAGGAGGAGCAGGCCGACATCGCCTGCGTCGCGGCCCCGTTCTTCGCCGCGGGCGGCCACGTCGCCGGGGCGGTCGGCGTCACGTCCTTCGCCCGCGACCTGACCCGCGACAAGCGCAAGCAGGCCCAGGCCGGCCTGATCCAGCTCGGCACGACCATCTCCGAGCGCCTCGGCGCCACCGAACCGCCGACCGCCTGAACCCTTGCCGGGCTCCGCCGGCGGTCTTAGGCTTTTCTGAGATAGCGGAACTGTTTTCGAAATCTCGAAAATTCTGAGGAGTGGTTCCGATGACCACGCACGGTCCGTATCCCCAGCCCGCCGGCGGTATCAAGGCCACCCTCACCGGCGGCAACACGGTCGGCGCCTACCTCCGCGAGCGCGAGCCGCGCGCGGACGGCTACCGGCACCTCGACACCCCGGCGCTGATCCGCAGGCTCACGGAGCTCGGGGCCAACACCTACCTGTTCTGCATCTGGGACTCCGCGACCGACTTCGACGACCTGCGCGCGGAGTTCCTGCCCGCCGCCGCGGCCGCCGGCATCGACGTGATCCCGTACATCGTGCCGCCGAGCGAGACCTCCGACCACGGCCGCGCCTCCCGGCCCTACCGGCTGGATTACGTCGCCTGGGCGAAGGCGTTCGCCGAGCTCGCGGTCAAGTACCCGAACTTCCGCGCCTGGGCGATCGACGACTTCGAGGTCGGCGAGAACGCCAGGTTGTTCACCCCGGAGTACATGCGTGAGTTCGTCGACGCCGGGGCCGCGATCAGCCCGGAGCTGCGGTTCTACACCTGCGCCTACTTCGGCAAGGCCACCGACGCGGAGTTCCTGGACAAGTACGGTCCGTTCGTCGACGGGATCATCTACCCGTTCCTGGACGGGCACCACGAGAACACGACGGTCGCGGACTCGCTCGGCGCCTGCCTGGACGAGATCCTCACCTACACCGAGCCGCGAGGGCTCGACCTGATCCCGCTGATCTACACCGGCCGCTTCCTGGACGCGCCGCTGCCGCCGACGGCGGACTACTGTACGGCGGCCCTCACCACGTCGGCGGAGTACGTCGCGGCCGGCAAGATCCCCGGAGTGATCTCGTACGGCACCCAGCTGGACGGTGCGCCGACGCCGACCTCCGACAACAAGGCGATGTACGGCAACGGCCGGCTCGCACTGGTCGCGCCCCGGTCGCAGGTCGCGGCGGGGTCGACCGCCACCGCCTCGCAACGCGTCACCGTCGATCCGCGATCCGCCCGGTACGTCGTCTCGTTCTGGTACCACCGCTGGCTCCTGGCGCCCGGTGTCGAGTCCGGGACCTACCAGCTGGAGATGCTGATCGACGACACGGTCGTCTGGACGATGGACCTGCACGAGCAGCGCTGGCCGGTGTGGACCAACGGCGACGGGATGGAAGGCCCTGTCGACGTCACCGCACATGTTGCCGGACGCAACGAGGTGGACCTGACGTTCCGGCTACGGGCGCTGCGGGACGCGTCCTGGCGCTACCTCGATGTCGGCGTGGACCACATCGAGACGATCGGCCTCGCCGTCCGCAACGCCGGGTTCGAGGAGGACGGTGACTGGACGCTGGAGAGCACCGGTTCGTTGTTGTCCGTTCTCGACCATTACGTACCCGACCAGCCGGCCCGGATCTTCTCGGCCATCTCGCGCTGTTACACACGCACCTAGGAGAGAGGCGATGCCATGGCCGAGCACCTGAAAACCGGGTGGCCGCAGCGGGTCGAGCGGCAGCAGGAGGTGATGGACACCGTCAGCCGGATCCTCTCCGAGGTGGAGCGGGACGGGCTGCCAGCGATCCGGCGGTGGTCGCGGCAACTGGACGGCTGGGATCCGGAGTCGTTCGTCGTCTCGGCGGATCGGATCAAGGTTGCCGCCGAGACCGTCGACGAGGAGCTGGCGGCGCATCTGGAGTTCGCCCGTTCCCAGGTGGAGCGGTTCGCCCGGGCGCAGCGCGAGACGCTGACCGACCTCGAGGTCGAGACGCTGCCGGGGGTCGTGCTGGGGCACCGGCACGTCCCGGTCGCCAAGGTCGGTTCGTACTCGCCCGGTGGCCGTTACCCCCTGATCGCGTCGTCGATCATGACCGTCACGGTGCCGAAGGTGGCCGGGGTCGACACCGTCGTGGCCGTCGCGCCGCCGCGGGACGGCCACGGCATCTACGGCCCGCAGCTCTACACGATGAACCTGGCCGGCGCGGACGTGATCGTCTGTCTCGGCGGCGTCCAGGCCTTCGCGGCGATGGCCTTCGGGATCGAGGACGTGGCGCCGGTCGACCTGGTGGTCGGCGCCGGGAACGCGTACGTCGCCGAGGCCAAACGGCAGCTGTTCGGTACGGTCGGGATCGACCTGCTGGCCGGTCCGACCGAGGTCGCGGTGATCGCGGACGAGTCGGCCGACCCGCGCCTGGTCGCGGCCGACCTGCTTGGCCAGGCCGAGCACGGCTTCAACAGTCCCGCCCTTCTCGTCACCACGTCCCGATCCTTCGGTACGGCGGTGATCTCGGAAGTCAACCGTTGGCTGGCCGGGGACTGGCCGACCGTCGAGGTCGCCGGCGGCGCCTGGCGAGAGCACGGGACCGTCGTGGTCTGCGAGTCGCGCGAAGAGGCCGTACAGGTCTCGGATGCCTACGCGCCGGAGCATCTGGAGGTGCAGACCGCCGACGACGACTGGTACGCCGCCAACCTGCGCAACTACGGCTCGTTGTTCATCGGGCCGCAGGCAACGGTCGCCTTCTCGGACAAGTCGATCGGGACCAACCATGTGCTGCCGACCGGCCGCGCCGGCCGGTACACCGGTGGTCTGTGGGTCGGGAAGTTCCTGAAGACCGTCACCTACCAGCGGCTGACCGCTGCCGGCGCCCGGTCGATCGCTCCGTCGACGGCCGCGATCGCCGACGCCGAGCTGATGTTCGGCCACGCACTCACCGCGCGCCTGCGGATGGATTGAATCCGAAGGGTGCCCCACGGTCAGGTGGGGCACCCTTCGCCGTCAGCCCAGGTGCGGCAGCAGGTCCGCGAACTCGACCAGCAGCCGGTCCACCATCCTGATCTCCTCGCTGTCCAGTTGGTGCGCGGGCTCGCGGCAGTACGCGCTGGCGAACAGGCCGCGGCGGACCGAGATCAGCTTCTCGGCCGCGATGATCCGCTCGGTGTCGAGCATCCAGTAGGAGATGTACGGCAACAACCGGCGGTGCAGGTCGATCCCGGCCTCCTCCTCGCCACCGGTGAGGCGGCGCCAGATCTCGACGTACACCTCGGTCATCGAGCAGCCGGGCTGGGTGCCGACCGCGCCGCGGCGGACGGCGTCGGGGAGCTGAACGCCGGCGTACCCCTCGACCGCGGCCAGGGCCGGGGTGCCGGCGGCCAGTTCGGCGATGAGCGGTCCGGGCGGACTGGATTCGACCTTCACCAGGCGAAGATTCGGATGATCGACGGTGATCGCCCGCAGCAGGTCGGCGTCCAGACTCGTCCCGGTCTCACTCGGCGCGTACTGCAGCACCATCGGCACCGGGTCGATCGCGGTCAGTACGGCGCGGACGTGCTGGGCCAGCGACCCCCGCGACGGTGACAGGAAGTGCGGCGGCAGCAGGTTGATCAGGTCGGCGCCTGCCTCGACCGAAGCCCGGGCCCGCCGTTCTGCCAGCTGGGTGGCGTGGTCCTGGACCGCGATCACTGCGGCGACGTCGTCGCGGTCGCGGGTATGCCCGAGCAGGATCTCGGTCAGCTGCCGGCGTTCGTCCTCGGACAACTTGTGGAACTCCGAGGCGAAGCCGGGGAACATCACGCTGGTCACGCCGGTCGACAGCACGTACGACACGACCCGGTCGAAGC
Source organism: Kribbella sp. VKM Ac-2571 (assembly GCF_004362255.1). Lineage (NCBI taxonomy): Bacteria > Bacillati > Actinomycetota > Actinomycetes > Propionibacteriales > Kribbellaceae > Kribbella > Kribbella sp. VKM Ac-2571. Next base: position 550,659 of record NZ_SNWS01000001.1, read on the forward strand.
CGGCATGGTCGACGTCGCCGTCGGCGGTGAACGGAACCTCGAGCACGGGCGAGACCCCGCGCACCAGCAGGGACGCGTCGTCCGTGGGCCGCTCGGCCCCGATCTCGGTGGTGGCCATGTCATCCTCCCTGGGGAGTCACCTGATGGATCCCCTGATCAGTCACCGTCGGCGTGGAGTTGAGCAGCCGGGCGAGGTTGCCGCCGAACACGGCGGACTTCTGCTCGGGGTCGACCGGCCAGTCGCGGATCCGGTCCACCTCGGCGAGCGGCACCGTGTACGGCGAGTCGGTCGAGAACACCAGCCGTTCCGCCCCGATCCCCGGCTCGGCCAGGAACCCGCTCAGAACCGTGTCCCACGGCGCGTACGACGTGTCGCCGTACAGGTTCGGCGCGTACAGCAGGGCCGGGATCGCGTCGATCCAGAAGTCGGTCGCTCCGCTCTTGCCCATCAGCACGGGCAGTTCGGGCCGGCGCCGGGCCAGGCTCGCGAGTGGCAGCGGGAGCGCGTTGGCCGGCGTACCGGTCCGGACGTAGGCGAACCAGCCGGAGTCCGCGGCGAAGTCGAGCAGCGGGTCGAGGAGGCCGTCGAGTAGATCGAAGCCCTGCAGGACGGAGTCGACCGCGAGGGCGACGGCGCCGGCGTCGCGGGCCCGGTCGAGCTCGTCGAGCGCCGCAGGCCCTCGCCACGGGTTCGCCACGGCGTACGCGAGCAGGCGACCGCCGGACGCCGCTGCCGCCGCGGTGGTGGCCGAGTTGCCCTCGCGGTTGTCGTAGGCGATACAGCGTTCGGACGGCGCGACCAACGCCTGATCGATGCCGAGGGCATCCATCGTGGCGAGCAGGCCGGCCGGCGTCAGACTGACCTCGCGGCCGTCGCCGATCCGGCAGTGCGCGTCGATGATCATGCGGGCACCTCCAGCCCGAGGGCGCCGAGCGCGTCGGCGTGCACGATGCCGTCGATGACCTCGTCCGGGACGCGCGGGAACTTGGTCCCGTCGAGCATGTCGTTGACGGTGTAGAGGCCGGCGATCGCCTCGCCGGTGTTGGCGATCGGGAAGTCCGAGCCGAGCAGCAGCTTGCCGGTCGCACCCCACTCGACCGCGTTGATGAGCGATTGGTACAGCACCCAGGGCCGCAGGTACGTCGACGACACATCGGCGTACACGTGCGGGTGCTTGCGAATCGTCACGACCGTCTCCCGGCTCCACGGGTGGCCCATGTGCGCCATCACGATCCGGAGCTCGGGATACCGCAGGGCGATCTCGTCGGTGACGAGCGGATAGGTGTAGCGCAGCGGCGCGTGCCGCATCGGCGAGGCGCCGGAGTGGAACAGGATCGGCAGGCCGTGCCGCTCGCAGTACGCGTAGAACGCGAACGCGGGCTCGCTGAGCGGATCGAAGTTCTGGTAGTTCGGGCCGAGTTTGACACCGACCAGACCGAGCTCGCGGCTGCGGTCGGCCTCCTCGAACGCGCCGGGCAGCGTCGGGTTCACCGACATGAAGCCGATCCGCTTCGCCGGGTTGTCCCGCACGAACTCGGCGGTCGCGTCGTTGCAGCGCTCCGGCGGATACGGCAGGCCGGTGAGTTCGAGAGGATTGTCGACAGCAATATTGAAGACAATCGACACGTCGGCGGCGGCCATCGCCTCGTCGTAGTCGGCCCACGAGTTCGTGGTCACCACCGGCCGGTCGTTGCGCCAGTTGTCGTACACCCGGCGCTCGTTCTCCGGCACCGCCTCCCGGTGGGTCGGGGTGTGTGCGTGGACGTCGACGATCATCGGAACTCCTGCAGCAGGTCGTCTCGCAAGGTCACTCCCAGCCCTGGCTCGCCACTCAGCCTGACCCGACGCCCGTCGCTGTCCAGCGGCTTCGCCAGCACGTCCTCGGTGTAGTAATGGGCGCCGATGATGTCGCTCGGGTGCGCCGACAGCCGGGGGAGGGCCGCAGCGACGTGTAACTGGGCAGCGGCGCCGATCCCCAGCTCCCCGTTCGATCCGATCAGGACGTCGAGCCCGTGTGCGGCGGCGACCTGAGCCATCCGTACGGCGCGGCCGGGTCCACCGCTCTTGCCGACGTACAGGCTGACCACGTCCGCGGCCTGTGCCTCGACCACGTCGACCAGATCGTGCAGACCGAACACCGACTCGTCGGCGATCACCGGCAGCCCCAGACGCCTCAGTTCCCGGGAACCCTGTAGATCTCGAGGCTCTAGCGGCTGCTCGACGAAGGCAACGCGGAAGCCGGCGAGCTCGGGGATCGCGCGCGTCGCGTCGGCGCGGGACCAGCCACCGTTCGCATCGGTGCCGAGGAACGCGTCCCCGGCCAGCTCACGCGCTCTCCGCACCCGGTGAAGGTCACCTTCGACGCCCAGCCCGACCTTCACCTTGAACGCGCCGAAGCCGGCGGCGGTTGCGGCGGTCCAGGCGCGCTCGAGTTCCTCGTCGTCGCCGGACAGCGAGAGCTTGATCGGGATCTCGGTGCGATACGGGCCGCCCAGCGCGACTGCCAGCGGTACGTCGAGCGTCCGCGCGAATGCGTCCCACAGGGCGATCGAGACGCCGGCCTTGGTGAACGGATTGCCCTGCAACACCTTGTCCATCAGGACTTCGAGCGCGCCGACCGGCGTCAGAGGCCGGCCGATCAACGCGGGGGACAGCACCGTCCGGATGAAATGGTCCGCCGAGGTGCCGTCCTCGCCGGACCAGATCGGCGTCGCGCTGACCTCGCCGTACCCCTCGATGCCGTCGCTGGTGATGACGCGGACCAGCAGGAAGTCGGAGCGGTCGTGTGGGCCGCGGGCTCCGCGGACCAGCAGGTCGGGCGCGGCCTGGAGACTGACCGGCGCGGTCTGGATCGCCGCGATGGTGGCCGTCACGCGGGCTCCAGCAGCCGGCGTGGATTGTCGACGAGCATCGCCCGGCGTTGCGCATCGGTGATGCCCCAGCCGTCGATCTCCTTCACCCGGGCGACCGCGTAGTCCTGGCTGGCCTTGTCGGACAGGCCGGCGTCGGTTCCGAAGATCACCTTGTGGGCCGGGGCTTCGGCCAGGATCCGGCGAGCGGCGTACGGCGGGGTGCCGCAGATGCAGAGGTAGACGTTCTCGGTCTCCTGCGTCATCACGAGTGCCTCGCGCCACAGATCGTGCAGACCGCCGTGCCCGAGGATCACCCGGAGCCTCGGGTGCCGCCGGGCCAGCGCGGCGATCTGGCCCGCGGTCGAGTACGGCGGGGTGCCGTCGTGGCTGAGCAGGACACCGCCCACCGAGGTGATCACCTCGCAGATCGGGTCCAGGGAGCGCTCGTGCATGCTGAAGCCCTGCAACCACGGGTGCAGCTTCAGGCCGCGCAGGCCGAGTTCGCCGACCATCCGCTCCGCCTCGGCGACTGCGGTCTTGCGCCGGACCGCGACCGTGCCGAAACCGGTCATCCGCTCGGGGTACTTGCGGACGAACTCGGACAGCCGGTCGTTCGACTCCGGCGTCGGGTCGAACAGCCCGTCGTGACTGAGCACGACAGCGTGCTCGATCCCGGTCGAGTCCATGAACGCGACGAACTCGTCGGCTCCGAACGCGGCGCCGCCGAGCCAGGTCGCCGTCTCCCACGCCGGAGTGTGGGTATGGAAGTCGATCACAGCACCTCCGCCAGCTCGAGAAGACGGTCGCCGAGTGCGGCCGCCACCTGGTCGAACCACTTCCTGCCGGTCGCCGGATCGGCCAGTTCCGGACGGTCCGTGTACCCGTCGATCCGCTGCCAGCTCTCCGCCGTGTGCAGTGCCACGTCGTCGACCGCGTCCCCGGTCGGTGGATCGGGACGTTCCTTGCGCTCGGCAACGAAGCTCTCGTTCTGTGCCAGCATCAGCGCGGTCTCGAAGGCACCGGCATGACCCGGCACGGGTACGTCGCAATCGCGGGCGAGGCGCCAGTAGTCGACATGCGCCACGTTGACGTCGTACCTGGTCGAGGCTGCTGCGGCCGCTGCGTGACAGACGCCGACGTTGCCGCCGTGACCGTTGACGAGAACGAGACGCCGGCCGCCGTCCGCGTGCAGCGAGCGTGCCAGGTCGAGCAGGACGGCGAGCAACGTCTCGGGCGAGAGCGACAGGGTCCCGCCGAAGGGCAGGTGATGATCCGACGCCCCGAACGGTACGGGCGGCACGAGCACGAGGGGTCGCGGGGATCGTTCGTGTACGAGCGTCGCGGCGTGTTCGGAGACGGATTGCGCGAGGATCCAGTCGGTCCCGGTGGCCAGATGCGGACCGTGCTGCTCGGTCGCGCCGACCGGCAGCACGACGATTGCCTCAGGCAACAGCTGGGCGAGCTCGGTCCGGTTCGCGTGATGCCAGGACAGCAGTGTCATGTGGCCCTCCCGGCGACGAGTTGGGCGGTACGGAGCGCGGCGATGCCGTCGTCGAGGGACGGTTCGCCGGCCTTGCGGGTGCTGTCGTACAGCTCGACGAACCGTTGCACCTGGAGGTCGAAGCACCGCGTCGTACGATCGCCGGGGAAGCGAAGCTCACGGTCGCCGTCGGCGGTGCTGAGGCGCAGGTCGAACGTGAAGCCGTCGAGCGTCGCGAGGCCGCGGTCGCCGAGGAACGTGAGCTCGCACCGGGGGAGTGCGGTGGTGAACCAGCCGAACTCGACCAGTGCCTGGTGGCCGTTCGGATAGGTCAGGCGGGCGCCGATCAGGTTGGGTGCCGGGAGCTCGGGACGGGTCGTGCTGGACCACGCGTCCTGCACGCGCTGCGGCTGTCCGCCGAGCAAGTGGCTGAGCCAGTCGAACAGATGCGCGCCTTCGTGGACGACGGGGGTTCCGTGTTCGAGCGTGGCGGTGATGCGCTCGGTGTGCTCGTGGTCCTCGGGGCGGTGGGCCTCGTCGTAGATGTGGGCGCGGACGAGGACCGGCGTACCGAGGGTGCCGGCGGCGATCCACGTCCTCAGTTGCCGGACCGCCGGGTCGTGGCGGTAGGTGAGACCGACCTGGATCCGGCGGCGCTGCTCGTCGTCCAGCTGGTCGTAGATCCGCGCCGCCTCGACGGAGGTCGCGATCGGTTTCTCCGCGAGGACGAACAGCCCGGCCCGCGCGGAGCGGACGGCAAGCTCGGGTGTCACCCACGGCGGCGTGGCGAGCACCACGCCGTCCACCGCGTGCGGGTCGAGTTCGGCGCGAGCCGGAATCCCCTGTCCGGCGGCGATTTCGCGGCGCCCGGGATCCGGGTCGACGAGCTGCACCACGTCGACGTCCGGGCGCCGCAGGAGCGCGGGCAGATGCGCGGCCAGCCCGATCTCCCCGAGCCCCACGAGCGCCACCCGCATCCTCGCTCCTTCAGAATACTGGAATTAGTTTCTGCTATCCGAAGCTTAAGAGCTCACCGGAACTCGTGCAATGGTTCGTCAGAGGGTGATCCAGTAGCGGCGGGCGCGGCCCAGCCAGGTGTCGCGGATGTCCTCGAGTACGCCGCCGTTGCGCTCGATCGTCCGTGCGGACGCGACGTTGGCGTCGTCGCAGGTGACCAGCACGCGGTCCATCCCGCGCTTCCGGGCACGGTCGAGCACCGCGCCGAGTGCCCAGGTCGCCAGCCCGCGACCACGGGCAGACGGGCGTACGCCGTACCCGATATGTCCGCCGGCCTCGAGGAGCTTCTCGTTGAGCGCGTGCCGGAGGGTGATCGCGCCCAGGTAGGTGCCGCCGTCAACGATCCACCAGTACGTCGCAGGCACCCGCTCCGGCGTGACCGGGATGCTGTCGTCGCTCTGCGCGCGCAACCGCTGGGTCCACTCGGCGAAGGCCTCGACCGTGCTCAGCTCGTCGGCCTCCCACAACCCGGCCCCGTCCTGGTGGGTGTCCCCCCATTCGCTCGCCGACTCCATCCAGGAGTCGCGCAGTTCGACGGTCGGCTCGATCAACTCAGGCATGTGCCGAGGGTAGGGCCGATTCGCCGTGCGGCCCCAGCGAATATGCAGGCGGGCCGCCCGCCCCGGGTGGGGTGAGCGGCCCGTTGGCGGGGGTCGGCGTCAGGCGCCGGCGCCCTCCTGCTTGACGCCGGCGACCGCGGTCGGGTCGTCGATGCGGTACTTGCGGGCCGCCTCGGCGGCGACCTCCGGCTTCACGTCACCGCGCTTGGCGAGGATCTCCAGTGCGGCGACCACGATCGACTCGGCGTCCACCTGGAAGTGGCGCCGGGCCGCGGCCCGGGTGTCGGCCAGACCCCAGCCGTCGGTCCCGAGCGACGTGTAGTCGTTCGGCACCCAGCGGGAGATCTGGTCCTGCACCGCGCGCATGAAGTCGCTGACGGCCACCACAGGACCCTTGGTGTCCTTCAGTTGCTCGGTCACGAACGGCACCTGCTCCGGCTCGTCCGGGTGCAGCAGGTTGTGCTGCTCGGCGGCGACGGCGTCCCGGCGCAGTTCGTTCCACGAGGTCACCGACCAGATGTCCGCGGCCACGGAGTACTCGTCGGCGAGGATCTGCTGGGCCTTCCGCACCCACGGCAGCGCGACACCGGACCCGAGCAGCTGGACCCGCGGTACGTCGTCACCCTCGGCGGTCTGGTACTCGTCGAAGCGGTACATGCCCTTGAGCAGCCCCGCGACGTCGAGGTTCTCCGGCTCGGCCGGCTGGGGGACGGGCTCGTTGTACACGGTGAGGTAGTAGAAGACGTCCTCGCCGAACGGCTTGTCCTTGTCCAGGCCGTAGCCGTACATCCGGCGCAGGCCGTCCTTCACGATGTACGCGACCTCGTAGGCGAAGCCCGGGTCGTAGTGCACCGCTGCCGGGTTGGTGGAGGCGAGCAGCGGCGAGTGACCGTCCGCGTGCTGCAGTCCCTCGCCGGTCAGCGTCGTACGGCCGGCCGTCGCGCCGACCAGGAAACCCCGGCCGAGCTGGTCGCCCAACGCCCAGAGCGAGTCACCGGTCCGCTGGAACCCGAACATCGAGTAGAAGATGTAGAACGGGATCATCGGCTCGCCGTGCGTCGCGTACGCCGTACCCGCCGCGATCATCGAGCCCATCGCGCCGGCCTCGCTGATGCCCTCGTGCAGCAGCTGGCCCTGCTCGGACTCCTTGTAGGACAGCAGCAGGTTGCGGTCGACGGCCTCGTACTGCTGCCCGTGCGGCGAGTAGATCTTGGCCGTCGGGAACATCGAGTCCATGCCGAACGTGCGGTACTCGTCCGGGGCGATCGGGACGATCCGGTCGCCGATCTCCGGGTCCTTCATCAGGTCGCGGAACAGCCGGACCAGCGCCATCGTGGTCGCGACCGGCGAGTTGCTGCCCTTGGCCAGCGGCTTGTAGACGTCGTCACCAGGCAGCTTGAGCGAGGTCTTCGGGGCCACCCGCCGCTGCGGCAGCGAGCCGCCGAGCTGCTTGCGTCGCTCCATCATGTACTGGAACTCCGGCGAGTCGGTGCCGGGGTGGAAGTACGGCGGGTTGTAGGCGTCCTCGAGCGCGGAGTCGTCGATCGGCAGGTACAGCCGGTCCCGGAACGCCTTGAGGTCGTCCGAGGTCAGCTTCTTCATCTGGTGGGTCGCGTTGCGGCCCTCCAGCGCCTCGATCGTCCAGCCCTTGATCGTCTGGGCCAGGATCACGGTCGGCTGCCCGACGTGCTCGGTCGCGCTCTTGAACGCGGCGTACACCTTGCGGTAGTCGTGACCGCCGCGGGGAAGCTTGCGCAGATCCTCGTCGGACAGGTTGCTGACCATCTGCTGGAGCCGCTGGTCGCCGCCGAAGAAGTTGTTCCGGATGTACTCGCCGGACTCGACCGAGTAGGTCTGGAACTGGCCGTCCGGCGTGGTGTTCATCTTGTTCACCAGCGCGCCGTCGTGGTCCTGGGCGAGCAGGTTGTCCCACTCGCGGCCCCAGATCACCTTGATCACGTTCCAGCCGGCGCCGCGGAAGAACGCCTCCAGCTCCTGGATGACCTTGCCGTTGCCGCGGACCGGCCCGTCCAGCTGCTGCAGGTTGCAGTTGATCACGAAGGTGAGGTTGTCGAGCTCCTCGCGCGCGGCCAGGCCGATCGCGCCGAGCGACTCCGGCTCACCCATCTCGCCGTCACCGAGGAACGCCCAGACGTGCTGCTGGCTGGTGTCCTTGATGCCGCGGTGGTGCAGGTACCGGTTGAAGCGCGCCTGGTAGATCGAGTTCAGCGCGGCCAGACCCATCGAGACGGTCGGGAACTCCCAGAAGTCCGGCATCAACCGCGGGTGCGGGTACGACGACAGCCCGTTGTGCGGGCCGCGCGACACCTCCTGGCGGAACCCGTCCAGCTGGTCGGTGGACAGCCGGCCCTCCAGGAACGCCCGCGCGTACATACCCGGCGAGGCGTGTCCCTGGATGAAGATCTGGTCGCCGCCGCCGGGATGGTCCTTGCCGCGGAAGAAGTGGTTGAAACCGACCTCGTACAGGCTGGCGGCCGACTGGTAGGTGGCGATGTGACCGCCGACCTCCAGGCCCTTGCGGTTGGCCTTGCTCACCATCACCGCGGCGTTCCACCGGATGAAGGCCCGGATCCGCCGCTCGATGTGCTCGTCGCCGGGGAACCAGGGCTCACGCTCGGGCGGGATCGAGTTGATGTAGTCGGTGCTCCGCAGTGCGGGCACGCCGACCTGTCGCTCCCGGGCGCGCTCGATCAGCTTGAGCATCAGGTAGCGCGCTCGCGCCTTGCCCCGTTCGTCCAGGACCGCGTCGAGCGATTCGACCCACTCCCGTGTCTCGTCGGGGTCGATGTCGGGGAGCTGGGTGGGCATCCCCTCGGTGATGATGGCTGGTGGTTCGTGTCCGGAAGCCACGTTGTCCTGCCGTTCTCTCTGGTTGTCTTCACTGCAATCCTGTCACCTGTTCGGTATGCGTTCTACTTCGCCTTCCCTTCCGGCCCGATTCCGGGCGGCCGGGCCGGATCTCAGCGGACACGCCTCGCACCCGCCACGCGCATACCGGACACGTCACGGAACCCTGGTGCATACTTGCGCGACGCGGTACGTCACGATGGACTATCGCTGAGCAGCAGGCTACTGACACCTACCCCCGGGTAAGCGGGGACCACGGAGGAGGACACGTGAGCGCGACCGCGGACCACGCGGACGGCAAGAGCGGAGTGCCGAACATGGCCTCCCGGCTCGGCCTGGAGGCCGGCTGGGTCGTCCAGGAGATCGGGTACGACGATGACTGCGACGACGAGTTCCGCGACGCGATCCGGGAGATCACCGGCGAAGCCTTCGTCGACGAGGACACCGACGAAGTCGTCGACGTGGTCCTGCTCTGGTTCCGTGAGGACGACGGCGACCTGGTCGACGCGTTCTTCGACATCCTGACCGACCTCAAGGCCGGTGGAGTGGTCTGGCTGCTGACCCCGAAGGTCGGCCGCGACGGCTACGTCGAGACCAGCGACATCACGGAGGCCGCGCCGGTCGCGGGCCTGGCGACGACCAGCACCCTGAGCGTGACCGACGACTGGTCCGCCACCAAGCTGGTGGTCCCGAAGTCCGGCCGCCGGGGGTGAGCCTCCCGGCTGTCGGCAGCCGGGCACCCGACTTCGAAACCCAGAACCAGTACGGCGAACCGGTCCGGCTGAGCGACTACGCCGGCCAGCGGGACGTCGTACTGGTCTTCTATCCGTATGCCTTCAGCCAGGTCTGCACCAGTGAACTGGCCGCGCTACGAGACCGCCCGTCGTTGCTGGCCGCCGCGGAGTTCCTGGCGATCTCCTGTGACCCGATGTTCACTCTCCGCGCCTACGCCGACGCCCACACCCTGAACTTCGGCCTGCTGACCGACTTCTGGCCCCACGGCGCGATCGCCACCGCGTACGGCGCCTTCGCCGCCGACCGCGGCTGCGCCCTGCGCGCCACCTTCGTCATCGACCGCACCGGCATCATCCGCTGGTCCGTCCTCAACCCGATCCCGGAGCCCCGCGACCCGGACGAGTACGCCGAGGCCCTGGCAAGTCTCACGTCGAACCGGCGGTAGGCGCCGGGGCAGGGCGTGGTGTGGAGTGGTGGGCTGTGAGGGACTCGAACCCCCGACCCCCTCGGTGTAAACGAGGTGCTCTAACCAACTGAGCTAACAGCCCATGTCCACGGCAAACGAAGCCCGGCCAACGAAGGGCCGGGGCAGTTGCGCTCCTGTGGAGCAAGCGGACCGACCCTATCATCTCACCCGGGCTGCCGCCGCGCCGTGGGCAGCACCTCGATGACGCCCCCGCTGAGCCACCCCCACGCGACGGATCCGGGTTGGGGAGGGTTTCTTACCCGGATCGGGCAGAAACCCTCCCCAACCCACCCCGCAGCGTCTACAGGGGAGCGCTGGTGTTGTCGAAGACAGCCTTCACGAGGCGCTCGAGGGCGGGCGGGAAGATCTGGAGCAGGTCTACCTCGGCGTCTCCCATGGTGATGGCGGCGGTGAGGGTCCGGGTGCCGTCGGCCGAGCTGTACATGAGGGCGCCGTAGCCGCCTGGGGCGCTGCCGTTGTGGTGGTAGATGGTCTCGGTGCCGGTGTCCTGGGCGAACAGGCCCAGCCCGTAGTTGAGCGGTCCGCTCTTCGGTTGCGGCGTACGCATCTGAGCCAGCAGCTCGGAGGGCACCAGTTTGCCGCTCTGCAGCGCGGACATGAACTTGTGCAGGTCGCGCGTGGTCGAGAGCATGCTGCCGGCGGCGAAGAGCAGCGACGGGTTCTGCTCGGTGACGTCGACGACCTTCCACTCGTCGCCGTCCTGGTAGCGGAGATATCCGTGCGAGTGCGGGCCGGGGATGTCCGTCCGGTCGCCCGGCTCCACGGTGCCGGTCAGCCCGAGCGGCTCGACGATCCGGGTCTGCAGCTCCTCGACGAACGTACGGCCGGTGACCGCTTCGATCAGCAGCGCGGCGACCGTGTAGTTGGTGTTCGAGTAGCTCCACTCGGCGCCCGGCTCGAACCGCGCCGGCTTGGCCAGTGCGAACTCGACCAGCTCGTCCGGGGTGTAGCCCTGCAGCCGGTTCTCGGCCCACTCCTTGCCGGTCGCCGGGACCCCTGCGACGACGGTGCCGTCGGGGTAGTACTCGCCGGTGTAGTTGAACAGGCCGCTGGTGTGGTCGAGCAGCATCCGCACCGTGATCCGCGGGTCCAGCTCGAACCGCGGCAGATGTCCGGCAACCGCGCCGTCCAGCTCGAGCTTGCCCTCGGCCACCAGTTGCAGCACCACGGTCGAGACGAACGTCTTGGTGACGCTGCCGACCCGGAACTGGCCGTCCACCGGGGGCTCCTCGGTGCTGCCGAGCTCGCGGATCCCAGCCGTGCCGACCCACTCGCCGTGCTCGTCGTGCACCCGCAGTTCGAGACCGCCGAACCCCGCGTCGACGAACTCCTGGGCGGCCTTCTGCAGCTCCGGGCGGTCGGTGCTCTCCACGGAAGGGGACTGGATCGACATGGTGGTACTCCTCGTTCGAGTGATGTTTTGTACGACGTCACTCACGATCGCCGGGCGTCCTGACACGAGACCGCCACGACGCTGACGCGGTGCGGGTGACCGGCTTTCGTACGGGCCGTATCGGAAGCGACGGTCACTCGTTGGAACCATGTCGGTGGTCGCGCAATTCTTAACCATCGGCTGCTGAGAACGGACTCCTCCAGGGCGGGTCGCGGCTGGTAGGGTTCACGGCTGTCGGTCGGCGCGATGACGCACCGGGTGTGCCCGGTCACGACATCGTTCCGGCAGGCGGAGAACGGGGCTGCTGTCGGTGTGAAGTGAGGCGGGTCTGCCCAGAACCCGCCCCGTCCAGTTGGGGAGGCACGTGTCCGTGGGTCGCCAACCGGCCGAGCGCCCCGTCGTACCCGAGCCGTCCTCTGGGTCTCAGCTGGTGGTGGCATCGGCGTGAGAAGTGGTGCGGACCGGCCGGCGATCTCCACCGGGCCGGCGTTGATGATTCCCGCCGGGTATCCCCGCGATCTGCCGAGCGCACTGCTCCGCGCGGCCCGCGACTTCGGCGGCGCCGGGGTCGTCGAGATCGGGCCGGACGGCCGCGAGACCAAGCTCGACTTCCCGACGCTGCTCGAGCTGGCCGCCCGGATCCTGGCCGGCCTGCGTGCGAACGGCGTACGGGCCGGAGACCCCGCCGTCGTGCACTGCACCGAGCCGGTCGGCTTCTTCGCCGCGTTCTGGGCCTGCACCCTCGGCGGCATCCGCCCGCTGCTGGTCGCGCCGAACCCGGGCGGCGACCGCACCGAGGAAGGCCGCGAACGGCTCCGCCGGATCACCGACCTGCTCGGCTGGACCGTCCTGATCGGCCGCCCGTCCGACCTGCCGAACGACCTCGGCCTCCCGGTCCTCGACCCGGACGCGATGGCCGGGCACGAGCCGACCTCCGACTTCCACCGCCCGGCCGCGGACGACGTCGCCGTACTGATGCTGTCCTCGGGCTCCACCGGTACGCCGAAGATTGTGCAGCTCACGCACCGCGGACTGGTCGAGTTCGCCGCGGGTACGCCGGCGATGCTGCCGATCCGGCCGGGGCAGACGACGCTGAACTGGCTGCCGCTGGACCGCAGCGGCGCCTTCCTGCTGTATCACCTGCTGCCCGTGTTCACCGGCTGCACGAACGTCCATGTGAACACCGACTGGGTGCTGGCCAACCCGCTGCGCTGGCTCGATCTGATGGAGCAGCACCGGGTCAACCACTCCTGGTCGCCGAACTTCGGGTACCGGCTCGCGACCGCCGCGGTGGCCGGCGAACCGGACCGGCATTGGGACCTCTCCGCGCTGCGCAGCCTGGTCAGCGGCGGTGAGCAGATCACCGTGCCGGTGATGTCGGAGTTCCTGCGGGTGACGAACCGGTTCGGGGTGGTGCCGGAGACGTTCGTGGCCGCGTGGGGGATGACGGAGACGGTCACCGGCATCACGTTCGCGCGGCCCGGTCTGACGCCGAACGTGCACCGCGTGCGGATCCCACCGACCGGCGTCGTCGAGTGGGTCGACCAGCGGCCGTCGTCCGGGAAGGTCGCGGTGGCGCGCCCGGGCAAGCCGCGGACCGAGGCACCGGGTGTGCTTTCGCTGGTCTCGGTGGGAGCGCCTGCCCCCGGTACGACGGTGCGCATCGTGGCCCCGAACGGCGCCGTACTGCCGGAAGGCCGGATCGGTCAGCTGCAGGTCGCGTCGGCCCGGGTGACGCCCGGGTACCTCGGGAACCTCGAGGCAGACCGCATCGCGTTCCCGGTCGGGAACTGGCCGGCCCGCAAGTGGCTCGCGACCGGCGACCAGGGCTTCATCACCGGCGGCCAGGTCGTCATCACCGGCCGGGACAGCGAACGCATCATCATGTCCGGCAAGCTCTACTACGCGCACGACATCGAGTCCGTCGCGGCGACCGTCGTCGGGGCCGAGCAGGGCCTGGTGGCCGCCTGCGGCATCGCCGACGAGGAAACCGGCACCGACCGCCTGGTCGTCTTCTACGCTCTCACCGCCGACTCCGTACCCGGCATGGACCAGGCGATCCGCAGCCTGATCCAGGCCCGCCTCGGCCTGTCGGCCCAGGTCGTCGGCGTCCCGCGCCGCGACTTCCCGACCACCCCCGGCGGCAAGATCCTCCGTCCGCTGCTCAAGCAACGGTGGATCGACGGCACGCTGCTCGAACCGCCCACCACCCACGTAGAACCAGCCGGCGCTACTCCGGCGTCCGGCCCTACCGGCCAGGGTCCCTCGAGCACCCCGGAGTCCACCCCGTTCGCCGACGAAGACGCCGCAGAACGCACCACCGAACTCCCGGTAGTCCGCCTGGCCTGGAAACGCGAACTCCAGCAATCCATCCCCACCCCACCCCAACGCCCCACCCTGGGCACCCCACCACCCCCAGCCCTTCCATCTCCCACCCCCACCGCACCGCCACCCGCCCCCACCCGCACGCCGCCGGAAGCTGAGCCCACCCGCACCGCGTCGGAAGCCGAGGCCACCCGTACGCCGTCGGAAGGCGAGTCCACCCGCACCGCGTCGGAAGCCGAGTCCACCCCCACGGCGTCGGAAGGCGAGCCGACCCCCACCGCGTCGGAAGAGCCCACCGGCACCGCGCCGGATCGCGAGCCCACTCGCACCGCGTCGGCGGCCGAGGTGCGCACCGCACTGGCACCAGCGGAAGGGCCTGCCGGGGCGGCATCCACGCCGAGCGCCTCCGCCACGGGACCTGCGCTTGGCCCCACGGCCCCGCCTCCGCCGACGCTCTACACGCCGCCCGCGACCGTCGCGGCATCAGACGTCGAGCAGGAACCCGCCAACGAGCAGTCCGACACCGCCGAGCAGCCGCACGATGCTGCGCCCGAGACCACCGAGGTACAGCACGAAGTCCAGTCCTCGGCTGCAGACGAGAACTCGGCCGAGTCGGAGCAGACAAGCGGGGCGTCTGAGGCTGAGCCGTCGTACGACGCTGCGGCTGTCGGCACCGACATACCGGACGAGGACCAGACTCCGTCCGGGGATGAGGACTCCGCCGAGCAGGAGCAGGCGAGCGGGCGGGCTGAGGCTGAGCCGTCGTACGACGCTGCGGCTGCCGGCACCGACGTACCGGACGAGGACCAGAGCCCGTCCGACGACGAGTCAGCCGACCGCGAGCCGAACGACACCGCGAACGAGCTGGACACGACGGATCCTACGGACACGGCCGATGCCGTCGACATGACGGAGCCGGCGGAGGCGACGGCTGCGGACGCGAGCGACGCAGTGGATGCCGCGGACGCGATGGACGCGGCAGAGGTCGCGAACACGACCGATGCGACGGATGCTACGGACGCGACGAATGCGGTCGATGCGGCTGATGGGGCGGATGCGCTTGAGTCGGTGGGGGAGTCCGCTCATTCGGGTTCTGGGGATGTGGTTGCTGAGGGCACCGACAGTGGTGAGGATGCGGCGTTCGAGGGTGGGGTTGTTGAGGGTACGTCGGCTGACAGGTCCGACGAACTGGCGACGGGTGCGGTTGCGGCGTACCCGGATGACGCACCGCAGGAGGCTCAGGCGGGATCAGACGCCGAGCTGAGCGACGAGAGCGCCGACGTCGAAGAGGACGAGGCGGATGCCGACGGTGCATCCGACGAAGCTGCCGACGACGCCGCGTCCGACGAGGCCGCGTCCGAGGTGGAGACCGAGGCTGATGGTTCGGCGTCCGCGCCGGCGTTCGCCTCCGAGGCTGCGGACACTCACGAGGAGACGATCGACTCCGAGGCAGAGGCAGCGGAGTCCGCCGACTCAACCTCCGCAGACATGGAGGAGGCCGACGAGCTCGCAGACGACGCGGACACGGACGACGTGGACACAAAGGGCGCGGCCGAGGCCGACGCGGACACGGACGACGTGGATGCTGACGACGCGGAGTCGGAGGGCGTGGACGCGAAGGACGCGGCCGAGGTTGAGGCGGATGCTGAGGGCGCGGATGTCGAGGACGCGGTTGGTGAGGACGCGGATGTTGCGGATGCGGGTGACGTAGGTGCCGACGACGCGGGTGACGAGGCCGAGGCCGGCGAAGGGTTTGCGGGCGAGGTCGGTGGGGATGAGGCACGTGCGGGTGAAGGGCGTGTCTATGAAGTCTTTGCGGATGGGGTAGTCAGCGAGGTTGGTGCTGGCGATGTCGTGGGCGATGAGTCTGGCGCGGCTGCGCATGAAGGTGCGTTGGATGCCGAGCCCGGTGAGGAGCAGGCGGCTGCTGAGCAAGCGGTTGAGGGGCAGGTTGCCGGCGAGCTCGACGTTCAGGAGCAGGCGGTCGGGGAGCGGGCTGCCGCGGGGCTTGTTGTGGTGGATGTGGATGCGGTTGAGGCCGCGGGAGATGTGGCGGCTGGCGTCGTACCGGAGGACGCGCAGGGCGGTGTTGCCGCCGAGAGTGGTGCTGCTGGTGTGCGGGTTGGGGTTGTTGAGCCGGTTGCGGTTGTCGGGCTGGCTGGGCGGTTCCCGGGAGCTGAAGGGGTGGAGCAGTTCTGGGAGAACCTTGTCGGGGGTGTGGAGAGCCTCCGGCGGGAGTCGGGGGACGGGGTTGTCGCGGTCAGTGGCGTGCTGGAGCACGTCGAGTCGTTCGACGCGAAGTTCTTCGGGTTGAGCGATCGTGAAGCCGAGTTGATGGATCCGGCGCAGCGGTTGTTCCTCGAGGTGTGTCATCAGGCGTTGGAGCACGGCGGGTACGCCGGTACGACGAACCGCGTCGGCGTGTTCGCGGGCTCCGGCATGAACTTGTACAACCGCCAGCACCAGTCCCGCGACTCGATCGCCACCCGCGTCGCGTACCGTCTCGGCCTGACCGGCCCCGCGATCGGCGTGCAGTCGGCCTCGTCGTCGTCCCTCGTCGCGGTGCATCTCGCCTGCCAGGCGCTCAGATCCGGCGACGCGGACCTCGCCCTGGCCGGCGCCGCCGCCGTACAGGTGCCGCAGGCAACGACCTACCACCCGACGCCGGACTCGATCCTCTCGCCGACCGGTCAGATCCGCGCGTTCGCCGCCGACGCCGACGGCACGGTCGGCGGGAACGGTGTCGCCGCCGTACTCCTGAAGCGTCTCGACCAGGCCCTGACCGACGGCGACACGGTGTACGCCGTGATTCGCGGTACGGCGGTCAGCAACGAGGACGCGCCGGCCGGGAACCAGACCGAGCTGATCGAGCGCGCACTCGACCGCGCCGGGTTCGACGCCGACTCGCTCAGCTACGTCGAGGCGCACGGGATCGGCAGCCCGGCCGCGGACGCCGCCGAGGTGAAGGCGTTGACGACCGCGCTCCGCCGGCACACCGACAAGGTCGGGTTCTGCACGCTCGGATCGGTGAAGCCGAACATCGGTCACCTGGACAGCGCCGCGGGCATGGCCGGCCTGATCAAGACGATCCTGATGCTGCAGCACCGGATGCTGGTGCCGACCATCAACGTGACCGAGCCGAGCCCGGACCTCGCCCTCGACGGCAGCCCGTTCGTGATCGGCACCGACACCCGCGAGTGGACCGTGCCGTTGCAGTCCGGCGGTACGACGCTGCGCGCCGGCGTCAGCGCACTGGACCCGAGCGGCACCAACGCCCACGTGATCCTCGAGGAAGCGCCCCGCCAGATCCGCCGCGGCGACGACGGTCCCGTCGTACTGCCGCTGTCCGCGCCCGACCCCGACGCTCTCGCCGACCTCGTCGAGCTGTACCGCACCGACCTGGGCCACGGCACCGGACACCGCCTCATCGACCTCGCCGGGACGGCGGCGCTCGGCCGCCCGGCGCACCGGCACCGGATCGCGGTCGCCGGCGGAACGGAGGTCGAACTCGTCACCGCACTCGGCTCCGCCCAGCCGACCGAGGTGCCGCGCGGCGGACCCGGCCCGCTCGGCTACGCGTTCACCGGCCAAGGTGCCGCCCGTCGCGGCATGGCTGCCGGCCTGGCCGCACGCTTCCCCGTGTTCCGCTCGGTCCTCGACGAGTGCGACCGCGTCTACCACGAGGAGACCGGCGGCAGCCTGCTCGAACTGCTCCTGACCCCGGCCGGTACGGCGGAAGGCGTCTGGCCGACCGAGACCGCACAGCCCGCGCTGTTCGCGTTCGAGCTCGCACTGGCCCGCCTCTGGCAGTCGTTCGGCGTCCAGCCCGCGCTGGTGGTCGGACACAGCGTCGGCGAGTACGCCGCTCTGTGCGTCGCGGGCGCCCTCTCCCTGGCGGACGGCGTACGCCTCACCGCGAAGCGTGGCGAGCTCATGCAGCGCGGCACGGTCCCCGGCGCGATGGTCGCTGTCCGCGCCGACGCCGACCGGGTCCGCGAGATCGCCCGGACCGCCGGCGTTGAGGTTGCTGCAGGCAACGGTCCGCAGTCGTTCGTGCTGACCGGATCCGAGGTGATCGTCGGTCAGCTCGCCGCGCAACTCGATCAGCTGCAGGTCGCCTGGCAACGGCTGGACGTCGACCGCGCGTTCCACAGCTCGTTGGTGGACCCAATACTGGCCGACTTCGCGGAGATCGTCCGCGAGATCACGCTGAAGCCGCTGCGGACGCCGATGGTGTCGAGCTGGTCGGGTGATCTGCTCGAGTCCGGGACCGTGCTCGACAGCGACTACCTGGTCGGCCAGTTGCGGCAGCCCGTGCTGTTCGGCGACGCGGTCGAGGCCGTGACGGCGGCCGGCTGCCGCCGGTTCCTGGAGCTCGGGCCGGACGCCGTACTGAGTCCCGCCGGTCGCCGGATCGCGCCGAACAGCACGTGGATCCCGGCGCAGCGACTCGGCCAGGACCCGGTGCTCGCCACGATGAACGGCCTGGCCGAGTTGTACGAGCAAGGCACTGAGATCGCGTGGGCGAAGGTCTACGCGGACAGCGGTCGCGTCCCGTTGCCGACGTACCCGTTCCGCCGGGTGCACCACCCGGTCGACCCGTCGGTGACGGTGCTGGCCGGCCCCGGTACGGCGGTTGCCGGGGACAACAATGCGCCGCGGCTGAACGCGTTCGAGCGGGTCGCGCGGGCCCAGACCGTGGTGTTCGAGCCGCCGTCGAGCGCCGCGGTGAAGCGGATCCCGCTGGACCCGCCGGAGCCGGTGGCAACCGAGCCGGCCGAGCCGGCCGAGCCGGCCGAGGAGTCCTCGCCGTTCGCTCTACCGGCCGAGATCCATGAGATCGACGCGGACTACCTGGCGCAAGCAGGGTCTCTGTCGGGCGACGAGATGTCCGCGGAGCGGTACCGCGAGTCGCTGGCCGTCGTCCTCGACCTGACCTGCGAGGTGCACAACCTCGACCCGTACGACCTCACGGTGGACCACACCTTCGCCGAGCTCGGGGCGACGCCGGCGTCGATGGCGCCGGTGATCGACGAGCTGAGGAGCCGGTTCGAGGCCGAGTTGGCGCCGGACGACCTGTTCCTGACCTACACCACGCCGCACAAGCTCGCGACCGCGGTCGCGGTGCAGACGGCCGAGCCGGTCGAACCTGTCGGGCTACAGAGCGAGGCCCCACTCGAGCAGGTTGCCGAGAAGGAAGAGCCGGTCCGGGATGCGCGGCAGGCGTTGGCCGTGCTCGGGTCGGGACTCGCGGAGCTGGCGGCGAAGGTCGACGAGGCTGCGGCCGCTACCAGCGAGGCAGATCTGCCCGGGAGCGGTATGGCGGCCTTGATGTCGCAGCAGCTCCGGGTCGCCGGGCAGTTGGTCGACGGCGTCACCAAGCTCATGCGCGAACAGCTCGCTCTCCTCGGTGAGCCGGCCGCGCAAACGAATGAGCAGACAGAAGTCAAGCAGGTAACAGAAGAAGAGCAGACCGTCCCAGTCAACGAGCTGCGCCCCGACGACGAGCCGGCCGCGGAGTTCCGCCGTACGACGCTGTCGCCGGCCGAAGAGCAACGCCGCGACTTCATCTACTGGACGCAGGTCCTGGCCGGCGCCGAACCGTTGGTGCTCCCCGCAGATCGCGCCCGCGCAGCCGGTGACGACGCCGTCGCGTCGGTGCAGCGCGAGCTGGACAAGGAACTCGGCGACGCCGTGCACGCCTACAGCCGCGACCGCAAGCTCAGCCCCGTCATGACGATGCTCGCCGCCGTCGCCACGGTGCTTGGCCGGTTCGCCGCGCAGGACGACGTGACCATCGGCTCGGCACTGCTCGGCCCGAAGGAGATCCGCCCGCTCCCGCTGCGGATCGACCTGTCCGGCGAACCTGATCTCGGTGAGCTGACGGAGCGGATCCGCGACATCACCGCGGGCGCCCTCGCCCACGCCGGCACCGACCTCGCGATCCTCCAACGCGATCCGCTGTTCCAGATCCTCGTCGAGTTCGAGGACGAGTTCGAGGACGAGTTGGCGGACGAGTTGGCTGACCACGGCGCCGACGACCTGCCGCGGAGCGTCGACCTGCGGTTCCGGCTGACCCAGCACGACAGCGGCATCACCTGTACGGCGGACTACCGCGCCGGCCTGTTCGAAGAGCCGACGATCGCGCGCTTGCTCGACTACCTGGCCGAAGTGTTGCGTAGGGCAACGACCCGTCCGGATCTCCGCCTGCCCGAGCTGGTCCTCCCGATCGAGTCCGACCTCGAGGCGCTGCGTGAACTCGAATCCGACGCCGACACGAGCGGGCCGATCGGCCGGGTACGCCGGGACGCGGTGGTCGCCGGTGAACTCAGCGGACTGCACACCCTGTTCGAGCAGCAGGTGGCGCGGACGCCGGACGCGATCGCGCTGATCCAGGACAGCCGCGAGCTGACGTACGCCGACCTCGACCGCCGCTCGAACGCGGTCGCCTGGCAGCTCGTCGACCTCGGCGTGAAGCCGGGCCAACTGGTCGCCGTCCGAGTCGCCCGCGGTACCGAGATGGTCGTCGCCGTGCTCGCGGTCCTCAAGGCCGGTGCGGCGTACCTGCCGCTGGATCCCGGCGTACCGGAGTCCCGCTGGGCCTTCATGGTCCAGGACGCGGCGGCGGTCGCGCTGGTCGGTGACGACGCGGCGCTGGCCGATCGCCTCGGTCTGCGGCTCGTCCCGGTCGGGAGCGGCGACGGCGACACGCGGGCGCGGCAGGCGCCGCCGGTCCGCGCCGCTGCCGATGACGTGGCGTACTGCATCTACACGTCCGGCTCGAGCGGCAACCCGAAGGGTGTCGTGGTCCCGCACCGCGGCCCAGTGAACCTGGTCCGGCACTACCTGCGGACGCGGCGGTCGCTGCGGACGCTGCAGTGGACGTCGTTCGGCTTCGACGTCCATGTGCAGGAGATGTTCACGACGCTGGCGTCGGGCGCGGCGCTGGTGCTGATCGGCGAGGACGACCGGTACGACCCGGACGCGGTGGTGGCGGCGCTGCGTGACCACGGCGTGCAGCGGTTGTTCATGGCGTTCAGCCCGCTGACCGCGTTGCTGGCGACGATGCGGCGGCTGCCCGAGCTGCCCGAGTTGCGGGAGATCGTCGCGGGCGGTGAGGCGATGGTGCTGACCCACAAGGTGCGGGACTTCCTCGACGCGCACCCGGAGTGCCGGCTGTTCAACGAGTACGGTCCGGCCGAGGCGTCGATCGTGACCACGATCCACGAGGTCGACCCGGCCGAGGACCGGCCCTCGATCGGGCGCCCGATCGACGGTGTCGTCGTACGCCTCCTGGATGCCGCGCTGCGGCCCGTGCCGGTCGGTGCGGTCGGGGAGATCCACCTCGGCGGCGCGGCCGTTGCCCAGGGCTACATCGGACGGCCGGAGGAGACCGAGCACGCGTTCGTCGCGGACCCCGGACACCCGGGCGCGCGGCTGTACCGCAGCCGCGACCTCGGCCGCTGGCGCGCCGACGGCACCCTGGAGTACCTCGGCCGCGCGGACGACCAGGTCAAGATCCGCGGCCACCGGGTCGAGCCCGGCGAGACCGAGCATGTGCTGGCGGACCAGCCCGGCGTCGTCGACGCGGTCGTGGTGGCCTGCTCGGACCCGGGCGGTGACACCTGCCTGATCGGGTACGTCGTGCTCGAGGACAGCGATCCCGCCGTACTGGCACGGCTGATGCTCGACCTGGGGAAGGAACTGCCGATCTATCTGGTGCCGGCGGACCTGATCCCGATCGAAGAGCTGCCGCTGGACGACAACGGCCGGCTGGATCGCTCCCGGCTCCCTGAGCCGGAGTGGCTGAAACCCTAGCGAGGTCTGGGCCAGGGCCCCCGCTCTGCAACGAGAACGGTGGGCCAGTCGGTGGCAGCCCTCCCGAACAGCCACCGTCCGCCGTACACGCTGCAGAACCCGCGTTCGATCTCATCCCTCCACGAGATCGATCGCGTTCGGGTCGGACGCTGCCGCCGGCAGACTGGTTCCCGACCCTGCAGGCCACACGATGGCGGCGGGAGAGTGCCCTCACCCGCCGCTCACGTGCTCCGGTCGACCAACCCCCCGATCTCCCGGTATACGCCCGGTCTGAGCCCCCCTCGACCGGTCGTGGATGACGGTGCCCCCACCCCATCCATCCGTTGCATCGCGTGACGTAGGTCCGTCGTTACACGGATCGCGAAGATTCGTAAAAATTGCGCAAAGATGCGCGGGATAAGCCTTACCCGCCGCGCAAAAGTGTGCGCGGCAAGGGCCAATGCGGATCAGGCCAGTGCAGCCCAGGCCTGATGGGCGGCGCCGAGCAGGCCCGCATTGTCCAGTTGAGCGGGCACCACCGTGAGTTCCGTGACGAACGGCAGTTGCGCCAGCCGCTTCACCCAGGCCTGCACCGGGTCGAACAGCACCGGTCCGGCCTTCGCGACCCCGCCGCCGATCACGACCGCGGTCAGGTCGACGGTCACGGCCGTCGCGACGATCCCCGCGGCCAGCGCCTGTGCCCCGTCGTCGAACGCGGCCAGCGCGAGCTCGTCCCCGGCCGCGGCGTCGGCGGCCAGTACTTCGGCATCCACGTCCTCGCCTGTCCGCCAGCCGCTCCGCTGCGCGCGGGCGACCATCCTGGGGCCGCTCGCGTACGCCTCGACACAGCCGAACGACCCGCACACGCAGGCCTCGCCGTCCTGGTCGATCACCATGTGGCCGATGTGGGCCGCGTTGCCGGACTGGCCGATCAGCGGTCGGCCGTCGACGACGAGGCCGCCCCCGACGCCGGTCGAGACGACGATCCCGAGCAGGGTGTGCGCGCCGCGACCCGCACCGCTCCAGAACTCACCGAGCGCGAAGCAGTGCCCGTCCAATCCGAGGGCCACCGGAATGTCGCCGGTCAGCGCCCGGACCCGGTCGACGATCGGGAAGTTGCGCCAGCCGGCGATGTTCACCGGGGAAACCAGGCCGTGCTGCTGGTCGACCGGGCCGGCAGAGCCGATGCCCACGGCCAGCGGGGTGGCGTCGCCGCGAACGCGCTCGATCAGCTCTCCGAGTGCGGCGAACACCTGGTCGGCGTCGCCCGACGGGGTGCGGATCCGGTCGCCGGTGAGAATCGTGCCGTCCGCAGACACCAGAGCGGCGGCCATCTTCGTGCCGCCGATGTCGATTCCCAGCACGGTCTCCCGCGCCTTCGCTGTGTCGTCGCTCATCGTCCCCCCGGTCAGGGCGGTCAGGTCGAGAGACAACGTTATCTGTAGTCGGCCCGAACAGACAGAGGTGATTCGAGGTAATCACGGAAAACCCGCAGGAAGGAGGCAGGTTCTTGCCATGTCCGCTCCTGACAACGATGCCCCTCCAGGCGTTCGAAGCCGCTGATTATCAGCTGTCGGTGATAGCTGGCGCGCAGCGGTGGGGCTGCGAGAGGGTGGGGGGATGAGTGATCAACTGGATCGTGACGCGGCCGGCTCGCTGGTCGTCGGTTTCACCGGGACCACGGCTCCCGACGACCTTCGGCGGGCGGTGGCGGGCGGACTCGGGGCGGTCATCCTGTTCACCCGTAACGTGGCGGACGCCGAGCAGGTAGCGGCGCTGACGGCCGCCTTGCGGGCCGAGCGGCCGGACCTGATCGTGGCGATCGACCACGAGGGCGGCGAGTTCAGCCACCTCGCGCCGGCGAACCCGTGGCCGCTCGCGTCGCCGCGCCTGCTGGGCGACCTGGACGACGTCGACCTGACCCGCGCCTCCGCCCGGGACGCGGCTGCGACCCTGGGCTCGCTCGGCATCGACCTGATGCTGGCCCCGTCGGTCGACGTGAACAGCAACCCTGCGAACCCGATCATCTCCACCCGCTCCTTCGGCCGGACCGCGGACGTCGTCTCGCGACACGGCGTCGCGTTCGTCGAGGGCGTCCACGACGCCGGGATCGCCGCCTGCCCGAAGCACTTCCCGGGCCACGGCGACGTCTCGGTCGACTCACACACCGATCTGCCGCGCGTCGACCGTTCGATCGAGGAGGTCGCGGACGTCGAGCTCGCGCCGTTCCGGGCGACCATCGCCGCCGGCGCCGACGTCGTGATGAGCGCGCACATCGTCTTCTCGGCGTACGACGACCAGCCGGCCACGCTCTCGCACCGGGTGCTGACCGGGTTGTTGCGCGAGGAGCTCGGCTTCACCGGCGTCATCACCACCGACGCGCTCGAGATGCAGGCGATCACCAAGACCCGCTCGATCGAGGACGCGGCGGTCGCCTCGATCAGCGCCGGCGCGGACCTTGCGATGATCGCTGTCGGTACGGCGGACCCGCAGGCCCTCACCGCCCGCGTGATCGACGCCGTCCGCGCCGGCACCCTCCCGGCCGAGCGGGTCGCCGACGCAGCCGGCCGGGTCCGGGCACTCGCCGGCTCGCTCGGGCAGCGCACCCGGCAGCCAGGTCTCGACGGCGCTCCGATCCGCGAGGTCGCCGCGCGCGTGGTCGCCGGGCAGACGTTCCCGGCGTTCGGTGCAACGCCGTACGTCATCGATCTGACGCAGGGCCTGCACCCGGCCTGGAACCCCTACTTCTCCGGGCTACCGGAGGTCTTCACCCGGGTCGCTCCCGGCGCCGATGGCGTCGTACTCCGGGGCGAGCACCACCTCACCGACACCGGCGAGCCGCAGGACGACGCGATCGCCAAGGCGGCCAAGGCCGCGCAGGGTCGCCCGCTGGTGATCGCCGTCCAGGACGCCGGCCGTACGCCGTGGATGCGCGAGGCCCTCAACCACCTCGTCCAGGGCCACCCGGACAACGTCTTCGTACTCTGCACCGGCATCCCCGAGGACCAGGCGCTCGTCCCACAAGGCGTGCCGTCCGCCACCACCTCCGGCCGCAACGTCATCGTCCTGGAAGCCATCGCCCGCCAACTGACCCGCGAGCGGTAATCGCCGGATCTCCAGGCCATCACAATCACCCGCGGCAGGTCGCCTCGAGCGGGACGACGTCAGCCGGCAGGCGATTGTGATGGCCTGGCGGATCGGGCCTCACACCTGGCGGCAGCTGAGTTCCAGGTCGAGGGCGTGTTCTTCCACGTAGTTGAGGGCGTGGCGGACCGCGCCGACTGACACGATCGTGTCGCCGAGGGAGGAGACCGCGACGCGTGGGGGAGTGCTCGTGTAGCGGGCCAGGTGGGCCTCGAGGTCGGGGAGCAGAGCGGCGGCCGCCTCGGCGACAGCTCCGCCCAGGACCACCAGTTCGGGGTTGAAGAGAGTGCCGAGCGTCGCGACCACCCGCGCGGTCCGGGCGGCGATGTCCTGAAGGATGCCCTGGGCAACCTTGTCGCCGTCGGCGGCGGCGCGGAACACCTGCTCGGCGGTCACCTCTCCGTCGGTCGCGAGGTCCCGCAACGACGTGTGCACGGCCCCGTCCGCGACTGCCGCCGTACCGTTCTCGCGGGCGATCCGGGCGATTCCGTGGGTGTCGCCGACTCCCTCGATCAGCTTGAGGAACACCATCTCGCCGGCGCCGCCGCGACTGCCGTGCAGCAACCGGCCGGAGTCCATCAGCCCCGACCCGAACCGTTCGCCGGCGAGCAGTACGACGAGATCGTCGACGTTGCGCGCCTCACCTCGCCAGTGCTCCCCGAGGGTCGCGAGGTTGGCGTCGTTCTCCAGCAGGACCGGCCACCCGTGCAACTCGGTCAGCCGCTGCGCGAGCCCGGCGTCGAAGCGGCGCCAGAACTCGTCGTCGACCAGGATGTTCCCGTCCCGGTCGACGGGGGCCGCGACCCCGGCGCCCGCGGCGAGGACCTGTGCGTCCGACACCCCCGCGGAGGCGAGCGCCTCGACGACGGTCTCGTGAACGATCTCGGTCCGCTCGCTCGGCGTCTTCACGCCGGCGGCCGACCGCCCGGCCTTGGCCACGGTCTCGCCGCGCAGGTCGGAGACCAGGACCGTCGTCTTGGCCGCGCCGATGTCGATGCCGAGCACGTACCCCGCGTGGCTGTTGAACTCGAACCGCCGCGACGGCCGCCCGACGGACGTCCGGCCGGGGTCGAGCTCGACCACCCAGCCCATCGAGATCAGGTCGTTGCAGACCGCGTGCACGGTCGCGCGGGTGAGACCCGTGGCCTCGATCAGGCCGGTTCCTGTCATCACCCGGGCGCGGGTGAGCACGCCCAGTACCTTGCCCGCGTTCACCCGGCGCAACATCGTCGGCGTGGCCGTGGGCGGCGTTGTCGGTGGTTTCGCCATGAAAGCCCCTTGACCTCGTCGTCGTACCGACCGCAGAATACATGCAGATTCTAAATTTAGAGCCTATATATAAACGCTGGGTTACCAGCAGATTCCGAGTGAGGCGATCGTGACGAGTCCGCAGACAACCGATCCCGACTGGTGGCGGCAGGCTGTCGTCTACCAGATCTACCCGCGCAGCTTCGCTGACGCGAACGGCGACGGTGTCGGTGACCTGCCCGGCATCATCAGTCGTGTCCCGTACCTGGTGGCGCTGGGCATCGACGCGGTCTGGCTGAGCCCGTTCTACCCGTCCGCGCTGGCCGACGGCGGGTACGACGTCGACGACTACCGCAACGTCGACCCGCGGCTCGGGACCCTGGAGGACTTCGACGAGCTGGTCGCCGCGCTGCACGCGGAGAACATCAAGCTGATCGTCGACATCGTCCCGAACCACACGTCGAACCAGCACGAGTGGTTCGTCGAGGCGCTCGAGGCCGCGAAGGGTCACCCTGCCCGCGACCGGTACATCTTCCGCGACGGCCCGGACGGCGCACCCGACCAGCCGCCGTCGGACTGGGACTCGGTGTTCGGCGGCTCCGCCTGGGCGCAGACCGACGACGGCCAGTGGTACCTGCACATGTTCGCGGCCGAGCAGCCGGACCTGAACTGGCAGCACCCCGAGGTACGGGCGGACTTCCTGGACACCCTGAAGTTCTGGTCGGACCGTGGCGTCGACGGTTTCCGCGTCGATGTCGCGCACGCGCTCGTGAAGGACCTGTCCGAGCCGTTCCCGTCGAAGACCACGCTGCCGCGGCAGTCCGAGTCGAACGGTCAGCACCCGCTCTGGGACCAGGACGGCGTCCACGAGATCTACAAGGACTGGCGCAAGCTGCTGAACACCTACGACCCGCCGCGGTCGGCGGTCGCCGAGGCGTTCGTGCCGGCCGCCCGCCGTGCGCGGTACGCGAGTGCCGACGGGCTCGGGCAGGCGTTCAACTTCGACCTGCTGCAGGCCGACTTCGAGTACGAGAAGTTCCGCAAGGTGATCGAGGAGAACCTCGCGCTCGCCGAGGAGAACGGCTCGTCCTCGACGTGGGTGTTCTCGAACCACGACGTCGTCCGGCACGCCACCCGGTACGGCCTGCCGAAGAACCCGAAGGGCGGCTGGCAGGACGGCAAGGACTGGCTGCTGAGCAACGGCACCGAGCCGACGGTCGACGTCGAGCTGGGTCTGCGCCGTGCTCGGGCCGCGACCCTGCTGATGCTGGCGTTGCCGGGCTCGGCGTACCTGTACCAGGGTGAGGAGCTCGGTCTGCAGGAGGTCGGCGAGCTGCCGGCGGCGAACCTGCAGGACCCGGCGTACTTCCGCTCCAAGGGTGCCGAGAAGGGCCGTGACGGCTGCCGCGTGCCGCTGCCGTGGACCGTCGGCGGCCTGTCGTTCGGCTTCGGCTCGGGCGGTTCGCACCTGCTGCAGCCGAAGTGGTTCGGTGCGTACTCCGTCGAAGCGCAGGAGAACGACGCGGAGTCGACGCTGAGCCTGTACCGCAAGGCTCTCGCCGTACGGCGTGGGCTGCGCACCGGCAGCTCGCTCACCTGGATCGACGGCTCCGACGAGGTCCTGCACTTCGTCCGCTCGGGCGGCTGGCAGAGCGTCACGAACTTCGGCGCGGCCCCGGTCGAACTGCCCGACGCGGCTGTCGTGCTGTCCAGCGGCCCGCTCGAGGGTGAGAAGCTGCCCAGCGCGACGACCGCCTGGCTGATCTAGCACCCCAGATCCGCTCCGGCCGAGCCGTCTCGTGACGGCACTCCCCCCTGTGGCCGGGGCGTTGATGGACGTGGCGGGGGCAGCGGGCGGTTGCCCCCGTCACGATCCGTCCCGACTGCGGGAATGTCAGGATAAGCGCGTGACGACGCTTGCGGACGTGATCGCGGTTCTCGATCGGCTCTACGACCCGTCCTGGGCGGAATCCTGGGACGCGGTCGGTCTCGTGACCGGCGACCCGGAGCAGGAGGTACGGCGGATCCTGTTCGCCGTCGACCCGATGCGGGGCGTGATCGACGAGGCGATCGACGGCGGGTTCGACCTGCTCGTCACGCATCACCCGTTGTTGCTGCGCGGCGTGAACAGTGTGGCCGCGACGACGCCGAAGGGCCGCGTGATCCACGACCTGATCCGCGCGGGTGTCGCGCTGCACGTCTGTCACACCAACGCCGACAACGCGAACCCCGGGGTCAGCGACGCGCTCGCCGCCGCGATCGGGTTGCGGGACACCCGGCCGCTGAAGGCGATGCCGGCCGAGCCGATGGACAAGGTCGTCGTGTTCGTCCCGGTCGCGGAGACGCAGGCGATGCTCGACGCGCTGGCGAAGGCCGGCGCGGGACAAATCGGCGACTACGAGCGTGCTGCCTGGAGCGGCACCGGCGAAGGGACCTTCCGCCCGCTCGCCGGCGCGAACCCGACGATCGGGAGCGTCGGGGACATCGAGGTCGTCGCGGAGAACCGGATCGAGATGCTGCTGCCCCGCCGCAAGCGCCGCGCGGTCGTCGAGGCGCTGGTCGCGGCGCATTCGTACGAGGAACCGGCGTACGACATCTATGAGGTGGCCGCGTTGCCGAGTGAGCGGGGCGGCGGGCGGGTCGGCGTACTCGCGGAGCCGCTGCCGCTGGCCGCTTTCGGACAGCTTGTCGCGGAGAGCCTGCCGCAGACCGAGCACGGCGTCCGCGTGTCCGGGGATCTGGACCGGACGATCGAGACCGTCGCGGTGGTCGGGGGAGCGGGGGACTCGGAGTTCGACCGCGTGCGCGCGGCCGCCGTGGACGCCTATCTGACCGCCGACCTGCGGCACCATCCCGCCACCGAGGCCCGTGCGTACGGCGACCCGGCGCTGGTCGACGTCGCGCACTGGGCCAGCGAGTGGCCGTGGCTGGTCGACGCAGACCGCCTCCTGCGCGAAGGACTGGCGGCCCAAGGCAGTACCGTGGACACTCACATCTCGACGCTCTGCACGGACGCATGGACCCTGCGAATCTGAGCACGCCGCCACTTATTTGAAGGAGCCGACTCTGAACGCCGAGCCCGCCGTCCAACGCCGGTTGCTGGACCTGCAGGATCTCGACCTGCAGCTGGATCAGGTCGCGCACAAGCGCGCGTCGTTGCCCGAGCACCAGGCGCTCAAGGAGCTGACCGCGGAGAAGTCCGTGGTCGACCGCGAACTGGTCACCGCCGACACCGAGGTCAGCGACCTGCAGCGGGAGCAGAAGAAGGCCGACAGCGACGTCGAGCAGGTCCGGCAGCGCAAGGCCCGCAACCAGCAGCGGATCGACTCCGGTCAGGTCACCTCGCCGCGCGACCTGGAGAACCTGCAGCACGAGATCGGTTCGCTCGACCGCCGGATCTCCGACCTGGAGGACGCCGAGCTCGAGGTGATGGAGAAGCTCGAGGCCGCGGAGGCGGTGCAGACCGACCTGCGCACCCGGGCCGAGGCGTTCGCCGGTCGGCAGGCCGAGTTGGAGACCACGCGCGACGCCGCGCTCAAGGAGCTCGACGAGCAGCGCGCCGAGCTCGGTGACAAGCGCTCCACGGTCGCGGCCGAGCTGCCGGAGCACCTGCTCGCGCAGTACCAGCGGCTGCGGGAGCGCAACGGCGGGATCGGCGCCGCGCCGCTCGTCGGCAAGCGTTGCATGGGTTGCCGGATGGAGCTCGCACCCTCCGACCTGAACGCGATCAAGGCCGCCGCGCCGGACGCCGTACTGCGCTGTGAAGAGTGCGGACGGATCTTGGTGCGGACGTCGGAGAGCGCGGTATGACGTACGACCACGTCATTGTCGAGGCCGATGGTGGATCGCGCGGGAACCCTGGGCCGGCGGCGTACGGCGCTCTGGTGCGCGACCCGGTGACGCGGAAGGTGATCGCGCAGCAGGGAGGGACGCTCGGGATCACGACGAACAACGTCGCGGAGTACTCCGGTCTGATCGCGGGGCTCGAGCTCGCCGCGGAGTACGCGCCGGGTGCCTCGATCGAGGTGCGGATGGACTCCAAGCTGGTCATCGAGCAGATGGCCGGCCGCTGGAAGATCAAGCACCCGGACCTGCAGCCGCTCGCGATCAAGGCGCAGGGGCTGGCGCCGTTCGGGACCGAGTGGACCTGGGTGCCGCGGGCGCAGAACTCGGCCGCCGACGCGCTCGCGAACAACGCGCTCGACGGCGTCGACATCCCCTTGACGCCTGCCGTCGCCGGATCAGCGCCGGTGGCGGCGAAGGACCCGTCGGACCTCGCGAAGGCGTTGCAGGGCTGGGGTCCGCAGACCGAACCGCCGACGCAGCTGATCTTCCTGCGGCACGGCGAGACGCCGCACACCGTCGAGAAGCGGTTCTCCGGATCCGGTGGTGACAATCCCGGGCTGAGCGACACCGGGCGCGCGCAGGCGGTGGCGGCCGCTGACTACCTGTCGCGGATCGGCGGGGTCGACGCGCTGGTCGTGTCGCCGATGCGCCGTACCCAGGAGACCGCGACAGCGGTCGCCGCCAAGCTCGGACTCGACCCGGTCGTGGACGAGAACTGGCGGGAGGTCGCGTTCGGCGACTGGGACGGGCATACGTTCGCGGAGATCCAGCAGAAGTGGCCGGACGCGATGAACGCCTGGCTGGAGTCGACCGCGGTCGCCCCGCCCGGTGGTGAATCGTTCGACACGTGCGCCCGGCGGGCCCGATACGCGCGTGACAGTCTGCTCGCGCGGTACCCGGGCAAGACGGTCGTCGTGGTCACCCACGTGACGCCGATCAAGCTGATGGTCCGGTCGGTGCTCCAGGCCCCGATGTCCGCGCTGTTCCGGATGGAGCTGCGGCCGGCAACGCTCACCGAGATCCACTGGTACGCCGACGGCCTCGCGTCCCTACGCTCCTTCAACGTGCAGCCATCGTGAGGGCATGAGTCCCGCTCCCACGCCTACTGCGGGGCGCTCGGCACGGCACCTCGCCGCACGGGTGCAAAGGCCACGATGCTCCGCATCGAGACCTTCGCCCCCGCACGCCGATGCACCGCACCGAGCACCTCCTCGCGACGGCGTGGGAGCGGGACTCATGCCCTAGTCTGACCCCTATGCCGCTGCAGAGGGTTCGATTCGCCGAGGCCGTTCCGGAGGTCTTCCGGGCGTCGTTGCAGGAGATCCGCCGGGAGCAGGAGGTGCCCGCGGAGTTCCCGCCCGAGGTGACGGCCGCGGCTCTGGAGGCAGCACAGCACGCTCGGCTTCCGGAGCTCGATCGGACCGACCTCGAGTTCGTGACGATCGATCCGCCGGACTCGATGGACCTCGACCAGGCGCTGCACATCGAGCGGACCGGTGACGGGTTCACCGTGTACTACGCGATCGCCGACGTGGCCGCGTTCGTGCAGGCCGGCGATCCGATCGACGCCGAGGCGCGGCGCCGCGGCGAGACGCTCTACGCGCCGGACAAGCGGACCCCGCTGCACCCGCCGGAGCTGTCCGAGGGTGCGGCGTCGCTGCTGCCCGACCAGGTGCGTCCCGCGCTGCTGTGGACGATCACCGTGGACGCGGGCGGCGAGAGTACGGGCGTCACGTGCGAACGGGCCCTGGTGAAGTCGCGCGCGAAGCTCAACTACGCCGGCGTACAGAAGGATCTGGACGCTGGTACGGCGTCTGAGTCGTTGCACCTGTTGCGTGAGGTCGGCAAGCTCCGCGAGCAGCGCGAACTGGAACGCGGCGGCGTCAACCTTCCGATCCCGGACCAGGAGGTCGTCACCTCCAACCACGGCTGGGGTCTGGAGTTCCGCGCGCCGCTGCCGGTCGAGGGCTGGAACGCGCAGATCTCGCTGCTCACCGGGACGGCGGCCGCGCAGCTGATGACGAAGGGCAAGATCGGCATCCTGCGCACGCTGCCCGAGTCGCACGACGACCTGCGGCGCAAGCTCGGCAACACCGCCAAGGCGCTCGGGATCGTCTGGTCCGACGAGGCGACGTACGCCGAGTTCATCCACGGGCTCGACCCGAAGGTGCCGGCGCACGCGGCGATGCTCGCGGCGTGCACTGTGCTGTTCCGCGGCGCCGGGTACACGGCGTTCGACGGCCAGGTGCCGGAGCAGTCGCAGCATGCCGCGATGAAGGCGGCGTACGCGCATGTCACCGCGCCGCTGCGGCGGCTGGTGGACCGCTGGGCAGGGGAGATCTGCGTCGCGCTGTCGGCCGGCGTCGAGGTACCGGCCTGGGTGCGCGACTCGATGGACGAGATCCCGAAGATCATGGACGACGCGGACCGGCGGGCGCACGCGTACGAGCGGTCGATCGTCGGCATGGTCGAGGCGGGTCTGGTCGCGGATCAGGTCGGCTCCGAGTTCGACGGCGTGATCACCGACGTGGACGACAAGGAGAACACCCGCGGCATCGTCACGCTGACCAAGTTCGCGATCGAGGGCCGCGTCACCGGCACGGCGCTCCCGCTCGGTCAGAAGGTTCGGGTAAAGCTCGTCGAAGCGGACATCGCCAAACGCACAGTCGCCTTCGAACTGGTTCAAAACTGACGACACCAGGTTCGGTGCGGCTGGCGTTTGGCGAACCCACGGCTAGCTGACGGAGACTCCGGCAGCTTCGAAGTCGTAGGTCTTGCCACCGAACTTCAGTGCGTCGACCGCGCCGGAGAACGCGTAGTCCCGGCCCTTGCTGAGCGTCGCCGTGAGCACCTTGGCGTCATCGCCACCGTCGCCCAGGTAGGCGAGCATCTCCGTCCAGGTGCACCGGGCACCGTTGATCGAGCACGCCGTTCCGTTGAAGGCGGTACCGGTCAGGCCCCAGTGCTTGTCCGCGTCGGTGCTGGCGTTGAAGGCCGTCCACGCGTTGGCGGTGCCGTTGGCCGGTAGGTACACCAGCGACGAGTAGTTCGACGCCACCGCGGCCACATTCGGGTCGATCTCGAAGATGATGCTCGGCATGTTGTTGCCTAGGGCATTGTTCTCGCCGGTCGTGTAGACCGAGAAGCCGACGGTGCCGAGATCCTTCACGTTCTGACCGGCGAAGTCCACCTCGTTGCCGAAGGCCACCTTGTCGGTCGCGGACGCGGTGTGCAGGTTGAGGGCGCCGTCACCGAGCGGCGACTGGGTGGAGGTCGTGGCGAGTTCGGCGTCGGCCGCGCCGATCACGTTGCGGTGCACGGTGCCCCAGTGCTTCAGATAGGCCGGGCCTGCCTTGTTCAGCTTGGTCTGGACCGCCGGGGCGAGGTCGACCTCTGCCACCACACCGTCCTTCAGCTTGGCCGACGTGTCGACCCCGTTCGCCGGAACCGCGAGCAACTGGGCGACGAACGCCTTCTGCAGGTCGCTCTGGCCGAGGCTGTAGTTGACCACCTGGCTCTCGGCCACGGAGTTGCGGACCAGCGGATAAGTGATGGCCGTAGCAGTCTGGCCGGTGACGCCGGCATCGGCCGCGCCACCACCGAGCACTGAGAAGCCGACAGCTGTGACAGCCAGCGTGAATGCGGATCCTGCCGCCGCGAGGCGGTTCTTCGTGTTGGACATGATTCCCCTTGCTTCCACCCCGAACGGACGGAATTGCGGTGCCGCCAGGAGTCGAACCCGGCCCATCCCCGCACACCGAGACGGTCTAGACCGTCTACTCTGCGTCACCGTATAGGGCATCGAACGTAATGGGAACAGCCAGGCCGTCGCAACGGTCCCTCCTTTGCCCACCGACAGGCTTGAACCTGTTCACCGCCTCGCCAGGTAGTCCTCGACCGCGGCGGTCGTTCGCTCCAGGTCGCCGGTTGCGAGCAGGTCGAGCAGGGCGCCGCGGAGCATCGCCAGTACGGCGGTACGTCGTGCCTCCGTCTGCTCGGGATCGCTCGTCTTGAGTAGCTCGAGCCAGTCGTCGACGGTCGAGCGGGCGAAGTCCGTCCACGGGCCGTCCGGCGCGACGAGCGAGCGTCCGTACGCCTCGACCCAGAACGTCATCAGCGGTCGGCGTTCGGGGGCCGCGAGCCAGGTCCACAGTTCGCGGGCGATCACGGTCAGGCCGGGCGGCTCGTCGTACCGCTGCTCGGTCTGGCGGAGGAGTTCGAGCTGGTCGGCGCGGCCGCGGGCGAGCAGGGCGCGGATCAGGCCGTCCTTGCTGCCGAACAGGAACAGCAGCACCCGCGGGCTCGAGCCGATCGCGGTCGCCAGCGGTCGCAGCGACAGGTCGGCGAGCCCGTGGGTGAGCGAGTACGCGTACGCACGCTCGAGCAGTTCTTGCT
Organism: Kribbella sp. VKM Ac-2571; assembly: GCF_004362255.1. NCBI lineage: Bacteria > Bacillati > Actinomycetota > Actinomycetes > Propionibacteriales > Kribbellaceae > Kribbella > Kribbella sp. VKM Ac-2571. Next base: position 584,807 of record NZ_SNWS01000001.1, read on the forward strand.
CGCGCGCGGAAGGGGCTTCCTTGGTTGTCGGCACAGGGGCTAGTATTGCTTACTGAAACAGTCGTGTCAGTAGAGCGGGTGGGTAGATGACGAAACTGATCAGGAAGCTGGGGCAGCCTGGAGACCTCGGCTGGGTCGTGCAGTCGCATGCGGAGATCTATGCGGCGGAGTACGGCTGGGGCCCGGCGTACGAGACGCTGATCGCGCAGATCGTGTCGGCGTACGCGTCCGACCACGACGACGAGCGCGAGGCCGCGTGGATCGCCGAGGTGGACGGCGAGCGGGCCGGAAGCATCTTCTGCGTGCGCGGGCCGGACGAGACGACCGCTCAGTTGCGGCTGCTGCTCGTGACGCCGGCTGCTCGCGGACTCCGGCTCGGCGCCGAGTTGGTCGACACATGTCTGAGGTTCGCCCGCTCGGCCGGCTACAAGCGGATGGTGCTGTGGACGAACGATCCGCTGGTCGCGGCGCGGCACATCTATCTGTCGCGCGGGTTCCGCCTCACCGGTTCCGAGGTTCACGAGCTGTGGGGCGACAACCTCGTCGGTCAGACGTACGAGCTGGACCTCTAGGGGGTGTCTGATGGTTCCCCGCCTACTGCGGGGCACTCGGCACGGCACCTCGCCGCACGGGTGCAAAGGCCACGATGCTCCGCATCGAGACCTTCGCCCCCGCACGCCGATGCACCGCACCGAGCACCTCCTCGCGACGGCGCGGAACCATCAGACACCCCCTAGGACTTGCAGACCGGTGCGCCGGGCGCGGCGGTCTTGTAGATCGCGTGGGAGAGGAACGTGTTGAGGTACCCGTTCGTGATGGTCAGCGCGTGCCGCGGGTCGGCCTTGCCGAGCGGCAGGAATCTGCGCAGCGGGTACGCCAGGTAGTAGACGCCGTAGTCGGTGAAGTTGAAGTGCCGCGTGCCGGGGACCGTGGCGCACCAGGCCGTACCGGTGCTTGCCTTCAGCAACGAGAGCGCGCGGTTCCGGTCCTGCCCGTCCTTCGCGTCCGGGCCGCAGACGCTGGTGATACAGGAGTCGTCGGCGCCGAGCAGCATGATCGGCGCCTTCACTCCCTTCGTCACGACGTCACCGAACTGCATCCCGTCGAGGTCGACCGCGGCCGCGCAGCGTGCGTCCAGCCGGCAGGCCTCGAGCGAGGCCGCGCCGCCGAACGAGTGACCGACGTACGACGCCCCGACCGCGGTCTCGACCGAGTTCGGGAGCTCCTTGGCGACCATGCCGGCCGCGAACCGCGCATCGGCGGCCCAGACGCCGACGAGATGATCGCCGACCTGCATCGCGCCCTCGGTGCTCTCGCCGAGGTTCGGCGGGTTCGCGTCCGGTTTGCTCTCGACGGTCTGCCCGCCGAGCACGGTGAGGTTCGCGCTGTACGTCGGGGTGACGCCGGCGACCAGGTACCCGTGACTGGCGAGGTCCTCCGCGAGCGCGGCGTACATCGGAGCCGACAGGCCCATCCCGGGCATGAGTACGACGACCGGGAACCGACCGGGTGCGACGGCGACGCGATCGAGGGCACGGTCCTGGAGAGTGTCGAACGGTCCTTGGAAAACGGAGATCGGGGCCTTCAGGTGGAGCCCGCTCCAGTCATCCGGCGCGTACTGCACGTGGCGGCCGGTGGTGTCCTTGGCGACCGGGTACCAGAGCCAGACGGCGAGCCGGCGAGGGCCGTTCGAGTACGGGTCACGGCGGGGCGTGTCGGTCCACTCGTACGTCCGCCGCCCGACCTGAAAACTCCCGGTCGTCTCCGGCAACGCCACCGGCTCCGACCGCTGCACCAGCACCCACCCGACATACCCAGCCCCACCGACAAGCACGAGCAGGAGCAGAAACACAACCCCAGTCCGCACGCGCCTCCGCATACCCCCACTTTCTCACCCCGCCCGTCCAACACCCCGCCACACCACTCTCGAGTCGTAAGAATCGCCCCCAATTCCCCACCGAATCCCACGACTCGAGAAACCCCCCACCAACCATTCCGCACGACTCGGCGGGAGGATCAGGTTGGGAGACCGTGGCGGCCCGCGACAGCGAACACCATTGTGCTGCCGGTGCGGGAGGTTGTGTGCGCGACCGGGGGTAAGACGTAGCCGCCTCCCAGCATGACCGTGTCGCCGAGCTCGGCGATTGTGCGGCCGTCGGGGTCGAGCACCGCGAACGAGACGCCGCGTGGGGCGACTGAGCATCCCGGCGGCCAGGCCACCTCGATCGGCTGGTCGGCTTTCAGGACGACGATGCAGTTGGTGGCGCCATCCACCGCGAGGGTTCCTCCGAGTCGCGCCGCCATGTTGCGCGCCGGGCGTTCCTGAACGGTTAGGTACGGCGTGCGGATGGAGTCGTCGGCCACGATCTCGATCGTACGGCGGTTGTTGGCCAGGCGATGTCGAGGTGGGGGAGGTGGTTTCGACGTTTCGGGTGTTCTGTTGGTTGGCGAAGGAGTTGGGATGAGTTTGCCGGATGTGGTGTCGCGGGATGAGTGGGTGGCGGCTCGGCGGGAGCTGTTGGCTGCCGAGAAGGCGTTCACGAGGGAGCGGGATGCGCTGAATACGCGGCGCCGTGAGCTGCCGATGGTGCTGGTTGAGAAGGAGTACACGTTCACCGGGGCCGACGGTTCGGCGGGGCTGCTGGAGTTGTTCGAGGGGCGGGACCAGTTGGTGGTGTACCACTTCATGTTCCAGCCGGAGTGGGACGCCGGGTGCCCGAACTGCACCGGGTTCGTCGACGAGATCGGGTCCGTACGGTTTCTCAACGCGGCGAACACCACGTTCGCGCTGGTCTCGCGGGCGCCGTACGAGAAGCTCGCCGCGTATCGGGAGGCGCGTGGATGGGAGCACCCGTGGTACTCGTCGTACGGGAGCGACTTCAACTACGACTACCACGTCACGCTCGACGAGTCCGTCGTACCGTTCGAGTACAACTACCGCTCCAAAGCCGAGTGGGACGTGCTGCCGAACAACGAGCACACCCAGACGCAACAGCCCTTCGACCTCCACGGCCTGAGCTGCTTCCTCCGCGTCGACGAGCAGGTCTACCACACCTACTCGACGTACGGCCGCGGCCCCGACGCGATGACCTTCACCGTCACAGCCCTGGACCTCACCGCCCTCGGCCGCCAAGAACCCTGGGAAAAACCCACCGGCCGCACCACGAAGAACCACAACGACCACTGCCACTGAGCCGGGAGGGGAACGGGTCGGTCTGTAAGCCGGATTCTGTGACGGCGATCATCCATCTACGGTGGCCGTTACCGGGCACCTCTAGCGGCCTACCCGCGAGCTCGGGCGGGCCGCCCTCGGACGCTCGCGCGGGTGGTGGTTTCCCACCGCCCTTCTTGGCCTTGCTCCACGTGGGGTTTACCTAGCCTCCACAGTCACCTGCGGAGCTGGTGGTCTCTTACACCACCGTTTCACCCTCACCCGCACTCCGGCGAACCACGGGGTTCGTCGGAGCCGCTGGCGGTCTGTTCTCTGTGGCACTGTCCCGCGGGTTACCCCGGGTGGGCGTTACCCACCACGCTGCCCTGTGGAGTCCGGACTTTCCTCGGCGTCCTCTGCAAAGGACGACGCGATCGCCCGACCGACCCGTTCCGTACGATCAGGATACGGCCTCGGCGGTCACCTCGGGCCACAGGCCGTCCGGACCCCGGCGGTACGGGCGTACGTCGACCACCGCGTCCAGGTTCAGCGGCCCGTAGATGTGCGGGAAACTCATCCCGGTCCCGTCCAGGTCCTCGTCACAGAGCGCGGACACCAGCCGGGCGGTGTCGATCACCAGCAGGCACAGCGGCTCGTCCACGTCGTCGTACGCGAAGTTCGCGACCATCGCGACCTGCTCGGGGCGGGATGCGTGGATGAACGTCGCGCCGTCGTCGAGGCTCTTGCCGCGCGTCGACCACCGGTAGCTCCCGGCCTCGCGGGCGGCCTCCCACTGCTCCACGAACGCGATGTGCAAAATCGTCGCCATGAACCCAACGCTAGTGGCTGCAGCCGTGGATTAAGGTGCTCGACATGGCCAACGACGACCACAGCGAGACCGAGACCGAGACCAAGCCGGAGACCAAGCCCGCGAAGCCGGTCGACGACCTGGTGACGACGCAGCACACGCTGACGGTCGACGGCCAGGAGTTGCGGTACACGGCGACCACCGGACGGATCGTGCTCCGCGAGGAGGTCGTCACCGACGGGAAGTTCGACGGGCTGAAGCCGAAGGCCGAGGTGTTCATCACGGCGTACACGCTGGACGACGCTGATGGCACCGGCGCCCAGGACCGTCCGGTGACGTTCGCGTTCAACGGCGGGCCGGGGTCGTCGAGCATCTGGCTGCACCTCGGTCTGCTCGGTCCGCGCCGCGTGGTCTCGGGTGATGTGGGTGAGCTCGCGCCTCCGCCGTACTCGATCGTCGACAACGCGGAGACGTTGCTGAAGTACAGCGACGTGGTGTTCATCGACCCGGTGTCGACCGGGTTCTCGCGGGCCGCGGAGGGGGAGAAGCCGGGGGACTACCACGGGTTCACGCGTGACCTGGAGTCAGTCGGTGAGGTGATCCGGCTGTGGACGTCGCGGAACGGGCGCTGGATGTCGCCGAAGTTCCTGGCCGGCGAGTCCTACGGTACGACGCGTGCCGCGGGGCTGGCCGCGCATCTGCAGCAGCGGTACGGGATGTACCTCAACGGCGTCATCCTGATCTCGGTGGTGCTGGAGTTCGGGACGCTCGACTTCACGCCGGGCAACGACCTGGCGTACACGTTGTTCCTTCCGTCGTACGCCGCGATTGCGCACTATCACGGTCTCGTTCCGGATCAGTCGCTGGAGGAGGTGCTCGCGGACGCGGAACGGTTCGCGGCCGGCCGGTACCCGAATGCACTTGCCCAGGGCAACCGAATCCCCGCGGACTACCGCGCCGAGGTGGTCACGCGGCTGGCCTCGCTGACCGGGTTGAGCGAGGACTACATCGATCGAGTGAACCTGCGGATCGAGCACACGCGGTTCTTCGGCGAGCTGCTGCGTTCCCGCCGCCAAACGGTCGGACGTCTCGACGGTCGCTTCACCGGATGGAACCCGGACTACGGCTTGGAGGCTCCGGACCGCGACCCGTCGATGAACGCGATCACCGGGCCGTACTCCGCGGCGCTCAACCACTACGTGCGCGTCGAGCTCGGCTACGAGAACGACCTGCCGTACGAGGTCATCAACATGGACGCCGCGAAGAACTGGTCGTTCAAGGAGTTCGAGGGCCAGCACATCTCGGTCGCGGAGAAGCTCGCCGAGGCGATGCGCGTCAACCCGCACCTGAAGGTGCACGTCGCCTCCGGCCACTACGACGGCGCGACGCCGTACTTCGCCACCGAGCACACGCTCGCCCGCCTCCAGATCCCCGCCGAACTGACCGCCAACATCGAAACGAAGTACTACCCAGCCGGCCACATGATGTACATCCACGACCAGTCCCGAATCCAACAGTCCACCGACCTCGCCACCTTCATCACCACCGCATCCAACCGATGATCCTCATCCGCCGCGCAGACGCAGTAGAGACGCCGGCCGTCCCAGGCGTCGTACTGCGTCCACCGGCGGTCGAGGACGCACTCCCACTCGGCAAGCTGTACTTCGAGGCGTACGACGCGGGCGTCGCCGCAGCGACGGAACGCGAAGCACTCGAGGACATCGAGCTCACGTTCGCGGGGGAGTACGGCGTACTCGCGCCGAATCTCAGCCGCCTCGCCTGGCACGGCGATCAACTGGTCGGCGCGCTGCTCGTCGTGGAGCGCGCACCCTGGCCGGACACCCCGGACTGCCCGTTCGTCATCGAGCTGTTCACGGCTCGATCACATCGTCGTCGAGGGATCGCCAAGCTTCTACTCAGCGAATGCGCAGACGTCACGGTCGCACTACGCGCCGACGACAAGAACACGCCCGCGGTGACGCTCTACCAGTCGCTCGGCTTTCAGGAAGGGTAGATGCGGAAGCCGTTGAACGTGCGGTGTTCGAAGGACTGGTAGAAGGCTTTGGCGGTGTCGGTGACGAGATCGATGCGTTGGGCGCCGGTCAGCGGTGTGGCGTACTCGAGCAACGCCCGCCCGATGCCCTTGCGGCGGTAGGCGCGGTGGACGGCCATCTGGGAGAGGTGGGCCTGGATGTGGCCGTCGCTTTGCAGGTAGGCGAAGCCGATGACCTGCTCACCGTCGAGTGCGACGACGGTCGTCACCCCCGGAGCGGTGAAGACCGCGTGCGCTCGGGCCGGGTCGGCGGGGAGGCTTGGCCAGTTTTCGGATTCGCAGATTGCGAGGATGCCCGGGAGGTGGGTCTCCTGGTACTGCGTGATGGTCACGGCAGGGTTAGTACTTCGGCGCCGGTGTCGGTGACTACCAGCGTGTGCTCGAACTGCGCCGTACGCGACTTGTCCTTCGTGGTGGCGGTCCAGCCGTCGTCCCACAGGTCGTACCCGTACGTGCCGAGCGTCAGCATCGGCTCGATCGTGAACGTCATGCCGGGCTCGATCACGTCGTCGAAACGCTCGTCGTCGTAGTGCGGGATGATCAGGCCGGAGTGGAACGACGTCGAGATGCCGTGGCCGGTGAAGTCGCGCACCACGCCGTACCCGAAGCGCTTCGCGTACGACTCGATCACGCGGCCGATGATGCTCACCTGACGGCCGGGCTTGACTGCCTTGATGCCGCGGTTGAGTGCCTCGAGAGTGCGCTCGACGAGCAGCCTGCTCTCTTCGTCGACGTCACCGACCAGGAAGGTCGCGTTGGTGTCGCCGTGGACGCCGTCCAGGTACGCCGTGATGTCGACGTTGACGATGTCGCCGTTCTCGAGCGGACGGTCGTCGGGGATGCCGTGGCAGATCACCTCGTTCACCGACGTGCACAGCGACTTCGGGTAGCCGCGGTAGCCGAGCGTCGACGGGTAGGCGCCGCGCTCCACCAGGTACTCGTGGCCGACCCTGTCGAGCTCGTCCGTGGTCACGCCCGGCTTCGCCGCGGCACCGACGGCCTGCAACGCCTGCGCGGCCAGCTTGCTCGCGACGCGCATCTTCTCGACCAGCTCGGGGGACGTCACATACGACCCGTTGTACGGCGTCGGCGCCGGCTTGCCGACGTACTCCGGACGCGGAATGGATGCGGGTACGTCGCGGCGCGGCGAAATGACGCCAGAGGTAAGGACAGACATGGTGAGATCATTCTAGAGAGAGCTGCAAGAAGACTCCCCGGAGGTGGTCATCCAGATGAGTGACGATCACAGCAACGAGTGGTACTACAACACCAAGACCGGCAAGGTCGAGCCGTACCAGGGCGCGAAGTCGGGCGACCGGCTCGGGCCGTACAGCTCGCCCGAAGAGGCCGCCCGCGCCCTGGAGAAGGCCCAGGAACGCAACGAGGCCTGGGAGAACGACCCGAAGTGGGACGACGACTGAGGTCGGGCTCCGACGACGTGCCGAGGGGCACCACTTCATGATGAACACGATGAAGTGGTGCCCCTCGGCTGTTACTGACGTCGGGTCAGCGGGCGACCCGCTTGGCGGCGGTCTTGCGGGCCGGAGCCTTGCGCGCCGGCGCCTTCTTCGCAGCGGTCTTCTTCACCGCGGACTTCTTCGCCGCGGTCCGGGCCGGCGCCTTCTTCGCGGCGACGCGCTTCGCGGGTGCCTTCTTCGCGGCGACCTTGCGGGCCGGCGCCTTCTTGGCGGCGACCTTCCTGGCCGGAGCCTTCTTGGCGACGGTCTTCTTCGCGGCCGTCGTCTTCTTGGCCGTCGTCTTCTTCGCCGCCGTTGTCTTCTTCGCGGCGGTCGTCTTCTTCGCAGCGGCCGTCGTGCGCTTCGCCGGCGCCTTCTTCGCGACGGTCTTCTTGGCCGTGACCTTCTTCGCCGGGGCCTTCTTGGCGGTGGTCTTCTTGGCCGGCGCCTTCTTCGCCACCGTCTTCTTGGCGGCGGTCTTCTTGGCCGCACTCACCTTCTTCGTCGCTGTCTTCTTTGCTGCGCTGACCTTGCGCGCGGTGGTCGTCTTCGCGGCGCTGGCCTTCTTCGCGACAGTCTTCTTGGCGGGAGAAGCCTTTTTGGCTGTCGCCTTCCCTGCGGCTGCCTTCTTGGCTGGCACTCTGCCTCCTTGGTGCGGCTGAGGAAAACCACGGTGGATTCCTCGTCGTCATGATGATGACAACACTTGTGCGCTACGTAAAGCACCGGAAACGTCCGCAGGTTAAGGAGAACTGGCGGCGTACCGGCAGCCAAATGCCGGAAATCCTTGTGCAGAAGGGATTCCGCCGCGCACCGAGCATGCCGGATAGGCTGAATAAATTCTTGGCGACACGCGCACAATCTGGCCCGCAAACGCCCGGATCGACGAGTGTTGTCCTCGGCAACGTCCTGCGAACGTGAGGTGCGACGAGCAGATGAAGAGTGCGTACGACGACCTGCGCAACGTCGTCGAACTACCCGACGAGGTGCGTCGTGTGGTGAGCATCGTGCCGTCGTTGACGGAGTCGATCGCGGTCACACATCCGGCCGAAATCGTTGGTGCGACCGACTGGTGCACGCATCCCGCGGACCTCGACGTCGTACGTCTTCGCGGTACCAAGAATCCCGACCTCGATCGCATCCGTGAACTCGCACCGGACGTCGTCGTCGCGAACGCCGAGGAGAATCGCGCAGCCGATCTCGACGCGTTGCGCACGAGTGGAATCGCGGTCTGGGTGACCGCACCGACGACGGTGCCCGAATCACTCGACTCGCTCGGCCGCCTGCTGTCCGCGGTCATCGGCGGCGAACCGCAGTGGTTGCAGGATGCGCGCGAGGTGTGGAGGACGCCGTACGCCGGAATGCGCCGGCGGGCCGTGATACCGATCTGGCGACGGCCGTGGATGGCGCTCGGCCGGGACACCTTCGCGGGTGATCTGTTGTCGAGGATCGGCATCGACAACGTGCTCGGAGAATCGAGTGAACGTTATCCGCGGATCGACCTGGACGCGTTACCGGACTTCGACGTCGTCGTACTGCCGGACGAGCCTTATCCGTTTTCACCCGACGACGGCCCGGAAGCGTTCGCGAAACCCGCCCGCTGCGTATCCGGGCGGCACCTGACCTGGTACGGACCGTCACTCGTCGAAGCACGCCATCTGCTCAGCGAACAGCTGGCGTGACGTCCGCCACGATCACCGCGTGACCCCTGGACGAGTTAGGCATGCCTCACCTACGCTCCCTGCGTGCCGTCGATGACCGCGAAGAAGAAGTGCTGCAAGGACAAGCCGAGGTGCAAGAAGTGCCCGGTCGTCCTGCTGCGCCTGTCCAAGGCAGGCTGCGCCGAGCGGCTCGATCGCGTGCACTACGAGGTGGACAAGAAGATCCCGAAGAAGGTCCTCAAGCAGGCCCGCAAGCGCTGACTCAGGACGCGCGGCGCAGTGTGATCACGTCCGCCGCTCGCCGGAGCATTCCGGGGATCGTGGCGTGCGCGGCCTGACCGGTCGCCTCGAGGTCGTCGCCGTACCACCAGCCGTGGGCGCTGATGGTCTGCAGCTCGAGCTCCTCCTGGTTCGCGAACGTCACCTCGACGCGGTCCACCGCGACCGCGAAGAACGTCTGGTGCTGGACGATCCGGCACCCGCCCCACTCGAACTCGATCGTGTTCGTCGCGACCGGTGTGCCGAGTGCGTCGATCGGCAGCACGATGCCGACCTCCTCGCGCAGTTCGCGGCGGGCCGCTTCCGCGACCGTCTCACCGGATTCGACGCCGCCGCCGATCGTGAACCAGTACGGCGTCTGCGGCTTCAGCGGATCCCAGCCGTGCAGCAGCAGCACCTTGCCGTCCGGACGCACCGGCAGCACGCGGGCCGTCGTACGGTGTCGTACAGAGGGCCGGGCCGTTCCTGGTGGTGGCAACTGGGATTCGCTCACACCACAAAACGCTAAAGGACAGTGCCTGTTCCGCGTCGGGTGCTGCGGCGCGTCTCACATGGTTGCTGTGGACACCTACGATCGGAAGCATGGCAAGCATCGGTCTCGGACTGGCAGCGCTCGGGCGTCCCGGGTACATCAATCTCGGGCACGACGAGGACCTGCCGCCGCGACGTACTGTCGAGGATCTGCGGGTGCGGACGCACGAACTCCTGGAGCAGGCCTGGCAGGCAGGAGTTCGGTACTTCGACGCCGCCCGTTCGTACGGTCTTGCCGAGCAGTTCCTCGGAGAGTGGATCACACCAGAACGCCGGACCGCGATGACCGTCGGATCGAAATGGGGTTACACGTACGTCGCCGACTGGCGGCATGACGTGGAGACGCACGAGGTGAAGGACCACAGCCTCGCGACCTTCGAACACCAATGGCCGGAGACCCTTGAAGCGCTCGGCGGACCGCCGGACTTCTACCTCGTACACAGTCTGACGTCCGACAGTCCCGCGCTCGACGACAAGCGCTTGCTGGATCGGCTGCGCGAACTCGCGGACTCCGGCGTCCGCGTCGGGCTCTCCACCAGCGGTCCACGACAGGCCGAGACTCTGCGCAAGGCGTTGTCCTCCGGTACGCCGTTGTCCGCCGTGCAAGCCACCTGGAACGTCCTGGAGACGTCGGTCGGCCCAGCACTCGCGGAGGCACACGACGCCGGCTGGTTCGTCGTCGTCAAGGAGGCTGTCGCCAACGGCCGCCTCACGTCCCGCGCGGGCGAGACGCCGTTCAACGAGTTCGCCCGCCAGCACGGCGTCGCACCTGACGCGTTGGCTGTCGGCGCGGCCGTCGCTCAGCCGTGGGCCGACGTGGTCCTCAGCGGAGCAACCACGACGGCCCAACTGGCCAGCAACCTCGCTTACCGCACCGAAGGCCCGCTCACCGAGTTCGCGCAACAACCCGAGGAGTACTGGACCGAACGGTCATCCCTGCCGTGGATCTAGAAGGTGTGTTCGTCTCCCGGGAAGGCGCCTGAGGCGACCTCTGACGCATACGTCGTGGCGGCGTTGGTGAGGATGCCGCGGAGGTCGGCGTACTGCTTGACGAAGCGGGGCATGGTGCCGGAGCGGAGGCCGGCCATGTCCTGCCACACCAGCACCTGGGCGTCGGTGTCGCGGCCGGCGCCGATGCCGATCGTCGGGATCGGGATGCGCTTGGTGATCTCCGCGGCGACATCGCCCGGGACCATTTCCAGCACCACCGAGAACGCACCGGCCTCGGCGAGCGCCACGGCGTCGTCGATCAGACCGGCTGCCTGATCGCCCCGGCCCTGGACGCGGTACCCGCCGATGCTGTGCTCGCTCTGCGGCGTGAAACCGATATGCGCCATCACCGGGATACCGGACTGCGTGAGCTTCTCGACCATCGGTACGACGGTCCGCCCGCCTTCGAGCTTCACCGCGTGGACGCCGGCTTCCTTCATGAACCGCACTGCCGTGTGGAACGCCTGCTCCGGCGACGCCTGGTACGAACCGAACGGCAGGTCCGCCACGACTAGCGAATGCTCGACCGCACCGGCCACCGCACGCGCCAACGGGATGAGCTCGTCGACCGTCACCCGCAGCGTCGTGTCGTAGCCGAACACGTTGTTCGCGGCGGAGTCACCGACGAGCAGCACCGGGATGCCGGCCTGGTCGAAGATCTCGGCGGTGTACTGGTCGTACGCCGTCAGCATCGCCCACTTCTCACCACGGCTCTTGAAGTCCCGCAGGTGATGAATCCGGTACCGCCGCGGCCTCTTCACCCCGTCACCAGCCGCCGCGCCCCCACCGGACTGCTTGCCTGCACCTCCGCCGTACGGCGAAACCTCCGCCTCACCACCCCGCGTAACACTCGCCACCACGGGCGAACCGGCTGCTGACGCACTACTCGCTGAACCACCTGCTCCGTTCCCCGCGGACACTTTGCCGGCGGCTGCACCTGTTGAGACCGCACTGCCCTGGGTGGGTTGGGCGCGGCGGCCGGCTCGGTGTGAGGTGGCTTGTTCGGGTGAGACCTGGCTGGGGGCGTCCTGCTGGACGTCCGCTCGCCGGCGGGCGCCGAGCGGGCGTGCCGCGCCAGGTACGTGCGGTTGCTCGCCGGCCGGCGTACCAGCAGGTTCGTCGTTGCTCTCGTACTCGGCACTCGGGTCCGACAGATACCCGCTGCGGACACCAGGAGCAGCTTCCTGCGACTGCCGAGTCTCTTCACCACCCTGTCGCCGCTCAGCCTCCGCGCGCTGCCGGGCCTCTTCGCGTCGCCGAGCTGCTTCGCGTTGCTCAGCGTCCTGACGCCTCAGAGCTTCCAGGCGGCGTTCAGCGTCCTCGCGGCGCTGGGTGTCGTCCAGTTGACGGGGCGGCTCATGCCGGACCGCTTCTTCTTGGCGGCGAGCGTCGTCGGCCTCGGGTGACCGGAGCTCAGCTGGGCGCGGCTCGGCTGGGCGGGGCGGCTCAGGTGCTCGGGGCGGCTCGGGGACGCGGTCGTGGCCCCACACCGGTTCTGGGCCCGGACCTGGCTCGTAACGGCGGGGTGGTTCCTGGCCGCGGCCGGGCTCCTGGGCCCGGGGCGCGTCGGGAGGTTGGAGACGCTGCGGAGGCCGCGGCGGCTGCTGCGAACCCAACCCGTTGCTCAGACCGTTGCTCGAGCCGTGACCACCGAGCCCGTTGCTCGAGCCGTGGCTCAGCCCGTTGCTGGTGCCGTTGTTCGCGGCCGGCGGCTGTGGGGGAAACGGGCTGGGTTGTGGTGCGGGACTGCTCCAGTTCGTGCTGCCGTTGGACGCCTGCGGCGGGCGTTGCGGCGTACCACTTCCACCCGGAGCCTGAGGCGTCGACGACGGAGGCACCGGCGGCTGAGCCGGCCGTGGCTGTGCCGCACCTGACCCACCGCTAGTCCCAGACCCGGGCCCGAACGGACTAGGCCGCCCCTGCGGCGGTGCCTGCGGAGGCTGCTGCGGCCGGAACGGGTTCTGCTCCTGCTGCTCCCGCCCGTACGACTCCTCCCGCGACTCCCCGTAGTACTCCCGCCGGTCTGACTGCTCCACTCGCGGTGGCTGCTGCGACGGAGGTGGCGCACTGGGCAGGTACGGCGGTTTCGGGACGTACGGCTGCTGCGGGACCGGCCCGCGCTCGTACGTCCGCGGCGCGTTCGGCAGTGACGGTGACGGGTCGAGACCGCGGTCCCGCCAGGTGTCGTTGTCGTAGTCCGAGCGGCGGTGTTCCTCGGTTGCCCGGTTCGCCGGTCCGGTCCCGTACGGCGAGGGCGACTCCTCGTCGTCACCCTGGGTACCGGCCGACAGGAAGTTGTCAACCATGCCGTCATCGTCCCATCGATGCGGAGGGTGAGCGCCACCGCCTGTGGGTGAGCGATCGCTCACATCGTCCTTGGGCAGACCGGAGCGGTCGTGGGTCTCCTCGGTGGAGTCCCACGACCGGTCCTGGGTCCAGGGGTCGGGCTGGGATGGGCGGTACCGCCAGGAGTCGCTCAGTGCTCGGCCGCCTTTCGTGCGTCCTCACGCCATGCATTGGTGATCGGCAGCCGGCGGTCCCGCCCGAAGGCCTTGTGCGTGATCTTCGGGCCCGGCGGGTACTGCCGGCGCTTGTACTCGGCCCGGTCGACGAGCCGGATAACCTTGGTGACCAGTTCGGTGTCGAACCCGGCGGCGACCAGTTCCGCACTGCCACGGTCCTGCTCGACGTAGTCGTCGAGCATGTCGTCGAGCAGGTCGTAGGCCGGCAGCGAGTCGCTGTCCATCTGGCCGGGGCTGAGCTCGGCCGACGGCGGTTTGGCGATCGAGTTCGCCGGGATGGGCGGCTGCTGGCCGCGAGCCTTCGCATCCTCGTTCCGCCACTTCGCGAGCCGCCAGACGACTGTCTTCGGGACGTCCTTCAGCGGTGCGTACCCGCCGACCGCGTCACCGTAGATCGTCGAGTAGCCGACGGACAGTTCCGACTTGTTGCCGCAGGCAAGCACCAGGTGGCCGTCGGCGTTCGACAGTCCCATCCAGATCACTGCGCGGACCCGGGCCTGCAGGTTCTCCTCGGCGAGCCCGGTCAGGCCGAGCGTGTCCAGGAACGGCTGCACCATCGGCTGGATCGGTACGACGCGGTAGTTCAGGCCGGTGCGCGCCGCGAGGTCGGCGGCGTCGTCCTTGGAGTGGTCGCTGGAGTACACGCTCGGGTTCGAGATCCCGAACACGTGCTCGGCGCCGATCGCGTCGCAGGCGATCGCGGCGACCAGCGAGGAGTCGATACCGCCGGACAGCCCGAGCAGCACCGACTTGAAGCCGTTCTTCTGCACGTAGTCGCGCAGGCCGGTGACGATCGCGCCGTACATCTCGGCCTCGTCGGACAGCCGCGGCGCGATGTTCGCCGGGATCGCCTCGTACGGCGCGAGCTCGTCCTCGTGGATAACGGTGTGCACGATCTCGATGCCCTCGTGGGTGCCGGACGGCGTACCCGAGGCGGCCGGGAGGTCGAGGTCGACGACCATGCTGCCCTGCTCGAACTGCGGTGCACGGGCGAAGATCTCGCCGTCCGCGTCGGCGATCAGCGAGTCGCCGTCGAACACGAGTTCGTCCTGGCCGCCGACGAGGTTCACGTAGGCGAGCGCGCAGCCGGCCTCGCGGGCACGGCGCCGTACGAGATCACCGCGGACGTCGTCCTTGTTGGCCTCGTACGGCGAACTGTTGACGACGAGCAGGAGACCGGCACCGGCCTCGCGGGTGACCGCGACGGGGCCGCCGTCCTGCCAGAGGTCCTCGCAGATCACGAGGGCGACGTCGACGCCGTGGATGCGGACGACCTGCAACGTGTTGCCGGGGACGAAGTGCCGGAACTCGTCGAAGACGCCGTAGTTCGGCAGGTGGTGCTTCACGGCGCTCGTGACGACGCGGCCCTGGTGGATGACGGCGGCGGCGTTGGTGGGGGAGCCCTTCGGGCGGCCGAGGCGGTCGACGCCCATCGCCGTACCACCGGCCCGGTCGAGGTAGCCGCAGATCACCACGATGTCGCCGAGTCCTTCGTCGGCGAGCCGCTTCGCGAGCGAATGGATCCGGTGCTGCGAGGCGTCCACGAACGACGCGCGCAGCGCGAGGTCCTCCACCGGGTAACCGGTCAGCCCGAGCTCCGGGAACGCGACCACGTGCGCACCTCGCTCGACCGCGTTCCGGGTCCACGCGACGACCTTGTCGGTGTTCCCGTCGATGTCACCCACGGTCACATTGAGTTGAGCAAGCGCTACCCGAAGCTGAGGCACGAGAGCACATTACTGGTTCTCCCGGCCCGACCCCACGCCCGTCGCCAACCTCTTACGAATGCCGAAGGAAACTCCGCACCCGATCGAGGTTCCCGTCCACCGTCTCCATGGCGTCCACGGTCAGCCGCTCACCCTGCAACTGGGGGTACTCACTCCGCATCCGCAGCACGTGATCCCACCCCACCTCGTGCCATCCCGGAATGCCCCGTCGCCGTCCTTCCAGGCGCCGGCGGTGCTCACCTTCATCGCTGCAGACACACTCGACGATCCGCAACCGCGCGTCGTACCTCGCGGCCAGTTCGCACCACCGCTCCGCGATTTCGGAGTTGACCAAGCAGTCCACGATCGCAGACTGCCCGAGCATCAACTGCCGTTCGACGAGGGTCCCGAGAAGGTCGTAGCACATCGCCAGGAAGGCCGCACGGTCGAGGCCGCCGAGGACGCCGTGCGGTCTGAGAGCTCCGAGCAACCAGTCGCCGGCGAAAGCCGGGACTCCGGATTCGGTGGCCAGCTGTTCGGCCAGCGTCGACTTCCCGGTTCCCGGCAGGCCGGTGAACGCGATGATCTGCTGCACCGTGATGACGTTAGCCGTGCAGCCGTCGAACAGCGACGAAGGTTCACTCGGCAGGGACTTTCGTCGGATGTACCGTCGGCGCCGCATGGATTGACTGGGAACCATGACCACCCAAGGCGGACCGACCGGGCTCAGTGAACGCGCCTTGGGTCCCGACCTCGCGCGCGGTTTCATGCTGCTCTTCATCGCGTTGGCGAACTCGCACTACTTCGTCGGCGGCCACGCGTACTTCGGCGGATTCCCGACCGCAGGATCGCCCGTCGACCGCGGCCTCGGTCTGCTGATCGCGACCTTCGTCGACGGTCGCGCCTTCCCGATGTTCGGCGTGCTCTTCGGGTACGGCGTCGCGCAGATCGTCCGCCGGCAACGCGAGGCCGGCAAGGAGTGGTGGCCGATCCGCAGGTTGCTGTGGCGGCGCAGTCTCGTCCTGGTCGTGCTCGGGTTCCTGCACGCGATGCTGCTCTACATCGGCGACATCCTCGCGGCGTACGGCGTACTGCTGTTCCTCGGCGTCTGGGCGCTGCGCTGGAAGGACCGTTGGCTGTTCGTCGTCGCCACTGTCGTCCTCGTCCTCACCGCACTGCCCAGCGGCGACTCCCTCGCCGGCTCTGCCGAAGGTCCCGATCCGTCGATGCTCCCGGCAACCTTTCTCGGCCAGTTCCCCGACCGGTTGGTCGTGCAGCCGTTCATCGCCGGCCTCGGCTGGATCGGCTTCGTCACGCCGTTCCTGATCGGCCTGTGGGCAGGCCGCCGGCGCATCCTCGAACGCCCGGCCGAGCACCTCACCCTGCTCCGTACGACGGGCCTGCTCGGCCTCACGATCGCGATCCTCGGTGCGCTCCCGGTCTCGCTCGTCGTCGGCGGCGCCATCACCCGGCCGAGCGACCACGCGGTGACGATCTTCGGACCGTTGCACGACGCAACCGGCGTCTTCGGCGGATTCGGGTACGCCGCTCTCATCGTCCTGATCGCACACCGGATGGGCGATCGCCAGGGTCCTGTGACCGTGGCGATCGCCGCTGTCGGACAACGATCGTTGACGTGCTACCTCGCCCAGTCCGTCGTCTGGGCCGTCGTGTTCACGCCGTACCTGCTCGACCTGTCGGACGCACTCACCACGACCACGACAGCTCTGCTCGCGGTCGCGACCTGGCTGGCGACAGTAGTGCTCGCCGACCGGATGCGACGCGCCGGCTACCGCGGACCGTTCGAGCTCCTGATCCGACGGATCACGTATCAGCCCTGGACGATCTCGGACACGCGATCGCGCAACTCCGGGAGCCGTGCGTAGAACACGTCACCCGGGCACTGCGTCGTGTTGTAGT
Organism: Kribbella sp. VKM Ac-2571; assembly: GCF_004362255.1. Taxonomy (NCBI): domain Bacteria; kingdom Bacillati; phylum Actinomycetota; class Actinomycetes; order Propionibacteriales; family Kribbellaceae; genus Kribbella; species Kribbella sp. VKM Ac-2571. The sequence continues at coordinate 601,885 of NZ_SNWS01000001.1, forward strand.
CCCGGTGCCCGACGATCGCGACCTGCGGGTCCAGGCCGTACTTCGTGCACAACCACGCGCACGTCAGCGCCGACATGTCGAACAGCGCGACCGGCACGTTCTCGCTCACGTAGATGCCTTCGTGCTCGATGCCGATCGTGTGGCTGTTGTTGTTCGCGGTCTGCGCGCCGAGCACGTTCTGCCCGTTGTTGATCGACGACAGTGACTTGCTGCGGCCCTCCATCAGGAACCCGCCGCGGCTGATCGTGAGCTGGTTGCCGATGTCGATCCAGCCGTTGGTGTCCATGTGCAGATCCTGGATCCAGTGCTGGACCTTGTACGCCGCGGCGAGCGAATAGTCGGTGACGTTCGGGCTCGCGGTGTGGTGGATGACGATGTGATCGGGCTTGGCGATCACCTGTGTCGGGGACTTGGGCGGGCGCGCCGACCATTCGGTGCGCGTGTAGCAGCGCGGCGCGGGGGCGGCATGCGCTGCTGTCGGGACGGTGATGCCGCCGAGCAGTACGCCGCCGGCGGTAGCGCCGAGGACGGTACGCCGGGACACCAGTGTCGATTTCTGTCCACGTTGGAAATTTTCTGGGGCGGTCATGTTATAGAAAATCCCCTACGAACGACGCCGCCAAACCGGAATGATCTAATGACGTGGTGACACAGAGTCAGGCGCCGGAAGTGGTGCGGGTCGGGCGGGTCGGTAAGGCGGTGCGGGTGCTCGTCGCGGTCGCCGGGATCGGCCTGCTGATCAACGGGTCGGTGCGCGCCAGCGACGACGCCTGGCCGTTCGGTCCGATGTCGCAGTACGCGATGTCGGTCCCGGACGACGCCAAGATCGACTACACCCGGATCAGTGCGGTCACGGACGCCGGCACGACGGTCGACGTACCGCTGAACATCGAAGGTGCCGGGGTGGCACGCGCCGAGATCGAGGCGCGGTCCGGAGAGATCGTCAAGGACCCGTCGTTGCTGCAGCAGGTCGCGGACGGGTGGGCCCGCAAGCATCCTGACCAGCCGAAGTACGTGAAGCTTGAACTGATCCGCGACACGACCCAGCTGGTGAAGGGCCGGGTCGAAGGACCGCCGACGTCCCAGGTGCTCGCGACCTGGGAGGTACGCCCATGAACGAGCGAAGCGAGCTCGTCATCAAGCACAGCGGGCCTCGTGTCTCAGCCGCGCCCGGAGCGAAGCGAGGACGTGGATGAGCATCGCGAACTGGTTCACGCCGGCGATCGCGCTGGCGCGGATCGCCTGGTTGCGGACGGTCCTGTACCTGTTCGTCATCCTCGACATGCACGCGTTCGTCCGCGACACCCGTGACAAGGGCGAGCACCCCGGGCTGTACCAGCCGTTGCTCCTCGCCCGCCTCCTCGACCTGCCCAAACCGTCGGTCGCGAACACGACGGTCCTGTACGTCGTCCTCATCGGCGCGTGCCTGATCGGGGCGACGAACTACTTCCCGCGGGTGGCCGGCTGGATCGTCGCGCCGGCGTTCACCTGGTGGGTCTTGATCGGGATGAGCGACGGCAAGGTCGACCACGATCACCTCGCGCTGGTGATCGCGCTCTGGGTTCTGCCTACCGTCAAGGCGGGCAGCCGGGGCATCACGTCGTACGGCGACCAAACTCGGTCGGAGGCGGCCGGGTGGGCGATTCGGTGCATCCAGATCTGCGTGATCGCGACGTACTTCCTGTCCGCGGTCGCGAAACTGCGCAGTGCCGGCTGGGCGCTGACGTGGCCCGGCAGCGCCGTACTGACCTGGGCGATCGTGCGGCGACCGCACCCGGTCGGGGAGTGGCTGCTGCACTATCCGTGGGTGCTGCACGTGATGCAGTGGGTCGGCATCATCGGGGAGTTCTGCTCGCCGGTGATCCTGTGGCTCAAGGGGCGCTGGCAGCTGTTCGGGGCGCTGTTCTTCCTCGGGTTCCATGCGGCGAACACCGCGATCCTGCTGATCCACTTCCTGCCGACGGTTGTCTGCTGGCTGGCGTTCGCGCCACTCGAACGCATCGCGCCGTGGTTCCAGGCGCGCCGTTCAGACCGTTCAGATCGCTCAGACCGCGATGCCGGAGAGGCCGAAGACGAGGCCGAACACGGCCGGCAGGCCGAGCAGCAGGCCGGCGCGTAGCTTGAACCGGCGCCCGCCGGGGCCCGGGGTCCGTACGACGCGGGACAGCACGGCGCCGGCGTACCCGAAGACCAGGGCGGCGAGCAGGATCTGGCGGGTCGGCAGGTTGTCGGCGTTGTGATGCGTCAGCCCGAGCGTGACCAGGCCCGGGCAGCAGAACGCGCACATCCCGAACCCGAGCTCCGGGATCGGCAGCCAGCGGCGCCCGAGCACGTCCCGCTCGGCAGGCCGCTTACGCCGCAGCGACTGCACGAAGCGGGCAGTACTGACGATCAGGTCGCTGAGGCAGAGGATCCCCGCCACGATCAGGGCGGCGTGAAAGATCGTCTGCACGAGGACACGCTAGGGCATGTCTCCCGATCCAGCGCCTACTGCGGGGCACTCGGCACGGCACCTCGCCGCACGGGTGCAAAGGCCACGATGCTCCGCATCGAGACCTTCGCCCCCGCACGCCGATGCGCCGCACCGAGCACCTCCTCGCGACGGCGCTGGATCGGGAGACATACCCTGGGCCCTGGATGCGGTCATGTCCGCCCAGCCACGTAACGTCTGCTTAACAAGGGCGGGGCACACTGTGAGAGACCCAGAGATGTGCCTGGGAGATGTGCCGAGAGATGTGCCCGAGAGATGTTCCGGTGAGAGGTGGACTGATGGACAAGCAGCAGGAGTTCGTACTGCGCGCGCTGGAGGAGCGCGACGTACGTTTCGTGCGGCTCTGGTTCACCGACGTGCTCGGGTTCCTGAAGTCGGTCGCCGTCGCGCCGGCGGAGCTGGAGAGCGCCTTCGCGGAAGGGCTCGGGTTCGACGGGTCGGCGATCGAGGGCTTCGCCCGGGTGACCGAGGCCGACATGCTGGCCAAGCCGGACCCGTCGACGTTCCAGATCCTGCCCTGGCGGGGCGAGACGATGGGCACCGCGCGAATGTTCTGCGACATCAACATGCCCGACGGCTCGGCGTCGTTCGCCGACCCGCGGCACGTCCTGAAGCGCACCCTGTCGAAGGCCGCCGATCTCGGGTTCACGTTCTACACGCACCCGGAGATCGAGTTCTACCTGTTCAAGTCGCTCACCGGCGCACCCGGTACGACGCCGGAACCGGTCGACTCGTCCGGGTACTTCGACCACACGCCGCAGGGCATCGGCAACGACTTCCGCCGCGAGGCGATCACGATGCTGGAGTCGATGGGGATCTCGGTCGAGTTCAGCCACCACGAGGGCGGCCCGGGGCAGCAGGAGATCGACCTGCGGTACGCCGACGCGCTGTCGACCGCCGACAACATCATGACGTTCCGCGTCGTGGTGAAGGAGGTGGCGCTCTCGCAGGGGATCTACGCGTCGTTCATGCCGAAGCCGTTGTCGGACCAGCCCGGGTCCGGGATGCACACCCACATGTCGCTGTTCGAGGGCGACCGCAACGCGTTCTTCGAGGGCGGCGCGCAGTACCAGCTGTCGAAGACCGGGCGGGCGTTCATCGCCGGCCTGCTGCAGCACGCGGCCGAGATCACCGCGGTGACGAACCAATGGGTGAACTCGTACAAGCGGCTCGCCGTCGGGGACGAGGCGCCGTCGTTCGTCTCGTGGGGTCACAACAACCGGTCCGCGCTCGTGCGGGTGCCGATGTACAAGCCGCACAAGGGGCAGTCGTCGCGGGTCGAGTTCCGGTCGCTCGACTCGGCCGCGAACCCGTACCTCGCCTTCGCCCTGATGCTCGCCGCCGGCCTGAAGGGCATCGAGGAAGGCTACGAACTCCCGGCCGAGGTCGAGGAAGATATCTGGTCCCTCACGCCGCGCGAACGCAAGGCGCTCGGCATCAAGCCTCTCCCCGGCAGCCTCGCCGAAGCGATCAGCGCGATGGAGGACAGCGAGTTGGTCGCCGAGACCCTCGGCGAACACGTCTTCGACTTCTTCCTCCGCAACAAACGCGCCGAATGGCAGGACTACCGCCGCCAGGTCACCCCCTTCGAGCTGAACAAACTCCTGCCCGTTCTGTAGTACGACGACGGCCTATCGCGTGGGTCCGACGTGACCGACCATCCAGACCGCGTGGCCGTTTCTACAGTCCCGCCCCGTCCAGGTGTCCTTGAAGCTGTCGGCGCCGCCGCCGCCGATGTCGAGGGGTACGCCTGACCGCGCGACGACGTTGTTCGCCGGGCCGAGGATCTCGAAGGACTTCGCATCGCCGCGCACGGTGTACCCGCGGGGCCACACGAGCGTTACCGCGGGATGGCCCGAGCCGGCTTGGACGCACCCGCTGGCGTCGACGGTCAAGGTGGTTCGCAAAAGTGCCTCCATTCCACTGGGATTGTCCACGTCGGACCTGACGATTCGAGGGGCCGGCCCACTTGCTGACGGCGGTTGTCCGTCGCCGGGGTGGACGATCCACGTGGTCCCGGCGATCACCGCAGCAGCGGTCAGCACCACGCCTCCGACAGCGAATCGCCTGTTGCGGATCCGGCGGTGCCGGATGCGCTCGACCACCAGGTCCTCGGCGAGGTCGACGGCGTCGCTGCCTTCGGCGGCGGTGGCGTGGAGCAGTTCTCGCAGGTCGGTCATGGGGTGCTCTCCTCGGTGATGGCGAGCTGCGTGGCGAGCTTGGTCCTGGCGTCGGCCAGGTGACGTTTCACGGTGCCCTCGGCACAGCCGAGCTCGGCCGCGACCTCGGCAACGGTCAGGTCTTCGTAGTAGCGCAGCACAACGCACGCCCGCTCCCTCGGCGACAAAGTGCTCAGCGCCCTGCGGACCTCGTCCGCGACCGCAACCCGGTCGTCGTCGTGGTGTGGCATGTCGACCAGTAGATGGCGGGTCGCGTTCCAGCGCGCGAGTCGACGGCGGCCGTCGACGTACTGGTTCAGCATCGCGCGGCGGACGTAGGCCTCGAGTTGATCGATGTCCTCGCCGATCCGGCGCCGGCCGAACACCCGCGTGAGCGCTTCCTGCACCAGGTCGCCGGCTGTCGCCGGGTCACCGGTCAACAGGTAGGCGTAACTACGCAGAGCACCGCCGCGCGTAGCCAGCAACGCCCGAAACGCATGTTCCCAGTCAGCCACCACACCACCATCCGTTCGCTTACCGGTATAGACGAACAACCGGTCGGCGACGTTGGGGGTCCGTCAGCACGAATCCAGGGAGTCTTCAGACTCCGGCGGGCTGGTTGGGGGTGGCGTCGGAGGCGTGCTGGGAGGTCCAGCGGGCGGCTGCGGTGGAGTGGCGGTACGGCGGGTCGGTGGGGAGCGGGGTGGCCTCGACAGTTGCTTCGAGGGACGGGGCGTTGGTGACCACCGGCGTACCGTCCGGGGCGAGTGCGTTGACCTCTTCGACGGTCAGCAGGCCGACGGGGCGGACGCCTTCGGTGATGATCACGATGCAGCCGGGGATCACCTGCTGGGCCCGGTTTCCCTTGGCAGGAACGAGAATCCCTTCGGCCGGCGTCCGCCAGGCGCCCGGCGAGAAGTGCCGTAGCGCGATGCCGGCCTGGCCGTCCTCGGGGGTGCGGGGCGGGAGGTAGGCGGTCGCCGTGTAGTCGTAGTCGTAGTCCGGCTCCGGCGGGCCGGAGACTCGTCCGCCCTGCTGGGGTGTCAACCACACCACCGTGCCGCGCACGGCGAGCGACCCCGTCATCATCACCATGGACAGCCATCATGCCCGACTACTGAGCGAGTTCGCTACACGACACCGTGTATTCCCCGCAACCAACCCGAGATCCATCCGCGACTTTGAGAAGCCACCAACCATTTCGCGAGCTCGAAACTGGCTGGTGGCTTCTCAAAGTGGGGGATTGGGTAGCCTGCGGGGGTGGCTGACGGGCGTAGGGGGTCTTGGGAGGGGCGGCTGGTTCGGCTGGGGTTCGAGGACCCGCGGCGGGCGGCCGGCATGCTCGAAGACCTGGACGCGCTGGACTCGCACAGTCCACTGGCCACCGAGCAGCTGATCACGACGCTCTCGGAATCGGCTGATCCCGATCTCGCCTTGCAGAGTCTCTGTGCGATGGCCGAGGCGCTGCACCGGAATCAGCACGACCTCGCCGCGTTCGCCCGCACCCTCGAGATGGACGAGGGTTTCCGCCGCCGGCTCGTCTACGTCCTCGGCGCGAGCGAGGCGCTCGGGCGGCATCTCGGCGTACATCCGCGGCACTGGTACGACCTCGCCGACCCCGCCCTCGCGGGTGCGCGGCCGTCGGTGGAGGATGTCGCGGCCAAGCTCGCGTCCGTCGTCGACGCGGAGAACCCGGTCGACGCGTTGCGGGTCGAGTACCGTCGCCTGCTGCTCCGGCTCGCGGCCCGGGATCTCGCCGAGGGGCTGCTCGTCGACGAGGTCGCCGCCGTACTCGCGGATCTCGCCGCGGGCGCGCTCGAGACGGCCCTGCACATCGCCCGCAACGACTACTTCGCCGCTCATCCCGGCGCCGCCGACTGCCGGCTCGCGATCATTGCCATGGGCAAATGCGGTGGCCGGGAACTCAACTACGTCAGCGATGTCGACGTCCTGTTCGTCGCCGAGCCGCTCGAGGGCGAACCGGAGCTGCCCGCCATCAAGACGGCGACCCAGCTCGCCGCGGCCGCGATGCGGATCTGCTCGGCGCACACCGGCGAGGGCACGCTCTGGCCGGTCGACGCCGCCCTCCGGCCGGAAGGTAAGTCGGGTCCGCTCGTCCGCACGCTCGACAGCCACTTCGCGTACTACCAGCGCTGGGCGAAGACCTGGGAGTTCCAGGCCCTCCTCAAGGCCCGCCCGGTCGCAGGCGACGCCGAGCTCGGTCGTGCGTACTCCGAGAAGATCGGTCAGCTCACGTGGTCCGCCGCCGACCGGGAAGGGTTCGTCTCCGATGTCCAGGCGATGCGCCGGCGCGTCATCGACCACATCCCGGCGGCGGACGTGGACCGCCAGCTGAAACTCGGTCCCGGTGGATTGCGCGACGTGGAGTTCGCCGTACAGCTCCTGCAGCTCGTGCACGGTCGCAGCGACGAGTCGGTCCGCAGCGGTACGACGCTGGTCGCGCTGGAAGCCCTGACGAGCAGCGGGTACGTCGGCCGCACGGACGGCGCCGTACTCGCGGACGCGTACCGCTTCCTGCGGTCGATGGAGCACCGCATCCAGCTGTTCCGCCTGCGCCGTACGCATCAGGTCCCGGACAACGAGGCCGATCTGCGACGGCTCGGCCGCTCGCTCGGCTTCACGAAGAACCCGGTCGCCGATCTCACCGCGGCCTGGAAGAAGCACGCCCTCGAGGTACGGCGCCTGCACGAGAAACTGTTCTACCGCCCGCTGCTCGCGGCGGTCGCGCGGATCCCGGGCGAGGAAGTACGCCTGACACCCGAGGCAGCCAAGCAGCGGTTGACGGCGCTCGGGTACACCGATCCGGCGTCGGCGCTGCGCCACATCGAGGCCCTGTCCGAAGGGGTCTCGCGGCGTTCGTCGATCCAGAAGGCACTGCTGCCCGCCATGCTCGGCTGGTTCGCCGAATCACCCGATCCGGACGCCGGTCTGCTCGCGTTCCGCACGATCTCCGACGCCCTCGGCTCGACGCCCTGGTACCTGCGCCAGCTGCGCGACGAGGGCGCGTCGGCCGAGCGGCTGGCCCACCTGCTGGCCAGCGGACGGTACGCCGTCGACCTGTTGCAGCGCGCCCCGGAAGCGACCGCGATGTTCGCCGACGAGCGAGAGCTGACGCCGCGCAGCCAGGAGTCCCTGCTCACCGAGATGTCCGCCGCCGCCCGGCGGCAGGATTCGCCGGAGGCCGCGGTCGCGGCGATCCGCGCCGTACGGCGCCGTGAACTGTTCCGGACCGCCGCCGCCGACCTGTCCGGCCTGCTGGACGTCGAGACCGTCGGCGACGGGCTGACCGACATCTCCGTGGGAACGCTGACGGCCGCGCTCGAAGTCGCGCGGAAGGCTGTCGCCAAGGGGGAGCCGGAACCGACCCGGATGTCGATCGTCGCGATGGGCCGGTTCGGCGGTCACGAGCTCGGGTACGGCAGTGACGCGGACGTGATGTTCGTGCACGACCCGCTCCCGGGCGCGGACGAGAAGAAGGCGACGGACTTCGCGACCCAGGCGGCGACCGAGCTGCGCCGGATGCTGTCTTTGCCCGGAGCCGATCCGGCCGTCGCGATCGACGCGGACCTGCGCCCCGAGGGCCGGCAAGGACCATTGGTCCGGACGCTGGCGTCGTACGCCTCCTACTACGCGCGCTGGTCGGCAGTGTGGGAAGCGCAGGCGTTGCTCCGCGCCGACCCGTTGTGCGGCGACGCCGACCTGTGCCGGTCGTTCCGCGAACTGATCGACCCGCTGCGCTATCCGGTGAACGGTGTGAGCGAACGCGACGTGATGGAGATCCGCCGGATCAAGGCGCGTGTCGACGCGGAGCGGTTGCCGCGCGGGGCCGACCGGAGCACGCACACCAAGCTGGGCCGCGGCGGTCTCGCCGACATCGAGTGGACCGTGCAGCTCCTGCAACTGCGCGAGGCGCACCGCGTTCCCAGTCTCCGTACGACGCGCACGCTGACCGCGCTCCGGGCCGGGGTGGAGGCCGGCCTCGTCGACCCCTCCGAGGCCGAGACGCTGCAAGCGGCCTGGGTGCTGGCCACCCGGATCCGCAACGCGATCATGCTCGTCCGCGCCCGCCCTGGCGACTCGCTCCCACGCGATCCGCGCGACCTGGCGGCCGTGGCGCAGATCTGCGGCTACCCGCCCGGCGAATCCGGCCGCTTCTCCGACGACTACCTGCGCACCACCCGCCGAGCCCACAACACCGTCGCCCGCCTTTTCTGGGACGACTAGGTTCTGTCTGGCAATCCAGCGCCTACTGCGGGGCACTCGGCACGGCACCTCCCCGAGCACCTCCTCGCGACGGCGCTGGATTGCCAGACAGAACCTACTTGACAGGCAACCTTTTGGTTGCCTATTGTCGAGGTGTGGAGTTGGTGTTCAAGGCGTTGGCCGATGAGGGCCGGCGGCGGTTGCTGGACGCCCTGCGGGAGCGCAACGGGCAGAGTTTGCAGGAGCTGTGCGAGCTGCTGCCGGACCTGACCCGGCAGGGTGTGACCAAACACCTGCGGATCCTCGAGGACGCGAACCTCGTGGTCACGGTCAAACGCGGACGCCACAAACTCCACTACCTGAACCCGGTGCCGATCAACGAGATCGCCGAACGGTGGCTGAGCAACTACGAACGCGACAAGCTGCGTGCGCTCAGTGCACTGAAGGCGGCTCTGGAGGAGGACAGATGAGCAAGCCGGCAATGATCCACGTGACCTACATCGAGACCACCCCGGAAAAGCTGTGGGAGGCGCTGACCTCGGGAGCGTTCACCCAGCTCTACTGGTTCGGCCGCCGCATCGAGTCGGACTGGACGGTCGGCTCGCCCGTGCGCTTCTACGACAGCGCGGACGACAGCCTGACCGACAGCGGCGAGGTCCTGGTGTACGACGAGCCGAAGACGCTGGCGTACACGTTCAAGAACGAGTTCCTCGAGGACCGCGCCGATGAGGCCCCGGGCCGGGTGACCTTCACGATCGAGCCCGCCGGGAAGAACGTGGTGAAGCTGCAGGTCGTGCACGACCAGATCGCCGAGGACACCGTCGAGGGCTGGCGGAACGGCTGGGCCCCGATCCTCGCCAACCTGAAGACCTACCTGGAGACCAACCGAACCCTGGAGATCACCTTCTCCTGAGGGGGTGTCTGACGGCTCCGCGCCTACTGCGGGGCACTCGGCGCGGCACCTCGCCGCACGGGTGCAAAGGCCACGATGCTCCGCATCGAGACCTTCGCCCCCGCACGCCGATGCACCGCACCGAGCACCTCCTCGCGACGGCGCGGAACCGTCAGACACCCCCTAGAATCGACCTGGTGGGAGCGACAGATCAGGTTCGGCAAGTCGGTGTCTTCAGTACCGTCCGCCGCAGCGTGCGGATGACGGTCGGGCAGAAGCGCGTCTGGGAGACACGGTGGCCGGAGCTCGGCCGGACCCAAGAGGATCTGCCGCCCGGCGAGCTGGACCTGGGCGATTGGTTCGGCCGTACGGCGCCGACCGTGCTGGAGATCGGCTCCGGGATGGGGGAGGCGACCGCGCAGCTCGCCGTCGCCGCGCCCGAGGTCAACCACGTGGCCGCGGAGGTCTATCCGGCCGGCCTCGGTCAGCTGATGCTGTGGGTGGAGAAGTACGACCTCGACAACGTCCGCGTGCTGCAGGGCGACGCGGTGGATTTCCTGCGTGATCACGTCGCTCCCGGCGCGCTGGCCGGCGTACGGATCTACTTCCCGGACCCGTGGCCGAAGAAGCGGCACCACAAACGCCGGCTCGTCACGGCGCCGTTCGTCGCGCTGATCGCAGACCGCCTGCAACCGGGCGGAACGTTGCACCTGGCAACGGACTGGACGGACTACGCCGACCGCATGCTCGAGGTCTGCGCGGCCGAACCCGCACTGCGCAACGAGTACGGCGGCTGGGCCCCGCGGCCCGAATGGCGCCCGGTCACCAAGTTCGAGTCCCGCGCCCTGGCCGAGGGTCGCGAGGTCCGCGACCTCATCTACACCAAGATCTAAGCCGACCGGCTCGTGAACGACCACAGCCCGGCGCCGACGGTGTAGACGGTGTAGCCCTCGTGGTACGTCGCCGAGCCGGCGAAGGCCTGCGGTACGGCTTCGACATCCGCGGCCCGCGCTGACGGCACGTGTACCTCGGCCGTCGTACCGACCGGAACCTGTACATCCAGCGACAGGACGCGTCCCGTCTTCTTCCACGAGACCGCCACCTGCCCGCGGATCGTCTCGGTGCGGATGCTCGCCGAGTCCACCTCGTCGCGGGCATCCGGCCGTACGACGATTCGCTCTGCGCCCGCGTCGACGACGCGCAGCCCGGCGACGTTCTCGAGGATCCACTGCACGACCGTGCCCTGGAAGTAGTGGTTGCGCGACCGCGAGTCGTCCTCCCACTTCTCCCACATGGTGTCCGCGCCGAGGTCGAACCAGTAGCCCCAGCTCGGGTAGCTCCGCTGCAGCGCGACCTTCGTTGCCACGTCGCCGTACCCGTGGGCGGTCAGCACCGGCAGCAGTACGCCGACGCCCAGGCAACCCGTGTTGAGATGGAACCCACGCGCCTCGACGTCGGCGGCCAACCCGGCCGCCACCCGCTCGACGAAATCGTCCGGCACGATCCCGAACGCCAGCGGCACAGCGTTCGAGGTCTGCCGATAGTCCGGGTCGTCAGCTGACCGGTACCGGCCTTCGGCGCGATCCAGGAATGTCCGGTTCAACCCGTCGGCGAGCTCCGCTGCCGCCTTCCGGTACTCGTTGGGTTGCCCAATCAGCTCGCCGATCTCGGCAGCGACCATGAGCGCCCGATAGAGGTACGCCGTACCCGTCAGCCGCCGGTCCTCCGGCGCCGGGCCGCTTCCGAACCCGGGCGGCAGCCAGTCGCCGAGCACGCTCACCGACAACCCGTCCTCGACCCGGTCGAGCTCCCACGCGAGGTAGCGCGTCAGCGAGTCCCAGTGCTCACGGAGCAGCCGCTCGTCGCCGTACCAGCGGTACATCTCGCGCAACAGGAACGGATAAACAGTCGGCCACTCGGTCGCGGGGGAGAGGTCCGTGAAGCCCCAGCCGCTGGTCGGCACGATCACCGGGAGCTGCCCGGAGTCCGCCTGGCTGTCCCGGATGTCGCCGAGCCACTTGGTGAAGAACCGCGCCAGGTCGAGCGTCGCGAGCATCGTCGGCGCACCGACCTGCGCGTCGCCGGTCCACCCGTTCTTCTCGAAGTACGGCGTGTCCGTCGGGATCCCGTGCAGGTTGCTCAGGATCGTGCGCCGCATCGCCCGCTCGAACTGCTCGTACGGCGCCTGCGTCGACGCGAACCGGGTCACCGACGGAACGTCCGAATTCACCACCCGCAGTTGCAGGTCGGCGGCCGCGCCCTCGACCTGCACGTACCGGAAGCCCTTGTAGGTGAACCGTGGCTCCCAGGTCTCCAGCCCGGTGCCGGCCGCGATGTACTCGTCACGCTGGATCCGGTCGCCGTCGACGTGCACGTTCCACGCCGCCACGTTGCCATCGGCAACCGTCTCGCCGTGCGTGAGGCTGATCGTCGTCCCGGCTGGCGCACTGGTCGACAGCCTGGTCCAGCCCGCCACGGTCCGCCCGAAGTCCACGATCCAAACCCCTGGCCGGACCTCGGTGACCTCGACCGGATCGACGGTTTCGACCACCCGGATCGGCTCGTGGGCCTGCGCGGTCAACTTCCCCTTGGGCGCTTCGACGGCCGATGCGGCGGACCAGGAGGAGTCGTCGAACCCGGCGACGTCCCAGCCGGGCAGCGCGCGGCGGGCGTCGTACGTCTCACCGGTGTAGAGCGAGTCCGACAGCGTCGGGCCGCCCGTGATGCGCCATGTCTCGTCCGTGACCACCTCGTCCACCCGGCCGTCGTCGTACTCGACGACCAGCCGGGCGATCAGCCGCGGGTCGGCGGTCCACGGGGCGTCGTGCCAGCGCCAGACGTTCACCGAGGTCAGTCCGAAGAAGCCACGCCCGAGTTCGGCACCGACCACGTTGTCGCCGGGCTGCAGCAGCTCGGTCACGTCGTGCGTGACGTAAAGAACCGTGCGGTCGTACGCGGTGAAGCCAGGATCGAGTACGGCGTCGCTCACCGCGTGCCCGTTGAGTCGCAGGTCGGCGTACCCGAGACCGCTCGCGTAGAGCCGGGCGCGCCGAACGATGCCGTCCACGGCGAACGCGCGCCGGAGGAGCGGTGCACTGTCGGTCACGCCACCGATCCACTGTGCGGTTCCGAATCCCTCGTCGAGCAGCCCGGTCTCGAACCATTCCGGCGCGGACCAGTCACCGACCTGATCGGAGCCGTCCCACAAGCGAACGGCCCAGTGGTACCGCGTCCGCGCCGCCGTCGGGCCGTCGTACTCGATCCCGAAGGTCCGCGGCGACTCGACCTTGCCCGAGTCCCACACGTCGGCGCGCTCCGGCGTCAGCAGCTCCGGCGCGGAGGCGACCAGGATCTGGTACGCCGTCTGCGTCGCGCCGTACCCGGGTGCGACGGCGACCCAGCTGAAGCGTGGCCCAGGGACGTCGACGCCGAGCGGCAGGACGGCGTACTCGGTCTTGAGAGATCGAGGGATCAGCACGCTCAGGACCGTAGGCAGCCGCCCGTCCGGCTTTCAACCGTCTGACCAGATCCGGCCGATGATCACCTTTGATCGCTTGTCTCGGTTAGTGATTGACAGGTCCAAATACTGAAACCTCAGCATCTTGCTCGACTTTGTCCGCTTTCATGGTCCTATGCAGCTCATCGCGAACGCGCCCGGAGACGCCCTCACCCGGCGCCGGCACGTCGATCTGCTGCGCGTGAACTCCTCGGGTTGTTGAACGACGGCGTACTTCTTCCCGCCCGTCTCCTTCCCGATCCGTAGGAGTACCCCCATGCGTCGCCTCGTCCTGATCGCGTTGCTCGGCTCGATCGCCCAGCTCGTCGACGGCACCCTCGGCATGGCGTACGGCGTCACCGCCAGTACCGCTCTGCTCATCACCGGGATCACCCCGGCGGTCGCCTCCGCCTCGGTGCACCTGGCCGAGGTCGGCACCACGCTGGCCTCCGGCCTGTCGCACTGGCGGTTCGGCAACGTCGACTGGCGCGTCGTCGCGCTGATCGGTGCACCCGGCGCGGTCGGGGCGTTCGCCGGTGCGACGTTCCTGTCCAGCCTCTCGACCGAGTCGGCGTCGCTGTGGGTCGCCGGCCTGCTGCTCCTGCTCGGCGTGTACATCCTGGTCCGGTTCGGCACCGGGAAGGTCCGCGCGGTGATCGAGGGCCGCCCGGCCGGGAAGTTCCTCGGCCCGCTCGGTCTGGTGGCCGGCTTCATCGACGCCACCGGCGGTGGCGGCTGGGGCCCGGTCGCGAACTCCGCGCTGCTGTCCAGCGGCAAGCTGGCGCCGCGCCGGGCCGTCGGTTCGGTGAACGCCGCCGAGTTCCTGGTCTCCGTCGCCGCCAGCATCGGGTTCCTGTTCGGGCTGGGCGGGAAGCACCTGCCGTTCGGCATCGTCGCCGCGCTGCTGATCGGCGGCGTGATCGCGGCGCCGCTCGCCGCCTGGCTGGTGTCCCGGCTGGCCACCCGCTGGCTCGGGGTCGGGGTCGGCCTGGTGCTGATCCTGACCAACGCCCGCACCGTGCTGAACGGCCTCGACGTCACCGCCGGCCCGCGGTACGCCGTCTACACGGCCCTCGTCCTCGGCTGGGCCGCGATCGTCACGTACGGCGTCCGCACCGCGGCCCGCCGTACCGTCCGCGAGGCCGAACGGCTGCTCGACGAAACCGAGCTCGAGCCCGCTTCCTGAGCTTCACCTTCCGCCAAGACAAAGGTCTTCCTGTGAGCATCTCCGCCACTCGTACGTTCCGCCTGCTCGCCGCCGCCCTGTCCCTCACTATCGCCGTCACCGCCGCGGGCTGCTCGCGCGCCGACAGCAACGAGACGGCCGCCGCGTCGAGCGACAAAGGTCCCGCCACCGAGCTGCGGCTCGGTTACTTCCCGAACGTCACCCACGCCGCCGCACTGGTCGGCCTCGGCAAGGGCCTGTTCACCAAGGAGCTCGGCAGCACGAAGCTGGTGCCGACCAAGTTCAACGCCGGCCCCGAGGCCGTCGGCGCGCTGCTCGGCGGCTCGCTCGACGCGTCCTTCATCGGCTCCGGCCCGGCGATCAACGCCTACGCGAAGTCGAACGGCGAGGCGGTCCGGCTGATCGCCGGCACCACGTCAGGCGGCGCGCAGCTGGTGGTCAAGCCGACCATCACCAAGGCGGCCGACCTGGTCGGCAAGACCGTCGTCACGCCGCAGCTCGGCAACACGCAGGACGTGTCGCTGAAGAAGTGGCTCGCCGAGAACCAGCTGACCGGCAAGGTCAAGGTGACCAACCTGGAGAACGCCCAGACGCTGGACGCGTTCAAGAAGGGCGACGTGGACGCGGCCTGGCTGCCCGAGCCCTGGTCGTCCCGGCTGGTCCTGGACGCGGGCGCGAAGGTGCTGCTCGACGAGGCGTCGTTGTGGCCGAACGGGCAGTTCCCGACGACTGTGCTGATCGTCCGGACGCAGTTCCTGAAGGAGCACCCGGCGACCGTGACGGCACTGTTGAAGGGCTTGAACGCGGCCATCGACTTCAGCACGTCGGACGCCGCACAGGCGAAGGCCGTGGTGAACGACCAGCTGAAGGCAGCGACCGGCAAGGCGCTGAAACCGGCGGTCATCGACCGGGCGTGGCGGCACATCAAGATCACCGCGGACCCGATTGCCGCCACCTTCCCGCAGCTCGCCAAGGACCAGGTCACCGCGGGGATCGCGAAGCAGGCGCCGAACGTGGCCGGCTTCGCGGACCTGGGCCCGCTGAACGAGGTCCTCACCCAGGCAGGCAAGCCGGCAGTAGACGCCGCCGGCCTGGACGCCAAGTAGCAGTAAGGAGAGCCCGATGACGGTGTTGAATTCCGCGCCTCCGGCGCGGGGGTCCCGGGGCTGTGACTCCCGGTCTTCCCTCGTCGCTCCAGTCGCTTCGCTCCCTGCGCTCCTCAGTCCAGACCGGGAGGCCCCGTGACCGCGACCGTCGACGCACCGCCGGACCAGCTCACTCCGGTGCGGTTTCATCAAGTAGGGAAGGCGTTCGGCAGCGGACGGAGGGCGGTGGTCGCGCTGGACGGCGTCGACCTCGAGGTCGGTGCCGGCGAGTTCGTCTGCCTGCTCGGCGCCTCCGGGTGCGGCAAGACCACGCTGCTCAACCTGGTCGCCGGCCTGGACCGGCCGACGAGCGGCCGCATCGAGCTGAACTCGTCCCGCCCGGCGGTCGTCTTCCAGGAGGCCGCGCTGATGCCGTGGCTGACGGCCGCCGGGAACGTCGAGCTTCCGCTGCGGATGGCCGGCGTACCGAAGGCGCAGCGGCGGGCCAAGGCCGCGGAGCTGCTGGAGCTGGTGCGGCTCGGCGGGCTCGGCGACAAGCGGCCGCACGAGTTGTCCGGTGGCATGCGGCAACGGGTCGCGCTCGCCCGCGCCTTGGCCTCGACGACCGACAGTGCTGATGCGGGGAAGCCGTCGTTGCTGCTGATGGACGAGCCGTTCTCGGCGCTCGACGCGATCACCCGCGACGTCCTCCAGGGCGAGTTGCTGCGGATCTGGCGTGCGACCGGTACGGCGATCCTGTTCGTCACGCACGACGTCCGCGAAGCGGTGCGGCTCGGGCAGCGCGTCGTACTGCTGTCGTCGCGTCCCGGGCGCGTCGTACAGCAGTGGGATGTGGACGATGCTCGCGACGTCAACAGCACGGCCGACGAGATCAACACCGCGCTGCGCAAGGTGATCAGCAGTCATGCCGCTTGACGTCCGGGAAGGATCCGTCGAGGCCGGCCTGGACGCCCTCGACACACCTGTCAACGCGCCCGAGGGTTCGCGGGTACGGCGGATCGCCGCGCGCGTCCTGCCGCCGGTCGGAGCGATTGTCGTCCTGGTCGCGATCTGGCAGGCGTTGTGGGCCGCGGCGTTCTGGCCCGAGTTCAAACTGCCTTCGCCGGCGGCCGTCTGGGGTCAGATCTGGCAGCTGGTGACGAGCGGCGACATCGTCGAGCTGTTCTGGGTGTCCGTGCACCGGGCCGTCATCGGGTTCGCGATCTCGCTGCTGATCGCCGTACCGCTGGGACTCGCGATCGCGAACCTCCGGGTCGTACGGCGGGGGATCGGGCCGCTCGTGTCGGGGCTGCAGAGCCTGCCCTCGGTGGCGTGGGTGCCGGCGGCGATCCTGTGGTTCGGGCTGAACGACCGCGCGATCTACTGGGTGGTGCTGCTCGGCGCGGTGCCGTCGATCGCGAACGGGCTGGTGTCCGGTCTCGACCAGGTGCCGCCGATCCTGCCGCGGGTCGGCAAGGCACTCGGCGCCGGCCGCTTCGGCGGAATCCGGTACATCCTGCTGCCCGCGGCGCTGCCCGGGTTCCTCGGCGGGCTCAAGCAGGGCTGGGCGTTCTCGTGGCGGTCGCTGATGGCGGCCGAGCTGATCGCGACCTCGCCGGAGCTCGGCGAGGGTCTCGGGCAGTTCCTGCACAACGGCATGTCGCTGTCGGACATCTCGATGGTGTTCGCCGGCATCGTGCTGATCTTCGCGGTCGGCGTCGGGATCGAACTGCTGGTGTTCCGCCCGCTCGAGAACTCGGTGCTCCGCGCCCGCGGACTCACCACCTCCGCCCGCTGAAACGGTTCGCGCCGTACTGTTGGAGCGTGGTCCGATTTCTGCCGTTCCTGATCAGCCTGGCGCTCACTGTCTACGCGCTGTTCTCCTGCATCCAGACACCCGATGAAGACGTGCCCCAGCTGCCGAAGCTGCTGTGGATCGTCCTGATCGTGTTCGTCCCGTTCGCCGGGCCGATCGTCTGGCTGCTGATGTCGCGGGCGCAGGCCAACCGCCAGGAGAGCGTCGTACGGCGGGAACCGTCGAAGCGGCCTGCGCGGCCGCTGGCGCCCGACGACGATCCGGACTTCCTCAAGTCACTGGACCGCTACCGGGACCCGCGCACGACCGTGAAACCGCCCGAGCCCGAGGGCCCGGCGGACGAGCCGAAGCCGCCGAAGAAACCGAAGGACACCAAGGGGTCCGAGGACACCCCGTCCGAGACCGACGACGGTAAGGCCTGAGTTTTCACCCAGGCCTTACGACGCGGTTCGCCGGCTGGGTCCTAGGCGGACTTCCGGTGTTCGGGCAGGAGGGTGTTGTCGCGCTCGGACTCCGTCGTGCCGCCCCAGACGCCGTACGGCTCGCCGACGGCGAGGGCGTGCTGGCGGCACTCGGGCTGGACCGGGCAGGTTCCGCACAGCGACTTGGCCACCATCTCGCGAGCGCGTTTGCGAACGCCACGCTCCGATTCGGGTGAGAAGAAGAGTTCCGGGTTGACGTCCCGGCATGCGGCTTGTGACTGCCAGTCCCACAGATCCATGAGCGGGCGGGGCAGACGAGGCATCCCTCTCGACATGGCAACCTCCTATGACTCACCGTGAGCGCGGACGGGCGCTCGGTGAAAACTATGCTCATCTCTTACGTAGTTCAACCCTTGTTGTCTCGAAGTTCGGGCCATTTGTTATCGCCGCGTGCCGTAGCGGCCCGTGATCGGCGCTTTTCAGGCGGCGGGCGTGTTCACGTCATCACCTGATGTGACATGAGTCACTTCAACGGTGCAAGTTCGTCTGCACGTGCAGATGCCTCAGGCACCGATCTCGGGGTCGAATCGGTAGTACTCGTGGGCTCCGTGGGGTGTGTTCCGTTCGCCGGTCAGGGCCCGGATCACTGTCGCGTGCGTGATCGCCAGCACCGGTCCGTCGGTACTGGCGGTGTGCCGGGCGAGGGCGGCGCGGGCGCGTTCGCGGACCCGGGAGAGCGGCTCCCAGGGTCGCGGGATGCCGTCCGGCCATTCGCCGTCGTACGCCTCGAACTCGGCCTGCGCCGCGCGGACGTCGGCGGCGCTGCGCCACAGGCCGGTGTGGTCCGGCAACCAGTCGCGGAGGTCGTAGTCGACCTTGACGCCGAGCGCGAGCCGGTGGCCGATGATCGCGGCGCTGTGCAGCGCCCGGGTGAACGGTGAGCTGACCAGGTACGTCGCGCGGATGCCGCCGAGCAGGTCGGCGAGCTCCTCGGCCTGTTTCATCCCGAGCGTGGTGAGCGGGGCGGAGTCGGCGGCCATTCCGGGCCAGCCGCGGGAATCGATCGGCTCGTAGTCCGGCTCCCCGTGCCGGACGAGGTAGATCTGCGTCACGGGCATGTTCTACCTGAGATGTCTGGCCCCCGCCCACCCACGGGTGTGGCCGGGCGGTGGCGAGTCGGTCAGGGACGCCGGCGGCCGCACCTGGTGCAGCTCGTCGAACAGGTTGTCGAGGCCGGCGCGTGGCGCCACCGGCGAGGTCTGCGCGTCGATCCAGCGGATCTCGGTCGCGCCATGATGGCCGTGCACGGCCAGGATCGCGTCGACGTTCGGCCAGACGGCCGTCGCGGGGTTGTCGCCGCGCCAGCGCAGGGCCACCGAGCCGTCGGTGAACTCGCACCCTTCCGCCACCACGCCGGTCCCGGACACGCCACTGGGATCTCGGTACCGAACCAACTCGAAGGTCCGTGGCCTCACCACCTGCTGCACTCCCCGATGTCTCGATCCGGTCTTGCAGCGATCAACGAGGCCACCGGTCAGGTGGTTACTGGCGAGCAACCGTCCGCCCCTGAAAACGCCCTCCGCGGTACGGATGTTCATGGGTGCTATTGTCGTTCTCGTGAAGCGCAGCTATTGGCGATTTTTTGAGTGGCCGGCCCTGGTGCCGGGCGACTCAGCCGATTGCTGACGCCCACCCGCAGACACCAGAGCCGGCACGAAGGCAAGGACAACCGTCCTTGCCTTTTCTCGTTCCCAGCCGGCTGACTGCGTCGCAACGCATGCGGACCGGCGGAAAGGTCCCCAGGATGAACACCCTCCCGAAACCGAGCGAACAGCAGTCTCGCGTCGTCGACCGACGTATCGAGAAGACCGTCCCGCTGGTCACCCCGCTTGCCCTGCACGACGAGTTCCCGCTCAGCGACGACGTCGCCCGGACCGTGGCCGACGGACGCCAGGCAGTGGCCGACGTACTGAACGGCGTCGACGACCGCCTGCTGGTTGTCGTCGGCCCGTGCTCGGTCCACGACGCCGACGCGGCGCTCGAGTACGCCGAACGCCTCCGCCCGGTCGCCGAGCGGCTGTCCGACGGCCTCCTCGTCGTTATGCGGGTGTACTTCGAGAAGCCGCGCTCGACCCTCGGCTGGAAGGGCCTCATCAACGACCCGGGCCTGGACGGCTCCGGTGACGTGAACCGCGGCCTGCGGATCGCCCGGCGCCTGCTCGTGCAGGTCAGTGAGCTGGGACTTCCGGTCGGCTGCGAGTTCCTCGACCCGATCACCCCGCAGTACATCGCGGACACCGTGGGCTGGGGTGCGATCGGTGCCCGGACCGTGGAGAGCCAGGTCCACCGGCAGCTGTCGTCCGGCCTGTCGATGCCGATCGGGATGAAGAACCGTCCGGACGGATCGATCGCCACCGCCGTCGACGCGATCAAGGCAGCCGCCGTACCGCATGTCTTCAGCGGTATCGACCACGACGGCGCGCCCGCGATCCTGCACACCCGCGGCAACCCGGACTGCCACCTGGTACTGCGTGGCTCGGACAGCGGCCCGAACTACGACGCGGAGTCCGTCGCGGGCGCGCAGGAGCTGCTGCGCAAGGCCGGGCTGGCCGAGCGGGTCGTCATCGATGCCAGCCACGGGAACAGCCGCAAGGACCACCGCCGGCAGCCGGTCGTCGCCGAGGAGATCGGCGCGCAGGTCGCGGCCGGCAACCAGGCGATCGTCGGCGTGATGCTGGAGTCGTTCCTGCAGGAGGGTCGCCAGGACCTCGACCCGACCCAGGAGCTGGTCTACGGCCAGTCGATCACCGACGCCTGCATGAGCTGGGAGACGACTGAGCAGACCCTCCAGAAGCTCCGCGACGCGGCGGTCGCACGGCGGGGCCAGAGCTAGACAGGGACGATGTCCATCATGCCCGCGATCCGTGCTGCGGATCGCGGGCTGCATCAAGGGTCCGTTTGATGACGCCCAAGCCGTGCGTCATCGCCTCGGCCATCGACGAGGCCAGCTCGTCGGGGAGCACGTCCCGGATCCACACCAGCCGGCACCGCCACTCGCCGTCGGCGACGACCTGCATGGAGGCGTTGTCGTGATCCGGTTGAATGTTGCCGCCGACGACCGCATAGACGATCCGGCGGGTGTGGTGGTCAACGCTGACCCGTCGTTCCCGGACCACCGTCCCGTCGGCGAAGGTGACGACCCGGCAGTCGGCATCGACCTGGGTGTCTTCCACGAACCCCGGCGCCATCCGCGAGGGACCCGTGGCGAAGTCGCCGATCACCTTCCACACCTCCTCGGCAGTGGACTCGATCACGATTTCCTTGCTGATAGACGCCATGTCTCCTACCTATGGTCTCTTTGCTGCAACAGGGGTTGAGGGTCAGTCGCGGAGACAAGCCTGTCCCGAAAGCCGCCCGCCGGTCTTGAAGATCCTTGCGGGACTGTCGCACCCACCGCATAGCATCCGGAGGTGCTCTCCTTCGTTGATCTGGCAACCAGCGCGGACTTCACCGTCGCCGCGGTGGACTGTCGAGACGATCACCGCGGCTGGTCGAGTGAGCAGCCGCGCGAGGACGTGCGGCTCGTGTTCGTGCGCCACGGCGGGTTCCGCCGACGGGTTCGCGGTGTCTGCGCGGACCTCGACCACACCGTCGGCTATCTCGGGATGCCCGGCGAGGAGGAGCACTTCGCGCATCCCGCCGGTAGTGACAGGTGCACCTCGATCAGCCTGACACCCGCGCTCTGGCACACCCTGGCCGGTGAGGCGCCACGGCTGGCCGGCTCGTCTGTGTACGTGGAGGGCAGGCTCGACCTCGCCCACCGACAACTCCTGGCCGCCACCTGCGCCGCCGACACCGACTACGCGGCGGCCGAAGAACTGCTCGGCCTGGTGAGCAAGGTCGTCCGGCAGGTCGTGGCCACTACCATCCCGGACAACGACCGCACACGCGCCGGTGACCGAGCGCTGGTAGCCCGGGCCCGCAGCGTGATCAGCGACGGTCATCCCGCC
Organism: Kribbella sp. VKM Ac-2571; assembly: GCF_004362255.1. Classification (NCBI taxonomy): domain Bacteria; kingdom Bacillati; phylum Actinomycetota; class Actinomycetes; order Propionibacteriales; family Kribbellaceae; genus Kribbella; species Kribbella sp. VKM Ac-2571. The sequence continues at coordinate 623,666 of NZ_SNWS01000001.1, forward strand.
GCGGCCGGCCTGATTCCGCTCGCCGCACTGCTCGGCGTCTCGCCCTATCGGCTCAGCCGTGCCTTCACCCGCGAACTCGGGGTGTCTCTGACTCGCCACCGCAACCGAGTCCGCGTCGCCCGCGCACTGGATCGGCTGGAGGCCGGCGAACCGAGCCTTGCAGTCCTCGCCGCCGACCTCGGCTTTGCTGACCAGGCACACCTGTGCCGGACCATGCGCGAACACCTGGGACACACGCCGACCGCGCTGCGCAGACTGCTCGCCTGAGGCTGCTGTCCCGGCGCGCCTAGCTGTTCATCTCGCGGTTTCGCGTCGGCTACGGACCGCCCCTAAGGTCCCGACCATGACTGTGTTGATGCCACGCCTCCGGCGCGGCGAGTCCTGGGGCTGCTGCTCCCGGTCTTCCCTCGTCGCTCCGGTCGCTTCGCTCCCTCCACTCCTCGGTCCAGACCGGGAGGCCCCATGACTGAGATCTCCCGGCGTCTGGTGCTCGGTTCGGTGGCGGGTGGGGCAGCGGTGTCGCTGCTCCCACCGTCACTGCACACCGCGATGGCGCAACCTGTGAGGCGTGGTGGTCTGCGCGCGATCGAGCACGTGATCGTGCTGATGCAGGAGAACCGCTCGTTCGACCACTACTACGGAACGCTGCGCGGTGTCCGCGGGTACGGCGACCGGCAGCCGCTGCGGCTGCGCAACGGCAAGAGCATCTTCCACCAGCCGAGGACGGGTGGCGGCGAGGTTCTCCCGTTCTCGCTCCGGAAGGCCGCCGCCGACGCGGGCCGCAACCCGGACGACATCCAGTACCTCGGCGCCCTGGCCCACGGGTTCGGCGACGCCACGCAGGCCTGGGCGGACGGCTGGAACAACGACTGGGTGCAGGCCAAGACAGCCGCCACCATGACCTATTACGACCGCCGCGCCATCCCGCTGCAGTACGAGCTCGCCGAGACGTTCACGATCTGCGACGCGTACCACTGCTCGGTCAACGGTTCGACCAACCCGAACCGCAACTACCTGTGGTCGGGCACGGTCGGCTACGAGCCCGGTACGACGCAGCGCGCGGTGACGAACGCGGCGTACGACTACGACCACAAGGGCTACGACTGGACGACGTACCCGGAACGGCTGGAGCGGGCCGGTGTCTCCTGGCAGATCTACCAGGAGTGGGACAACTTCACGGACAACGCCGTCGAGTACTTCAAGACCTTCAAGGAGATCGGGCACCGGATCCTCGAGAACGTGCCGGGCGGCTACCGGACGACCGAGGAGTTCTACGACAAGCTGTTCGCGAAGACGGAGGCCGAGCGGACCGTCGCACTGCAGCAGCTGGACGCGGCGGTCGGGAAGCTCCCGGCCGCCGAGCAGGACCTGTTCCGCAAGGCGATGTACCGGTCCGAGCCGGAGTCGCTGGTGCCGCGGCTGCGCGCCGACATCAAGGCCGGCACGCTGCCGAAGGTGAGCTGGCTGGTCCCGTCCGCGGTCGACTCCGAGCACCCCGGTTCGTCCACCCCGGTCGGCAGCGCGAACCTGATCTACGACGTGCTCGACGCGATCGCTTCCGACCCGGAGACCTGGTCGAAGACCGTGTTGCTGATCAACTTCGACGAGAACGACGGGTACTTCGACCACGTCCCGCCGCCGGTCGCGCCGCGGCCGGCGGCAACTGACGGGGGCGAGGGCGACGAATGGTACGCCGGGAAGCCGATCGGTCTCGGCCCACGCGTCCCGATGACCGTGGTGTCGCCGTGGACGGTCGGCGGTCACGTGAACTCGCAGGTCTTCGACCACACCTCGGTACTGCGGTTCCTCGAACTCTGGACCGGTGTCCGCGAGCCGAACATCAGCTCCTGGCGACGGACGGTCTGCGGTGACCTGACCTCGACGTTCGACTTCGACCGCAGCTACCGGCAGCCGTCCGTCGACAAACCCGGCCCGGTCCCGGCACCCATCAATCGCTGGCACCCGGCCCCGCCCGTCGACCAGGCTGTCCCGGCGCAGGAGCCCGGTCGGCGTCCCGCGCGCGCACTCCCTTACGGGCCTGCGGTTTCGGGGTCAGTGGCCGACGGCAAGCTAATGCTTGCCCTTAGCAACCACGGCCCGCAGTCGGCGCATTTCGCTGTCTATCCGTACGGCGGTGAACTCCCGGCGCCGGCGCACTTCGACGTCCACCACACGCAGGCGGACGAGACTCCGGGGGACACCCCGACGGTGGTCGCGATCCCTGTCGACGGTCCGTTCGAACTCGCGGTCCAGGGCCCGAACCGGTTCTGGACGGAGATCGCCGGTTCGGCTGCCGGTCCTGCCGCGGGTCTCGACGTACGCATCGAGAACCGCGCCGGCGCGCTTGAGTTGCACCTCGTCAACGCCTCGAGGAAACCGCTGAGCGTCAAGCTGAAGGCTCGTGGTTACGGCACGAAGACCACGACGATCGAGCTCCGCGGCAAGCAGTCCCGCCCGATCTTCTGGCCGACCGACAGCGGCTGGTACGACGTCGAGGTCACGACCCCCGAGGACCCGACGTACCGCCGTCGCGTGTCCGGCCACCTGGAAGCGGGCAAACCGAGCATCACCGGCTAAGGCGATCCGATCGGTGCGAGCCGGAGGACGGCGTCGGCGTGCTGCCGGGTGGTATCGACGAGGCGTGCGTTCGCCTCGTCGCTCCCGGTGGTCCGCGCCAGCGCCTCCTTCGGATCGCGGCCGTGCCGGACATGCCGGGCGGCGAGTCGTTCCCGGCGGACGGCCGGATCCAGGTCGACGAACCAGCATTCGTCCAGCAGCGGGTGAATCATTGCCCATGGCCCCTGATCGAGCAGCAGGTAGTTTCCTTCAGTGACGACCAGCCGGACGTCGTCCGCGATCGCAAGCGCGGCGGCGATCGGCTCCTCGAGATCCCGGTCGAACCGCGGCGCCCAGACGGTCCGCCCGGAGGGTGCCCGCAGCCGGTTGAGAAGTGCGACGTACCCGTCGACGTCAAAGGTCTGCGGTGCTCCCTTGACCGGGACCAGGCCCAGCGCGTCCACCGCGGCGTGGGCCAGGTGGAATCCGTCCATCGGCACGAGTGCCACGCGATGACCTTCGGCCCGGAGGTCGCCGACCAGCTGTTCGGCGTACGTCGACTTGCCGGCTCCGGGAGGTCCCGCGAGACCGAGCAACGTCCGTCGCTCGCGCCGGACCAGCTCGACGGCCCGGGTGTGGGCGGCCGACTGGTTCAGCTGTGGGATGCACGGTGTTCTCACGCGGGTGTGCTCCGATCCGGGCGGCCTTCGGCTGTCCGGCAGCCGCAGCTCTCGCGGTGCTCGATCTCGGCAGGCAGCCGTTCGATTCGCCGCGGCGCGAACGGGTCGGCCAGTCGGCGCAGCAGGAGTTGCACCGCTCGGGCTCCCATCGCGTGGAACGGCTGCGCCGCGGCGGTGAGTGCCGGGGACATCGCACTCGCCCACTCGAAGTCGTCGAACGTGACCAGCGCCATGTCCTCCGGGATCCGGTGCCGGGTCTGTTTCAGCGCCAGCAACGCACCGATCGTCATCGCATTGTTCCCGCAGAACATCGCCGTTGGCGGGTCCGGCAGGTGCAGCAGCGAGATGACTGCGGCGCGCCCACCGGCCACCGTCGAGTGCGCGTCGACGATGAGGTCGTCGTCGACCGGGATCCCGGCGACGTCGTGCGCGCGCCGGTAGCCCTGCCGTCGCTCGTCCGTGGTGGACAGACCCGCGAGGCCGGCCAGCATCCCGATGCGGCGATGGCCGATCTCGATCAGATGCTCGACCAGAGCCGCGGCCACCGATTCGTTCTCGGTGCCGACCTGGTCGGTACGGACGTCACTCATCCGGTCGACCAGCACGAACGGCGTCTCGTGCTTGCGCAAGACCGGCAGGGTCGTTTCCTTCCAGCCCGGCGTCGGCGCGATGATCACGGCCTCGACGTTGTGGGCGAGCAGGGTGGCGACCGCGCTCGCCTCCAGTTGGGCGTCGTCGTGGGTGTCGCACAGCAGCAGCGCGAAACCGGCCCGGCTCGCCTCCGACTCCACGCCGGCGATGAGATCGCCGAAGTACGGGTTCGAGGCGCCGGTGATCGCCAGCCCGAGCGCGCGGCCGGAGCGCTTCGACACGATCGGCGCCGGCGGGGCGTAGTCGAGGGCGTCGAGGGCGTGCCGGACCCGCTCGCGGGTGTCCGGAGCGACGTACCGCGTGCCGTTCAGGACATGGGAGACGGTGCTGATCGACACCTCGGCCAGCTTGGCCACGTCGACCAGCCGTGCACCTCGACGCGGGCCGGCCATGCGGGCATCGTCTCCGGGCGGAAACTTCCGCGCAATCTTTTGCGCAAATCGTTCCGCGCTCATCTGAGCAGTCCTAGGTTGTGCAGCACCGCAGGCCACCCGGCCGCGGGAGCGGGACGATCAGCACAGCAGGAGGCTCCGATGAAGTCCACCGGAATCCGGCGGTCGACCGCCGCCTTGTCCGCACTCGCGTGCGTCGGCGCACTGGTGCTCAGCGCCTGTACGACGACGAAGAAGTCAGGGCCCGGATCCGACGCGGGCGACAGTTCGGGGCCGGTCAAGGTCGGACTCGTCACCAAGACCGAGACCAACCCGTACTTCGTCAAACTGCGGGAGTCCGCCAAGGCCGCCGCCGAGGCGAAGGGCGGCAGCCTGATCGCACTGGCCGGCAAGTTCGACGGTGACAACGAGGGCCAGGTCACCGCGATCGAGAACCTCGTCCAGCAAGGTGTCAAAGGCATCCTGATCACCCCGAGCAACTCGGCCGGGGTACTGGGCGCGATCAAGCAGGCGCAGGACAAGGGGGTCGTGGTGATCGCGCTGGACACTCAGACCGAGCCCGCGGATGCGGTCGCGGCGACGTACGCGACCGACAACGAGAACGCCGGCAAGCTGATCGGCCAGTACGTCAAGGCGCGGCTCGGCGACACCAAACCGCAGTTGGTGATGATGGACCTCGACCCGAGCGCCAGCGTCGGCAAGCAGCGGCACAACGGCTTCCTCGAGGGAATGGGGCTGCCGCTGAACACCCCGGACATCATCGGCAGCGCGCTCACCCAGGGCGACCAGACCAAGGCGCAGCAGGCGATGGAGAACCTGCTCCAGCGGGTCGGCGGCCAGGTGAACGCGGTCTACAACATCAACGAGCCGGCCGCCCGCGGTGCGTACCAGGCGCTGAAGGAGAAGGGCCTGACCGGCAAGGTGCTCGTCGGCGCCATCGACGGCGGTTGCCAGGGTGTCCAGAACGTGAAGGACGGCCTGTTCGTCGGCACCGTGATGCAGTTCCCGAAGAAGATGGCCGAAGACGGCGTGAACGCGATCGTCGACTACGCCCGGTCCGGCAAGAAGCCGTCCGGCTTCATCGACACCGGCGCGACCCTGATCACCGACAAGCCCGTCCCGGGGCTGGAGTCCAAGGACACCGCCTGGGGCGCGCAGAACTGCTGGGGCTGATGTCGATGTCCATGACGAAGTCCGGGACACCTGCCACCGTCGATACCGGCCGCCGGAGCGACTCGGTGCGGGCGCTGTTCGCCCGCAACCCGGTGCTCGGTCCGACCGCCGCGCTGCTCGTCGCGATCGTCTTCTTCTCGTTCGCCACGAGCACGTTCGCGAACGTCGACAACTTCTCCTTCATCGTCCAGCAGTCGATCGTCGTCGGCACTTTGGCACTCGGCCAGACCCTGGTGATCCTGACCAGCGGCATCGACCTGGCGAATGCGTCGATCGCCGTTTTCGGCACGCTGCTGATGACCCGGCTCGCCACCGGGCACCTGCCCGGCCCGGTGGCGATGATCGTGGCGATCGTCGCCTGCGCCGCGGTGGCGACGCTGTCCGGTCTCCTGGTGAGCCGGATCAAGCTGCCGCCGTTCATCGTCACCCTCGGCATGCTCGCGGTGATGACCGCGGTGACGAACCTCTACAGCAAAGGCACCACGTGGCCGGTGCCGGACGGTCTGCTGACCTGGCTCGGTACGTCGCTCTACTTGTTCGGCCGGGTCCAGTTCACGATGGGCATGGTGCTGGCCGCCGTGCTGTTCGCGGTGACCTGGTTCGTGCTGGCCAAGACCGGGTGGGGCCGTCATGTCTATGCCGTGGGCAACGAACCGGAGGCCGCCCGGCTGACCGGTATCCACATCGACCGCACCCTGGTGAGCGTGTACCTGGTCGCCGGTGTCATCTACGGTTTCGCGGCCTGGATGGCGCTCGGCCGCACCCCGACCGCCGACCCGAACGCCTACCAGACCGGCAACCTGGACAGCATCACCGCTGTCGTCATCGGCGGCACCAGCCTGTTCGGCGGCCGCGGCGGCGTTCTGGGCACGATCGTCGGCGCGCTGATCGTCGCGGTCCTTCGCAGTGGTCTGACCCAGATGGGCATCGACTCGAATTACCAGAACCTCGCGACCGGCGTCCTGGTGATCGCGGCGGTCGCGTTCGACCAGGCGACCCGGAGGAGGAGCGCATGAGCGCCACGACAGTTGAGCGTACGGCGATGCTGACCGGTCGCGGACTGGTCAAACGGTACGGACACGTCACCGCGATCAACGGCGCCGACTTCGACCTGTACCCGGGGGAGGTGCTGGCGATCGTCGGTGACAACGGCGCCGGTAAGTCCAGTCTGATCAAGGCACTCACCGGTGCGCTGCAGCCGGACGCCGGAACCATCGAGCTCGACGGCCGGCCGGTGCACTTCCACTCCCCGCTGGACGCGCGCCGAAGCGGTATCGAAACGGTGTACCAGACGCTGGCGGTGGCGCCCGCTCTCGACATCACGACCAACCTGTTCCTCGGCCGGGAGATCCGCAGGGACGGCCTGCTCGGCAAGCTCCGGATACTCGACCGCAAGGCGATGCGCGCCGAGGCCCGCAACCAGCTGGATGCCCTGGGCATCGCAACGATCCAGGACATCACCCAGCCGGTGGAGAGCCTGTCCGGCGGTCAGCGGCAGGCGGTCGCGGTGGCCCGGGCGGCGATGTTCGGCAGCAAGGTCGTGATCATGGACGAGCCGACCGCCGCCCTCGGTGTCCGCGAGACCGCACACGTCCTCGAGCTGATCAAGCGGATCAGCAACCGCGGCCTGCCGGTCGTGCTGATCTCGCACGACATGCCGGCGGTCTTCGAGGTGTCCGACCGCATCCACGTCCACCGGCTCGGTCGGCGGACCGGGGTGGTCGATCCGAAGAAGGTCTCGATGAGCGACGTGGTGTCGTTCATCACCGGCGCCGAGGAGATCCCGGACGAGGCGATCGCCTCGTGATCAGCGTGCGATGGCCGCCGTACGGGCCTTGGTCACGGTGATCAGGTCGGCGGGGGACAGGCCGATGTCGAGGCCGCGCCGGCCGCCCGACACGTAGACCGTCGGGTGGTCGGCGGCGGTGCTGTCGACGACTGTGGGTAGGGCGCGTTTCTGGCCGATCGGGCTGATGCCGCCGACGACGTACCCGGTGGTGCGCTCGGCGGCCGCCGGGTCGGCCATCACCGCCTTCTTCCCGCCGGCCGCGGCCGCGATCGCCTTCAGGTCGAGCTGCTTGTCGACCGGTACGACGCCGACCGTGAGCTTCCCGTCGACCTCGACGAGCAGCGTCTTGAACACCTGCTCCGGCGCCAGCCCGAGCGCCTCGGCGGCCTCCAGCCCGAAGGACTTCGCCGCCGGGTCGTGCTCGTAGGCATGCGTCGTGAACTCGACCTTCGCCTTCGTCAACGCAACCGTCGCCGGCGTCCCTTGACTCTGCTTCTTCGCCACAGGGCGAGCTTAGTGAGAACGGTTGATGATCCGGACGCAGCAGTGGCCCGGGGTGGGGGCCAGCTCGGCCTGGAGCGGGGCGTGGAGGCTGGTCAGGAGGCCGGCGACCAGGTGCAGGTTCATGCTGCAGACCAGTTGCGGGTGGTCCTTGGCCAGTCGCCGGAACGGGCAGTTGGCCAGCGCGATCCCGTCGTCCTCCGGCCGCGGCTCGAACCCGTGCGCCTCGAGCACCTGCACCAGCACGTCCCCCTCACCGCGCTCCTGAGCAGCTCGGCCCAGGGCCTCGCCGTACTCGTGGGCTCGGCGGTTGACTGCCTCGCGGGGTGTGAGGTCGGTCATTTCGGCGTCCTGGATCGCGGTGGCGAGCAGGTGGCCGACGACGGCGTACTGGCGTTCGGGGAGGCTGATCTCGATCTCGCGGTCGGAGCGGTGGTACAGCTTCGCGGGCCGTCCCGCGCCCGGGCCGGTGCGGCCGGTGCGGCGCTCGTAGCAGGTGTCGAGCAGACCCTCTTCGGTCAGCTTGTCGAGATGGAACGCGACCGTGGTCCGCGGGAGCCCGAGCGCACCTGCGGCGTCGTCACGGCTCACAGGCTCGGGCCGGCCGACGACGTACGCGTACAGCCGACGCCGGGTCGGCTCCTCGAGTACGGCGACCGCCTGAACGGCGGCGTCCCAGGACGTGTCCACGGAATGATTCTATCGACAACATCGGTTGGTAAAACAGTATGATGGCAGTTCGTTGATACCTCAGGGAGTGTGCAGATGGCGATCTCGGCCGATCTCGAGTCCGTCCCCCTCCATATCGTCGCGCGCCGGCAGGAGATCGACCTGCCCGCGGCGCAGCGGGCGGTCGCGGACCTGCTGACAGCGCTCGGGCGGGACCCGCAGAGCGCGCACCTGGCGGACACCCCGCGCCGGGTCGCGAACGCGTACGCCGAGATGCTGACGCCGCGGGAGTTCGAGCTGACCACCTTCCCGAACGACGAGGGGTACGACGAGCTCGTCCTGGCCAAGGACATCCCGGTGCAGTCGCTGTGCGAGCACCACCTGCTGCCGTTCCAGGGCGTCGCCCATGTCGGGTATCTGCCAGGCGACCGGATCCTCGGGCTCTCGAAGCTGGCCCGGGTGGTGGAGCTGTTCGCGCGCGACTTCCAGGTGCAGGAGCGGCTCACCAAGCAGGTCGCCGACTGGCTCAAGGACCACCTCGACCCGAAGGGGGTCGGCGTGGTGATCGAGGCCGAGCACCAGTGCATGTCGTTGCGCGGCGTCCGCGCGGTTGGTTCGCGCACGGTCACGTCCGCGCTGCACGGGGTCCTGCGCGACAGCCCCAGTTCGCGGCAGGAGTTCTTCGCCCTGACGGGCCTCACACCCTGAGCTTGCCCGCTCAGTCGGAGGGTTGCCCCCTCATGTTTTCAGTGGGCAACCCTCCAGCCTGAGGGATATCCACTGCGCTGGAGGGTTCGCCCGGAGGCGGCGGGTGCGGGCCGCGGCGGAGTTGTCAGGCTGACGCGGTGACCGTCGACGGGTGGTGCGACCGGCGACCGGTGGCCAGGATGTGCGTGAGCTCGCCGGGCAGGAGGTCGGTGCCCGGCACTGGTTCCATCTCGGAGACGTCCAGCCAGCGCACAACGGTGGCGCCGCAGTGGCCGTGAACGGCGAGGATGGAGTCCAGGTCCGGCCAGACGGCCGTCGACGGGTTCGCGCCGTGCCAGCGCAGGGCGACCGAGCCGTCGGTGAACACACAGCCTTCGGCGACGACGCCGGTTCCGGAAACCCCACTGATGTCGGTGTAGCGAACGAGTTCGAACGTCTGGGGTCTCACCGGTGACACCCCGTGTGGCGTGAGAGAGCTGCCATGATCCTTTCCCCGTAGCGGCGTGAATGGGCCTTCGCCACAAACCGGGGACATGTACCGACTGTCAGCGGGGAAGGACGGTCTGTAGCGACTCATCTTCTCAAAACAAGCTAGAACCAAACCCCCGAACACGCCAGACCTGAATCCGCGTGTCTCGATCCTCGACCCGTGATCGAATACCACGGTGTTCCTGACGATTGGCACCGATCTGGCCGGAGTAGACGCGCCGGCGAGCGATTTCGGGTTCCTGTTGCACAAGAACCCGGCCCGTCCGCAGGCGATCGACGTCACCGGGGGATCGGCCCACGTCTTCTACCCGGAGGCGACCGGCGAGCGCTGTACGGCGGCGGTCCTGCTCGAGATCGACCCGATCGGCCTGGTGAAGGCCGGCCGCGGCAAGGCGGCCGAAGGCTTCACTCTCGGGCAGTATGTGAACGACCGCCCGTACGCCGCCTCCAGCCTGCTCGCCGTCGCGCTCGGAAGACTCTTCCGTACGGCGATGAACGGCCGCTGCGACGCCCGCCCGGACCTCGCCGCGCGACCGATCCCGCTCGAGATCCACGTCCCGGCGCTCCCGTGCAACGGCGGTGCCGACGGTGACGACATGGCCGAGCGGTTCTTCGCGCCCCTCGGCTGGACGGTCGACGCCCGCCCGGTGCCGCTCGATCCGGAGATCCCGGCGTGGGGTGATTCGCGGTACGTCGACCTGCGGCTGACCGGTGTACTGCGGCTGGCCGACGCACTCAAGCACTTGTACGTGATGCTCCCGGTCCTCGACGACGCCAAGCACTACTGGGTCGGATCGGACGAGGTGGACAAACTCGTGCGCGCCGGCGAGGGCTGGCTGGCCGCGCATCCCGAGAAGGACCTGATCTCGCACCGCTACCTCGCGCACCGGCGCTACCTGGCCGACGCTGTCCTGGAGCGGCTGGCCGAGGCGGACGGGCTCGAGCTCGCGGAGGAGACGCCGGACGAAGGCTCGGTGTCGCTGGCGGTCGAACGACGTACGGCGGTGGCCGGCGTACTGCGGGAGCTCGGTGCGCGGCGGATCGCGGACATCGGATGTGGTGAGGGCGCGCTGGTCGGCGCGCTGCTGAAGGACCCGATGATCGGTGAGCTGATCGCGACCGATGTGTCGGCACGGGCGCTGATCGGGGCCAAGCGGCGGCTGCACTACGACGACCTGCCGGACCGCCAGCGGGACCGGCTGAAGTTCCTGCAGTCGTCGGTGACGTACGCCGACGAGCGGCTCGCCGGGCTCGACGCCGTCGTACTGATGGAGGTCGTCGAGCACGTCGACCCGCCACGCCTCCCGGCCCTCGCGGATTCGGTCTTCCGCGCGGCGCGCCCTGCCGCGGTCGTCGTCACCACCCCGAACAGCGAGTACAACGTGCGCTTCCCGTCGCTCCCGGCCGGCAAATTCCGCCACCCGGACCACCGCTTCGAGTGGACCCGCGCGGAGTTCCGGACCTGGTCCCAGCAGGTCGCGGACCGCTTCGGCTACACCGTGCAGTTCCGGCCTGTCGACGCCGAGGATCCTGAGGTGGGACCGCCGACCCAGCTCGCACTGTTCCGCCGGGAGGAGGCCCGATGACGATCGACGTACCAGCTCTCTGTCTGATCGTGCTGGTCGGTGCGAGCGGCTCCGGCAAGTCGACGTTCGCGCGCAAGCACTTCCTGGCCACCGAGGTGATCTCGAGCGATTTCTGCCGCGGGCTCGTCTCGGACGACGAGAACGACCAGGCTGCGACGAAGGACGCCTTCGAGGTGCTCAACTTCATCGCCGGGAAGCGGCTGGCCGCCGGGCGGTTGACGGTGATCGACGCCACCAACGTGCAGCCGGAGGCCCGCAAGGAGCTCGTGAACCTGGCCCGCGAGTACGACGTACTTCCGGTCGCGATCGTGCTCGACCCGCCTGAGCGTGTGTGTGTCGAGCGGAACGAGCAGCGGTCCGACCGGCAGTTCGAGTCCAAGGTGATCGCCCGGCAGCGCTCGCAGCTGAAGCGCGGCCTGCGCAGCCTGAAGCGTGAAGGCTTCCGGACGGTTCACGTGCTGGACAGCGTCGAGGAGATCGATGCCGTCAGCATCGAACGGACGCGGCTGTACAACGACCTGACCGATCAGCACGGCCCGTTCGACATCATCGGCGACGTGCACGGGTGCCGTCCCGAACTCGAGCGACTGCTCACCGAACTCGGTTACACCCTGGCCCGCGACGAGACCGGCCGACCGGTCGACGCGGTCCACCCGGATCGGCGGGCGGTCTTCGTCGGTGACCTCGTCGACCGCGGTCCCGATTCGCCCGGCGTGCTCCGGCTCGTGATGGGAATGGTTGCGAGCGGCAACGCCTATTGCGTGCCCGGCAACCACGAGGACAAGTTGCTGCGCGCGCTGCGGGGCAAGAACGTGAAGGTCAGCCACGGCCTCGAGACCACGCTGGAGCAACTGGCCGCTGAGCCTCCGGAGTTCCGCGCCGAGGTCATGGCGTTCATCGACGGACTGATCTCGCACTACGTGTTCGACGACGGCAAGCTCGTCGTGTCGCACGCCGGCCTGGTCGAACGGATGCAGGGTCGTACGTCGGGCCGTGTCCGCTCGTTCTGCCTGTACGGCGAGACGACGGGGGAGACCGACGAGTTCGGGCTGCCGGTGCGGTACCCGTGGGCGAACGACTACCGCGGTCGCGCGATGGTCGTCTACGGTCACACGCCGACGCCCGAGCCGGAGTGGATCAACAACACGATCTGCCTCGACACGGGCTGCGTCTTCGGCGGATCGCTGACCGCGCTGCGCTACCCGGAGCGCGAGCTGGTGGGGGTGGAAGCGGCCGAGGAGTACTACGCGCCGGCGAAGCCGTTGCATGTGGCAACGGCGCCGGCGCGCGAGCCCGACGTACTCGAGCTGACCGACGTGACCGGCCGCCGCGTGATCGAGACCGCTTCCCACGGACGGCTGAGCATCCGGGCCGAGCAGGCCGGCGCTGCGCTGGAGGTGATGAGCCGGTTCGCGATCGATCCGCGGTTCCTGCTGTACCTGCCGCCGACGATGAGCCCGGTCGCGACCTCGCCGGAGCCGGGGCTGCTGGAGCACCCGCGGCAGGCGTTCGAGACGTTCCGGGGCCAGGGTGTCACCGAGCTGGTGTGCGAGGAGAAGCACATGGGTTCGCGGGCGGTCGTGCTGCTGACACGGGACGACGACGTGGCCGAGAAGCGGTTCGGTCTGGCCGGCCGCGGTGCTATCCACACTCGCACCGGGCGGTCGTTCTTCGGCGCAGAGCTGACCGACGAGCTACTGCTCCGGCTGCGTGCGGTCGCGTCTGCTGCTGGTCTCTTCGATGAACTCGACACGTCGTGGCTGTTGCTCGACGCCGAGCTGCTGCCGTGGAGCGCGAAGGCCGAGGATCTTCTCCGGAACCAGTACGCCGCGGTCGGGGCGGCCGCCCGTACGTCGTTGCCCGCAGCAACCGCTGCGCTACGCTCCGCCCAGGCGACCGGTCTGGACGTTGGCGATCTGCTGGCGTCGGTTGAGCGGCGTACGGCGAATGCGGAGCGGTTCACCGCGGCGTACCGACGGTACTGCTGGCCGACCGATGGGCTCGACGGGGTGCGCATCGCGCCGTTCCAGGTGCTCGCGTCCGAAGGGGCGACGTACCAGGAGCAACCGCACGCATGGCACCTGGGTGTGGCGGACCGGATGGTTGCTGCAGGCCCGGAGTTGATCACGCAGACCCGGCGGCTGTTCGTGGACGCGGGCAATTGGGACGCCGGGATCGCGTGGTGGGAGGAGCTGACCGGGGCCGGGGGAGAGGGGCAGGGTGAGGGTGAAGGCATGGTGGTGAAGCCGGCCGCGAACCTGACCCGAACGGCCAAGGGTCTGGCTCAGCCGGGGCTGAAGGTCCGCGGGCAGGAGTACCTGCGGCTCATCTACGGCCCCGACTACACCGAGCCCGAGAACTTCACCCGCCTCCGCGACCGCAACCTCGGCCACAAACGCTCCCTGGCCCTCCGCGAGTACGCCCTCGGCCTGGAGTCCCTGGACCGCGCCGCCCGCGGGGAACCGCTGTGGCGCATCCACGAGTGCGTCTTCGCCGTGCTGGCCCTCGAATCCGAACCGATCGACCCCCGCCTCTGACGCCCTGCCGCTGGCGGGTCGGATCGTTTCCGGCGTGTAAACGTCTTGGGCTGGGGGTTGGCAAGGTGTGACATTGCACTTAGGGTCTGTGCAATGTCACACGGTACTGAGAACCTTGGGCTGAGCGTGGAGCTGACCGGCGGGTTGCTGCACGACTGGCAGCAGCGGAACCGGCGGGCGACGATCCCGCACGCGATCACCGAACTGCGCAAGGCCGGGAACCTGGAGAATCTCCGGCGGCTGGCCGACCCGTCGGTCGGGCCGTACCGCGGGCGGTACCCGTTCCTGGACACCGATCTCTACAAGACGCTGGAGGGTCTCGCCTACGAGGTCGATCGCGAGGGCGCAGTAGACGAGGCGCCGGCTGGTGCGCGGGAGTTCTTCGACGAGGTCGTCGAGCTGCTCGAGCAGGCGCAGGCCGAGGACGGCTACCTGAACTCGTACTTCCAGGACCCGGACCAGCCGAAACAGCCCTGGTCGGACCTCGGCTGGGGCCACGAGCTCTACAACCTCGGCCACCTCATCCAGGCGGCCGTCGCGGCGCAGCGTCGATTGTCCGATGGAAGATTGTTGACAATCGCCCGGCGCTTCGCGGATCTCGTCGTCGACAAGTACGGCGAACACGGCGAGGAGGTTGTCGACGGGCATCCCGAGGTCGAGATGGCGCTCGTCGAGCTTTATCGTGAAACCGGCGACGAGAGCTACCTGACCCAGGCGCGGCTGTTCGTCGACCGGCGTGGTCGGGGGAAGCTCGAGCACACGATTTTCCCGGGCGAGTACTTCCAGGACCACGTGCCGTTCCGTGAGCTTCCGTCCGTCACCGGTCACGCCGTACGGATGGCGTACCTCGCGGCCGGTGCCGCCGACGTACACCTGGAGACCGGCGATCCGACGCTGCTGGCCGCACTGGAGCGCCTGTGGGACGACATGGTCGCGACCAAGCTGTACCTCACCGGCGGGCTCGGCAGCCGGCACTCCGACGAAGCGATCGGCGACCGGTACGAGTTGCCGTCCGAGCGCGCGTACGCCGAGACGTGTGCGGCGATCGCGACGATGCAGTGGGCGTGGCGGATGTTCCGCGCCACCGGCAAGGCGTCGTACCTCGACGTGTACGAGACCGTGCTCTACAACGCTTATGCCGTAGGGCTTTCGGCCGACGGTACGGCGTTCTTCTACGACAACCCGCTGCAGCGCCGGCCGGACCACGAGCAGCGCTCCGGGATGGAGGACGGCGGGGAACTGCTCCGGCGCGCCTGGTTCGGCTGCCCGTGCTGCCCGCCGAACATCATCCGCTGGATGTCCGAACTCCAGGACCACATCGCGCTCCACCGCGACAACACGTTGTACGTCGGCATCTACGCCGACGCCCGCATCACCGTGGGTGATCTCAGCGTCAAGGTCGGCACCGACTACCCGTGGGACGGCGAGATCACGCTGACCGTCGAAGATGCACCGGCGGAGGAGCGGGCGATCGCCCTACGCATCCCGTGGTGGGCAGCAGGCGCCGAGCTGACCGCGCCCGCTGCGGCCGGCGGCGCTGAAGCAGGCGAGGTCGGCGAAGAACGGATTGCGGCGGTGGACGGCTGGGCCGTGGTCCGGCGGACGTTCGCCGCCGGCGACGTACTGCGGCTGACGTTGCCGATGGCACCCAGAGCGCACGGATCGCACCCGTACGTCGACGCGACCCGAGGCGCGATCGCCGTCGCCCGCGGACCGCTGGTCTATTGCGTCGAGCAACAAGATGCCGCCGCGCCGGTCGACGACCTGCTGCTCACGCCGGCCGCTGTGGCCAAGGCGATCGCGCGGCAGCAGGACGACCATCTCGTCCTCGAACTGACCGCCGGTGTCGCGCCGGCGCCGCCTCCCGAGCTCTACCCCGTGCTCCCTCCCGTGCTCCCTCCCGTGCTCACAGAACAGACCCCAGGATCCGCCATCGACGAGGTACCGGTGACATTCGTGCCGTACTTCCTCTGGGGAAACCGTCAGGCCCTGGCCATGCGTGTGTGGCTGCGAACCGAAAGAGACAACTGATGAAGAGAACTTCCATGCTGGTGGGGCTCGTGGCATCCGCCGCGCTCGCACTGACCGCGTGCGGCGGCGGTGCGTCCGGCGCCAAAGGTGAATCCGCCGGGCCCGGCGCCAAGGCCGCGCAGGGCGGCACGCTCCAGGTGCTGGCGAACGCGGCCTTCTCGCACCTCGACCCGGCCCGCGGTTTCGACGGCGGCGTCAACAACTTCTACCGGCTGATCTACCGCACGCTCACCACCCAGGGCGCCGCACCGGGGGCCGACGGCACCAAGATCGTGCCGGACCTCGCCACCGACACGGGCAAGCCTTCCGACGGCGGCAAGACCTGGACGTTCACGCTGAAGGACGGCCTGTTCTTCGAGACCGGTGCGCCGATCACGAGTGCCGACGTGAAGTGGGGTGTCTCGCGTGCGTGGGACCCGGAGATCGGCATCGGCTCGCCGTACGCGAAGCAGCTGATCGAGGCGCCCGCTTCGTACCAGGGGCCCTACAAGTCGGGTGACCTGGCGACGATCGCGACGCCGGACGCGAAGACGATCGTGTTCCACCTGAAGAAGCCGTACGCCGACTTCGGCAGCGTGGTCGCGCAGAACACGTTCACGCCGGTTCCGAAGGGGCAGGGCGCGGGCAACGCGCTGGACAGCAAGCCGATCGCCTCCGGGCCGTACAAGGTGTCCGAGTACAAGCCGGGCGCGTCGCTCAAGGTGGTCCGCAACGACAAGTGGGACAAGAAGACCGACGACGTACGGTCGGCGAATCCGGACGCGTTCCAGTGGACGTTCGGGCTCGACCCGGCGACGATCGACGAGCGGATGATCGCCGGTCAGGGCACGGACGCCGACGCGATCGCCGGCACCATCCAGGCCGCTTCGGTCGCGCGCATCCAGACGCCGCAGCTCAAGGAGCGCACGATGAGCGGTCTCGGCGGCTGCACGACGTACATGGGGCTGAACACCACGAAGAAGCCGCTGGACAACGTCAAGGTCCGGCAGGCGATCAACCTCGCGGTGAACAAGCAGACCGTCCGCGACGCGGTCGGCGGATCGACCCTCGCCGAGATCGCCACCAGCATCCAGCCGCCGACCATCGCCGGCCGGGTGGACTACGACCCGTACCCGAGCCCGGACCACAAGGGTGACGTCGACGGCGCCCGTAAGCTGCTCACCGAGGCCGGATTCGCCAATGGCTTCACGATGACGCTCGACACCCGCGCGCAACCGAAGATGCAGGCGATGGCGGTCGCGATCCAGCAGGCGCTCGAGCCGCTGAAGATCACCGTGAAGATCAACACCATCGACACCGCGACGTACTACGAGGTCATCGGTACGACCTCGCAGCAGCACGACGCGGCGATCACCGGCTGGTGCCCGGACTGGCCGTCCGGCGCGACCTTCCTGCCGCCGCTGTTCGACGGCCGCAACATCACCCCGAAGGGCAACAGCAACCTGGCGCAGCTGAACGACCCGGGCGTGAACGCGAAGATCGACGAGATCTCCAAGCTGACCGATGTGAAGGCTGCGAATGCGGCGTACGGCGAACTGGACAAGCAGATCATGGCGCTGGCGCCGGTCGTCCCGCTGCTGTACGAGAAGGTCCTGATGCTTGTCGGCAGCAACATCGGCGGCGCCTACCTGCACGACGGGTTCTCGGGCGGTATCGACCTGGTGTCGGTCGGATTGAAGGACGCCGGGAAGTGACAACCAGCCCGACTCTCGTCGAGGTCGAGGAGGCGGTGCCGTCGTCGGCACCGCCCACCTCGGGCCGGCGGATCCTCACCGCGGTCACGCGCGACAAGGGCGCGCTCGCTTGCCTGGTGTTCCTCGCGATCGTGGTCCTGATGGCGGTGGCCGCGCCGCTGATCACCAAGCTCAGCGGCTGGGGTCCGTACCAGTTCGACTCGGCCGCGATCAACTCCGACCTCGGCGGCGTACCGCACGGTTCGCTCGGCGGGATCAGCGGCTCGCACTGGTTCGGCGTCGAGCCGCAGAACGGCCGCGACCTGTTCGCGCGAATCGTGTACGGCGCGCGTGTGTCGATCACGATCTCGCTGTCGGCGACCCTGCTGACCGGGATCCTCGGCGTCGTGCTCGGCATGCTCGCCGGGTTCTACCGCGGCTGGGTCGACCAGGTGATCTCTCGGCTGATGGACTTCCTGATGGCGTTCCCCGCGCTGATCTTCATGATCGCGATCCTGTCGTCGCTGCCGTCCGGGAACCGGCCGGTGCTGCTGGTCGTGGTGATCAGCGCGTTCGGCTGGCCGTACCTCGCGCGGGTGATCCGCGGCCAGACGATGACGCTGGCGAACCGTGAGTTCGTCGAGGCGGCGCGGGCGTCCGGGGCGAAGGACTCCCAGGTGGTGTTCCGCGAGATCCTGCCCAACCTGCGCGGCTCGATCGTCGTGATGACGACGCTCGCGATCCCCGGCTACATCGGCACCGAGGCCGGCCTGTCCTTCCTCGGCGTCGGTGTCTCGCCGCCGACCGCGTCCTGGGGCCAGATGATCTCGAGCTCGGTCAGCTGGTACTCGGTGGACCCGATGTTCTTCGCGATCCCCGGCCTGTTCCTGTTCCTCACGGTGCTGTCGCTCACCGTCCTCGGCGACAAGATCCGCACCCTCATCGACCAAGGAGAAGCCGCATGACTGTGCACATTGCCGGGCCTCCGGCGCCGGCGGGGTCATGGGGCTGTGACTCCCGGTCTTCCCTCGTCGCTCCGGTCGCTTCGCTCCCTACGCTCCTCAGTCCAGACCGGGAGGCCCCATGACCCGCTACGTCCTGGGCCGGCTGGGTGGCGTCGTACTGATTTTGGTGGCCGTGTGTTTGTTCACGTACCTGATCTTCTTCAAGCTCTCGCCGGATCCCGCGGTGATGATCTGCGGGAAGACGTGTACGCCGGAGCGCATCGACTCGATCCGTGACGTGCTCGGGCTCAACCAGCCGCTCCTGACGCAGTTCTGGGACTTCCTGAGCGGGATCTTCGCGGGTCGCGACTACGGCTCGGTGCACTGCTCGGCGCCGTGTCTCGGGTACAGCTTCCAGACCAACGAGTCGGTGTGGAGCATGATCACCGCGCGGCTCCCGGTCAGCATCACGGTCGCGGTCGGTGCCGCCGTACTGTGGCTGCTCGTCGGCGTGATCGGTGGTCTGGTCAGCGCGGTCAAGCAGGGCACATGGTGGGACCGTTCCGCGATGGGCCTCGCACTCGGCGGAGTGAGCGTGCCGAACTACGTACTCGCGCTGGTGCTGCAGTACGTGCTCGTCGTGAAGCTGCAGTTGCTGCCGTTCCCCTCGGCCGTGCCGTTCGCGGACGACCCGCTGCTGTGGCTCGAGTCGTACCTGATGCCGTGGGTCGTGCTCGCTGTCGGCTACGCCTGTCTGTACGCACGGCTGACCCGGAGCAACGTCATCGACACGCTGGCCGAGAACTACTACCGGACCGCGCGGGCCAAGGGATTGAGCGGCGCGCTCATCATGCGCCGGCACGCGTTGCGGCCTGCGCTGACCCCGATCACCACGATCTTCGGGATGGACTTCGCCGGACTCCTCGGCGGCGCGCTGATCACCGAGACCGTGTTCGGGCTGAACGGCATCGGCAAGATGGCCGCCGACTCGATCGCGAAGAACGACCAGCCGGTGATCATGGCGGTCACCCTGCTCGCCGCCTTCTTCGTTGTCATCGGCAACGTTGTGGTCGACCTGCTGTACACGGCTCTGGATCCACGGGTACGGGTGGTGTCATCGTGAGTGGCGAATTGTTCGTTGTCGACAATCTGACTGTCACTTTGCCGACCAGTCGTGGGCCGGTCGACGTGGTGAAGAACGTGTCGTTCACGGTCGGCCGGGACGAGACGGTCGGGATCGTCGGCGAGTCCGGGTCGGGCAAGTCGATGACCGCCCTCGCCGTACTCGGGCTGTTGCCGCGCGGCGCCCGTACGTCGGGCAGCGTCCGGCTGGACGGCGCCGAGTTGCTCGGGCGCTCGGACCGCGACCTCAGATCCGTGCGTGGCAACGCGATCTCGATGGTGTTCCAGGACCCGCTGTCGTCGCTGAATCCCTACTACACCGTGGGTCTGCAGATCTCCGAGATGTACCGGACGCACCGCGGTGGGTCGCGGACCGCGGCCCGGAAGGTCGCGATCGAGGCGCTGGAGCGGGTGCACATCCCGGATGCGGCGCGGCGGGTCGACCACTACCCGCACCAGTTCTCCGGCGGCATGTGGCAGCGGGTGATGATCGCGATGGCGCTGTGCTGTTCGCCGTCGTTGCTGATCGCGGACGAGCCGACGACCGCGCTCGACGTGACCGTCCAGGCGCAGATCCTGGAGCTGCTCGCCGAACTGCAGTCGACGACCGGGACCGGGATGATGTTCATCACCCACGACCTCGCAGTGATCAGTTCGATCGCCCAGCGGGTGCTGGTGATGCAGGCGGGTGATCCGGTCGAGTACGGGACCGCGGAGCAGGTGTTCTCGGATCCGCGGCACGAGTACACGCGGATGCTGCTGGACGCCGTACCCAGGATCGACGACAGCATCGATGACGAGGTGACACTGTGACTTTGCTCGAGGTGAAGGGCGTGACCAAGGAGTTCGTCACCCGCGGCGAAGGGACGATGGCCCGCAAGTCGACGTTCACCGCCGTCGACGACGTGAGTTTCGAGGTCGAGCTCGGCGAGACGCTCGCGATCGTGGGGGAGTCGGGCAGCGGGAAGTCCACGACCGCGCGGATCGCGGCCCGGTTGCTCGAGCCGACCGCCGGTACGGTCGTGTTCGACGGGCAGGACGTGACGAAGGCCAAGGGCAACGAGCTGGCGTCGTTCCGGAACAACGTGCAGGTGGTGTTCCAGGATCCGTTCTCGTCGCTGAATCCGCGGTACACGGTCGAGCGGATCGTCACCGCGCCGCTGACGTACCAGGGGATCATGCCGAAGGGCGGGCGGCGGGCGTTCACGCAGGAGCTGATGGAGCGGGTCGGTCTGAACCCGGACCACTGCCGGCGGTACCCGGCGCAGTTCTCCGGCGGCCAGGCGCAGCGGATCGGGATCGCCCGGGCGCTCGCGGTGAACCCGAAGCTGGTGATCTGCGACGAGGCGGTGTCGGCGCTCGACGTGTCGATCCAGGCGCAGGTGCTGGAGCTGCTCATGCGGCTGCAACGGGAGAGCGGGTTCAGCTACGTCTTCATCGCGCACGACCTGGCCGTCGTACGGCAGATCTCGCAGCGGGTCGCGGTGATGAACCGGGGCAGAATCGTCGAGGTGGGGACACGGGACCAGGTGTTCGGGGATCCTCAGGACGAGTACACGAAGACGCTGCTGGCCGCCGTACCGCGGATCAACCCGGAATGGGACGCCAGACGCAGGGGGAAGAGAGCTTCATGACTGTGCACATGCCGCGACTCCGTCGCGGCGGGTCATGGGGCTGTGACTCCCGGCCTTCCCTCGTCGCTCCGGTCGCTCCGCTCCCTCCACTCCTCAGTCCAGGCCGGGAGGCCCCATGACCAGCTACACCATTCCTGGCATGTACGTCCGTGAGCACGAGCTTTCCGTTCCGCTCGACTGGTCGAACCCGGGGGAGTCGATCACCGTGTTCGCGCGGGAGCTGGTCGATCCGACGCGGAAGGACGAGGAGCTGCCGTGCCTGCTGTTCCTGCAGGGCGGGCCTGGCGGGAAGGGGCCGCGGCCGACCGGGGTGTCGGGGTGGATCGAGCATGCGCTGAAGAACTACCGGATCGTGCTGATGGACCAGCGCGGCACGGGCCGGAGTACGCCGGTCAGCGGGCGGCGGATGGCGTCGATGTCAGCCGAGGAAGGCGCCGACTACCTGGCGTGTTTCCGGGCGGACTCGATCATCGCGGACGCGGAGCAGCTGCGGAACAAGGTCTTCGGCGGCCGCCGCTGGTCGACGCTCGGCCAGAGCTACGGCGGTTTCCTCACGCTCACCTACTTGTCCAAGGCGCCGGATGCCTTGACCGCGTGCTACGTGACCGGTGGGCTCGCGTCGGTCGACCCGTCGGCGGCCGAGGTGTACCGGCGGACCTATCCGCGGGTGGCGGCCAAGAACCGGGAGTTCTACCGGCGGTACCCGCACAACGTGGAGCGGATCGGCCGGATCGCGGACCGGCTGGCAGAGTCCGACGTACGGCTCCCGGACGGGGATCGGCTGACGGTACGGCGGTTGCAGTCGCTCGGGATCGACTTCGGGATGAAACCCGGATACGAGCGCATCCACTGGCTGATCGACGAGGCCTTCGACGGCGACGAGCTGTCCGACGGCTTCCTCGGCCAGGTGCTGGGACTGTCGTCGTACCTCGCGGAACCGCTGTTCGCCGCGCTGCAGGAGAGCATCTACGGGTCCGGTGACGGGGCGACCGGGTGGGCCGCGCAGGCGGAGCGGGCGCGGCATCCGGAGTTCGCCGAGGACGCGCGGCCGCTGCTGTTCACCGGCGAGATGATGTACCCCTGGATGTTCGAGGAGATCCGCGGGCTGCGCCCGTTCCAGGGCGCGGTCGAAGTGCTGGCACAGCGGCCGCGGTGGCCGGAGCTGTACGACCTGGAGCGGCTCGCCGCGAACGACGTACCGGTGGCGGCCGCGGTGTATTTCGACGACATGTACGTCGACTCCGGGCTGCAGCTGGACACCGCGCACCGGGTCGGCAACGTGCAGGCTTGGGTGACGAACGAGTACGAGCACGACGGGCTGAGTACGCAGCGGGTCTTCGAGCGGCTCACGGAGCTGGTCGCCTCCATCGGGGGTGGCATCCCCAATCCCGGATGACCGGTGTTTCACAATAGGCGGCGACCCAGGAGGTGAACCATGGCTGCCGATTCGATCGGGCCGCTGCCGAGCGTACGGCGGCTGGCGCAACGCGAGAACCTGCGCGACAGCGTCGCCAACGCACTGCGGGCGGCGGTGATCTCCGGCGAGCTGAAGCCGGGGGAGGTATACTCGGCGCCGACGCTCGGCGCGCGGTTCGGTGTCTCCGCGACACCGGTCCGCGAGGCGATGCTGGACCTGGTCCGCGAGGGCCTGGTGATCTCGCTGCGCAACAAGGGCTTCCGGGTCACCGACGTGTCCGACGAGGACCTCGACAACCTGGCGGCGCTACGCCAGCTGATCGAGCCGCCGACGATCCGGGACGTCGTACCGACGATCCCCGCGAAGGACTACCCGCGGCTGCGGCGGCTGGCCGAGGACATCGTGGTGGCGGCCCAGGCCGGCGACCTGATCGCGTACATCGAGGCCGACCGGGTCTTCCACGTGACGCTGCTCGCGTACTCCGGCAACCAGAAGCTCGTCGACGTCGTGTCGGACCTGCGCTCGCAGACGCGCCTGCTCGGCCTGACCCCGCTGGTCGAGAGCGGCCGCCTGGTCACGTCGGCTGCCGAACACCACGAACTACTGGACCTCGTAGAGGCCGGCGACGCCGAAGGCGCCGAGCAACTGATGCGCCGCCACATCGGCCACGTCCGAGGCCTATGGGCCCGCAACTCCACCACCGAGTAGACGCAACGCCGCCGTCCAAGCATCTAGTGCCTCGGAGATTCGATTGCTATCAGCAACGATTCGACCGACGGCCTGACCTGCAATGTTTCGAGGCATCTGTGGAAGACATATTGTTATGACGCAGGACATGGGTGACAGTCTGCATCAGGGCATCGGTGACACTGCAAGGATTCTTGGTGGTGACATGCCCAGGTCGAGGCGTTCGACCACATCTACAACACCCAGCGGTCCCACCAGGGCTTGGCCGGTCGCGTCACACCCCTGACCGCCTGGGAAGCCACCGCGAAGGCCGAGGCTCCCCGCTCCCATCCGTGAGCAGATTTCCCGCTCCCGCATCCAGCACCCTCGCACCCACCGGCCGAGGCCCGCACCACTACCAGCCGATCTGCCACCCGACACCGTCATCAGAAACTGTCCAGCGCCGGCGCGTTCTACCTGAACAATGTCCAATACCTGGTCGGCGCCCAGTACGGCTTCCAGCAGATCCTCGTCATCACCAACGGCAACAAGATCGGCGACACGATCACCCGTCACGGACCTCGAAGGGCGAAATCCTCGTCGAGCACACCCGACTCGCACCCGGCATCGCTTCGTCGGCAACGCCAAACCACCCGGACCAAGCACCGACAAGCCGCGAATGTTACCGATGTCCTGAGACATCAACCGTTACCGATGTCCTGATGCACAACTGTCACCGATGTCCCGAAACGGGACTTCTGCCGGAGTGACATTCGATTTGGTTCAATCGAACAAGTGTTCTAATATAGGTGCATGAGAGGGATGTCGATCACCCAACTCGGCGGCGACCACCAGGTCCCCGCCGAACCGGCCGCGCCCTCTGTGGCGGGGATCGTCTCCGCGCCGAGTCCGTCCGGGTCGGCTCCTGGCCAGTGGGCCACGCTCGCCTCCACCCCGGGCCAGGAGGCCACGATCGCGGCTGCTTCTGGTGGGGTGGTCGCGCGGTCTGCGTGGAGCGTGTGGGATGACGCGCCGCCGGAGGCCGATTACGTGCCGGACGACCTGGTCTACCCGACCGATCCCGAGCCTCCCGATGGCCCGGCGGTGATCAGCGAGCAGGACCAGTTGGACGCGGAGCTGGAGGAGTTGCTGGGCGGGAGGCGGTACTCGCGGGTGGATGAGTTGGAGTGGTAGGAGTGGGACGGTGTCGAGCAGGACGCCGCGGAGCGGGAGATGCTGCGCCGGGAGGCGCCGGCGTGGGTGTTCTTGCCGCCCGGTGGTGCGTTGGCGGCGGCGTTGGAGGGGACGCGGCCGGAGGCGATGTCGCCGATGGCGTTGATCGAGTTGATGAAGGCGGCGGACCGGTTGATCGGTTTTGGTGAGGCGATCAAGACCGGTGCGACGGCGTCGTTCGTGCGGCAGCGGCGCGCCGAGCATCGCGAGTCGCCGCGCCCGACCCAGCTCGATTCCAGGGGGCGCCCGGTCGATCCGGAGCGGTCCTGGTACGGCGAGATCGCGCTGGCCCTCGGTCTGTCGCTCAACACGGTGGGGCGGCGGGTGGAGACCGCGTTACGCCTGACGTCGTCGCTGTCGGCCACCTATTCGGGGTTGCGGTGCGGCGCGTTGACGTGGGGTAAGGCGCTGGCCATCTGCGAAGCGACCAGCGCGCTGCCGGATGAGGCGGCCCGGGCGGTGGAGGCGCATGTGCTGAAACGTGCCGCGAAGCAGACCCACCGCAACCTGTTGGAGTCGTTGCGCCGCCAGGTCGCCAAACACACCGCCCCGCGCGCGGCCGAGGATCACCGCGCCGCGGTGGCCGAGCGGACCTGCAAGATCGTCGCGCTGGCCAACGGCATGGCCGGGTTGTGGATCGTGCACACCGCCGACAACATCCAGCGAATGTGGGTCACCATCCAAGCCCTGGCCACCCTCGCCAAACGCGCCACCGCCACCACCAACCCCACCGCAAACCCCACCGCAAACCCCACCGCCACCGTTGCCGCCGACTCCACCGCCGACTCCACCGCCGGCGCGGAGCCCGCTGCCTCGCTCGGCGCGCCCGTGGATCCCGGGCTGCCGGCCCCCGCAGCCGCCGGTCCAGGATCCCCGGCCGCCAGACCCGATCCGGATCCGGGCAGCATGTCCGCCGGCATCGCCGGCACCCCCGCCAGTGCGGATACCGGTGCGGATACCGGTGCGGGTGCCGGTGCGGGTGCCGGTGTGGGTGCCGGTGTGGGTGCCGGTGTGGGTGCCGGTGTGGGTGCCAGTGTGGATGCTGGTGTGAGTGCTACTGCGGATGCCGGGGCGAGTGCTGGTGCTGGCGCGGTTGCGGAGAAGGATGTTCGGACCGCCGAGCAGCGGCGTGCGGATGTGGCCGCGGATCTGTTCGGGCACATCTTGCGCAACGGGCTGGACTGGCTCGGCCGGCGGCTGCCCGACCAGCACCGCCGCCGCCCGCACATCGAGGTCGTCGTCCCCGCCTCGACACTGCTCGGCCTCGACGACGACCCTGCCGAGCTCACCGGCTACGGACCCATCCCCGCCGAACTGGCCCGCCGCATCGCCGCCGACGGCACCTGGCGCCGGCTCCTCACCGACCCCGCCAACGGCACCGTGCTCGAGGCCTCCACCACCCGCCACGATCCCGGTGCGCTGGTCACCGAAACCCTGCTCGCCCGCGACCCCGTGTGCGCCTGGCCCGGCTGCAACCGCACCTCCCGCGAATGCGACCGCGACCACCTCACCCCCTTCGCCCAATCCAGACGCACGAGTCTGTCCGGGATGGCGCCGTACTGCGAATACCACCACGTCGTGAAGGACACCCGCGCGTGGGGCTGGACCACCACCAGCCACCCCGACGGGTCGATCACACTGACCACGCCCACCGGGCACCGCTACACCACCGTTCCACCCGCCCGCGGACCCATCACCCAACCCGACGCAAATCTCACCGCCGGCCCCCGGCAGTCAGCTCACGACCCGCCACCGTTCTGAAGGCAGACGGCACACCATCACCGGCACCATCACCGGCACCATCGCCCGCGCCACCACCTGCGCCACCACCCGCGCCATCACGGTCAACGCCGTCGCCAGCACCACCGCCTTCGCCGCCATCACCACTGCCACCGGGCTGGGCACGGGCGTCCGCAGTCGTGACCGCAGTCGTGACCGCAGGCGGCCGCTGACTGCGTCGCATCGGACGGCGTCCGGTGATCCGCGACCCTTCTGACCGGTAGCGCCAGCCAGTACGTCGGTGGCGGCAGCACGGCGGGCAGCGAACCGCGGCGCGTCCCGGGCAGGATCGCGCACCTCCGCGTCTGGTCTGTTGCTTATGGTGCACGTTCGGCGCATTGAGCCGTACCGCGAGCCGCTCCTCAGCGGAGCGCTAGCCTGAGGTGGGCTCCGGACACGATGGCGGAGTGAACTGTGGCCGACGATGTTCTGACGCTGTTCCTCGGTGGCGACGTGATGCTCGGTCGAGGGGTCGACCAGATTTTGCCGCACCCGGGTGATCCAGAGTTGTGGGAGGAGTCGGTACGGGACGCGCGGACCTATGTCAGCCTGGCCGAGGCGATCAACGGGGCCCATCCCGGCGCCGGTTGCCTTCGATTGGCCATGGGGTGATGCGCTCGCCCTGTTCGATTGCTTCACGCCGGACGTGCGGCTGGTGAACCTGGAGACCAGTGTGACGGCGCGCGGCCATGCGGTCCCGGGCAAAGCCGTGCACTACCGGCTTGCTGACGTTCGCATGGGCGTCATGCAGACCCATCGGATCCGGCTGCGCCCCGCCGGCCCCAGCGACCGCGAGTGGTCGTGCCGGACGCTCGATCGGGTGAGCCGCGGATATGGCACCCGCATCCGCGTCGGTCAGGACGGACTGCTCCGGCTCACGTGAGCTCGAAGGGCTGGGGGCATCTCTGGTGGGTCGGCGTCCAGCTTCCCGGCGGTCGACGGATCCAGGCTCAGAGCAGCTGTCGTTCGAGAGAGTCGGCAACGAAGCGCTCGAACTCTGCCGGCGTCCAGCCGGACTCGTCCACGAGTTCCTGGTAGACACCGGGTGCCGCGAGCGCGCGGTAGACAGCCTGTGCCTGCTTGAGCGGGATGCGCAGCTCGCTCTCCAACGATGCGATGATCGCGTCCATCACTTGGTTGCGGCCGGCAAGTTTCGAACGCAGCAGCGCCCTGGTCTCGGGGCTCTCGTCGGTGGCCGCCTCGAAGATCAGGACGACGTCGAAGCCGGCGGCGTACAGGTTCGTGAGCCAGCCCGCGGCGCCGCGGAGGCGCTCGGCCGGGCCCTCGATCGCCAACACCTGCCCGGCCCGCTCGATCGCGCCGGCCGCGCTCAGCCACTGGTCGCAGATCAGCGACAGGATCTCCCGCTTGGTGCCGAACGCCGAGTACACGGTCCGGGTCGCCACCCCGACCTCCTTGGCGATCGCGTCGATGGAGGTGGCGCCGTACCCCTGCGCGGCGAACAGCCGGCGCGCCGCCTGCGCGATCCGGATCCGTGTCTCCTCCGCCTGCACCTGGCGGTAGGTCTTGACAGGGTCGGCCATGTCGGCACACTATCACTGTGTTCAATGCAGTGACACTGCATCGAGTGCACTGCTAGTGCAATTCAAGGGGGAGTCATGGGAACACCACTCGACGTTCTGGAGCGGATCCTGCATGAGGGATTCGCAACGGGGAACGAGGCGATCGTCGACGAGCTGTGCGCGCCGGACCTGATCGAGCACCAGTTCGGCTTGGCCGGACGGGGTGAGGAGGCCCGCGCGCAGGTCAAGGCCGCGATCCGGCAGGTGCACGAGCTGATGCCGGACATCGTCTACACGCTGGAGGATTCGGTCGTCGTCGGCGACCTGGTCTGGGCTCGTGGCCGCGCCCGGGGTACGGCGACCGGATCGTTCTTCGGGCCGCCGAGCAACGCCCCGATCGACATCGTGCTGTTCGAGCAGGCGCGAGTCGTCGACGGCCGGATCGTCGAACACTGGGGCTCCCCGGACCGCTTCGCCCTACTGGCCCAAACGGGCGTCCTCGCGCGCCTCAGCTGAGCAACAGGGCGAGCCGGGCGTGACAGGTTGCGGACATCCGGACGCCTGACCGCCGGGGTGTTGGGACGCTGGCGGTATGGGTGAGCTGCGGTGGGTCGGCGTGGTGGGTGTGGTGGGCGCGGTGTTGGTGCTGGCGGGGTGCAGTGGCGGGTCAGGGACCTGGTCGGCAGGTGGGTCCACAGCTGCGAGCAGTACGCCGCCGCCCATCGTCACGCCGACACCGATCCCGCGACCCACACCGAAACCCACACCGAAACCGACTCCGAAGCCGACGGTGAAGCCCAAGCCGGTTGTGCCGGAGGCGGACTGCACGGGGTCGTTCAAGGACGGCAGGTTCGACTTCTCGGGCAGCAACATCTTCATCTCCGACCAGGGCTTCACCTGCAACGGCGGGCAGATGGTCGGGTACGAGCGGCACAAGACCGCCATCACGTTCTACGTCGGCAACAAGCACGTCACGCTCGGGCCGAAGAAGTCCGCGGCGATCGGCGGCTACCGGATCCGGGTCGGTATCGCGAACAGCAAACAGGCCACGTTCACGATCGACCGGATCACCTCGACCTAAGCGATGACCCGCAGCGCCTGCTTCGCGGTGGCGGCAGCGTCGGCGCCGTACGTGCTGGTGAGCCGGTCGAGGAAGGTCGGGTGGTCCAGGCTGTACTCCTGGGTGCCGACCGTCTCGAGCACCGTGGTCGCCAGCGTGCAGCCGAGGTGGGCGGCCGCTTCGTGGTCGAGGCCGGCGGCGCGGCCGGTGAGGTAGCCGGCCCGGAAGGCGTCGCCGCCACCGGTCGGGTCGACCAGGTTCGGCGCGGGCACCGCGGGAACCTTCGCGAGGATCCCGGTGGAGTCCTCGATCACGACGCCGTCGCCGCCGTGGGTCGTGACGCGTACGCCGACCCGCTCGAGGATCTCGTCGTGGCTCCAGCCGGTCTTCTGCACCATCAGGCCGGCCTCGTACTCGTTGCTGAACAGGTACGCCGCGCCGTCGACGAGCGTCCGGATGTCCTCGCCGTCCATCCGCGCCATCTGCTGCGACGGGTCGGCCGCGACCGCGATCCCGTGCTGCTTGGCCAGCTCGGTGTGCTTGAGCATCGCCGCCGGGTCGTCGGCGCCGATCAGGACCAGGTCGACACCGCCCGCGGCCTGATGGATCGCGCCCAGATCGAGCTCGCGCGCCTCGGCCATCGCGCCGGTGTAGAACGAGGCGATCTGGTTCGCGTCCAGGTCCGTCGTACAGGTGAACCGCGCGGTGTGTACGTTCTCGCAGACGCGGACATGCGAGATGTCGACGCCGGCCTCCGTCAGCGCCGCGCCGTACTCGACGAAGTCGGCGCCGACCGAGCCGACGAGCAGCGACGGGAACCCGAGCTGGGCCATGCCGTAGCAGATGTTGGCGCCGACGCCGCCGCGGTGGACGACCAGCTCGTCGACCAGGAACGAGAGGGAGACCTTGTGCATCTGCTCCTCGAGGAACTGGTCCTTGAACCGGCCCGGGAACGTCATCAGGATGTCGGTCGCGATCGAGCCGGCGACGGCGATGCGCATACGGGGTGCTCCTCAGGTGGGGTGGTTGCGAGGCGTTCGAGCAACCCATAGAGACTACAGGCGACCGATCTAATACACGGAGGGGTGGATTTCCATGGGCCATCAGGTACCGGTGACCGAGGAACTGCACGACTACATGCTCGCCCACGGCATGCCGCTGGACGAGATCGCGACCGAGTTGCGCGCCGAGACCGAGAAGCTCGGCAACCCCGCCGGGATGCTGACCACCGCGGACCAGGCCGGTCTGCTGACCACGCTGACCCGCCTGATCGGCGCCCGCCGGGCGGTCGAGATCGGCACCTTCACCGGCTTCTCCGCGCTGGCGATCTCTCGTGGGCTGCCCGACGACGGTGAGCTGATCTGCCTGGACGTGAGCGACGAGTGGACGTCGATCGGGCGCAAGTACTGGGAGCGGGCCGGGGTCGCGGGCAGGATCGACCTGCGGATCGGCGACGCGCACGAGTCGGTGACCAAGCTCGACGGCGAGTTCGACCTGGCCTTCGTCGACGCCGACAAGGGCTGGTACGTCCAGTACTACGAGGCGGTGCTGCCGCTGATCCGGCCGAACGGGCTGCTGCTGTTCGACAACACGCTGGCCGGCGGCCGGGTGGTGGACGCGGACGGTCCGGCGGATCGCAAGGAGTTCAACGCGCACGTCGCCCAGGACGACCGCGTCGACGTGATCATGCTCGGGATCGGCGACGGGCTGACGCTGGTCCGGAAGAAGTGAGCCGCACCCTATGAGCAAGAAGGCGGCGCCGCGGCTGGCGGTGACGGATCTGCAGCACAAGTACGGCGACCGTCCGGTGATCGAGGGCCTCACGTTCACACTGCGGGCCGGCCAGGCGATCGCCCTGGTCGGTCCGAACGGCGCGGGCAAGACGACCGTGCTGAAGTGCATCGTCGGCGCGGCCGAACCGGCGGCCGGGAAGATCCTGCTCGACGGTCTGCCGATCGACGAGCGCGCAGAAGCGGTACGCCGGGACGTCGCCACCCTGCTGGACGACCTGGACTTCTTCCCGGACCTCACCGCGGCCGAGCATCTCGACCTGCTCGCCCGCGCGCACGGCAACTCGTCGCCGGAAGACCTGGTGGACACGACGCTGCACGACATCGGCCTGCTGCCGGCCGCCGACCAGCTGCCCGGCTCGCTGTCGTCCGGCCAACGCCGCCGGCTCGCGCTGGCCACGGCGCTGGTCCGGCCGCGCAAGCTGATGGTCCTCGACGAGCCTGAGGCCCGCTTGGACACCGGCGGCGTGCAGTGGCTGTCCGAGCGGCTCGTCGAGGAGAAGAAGTCCGGTACGGCGATCCTCTTCGCGAGCCACGACCCGGCCCTGGTCGAGACGGTCGCGGACTCCGTCGTCACCCTCACTCCGCTCCCATGAGCGCTGCCGACGAGCCGGTGCGGTTCGATCCTTCGGACTTCGGCACGATCCCGTCGTCGCGGGCGCTGCGGTCGTGGATGCGCACGACGCGGCGGCAGCACGCGGACCGGTCGTTCTGGGAGATCTTCGAGAACGTCTACCTCGTCCTGTTCACCCTGGCGATGGTCGGGGCGACGGGCGGGAACGTCGTACGGCATCTGAACTCCAACGCGGCGACCTGTACGTCGTTGACGTGTGGACAGCTGACCTCGTGGTTGCCGTGGATCGTCATACCGTTGCTGCTGGCAACCACGATCCGGATGCTGCTGGCGATCGGTCCGGTGTCGGCGTCGCGGGCGACCGGGTTCTGGCTGCTGGCGAGCCCGGTGAACCGGGCTTCCTTGCTGCGACCGGCGTACCGCGTGGTGATCGCCTCGGTCACGGTGATCGGGGTGGTCACGGGCGCGGTCATCTGGGCGCTACTCGGCAAGCCGTGGTTCGACGTCATCGAAGCAGCCGTACTGATCGGTGCGTTGCTCGTCTGCGCCGCGGTCGCGACCGTCTGGGCGCAGCAGACCACACGTCGTTCCCACTGGGCCTTGAGGGTTTCGGACGTGCTGCTGCTGGCCGCCGTGATCCCGGCGGTGGTTCTGGCGCTCCGCCCAGGTGAGGACCGCTTCAGCAACCAAGTGCTCGGCTCGACGTTCATCGGTCGAGACGCCCGTCATGAACTCGTCGACACCTACGGCTATCCGACGCTGCACCTCGGCGAGGTTCGCGATGCAGGCGGGCTGACTTCCGGTCAGTTCTACCTGCTGGTGTTGTGCGCCGCGGCGGTCGTGGTGGGTGCAGTGTTGACCTTCGTCGCCTCGCGGACGCTTGATCGGTTGGGGCGGGTCAGTGTGATTGCCGGGGGTGAGTTGCTGGCGGGGCTGGCGGGGGCGGCGAGCAGTCTTGACATCAGCATGCTCGGTGACGTCATCGCCGCGCGGCACTGGCGGTTGAAGGGGCGGGTGCGTTCCCGCCGCGGCCGGGGTGCGGACGGGGCCGCGATCGTGCACCGCGAGTTCCATCGGATCCTGCGCTGGCCGCGCCGGATCGCGGTCGCGTTCGGGCTGCTCGTCGTCCCGTACGCCGTGCACGGCGCCGGCTTCCACGTCCTCGTACCGATTGCGGCCGCGATCGCGGGCTTCATCGCCGTACGGCCGATGCTCGACGGACTCCGCACCGCCTGCCGCTCGACCGGCCTGGTGCGTGCGCTCGGCTGGGACCTCCGTGACTTGCGCGTGGTGATGGCTGTCGTCCCAGGCCTGTTCACGGTCGTCTGGGCGGCCTGCGCCTATCCCGCGATCGGCAGCGCGGCCTCCAGTTTCGCCGTGGCCGCCGCCGTCATCTCCGGTACCGTCCGGCAGGCGTCCGCGCGGCCGCCGTCGTACGCCGGACCGCTGGTCACGTCCCCGATGGGCGCTATTCCGCCCGGCCTGTTCTCACAGCCGGCCCGCGGCTTCGATCTCCTGGTCCTGTGCCTGGCGCCGGTCCTGTTCAACCTCAGCAGCCTCTGGGTCGTGGTGATCCCGTCCGTCGTGCTGATGCTGATGTTCGCGGTCCGCCCCAAGACCGCCTGAACCCACTGGCCCCCCTGAACCGGCTGAACCGACTGAACTGCCTGACCGGTCAGTGGTGGTTGCAGGTTCTTGGTGCGGGCAGGTACCTTGTGTCGCATGGTAGCGGAGAAGGTCTTCACCCAGCTGCGCCGCGGGACGCTGGAGTTCTGCGTCCTCGCGCTGTTGCAGGGAGAGCCCCGTTACGGTTTCGAGTTGGTGAAGGCGCTGGGCGAGGTCGACGGTCTGGTGACCACCGAGGGGACGATTTATCCGCTGCTGGCCCGGCTACGACGGGAAGGCCTGGTGGAGACGAGCTGGCGCGAGTCCGAGTCCGGGCCGCCCCGGCGGTATTACACATCGACGGCCGAGGGCAGCCAGGCGCTGGCTGCGTTCACCGCGGACTGGCAACGGTTCTGCGCCTCGGTCGACGCGATCCTGGAAAGTGGGAGACGGGGATGAACGTGGAGCAGGACAACGACCGGCTGGTGGCCGCGTACCTGAAAGAGCTGGCGAAGGCAGCCGAGCCGTTGCCGGCGGCGCGCCGGACCGAGCTGATCGACGACGTGAAAGCGCATATCGCCGAGGAGCGCGCGGCCGGCGCCACGGCGGAGAGCGAGATTCGGCTGGTCCTGCAGCGCCTCGGCGACCCGCAGGAGATCGTTGCCGCGGCCACCGACGGCCTGGTCCTGGTGGACGTCCCACCGAAGCTCCACCCGAGTGACATGGTCGCGCTCGCGCTGGTGTTCGTCGGTCCCTACCTGCCGAGTTTCTGGGTGCCGGCGATCGCCTACATGATCGGCATCGGGATGCTGTGGTCGTCGAACCGCTGGACCGTCGCGTGGAAGCTCCTCGGCACGCTCAACTGGCCGCTCGCGTACGCCGTCCTGCTCGGGATGGAGGTCACCGTCCAGCCGCCGATGGCGCTGAGCATGACAGTTGACGTCCTGATCACACTCGCCCTGCTGGTCGGCATGGTGCTGGCGGCAAAGGCGCCCGCCAAGGTGCAGCCGGCCGATCAGGCCTCGTAGACCAGCCACTTGCGTTCGATCTCCTGCGGGAGGTCTACGTCGTGCTGGTGTGCGAACAGGAGGAGTTGGCACAGTACGTCGGCGAACTCCCGGTGGAACGAGGTGCGGATGTCGTCCCGCGTCGCGCCCTTCGCCCGCGCGCGGCCGGTGTGCTGGAGATAGGCCTGCGTGAGTTCGCCGATTTCTTCCTGGAGTTTGAGCAGGAACCAGTCCGGGTCGCGGTCGAAGCCCAGTCGCTCGCCGTACCCGACCGAGATCTTCTCCAACCGCGCTGTCAGCTCTTCGAGATCCACCGGCACAGCCAACCAGGCCCCGCCGACAAACCGCGCCGCGGGACCTGGTCGGAGGGGTGACCTACTTGCCGGCGTCAGCCTCAGCTTCGGCGGCCGGCGCGTCCGGGAACGGGTCGAGGTCCGGGAGGCTGAGTTCCGGATCGACGCTCGGGTCCGGCGCGGCCGGCTGTTCCGCGGCGGCGGCGCCGTCGGCCTGCAGGCTCGGCGGGGCGGTGGCCCAGACCGCGGCGGCGGCACGGGCGGCGTCGGCGGCGTCGGTCTGGCGCTCGTAGTTCTTGATATCGAGCGCGTACGCCTTCACCACCGCGGACAGGTCCTTGCGCAACTGCCGGTGGGTCCAGAGCGCGTAGGCCTGCGTCCGGGCCTCGATGAAGTTCTTCAGTTCCTGCATCTGGGCCGGGGTCATGTCGTCCTCCGAATGGCCAGGGGTGAATTCGCCGCGGGCGATCGCGGCGCGGGCGGGGTCGCCGGGGCAGTCGGTCGGCTCCGGGCGGACTGCGGAGTGCGGCCGGATCGCCGTACCGCGGGGATAGATTCTGCGGAAGTCGGCGATCACCCCGCGGGTGGTCGCCTTCATCGCGGCCGACGGCTGCTCCCCGGTGACCAGGATCAGCAGAATCGCGCCGTACCGTTCGTTCACGTCGTTGTCGCCGTTGGCGCCGGACTGGGTCCGCAGGCCGCGCAACGTCCAGGCGCGGCCGGCCTGGTCCACCGCGACCTGATACGCGATGTCGGACCAGCCGCGGGTGTCCATGTGGTAGTCCTGCCAGCCACGCAACGCGGACGCGACGGCCGCCTTGGTGTGGATGACACTCGTCGATCCGGTCCCCGGCCAGTGGATGACCGCGCCTTCGACCCGTGACACGGTCAGGTTGCCCGGTCCGCCGTTCGGCGGGCGCGCGTTCCACGCGGACCGGGGCAGATATTCGACCATCGGTGCTCCTCACATGCCTCACAGCGCCACATACCCACCGTTGGCGCTCGGTAATCAACCGATCACACGCGGCATGCACCCGTCAAGCGATGATCACATCCAATCAGCCTCGGGGGTCGACCTCAGGAAAGCAGGGGGAGCAGTTGGTCGCCGATGCGGATGATCTCCTCGCGGTACGGGGTGTCGGAGAGGATGAAGTGGCTGATGCCCAGGTCGCGGTACTTGTTGAGGGACTTGGCCACGTCGTCGGGGGAGCCGACGAGCCAGGTGGTGCCGGCGCCGCCACCGCCGTACTTGCCGGGGGCGGTGTAGAGGTTGTCGTCGAGGACCTCGCCGCGTTCGGCCAGGTCGAGGAGGCGTTGCTGGCCGACCGCCTTGAACCAGCGGGCGTCCCGGGAGCCGTGCGTCTCCGCCATCCTCGCGACCTTCGCCTCGGCGTCGGCCCAGGCCTCCTCGGTGGTGTCGCGGACGAGCGTGGTGATTCGCAGCCCGAACTCGAGCGGCGGATGCTCGCGACCGAGCTCGTTCTCCAGTTCGCGCAGTCGAGCGATCCGGGCGGCGACGCCATCGAGTGGCTCGCCCCAGAACAGTTGTACGTCGGCATCCGTCGCGGCGACCCGTTGCGCGGCCTCCGACGCGCCACCGAAGTACAACCGGGGATGCAGGCGTGGATTCAAAGGGTCTTCCCGTACGACGGGACGCGTCGCGACCGTGGAGCCGGTGACGGAGAAGTACTCGCCGGCGAACGTCACGTCCTCCTCTGTCCACAAGCGCCGTACCAGTTGGAGGAACTCCTTGGTGCGGGCGTACCGCTGCGGCTGGTCGCCCTCGCTGTCGCCGTACGCCGCGAGGTTGTCCTGGCCGGAGACGATGTTGATCAGCAGCCGCCCGCCGGTGAGCTGGTCGAGCGTACTCGCCGCGGACGCGAAGTGGGCGGGATGCCAGTACCCGGGCCGGATCGCGGCGAGCGGCTGGAACGTCGTGGTCCGCGCCGCCAGTGCGGTCGCGACCGTGAACGTGTCGGGCCGGCCCCACCCGGTGCCGATCAGCGCTCCGCCCCACCCGTGGTCCTCGGTGAGCCTGGCCAGCTCGGTCAGCCGCTCGATGCCGTTGTGTCCCTGGACGGCGTCGTCCCCGCGGTGCCCGGGGTCGACCTGGTTCGGGATGTACCAGAGGAAAGTCATGCAAAGCAGTTTAAATTCACTCGATTAGTCGACATTCTCGCGTCTCGCGCAGTGGTCGGGGCGCGACCGACCGCCGACTGACTCAGCAGCCCGAGTTGTCGACGTCAGCAGGAATCCTTGTTGGACTGGGGGGCGCGGATGTGGTCAGGATGCTGGAAACGTTCCCGTTGTGGTCGGAGGTTGGCGATGCGGCGTTCTCTCGGTGACGGTGGGCCGGAGGTCAGCGCACTCGGAATGGGTTGCTGGGCGATCGGTGGACCCCATGCCCGGCAGGGGAGTCCGGTCGGCTGGGGAGTGATCGACGACGACGAGTCGAAGCGGGCATTGCGGCGGGCGTACGAGCTCGGCGTGACGTTCTTCGACACCGCGGACGTGTACGGGTGCGGGCACAGCGAGAAGCTGATCGCGGCGGCGCTCGGGGATGTCCGCGACGACATCGTGATCGCGTCGAAGGCCGGCTACACCTATGTCGAGGAGACGCGGGAGGCGCCGGGGGAGAACGGTGACCCGGAGTACATCCGGTGGGCCTGTGACGAGTCGCTGCGGCGGCTGAACACGGACCGGATCGATCTGTACCAGTTCCACCTGGGCGGCTACGACCTCGCCAAGGCGGACGACGTACTCGCGGTCTTCGAGGAGCTGGTTGCTGCGGGCAAGGTTCGCGCGATCGGGTGGAGTACGGACGACCCGGAACGGGCAGCGGTGTTCGCGAAGAGCCCGCACTGCAAGGCGATCCAGCAGCACTTCAACGTGTTCGGCGGGAACCCGGAGGTGCTCGCGCTGTGCGAGCAGCGCGGGCTGGCGAGTATCGTCCGGGGTCCGCTCGGGATGGGCTTGCTGACCGGGAAGTTCGACCGCGACAGCAGTTTGCCGGAGGACGACGTACGGCACGGCTGGGACTTCCGGACCGGAGACCAGGCCGAGTCGCTACGGCGCCTGGACGCTATCCGCGACGTGCTCACCTCGGACGGGCGGACGCTCGCGCAGGGTGCGCTCGGGTGGCTGTGGGCCCGCAGTGCGGCGTTCGTCCCCATCCCGGGCTTCAAGACGGTCGCCCAGGTGGAGGAGAACGCCGGCGCGCTGCAGCACGGCCCGCTCACTCCGGAGCAGCTGGACGAGATCGCCGCGATTCTCGACTGACGCTCGCCATTGACATCGTTGTCTGAGGCGGCGACGATACCTTCTCGAAACGTTTCCAATCTCGGTGAGCCCACCCTCGAACAGCCGAGCCGCCATGAAGCATCTCGAGGAGATCGTGTGAATCGTCGTGTGCAGATTCTGAAGGTTCTGACGGCCGGGGCGATCCTGCTCGCCGCGGCCCTCGCACCCCAACCAGCCGGCGCCGCCGCCGGATCCAGCGCAGCCGGGCCGACCGCAGTCGCCCGCGCCCGGGTCGCCGCGGACCAGCTGATGAGCTCGTACGAGCCGAACAAGGCCTGGTTCCCGTCCAGCTGGTGGAACTCCGCTGTCGCATTGCAGACAATCGGCGACTACATGCAGCGCACCGGCGACCGGCGCTACCTGGGGCAGCTGGACAACACGTTCGAGAAGGACAAGGGCGTGTTCCCGGCCGGGTACCTGTCCGGCGACCCGCTGCTCGGCAACTTCACCAGTCGCGCCATCGACGACTCCGAGTGGTGGGGCCTGACCTGGATCCAGGCGTACGACCTGACCAAGAACCGCAAGTACCTCGACATGGCGATCACGATCGCGGAGTACGTCGAGGGCTACTGGGACCCGAGCTCGTGCGGCGGGGGAGTGTGGTGGGACGGTGAACGCACCTACAAGAACGCCGTCACGAACGGACTCTGGGTCCGCCTGACCGCCGAACTGCACAACCGTCTGCCGCACGACACGCGCTGGCTCGGCCGTGCGCAGGCAGGCTGGAACTGGTTCACCGGCAGCGGCATGATCAACTCCGCCGGCCTCGTCAACGACGGCCTGAGGAGCAACTGCGAGAGCAACGGCGACACGGTCTGGAGCTACAACCAGGGTCTCGCGATCGGCGCCGGCCTCGAGCTGTGGCGAGCGACCCGCGACCCGAAACTGCTGACGACGGTACGGCGGCTGGCGGACGCCGCGATCGCTCCGGGCGGCCTCGTCACCGACGGCGTCCTGACGGAGGCCTGCGACGCTTCCGGCCGCACGTGTGACGACAACGGCAAGCAGTTCAAGGGCATCTTCATGCGCTACTGGATGGATCTCGCCGACACCACGCACGATGGTCGCTACACCGACTTCGTCGCACAGCAGGCGGCCACGGTCTGGAACAACGACCGAGACGCCTCCGACCGGCTCGGAGAGCGCTGGTCCGGCGCGACCCCGAACGTCTTCGACTGGCGTACCCAGGCCAGCGCGTTGAGCGCCCTGATCGCCGCCGTACCGCAGACGCCGCCGGTGCGATCGTTGTCCGCGACAACCGATCCGGCGCTGCCCGTGGTGATGCCCGCGACCGGTAGTGCCACCCACGTCAAGGTGAAGGTCGACGTACAGGCGACCGGTCCGGTGGGTGACCGGATCCAGGCGGTCGTCCAGGCAATCGCGCC
Source organism: Kribbella sp. VKM Ac-2571 (assembly GCF_004362255.1). Classification (NCBI taxonomy): domain Bacteria; kingdom Bacillati; phylum Actinomycetota; class Actinomycetes; order Propionibacteriales; family Kribbellaceae; genus Kribbella; species Kribbella sp. VKM Ac-2571. The sequence continues at coordinate 662,433 of NZ_SNWS01000001.1, forward strand.
GTCCGGCTGGACGGTCACACCGAGCCGGGCGACGGTGACGCTGACGACGCGCGGCAACGCCGTACCGGTGGCCACGTCCGTCGACCTCGACGTGACGATTCCCGCCGGTACGGCGGACGGCCTGCACTCGGTGAGCGCGTCGGTGACGTCCGGATCGCAACTGTCGTTCACGACCCGGTCCGACGTCCTCATCGCGCACACGGCCGACTTCGACACCGGTACGGCGGCCGAGACCCCGTGGCTGTGGGACGCGGACGGGTCGCAGAGCAACGGCGTACAGAACCGGTTCGCCGACGGGCACTCGTACTTCGTCTACCGCTTCCCGTTCCCGTCCGACACCACGTCGGCATCAGTATCGTTGACAATCGACAATGAGTTTGTCGTCCAGGTCAGCGGCGACGGGCAGAACTGGACCACCGTCGCGACCGAGACGAACCCGTACCACGACGGCGAGAACAAGGCGGTCCGGACGTTCGACCTGACGCCGCACCTGGGGTCGGCCAAGACCGGGTACGTCCGGATCTCCGACTCGTTCCCGGACGACGGCTGGGGCGGCCGCGTCTACCACGTCACAGCAACCTATAACTAAGCAGCGGAGCGATCATCCACCGGGCGGCGGCGTAGGCCGGGGTTGAGGATGGCGGGCGTGTCGTAGTCCATGTCGAGGCGGCCGACGTCGGTGCCCGGTGGGACGATCTTGTCGATCTGATCGAGAACGTCGTCACCGAGGACGACGTCGGCGCCGGCCAGCGCGTCGTCCAGGTGCTCCATCGTGCGCGGCCCGATGATCGCGGACGTGACCGCCGGGTGCGCGATCGCGAACGCCATCGCCAGATGGGTCAGCTTGAGCCCGGCCGTGTCGGCGACCGGAACCAGCTGCTCGACGACGTCGAGCCGGCGCTGGTCGGACATGTGCCGGAACATCGCCGTACGCCGGAGATCCGAGGGCGCGCGGCCGGTCAGCTGACCACCCGCGAGCGGGCTCCAGACGAGCGCGCCCATCCCGTACTTCTGCACGACGGGAAGCACCTCGCGCTCGATCCCGCGGTTGAGGATCGAGTACGGCGGCTGCTCGGTGCGGAACCGCTCCAAGCCACGCCGTTCCGCGACCCAGTGCGCCTCGACGAGTTCGCTGGCCGGCATCGTCGACGTACCGATCGCTCGGACCTTCCCGCTGCGGATCAGGTCGGTCAGCGCCGACAGGGTCTCCTCGATATCGGTCTCCGGATCCGGGCGGTGCATCTGGAAGAGGTCGATGTAGTCGGTCTGCAACCGGCGCAATGAGTTCTCGACCGCCGTCATGATCCAGCGCCGCGAGTTGCCGCGCTGGTTCGGGTCGTCGCCCATCGGCAGGTGCGACTTGGTGGCCAGCACGACATGTTCCCGGCGGCCCTTCAGCGCCTCGCCGACGATCTCCTCGGAGCCGCCGTAGGAGTACATGTCCGCGGTGTCGACGAAGTTGATCCCGGCGTCGAGTGCCTTGTGGATGATCCGGATCGACTCGTCCCGGTCGTCGTTGCCGACGGCACCGAACATCATCGCGCCGAGGGCGTACGGGCTGACCTTGATGCCGGTCCGGCCGAGCGTGCGGTAGTGCATGGTGTTTCCTCCTTGGTGTTGTCTCCACCTTGGAGGGGCCGTCGGTCGTGGAGAAGGTCCACTTCATCCACGGACAGGTTGTCCCTGGATAGCGCGCGGCACGTCACGCATCATGGAACATGTGATCGATCGTGATGGCCTGGCCGACTTCCTCCGCCGTCGGCGCGAGGTGCTCCGGCCGGCGGACGTCGGCCTTCCGGAGGGCGTCCGACGCCGTACGCCGGGACTCCGCCGGGAAGAGGTCGCGCAGCTGGCCGGCATGTCGACGGACTACTACTCGCGGCTGGAGCAGTCCCGCGGCGCAAACCCGTCGGAGCCGATCGTCGCGAGCCTCGCCCGCGCGCTGCGCTGCGACCTGGAAGAGCGCGACCACCTGTACCACCTGGCCGGCCTCACACCTCCGTTGCGCCGCGCAGGGCGGCACATCAACCCCGGTCTGCTCGCCCTGGTCAGTCGTCTCACCGACCTCCCGGTCGTCATCTGCACAGACCTCGACGAGGTGCTCTGGCAGAACGACCTGGCCGACGTCGTCATCGGCCCGCTCCTCGGCGAGGGCCGCGCCCGGAACCTCACCTGGCTGTGGTTCACCGATCCGGCGATCCGGCGGATCTTCCCCGAGGAGGACTGGGACGTCCACTCGGCCTCGCACGTCGCCGATCTGCGTGCGACGTACTCCCGCCGGATGGGCGACCCCGACATCACCGAGCTGGTCGAGGACCTCGTCGCGCACAGCGAGGAGTTCCGCGCGTTGTGGGACCTCCACGAGGTCGCCGTACGTCGTCTGCCGCGCAAGCGGTTCCTGAACTCGGAGGTCGGCGAGCTCGACCTCACCTGCGAAACGCTCCTGACGCCCGCGGCCGACATACGGGTCCGGGCCTTCCTTCCGATCGAAGGCACCGACGCCCGCGAAAAGCTCGACCTCCTCCGCGTCATCGGCACCCAGTCCTTCGAACCGAGCCCTTCCGACTAGCGCGGAAGTCTCAGCGCCCGCCGTGAGCCCGTCGCGACAACTCTCCGGTCCTGTCCCATTCGGCGAGGCGGCGTTCGTAGATGGTGCGGACGATGCCGGGCGCCTGGGCTCCGAAGAGCACTCGCAGCGGCGGCGCGGGAGAGTCCACGATCTCGAGCAACGCCTGCGCTGCCGCCGCGGGATCACCCGGCGCCTGACCGCCGCGACGGGCCGCGGCTTCCGCGCGCATCGGGTCGTACGCCGACAGCGGCGTACTGCGTCGCGCCGAGGATCCCGCCCAATCGGTGTCGTAACCGCCGGGCTCGACGATCGTCACGTGAATGCCGAATCGTGCGACCTCGACCGCGAGCGACTCGCTGAGCGCCTCGAGCGCCCATTTCGAGGCGTGATAGGCGCCGAGGTTCGCGAAGGCGCCGATGCCGCCGATGGACGAGACCTGCACCAGGTGTCCACGTCCGCGTTGCCGCAGGCCGGGAAGCACCGCCTGGCTGACGTGCAACGCGCCGAAGACATTCGTCTCCAGTTGGTCTCGCAGCTCGGTCTCGGTGAGCTCCTCGACGGCTCCGAAGTGTCCGTAGCCGGCATTGTTCACGACCACGTCGAGACCTCCGAGCCGTGCCTCGGCCTCGTGTACCACCGCGCGGACGGCCTCGCGGTCGGTGACGTCGAGGACGAGTGGAAGTAGCTCGCCCCCGAGTCCGTGAAGTGCAGCCGCGTCGCGAGCAGTGGCGGCCACCCGGTCGCCGCGCTCGAGGGCGGCCCGGGCGAACTCCCGACCGAAACCGCGGGAGGCGCCGGTGATGAACCAGTTCTTGGGTGTTTCAGTCATGACTCGACCATCGCGAACGCCGCCGCGCGCAACCAGGCCGCCGTGTGCCTGGGAGTAGCACACCCACGCTGTGTGCTGATGATCCGCCTACCATCGGAACATGGCTGTCACGGCACTGGGCGAGTACTTGCGCGCGCGGCGTGCGCAGGTAAGGCCGGAGGAGGTTGGCGTCCCGAAGTACGGCGTACGGCGCGTTCCGGGGCTACGCCGCGAAGAGGTTGCGACGTTGGCGGGCGTCAGCGTCGACTACTACATCCGCCTCGAGCAGGGCCGGGAGAACAGCCCGTCGTCCCAGGTGCTCGACGCCCTGAGCGACGTGCTGCGGCTGGACGACGACGCCCGCGAGCACCTGTACCGCGTCGCCGGACTCACGCCCGGGACCTCCCGGGCGACCGCGCCGGAACGGGTGGACCCCGAGCTGCTGCGGCTGATGGACATGTGGCCGGACAACCCGGCGATCGTGCTCGGCCGGGCGTACGACGTACTTGCCGGCAACCAGCTCGCCTACGCACTGTTCGACGGCTTCCAGCACGGCCCGAACCTGCTGATGAAGATCTTCCTCGACCCCGGCGCGCGGAGCTTCTACCCCGACTGGGAGCGGGTCGCGCGCTACACCGTGGCGGGGTTCCGCCTGCTCGAGGGCCGTACGCCGAACGACCCCCGCATCCGGGAAGTCGTCGACGAGCTCAGCCGCCGGAGCCCGGACTTCACCGAGATGTGGAACCGTCACGAGGCCCGCGGCGCCCGCCTCGCCAGCAAGCGCTTCCGCCACCCCGACGTCGGCGAGCTCACCCTCCGCATCAACGCCTTCGACGTCAAGTCAGCTCCCGGCCAGGAACTCATCGTGTACCACGCCGAGCCCGGCAGCCGCAGCGCCGAGGCCCTGGCCCTGCTGGGTACCCTCGCCGCGACCGAAGCTCTCGGCTGAGCAACTGCACGGCGTTGCCTAGCGTCGGCGAAGGCCGTCTACCAGCAGGGCGTGCAGGCGTTCGGTCTGCGTACGTTGCTGCTCAGGGGCCGCGGCGATCACGGCGCCGGCCATGGCCGCGACGACGTCGTCCGCCGGGACGTCGGTACGGAAGATGCCGGTGGCCGCGCCCGCCGTCAGGAAGTGTTCGACCGCGGCGGCGAGACGCGCTCGCGTGTCGGTCTGGGTCACGGTGCCGGAGGCAATCAGGTTGCGCAGATCGAGACCCATGGCGCGTTTGGAGTCGACGAAGTCGAGATAGTGGTGCATCCAGGTGAGCAGGGCCTCGTCGGCAGGTGCGGCGGCGGCGAGCTCGGGCGCGGCGTCGCACAGCCGGGTGAGCTCCTGACGATAGACCGCCTCGAGTAGCGCTTCGCGGGTCGGGAAGTGCCGGTACAGCGTGGCTACGCCGACTCGCGCCCGGGCCGCCACCCGGTCCAGGGACAGGCGCACCGGTTCGCCGTTGCGCGCGGCCAGGGCGAGATCGGCCAGCTCGTCGCCGGCCGCCGCGACCACCTGCTCACGCTTCCGCTCAGCGTCCGCCCGCATAAGTGGAGAAACCTCCAGTTAGTGCTATCGTCGAAGGAAGTGGAGAAACCTCCAGTTCCATGAACTCTACCTGAGGGACATTGCTGATGACATCCGAACGACCTGGGGGCACAGCCAAGCTCGGGCAGCACGAGATCGCGCGGATCGGGTACGGCGCGATGCAACTCGAACACGTCGACACCGCCGCGGCCGGCGCGCTCCTGCGTCGTGCTGTCGAGCTCGGCGTCAACCACCTCGACACAGCGTCGTTCTACGGGCACACCACGGTGAACGAGCACATCCGGGCCGCCCTGTACCCGTATCCGGACGACCTCGTGATCGTGAGCAAGGTCGGCGCACGCCGGGTGGACGCGCCGGTGCCGCTGGCCCTGGCGCAACGGCCGGAGCAGCTCCGTGAGCAGGTTCACCTCGACCTCACGTCGCTCGGTCTGGAGCAGGTCCCCGTGGTCAACCTCCGCCGGGCGGATCAGGGACCGGGGCTCATCGCCGAAGGCGATCAGGTCGTCCCACTCGACGACCAGCTGGCCGAGTTGATTGCTCTCCGCAACGAAGGGCTGATCGGCGCGATCGGCCTCAGCAACGTCAGCACCGAACAGCTCGAGCAGGCATTGCCCGCGGGGATCGTCTGCGTCCAGAACGCGTACAGCCTCCTGGACCGCTCCTCGGAGCCCCAACTCCAACTCTGCGCAGCCAACGGCATCGCCTGGATCCCGTACTTCCCGCTGGGCTCGGCCTTCGACCAGATCGCGTCCCCGACCGAGCATCCCGCCGTACAGAAAATCGCCAGCGAACTCGGAGCGACCCCCGCAGCGGTCTGCCTGGCCTGGATCCTCGCCCACAACGCCCACACCGCCCTGATCCCAGGCACCCGCAGCATCCCCCACCTGGAAGACAACCTCCGCGCCGCCGACATCCACCTCGACACCGAGGCCCTAGCAAAACTGAACACCCTGTCCTGAAACGAAGAAGCCCACCCGCGCCGGGGGCGGTTTCAAGGGCGGGTGGGCTTCTTCCAGGCTACGAACTCAGACGTCGTAGTAGAGCTCGAACTCGTGGGGGTGGGGGCGGAGCTGGATGGGGGCGATTTCGTTGTCGCGCTTGAGGTCGATCCAGGTCTCGATCAGGTCCTCGGTGAAGACGTCGCCCTCGAGCAGGAAGGCGTGGTCGGCCTCGAGGGCGTCGATCACGGCCGGCAGCGAGGTCGGGACCTGCGCGATGCCCGCGTGCTCCTCCGGCGGCAGCTCGTAGAGGTCCTTGTCGACCGGGTCGGCCGGCTCGATCTTGTTGCGGATACCGTCCAGGCCGGCCAGCAGCTGCGCCGCGAAGGCCAGGTACGGGTTCGCCGACGGGTCGGGGCAGCGGAACTCGATCCGCTTCGCCTTCGGGTTCGAGCCGGTGATCGGGATCCGGATGCAGGCCGAGCGGTTCCGGGACGAGTAGACCAGGTTGACCGGCGCCTCGAAGCCCGGCACCAGGCGGTGGTACGAGTTCACGGTCGGGTTCGTGAAGGCCAGCAGCGACGGGGCGTGCTTGAGCAGGCCGCCGATGTACCAGCGGGCGGTGTCGGACAGGCCGCCGTACCCGGACTCGTCGTAGAACAGCGGGTCACCGTTGCTCCACAGCGACTGGTGGCAGTGCATGCCGGAGCCGTTGTCACCGAAGATCGGCTTCGGCATGAAGGTCGCGGTCTTGCCGGCCTTCCACGCGGTGTTCTTGACGATGTACTTGAACTTCATCACGTCGTCGGCGGCCTTGAGCAGCTCGTCGAAGCGGAAGTTGATCTCCGCCTGACCCGCCGTACCGACCTCGTGGTGGGCGCGCTCGACGATCAGGCCGGACCGCTCCAGCGCCAGCGTGATGTCGTCGCGCAGCTCGCCGAAGTGGTCGGTCGGCGCGACCGGGAAGTAGCCACCCTTGTAGCGGACCTTGTAGCCGCGGTTGCCGCCGTCCTCGACCCGGCCGGTGTTCCAGGCGCCGGCGATCGAGTCGATCGAGTAGTGCGAGGAGTTCGCCTTGGTCTCGAACCGGACGTCGTCGAAGACGTAGAACTCGGCCTCCGGCGCGAAGAACGCGGTGTCCGCGATGCCGGTCGACTTCAGGTACTCCTGCGCCTTGCGGGCGATGTTGCGGGGGTCACGCGAGTACGCCTCGCCGGTCAGCGGGTCGTGCACGAAGAAGTTGACCACGAGCGTCTTGGCGCTGCGGAACTCGTCGATGTACGCGCTGGTCGGGTCCGGCAGCAGCTTCATGTCGGACTCGTGGATCTGCTGGAAACCGCGGACCGACGAACCGTCGAAGGCGAGGCCGTCCTCGAAGACCTCGGGACCGAACGACGACACCGGGACGGTGAAGTGCTGCATGATGCCCGGCAGGTCACAGAACCGGACATCGACGATCTCGACGCCTTCGTTCTTGACGTAGGCGAGCAGCTCCTCAGCGCTGGAAAACATACGTACTCCTAGGGTGGCTCAGAGATTGCATCTGAACGTAGGGCCCGCCGGTTTCTCCGTCGTGACCCTGATGTTTCGCGGATGTTACGCCCAGCGTGTCCGCGCTGACCCACTGGTGTACGGCGGTTACGCCCTGAGATCTCGGAGTCCGCGTGGGACCCTCCCGGGGTGTGTCCGTAGGCTAGACATCATGGCATCATCCGCGGCGGCCGCAACCGGACCCACCGAAGAATTCCGTTACCCGGGCAATCGGCTGGGCCTTCCCGAGGACGGCCCGGGCTCGGTCGCGACCTGGGGACGCCGCCTGCTGGCGCTGCTGATCGACTGGCTGATCGCCGGCCTGATCGCGTCCGTGGTGATGGGCCGGCCGATGTGGGCCGGCGGCAGCGACTACAGCCTGATGCACTCGACGGTCTTCTTCGCGACGACCGCGATCCTGACCGGTCTGGCCGGCGGCACCATCGGCCACCGGATCTGCGGTCTGCGGGTCGTTCCGGTCCGCGACCTCAAGACGTACACCGCTCCGCCCGGTCTGTTGGCGGGCATCGTCCGCGCGTTGCTGATCAGCTTCTTGATCCCCGCGGTGATCTTCGACCGCGACCGCCGCGGGCTGCACGACCTGGCCGCCAGGACGGTCGTCGTACTGCGTTAGCCGCCAGTCAGCCGCCAGTCAGCGCCGCGTGAGCAGCAGCTGTACGTCGTCCAGATACCCGGTCCGGAAGCCCGCCTCGGAGTACGCGAGGTAGAACTCCCACATCCGCCGGAACGTGTCGTCGAACCCGAGTGCCGCGATCGCCGGCCAGTGCTCGATGAACCGGTTCCGCCAGACCCGCAGCGTCCGTGCGTAGTCCCCGCCGAGGTGGCGGATCACCTCGGCCTGCAGGCCGGTGTGCTGTGCGGTGACGTCCTCGATGACCTTGATCGACGGGATCAGCCCGCCGGGGAAGATGTACTTCTGCACCCAGGTGAACGTGTTCCGGGTCGCGAGCATCCGCTCATGCGGCATCACGATCGCCTGGACGACGCCGACACCGCCGGGCGCGAGCCGTCGCTCGATCGCTTCGAAGTACACCGGCCAGTACTTCTCGCCGACCGCTTCGATCATCTCCACACTCAGTACGGCGTCGAACTCGCCGATCTGGTCGCGGTAGTCGCGCAGCGCGACCTGTACCCGGTCGCCGACGCCGGCCTCGGCGATCTTTCGCTGGGCCAGCAACGCCTGCTGCGAGGCGATCGTGATTGCCGTCACCCACGCGCCACGCTGCGCGGCACGGATCGCCAGGCTCGCCCAGCCGCAGCCGATGTCGAGCACTCGTGACCCGGACCGCACCCCGGCCGCGTCGAGGATCGAGTCGAGCTTGCGCAGCTGGGCGGCGGAGAGTTCGTCGTACGACGCCGTCGCGAGATCGGCCGTCGGATCGCCGCCGAAGTACGCCGCGGAGTACGTGAGGGTCGGATCGAGGAACTCGGAGAACATCGAGTTGCTCAGGTCGTAGTGCCGGCTGATGTTCTCCCGGGCGCCGGCCCGGTCGTTCTCCTGCTCGCCCGGCTGCGACCGGGTGACCAGCCAGCGCAGCGACTGCGCCCACTTCGGCAGCAGGTGCCGGGTCTCCTCGTTGCTGAACCGCTCCGCGAACGGGACCAGCAGGTCGGCCAGGTCGGTGCCCGGCTCCGGGTCCCAGTCGCCGGCCAGGTACGCCTCGCCGAACCCGGACCCCGCGTCCTGCCCGAGCCGGTCCAGGAACGCCGACGTACGGTGCACCCGCATGGCGGGGCCGCCGAGACCGAACGAGCGGTTGCGGTCCAGGTGGATCGTGGCCGGGAGATCCTTGGCGATCAGCCGGATCGCGGTCGCAGCGCCGTACCGACGGACCGGGTTCGACGGAGGCCGGGCCAGTGTCGGCCAGGTCCCGGTGTCCGGCGCGTGTACAGGATGCTGCACGCGCGGCATCACATCCGTCATCTCTACCCCTGTATCGATCCGTCCTGGTCGCACCTTAAGGCCAACCAGCCACCCCACAGCGCGACACGGAGGCACACACGTGCCACGTCACGACAGATCAACTGCCCGACCGACCACCGGGTTACCGGTGTCTCACTCAGAGATACCCCAACAGGTGTTTCAGCGGCCGCGCATCGCCTGGCGAGCACCCTTGAGACTCGTCGGCACCGGGCCCTTCGGCATCGGCACCTGCGGCCGGACCGCGTCCAGCGCCTTCAGCCGCTGCAGCAGGTCGGTGATCTCGGACGGCTGCAGGACGGCCGGCAGCTTCATCACGTACTTGGTCAGCTTGCGGATGTCGATCTCGCCCTCGCCCTTGCCTGCCACGATCTGCGTCACCGGCGCCCCGCCCGCGACGCGGTTGTGCTTCTTGGCCTCGGCCGCGAGCAGGTTCTTCACCCGGCTCGGCTGCCCCTCGCCGACCAGGATGATGCCGGGCTTGCCGACCACCCGGTGGACGATGTCGGAGTTCTTGGTGACCGCGACCGCGGGGTCGACGCTCCAGCCGCGGCGCAGCGTCTGCAGCGCGGAAGCGGCCGCACCGGCCTGGCCCTCGATCTGGCTGTACGCCGCCTTCTCGACCTTGCGGCCGAAGACGATCGTGGCGGCCAGGAAGCCCAACGCGACACCGAGCGGGATCCACACCAGCAGCGGCCCCACCAGGAAACCGCCGAGCACGGCCAGTGCGACGATGCCGAGGAAGATCCCGGCCAGCACCAGGCCGACCAGCGGCTCGGACTTCTGGGTCAGCTTGTACGCCGAAACGATCTGCTTGAGCCTGCTGGTCTTCTCTTCGGGCGCGTCGTTCTTGGCCATCTCTACCTTGTCCTCTTATGCCTGAGCGGCGTTCATACGTGACTCAACGGCCTGACGGTACAGCCGACCGGCCCGGTACGACGAACGTACGAGCGGACCGGACATGACTCCGGCGAAACCGATCTCCTGCGCCTCGGCCTCCAGCTCGACGAACTCCTCGGGCTTCACCCAGCGCTCGACCGGGTGGTGCCGCACCGAGGGCCGCAGGTACTGCGTGATCGTGATGATCTCGCAGCCCGCCGCGTGCAGGTCCTTCAGCGCCTGGCTGACCTCGTCGCGGGTCTCGCCCATGCCGAGGATCAGGTTCGACTTGGTGACCAGGCCGTAGTCGCGGGCCTGGGTGATGACGTCGAGCGAACGCTCGTAGCGGAAACCGGGGCGGATCCGGCGGAAGATCCGCGGCACCGTCTCGACGTTGTGCGCGAACACCTCCGGCCGCGACGAGAACACCTCGGCGAGCTGCTCGGGTACGGCGTTGAAGTCCGGCGCGAGCATCTCCACGCCGGTGCCCGGGTTCAGCTCGTGGATCTGGCGGATGGTCTCGGCGTACAGCCAGGCGCCGCCGTCGTCCAGGTCGTCGCGGGCGACGCCGGTCACGGTCGCGTAGCGCAGGCCCATGGTGCGGACCGACTCGGCGACACGGCGCGGCTCGTCGCGGTCCAGCGCCTCCGGTTTGCCGGTGTCGATCTGGCAGAAGTCACAGCGCCGGGTGCATTGGTCCCCGCCGATCAGGAAGGTCGCCTCGCGGTCCTCCCAGCACTCGAAGATGTTCGGGCAGCCGGCCTCCTGGCACACCGTGTGCAGTCCCTCGGACTTCACGAGTTTCTGCAGCGCCTGGTACTCCGGGCCCATCTTGGCGCGGGTCTTGATCCACTCGGGTTTGCGCTCGATCGGGGTCTCCGCGTTGCGCACCTCGAGCCTGAGCAGTTTCCGTCCTTCTGGGGCGATGGTCACGCATCCAAGAGTACGCGTCGGGCCTCAGGGCCGTTCCACCCGTACGCTGATGAGCTATGTCCACCGTTGAGCTGCGTACGGATGCCGAACCGGTCACCCCGGCGGCGTCCGGTACGGGATCCGGTACCGGGGTGCGCGGGTGGACCCGCCCGGGTCCCACGGCCCGCGAGCAGCGGTACGACGTACTGCTCGGCCTCGGGATGGCGCTGGCCGCGGTGTTCGGGACGGAGCTCGCCCGCGGCGGCTCGCCGAACCACGTGGATCTCGGCATCGGCGGCGTCGAGCCGTACGTGCTCAGCGCTGCCATCGCGCTGCCGTTGTGCTTCCGCCGTCGCCGGCCGATCCCGGTGCTGCTGCTGGTCGCGGTGCTGTTCGTGGTGAACGGCGAGCGCGCGCTGTTCTCCTTCCAGGGCAACCTGGTCACCCAGTCGACGATGTTCATGGCGATCTACGCGGCCGTCGCCTGGGCCACGGACCGGCGGCTGATGAAGGCCGCGGTCGGCCTGGTCTTCATCGGGATGTTCGGCTGGCTGACGATCAACTTCGTCAAGGCGCTGCAGGCGAACTCCATCGAAGGCCCGAACCACGGGTTGTTCTCGCCGTACGTGTCGAACGTGATCATCACCGTCGCGCTGAACGTCCTGTACTTCTTCGGCGCGTACTTCTGGGGCCGGACCGCGTGGGCGACCGCGCGGCAGCGGTTCGAGCTCGAGCAGCAGGCGACCGAGCTGGCTGCGCAGCAGGAGGCGAACTCGCGGCGCGCGGTGATCGACGAGCGGCTGCGGATCTCCCGTGAGCTGCACGACGTCGTCGCCCACCACATCAGCAGCATCGGCATCCAGGCCGGCGGCGCCCGGCGGGTGATGGACACCGACCCGGACGCCGCGAAGAACGCGCTGAACGTGATCGAGGAGTCCAGCCGGAGCGCGGTCAACGAGATGCGCCAGCTGCTCGGCATGCTCCGCTCGGCGGATCCCGACCTCGACGTCGGTACGCCGGACCCCAAGGAGCCGCAGGCCGGCGCGGACCGGCTGCCCGCGCTGATCGCGGAGGCGAACAGCCTCGGTCTGGAAGTCGGCTTCCACCAGATCGGATCGCCGGCCGAACTGCCCACGACCGTCTCGGTGTCGGTGTACCGGATCGCCCAGGAAGCGCTCGCGAACGTCCGCAAGCACTCGACGGCCCGCAGCGCCCACGTCACACTGCGTTATCTCGATGACGCGGTCGAGCTCGAGGTGCTCGACGACGGGCGTCCGAAACACGCCCCGGTCGGCAGCCGGCTCGGCCATGTCGGAATCCGCGAACGGGTCGGCCTGCTCGGCGGCGAGAGTGAGATCGGCCCGCGTCCCGTGGGAGGATTCCGCGTCCGGGTCCGGATCCCGCTGGATCCGCAGAACCGTCCGTTGGCTGGGGGAGAAGTACGTGATTGACCCGATGAGGGTGCTGCTGGTGGACGACCAGGACCTGGTGCGTGCCGGGTTCCGGATGATCCTGTCGGTCGAGCCGGAGATCGAGGTGGTCGGCGAGGCCGCGGACGGCGAGAAGGCGATCGAGCTGGCGCTGGCGTTGCGGCCGGACGTCGTACTGATGGATGTCCAGATGCCCGGCATGGACGGGATCAGCGCGACCCAGCGGATCGTCATGGAGGACGCCGGAAAGGTCGTCATCCTCACCACGTTCGACCGTGACGACTACCTCTTCGAGTCGCTCGGGGCGGGTGCGAGCGGTTTCCTGCTCAAGAACACCGCGCCCGAGGACCTGGTGGAGGCGATCCAGGTCGTGCACTCCGGGCACGCGTTGCTCGCGCCCGAGGTCACCCGGCGGGTGATCAAACGATTCACCGGCAAGGGAGAGCGGGTGTACCGGCCGGATCTGCTCGCGGAGCTGACCGAGCGGGAGCGCGAGGTGCTCGGGCTGATCGCCCGCGGCCTCACCAACACCGAGATCGCCTCCCAGCTGTACGTCGGGGAGGCGACGGTCAAGACCCACGTGTCCCGCGTGCTGCTGAAGCTCGGCCTGCGCGACCGCGTCCAGGCCGTCGTGTTCGCCTACGAATGCGGCCTCGTCACCCCGGGCGACGACCCGACCGGCTGATCCGTCCGCCGCACGGATGACGCCGGTGATCAACCTCGCGGGCGACGTGCGGACACACCTCGGCTGACTAGCTTTGGCTGTGTTGGATCTTTTGGGTCGGGCGAGCGCCCGGCCGGGGGCTGGAAGCTGATGGGAACGGTGACACATGCTGAGGGTGACTGGGCTCACCCGGCGGTTCGGTGATCATCTGGCGCTGGACGACGTGACCTTCGACGTCGTACCGGGACGGATGACCGGATTCGTCGGGGCCAACGGGGCCGGGAAGACGACGACGATGCGGATCATCCTCGGGGTCCTGGCCGCGACGGCCGGCGAGGTGCGGTGGCAGGACCAGCCGCTGACACAGGAAGTACGCCGGGACTTCGGCTACATGCCGGAGGAACGCGGGCTGTACCCGAAGATGAAGATCCGCGACCAGCTGGTGTTCTTCGGCCGGCTGCACGGGCTCGACGCGGAGCGCGCCGCCGCGCGGACCGACAAGATCCTCGGGCGCCTCGGGCTGGCCGAGCGTGCTTCCGACGTACTCGAGACGCTGTCGCTGGGCAACCAGCAGCGGGTGCAGATCGCGGCCGCGCTGGTCCACGAGCCGATCGCGTTGGTGCTGGACGAGCCGTTCAGCGGTCTCGACCCACTCGCCGTCGACGCGATGGTCGACCTGCTCCGCGAGGAGGTGACGTCGGACGTACCGGTGCTGTTCTCCAGCCACCAGCTCGACCTGGTCGAGCGGCTGTGCGACGACCTCGTCGTACTGTCCCGCGGCAAGGTCGTCGCGGCGGGCGCCGTGTCCGAGCTGGCGGCCGGGCCTACGTCGACGTACCGCTTGGTGGTGGACGGCGACGCCGGATGGCTGCGTGACGTCCGGGGGATCCAGGTACGCGACGTGGCCGGCGGTACGGCGTTGTTCGACGTACTGGACGGCGCTGTGGAGCAGAAGATCTTGCAGGAGGCGATCAGCCGCGGACCGGTGCTCGAGTTCGGGCCGGAGCGAGTGGCGCTGAGCGATGTCTTCCGGGAGGCGACCCGATGAAGACACTGGACAAGCCGTGGGTGCTGATCGCGGAGCGCGAGATCACCACGAAACTGCGGGACAAGACGTTCATCGGCTCGACAGTTGTGATGCTGCTGATCGTGATGGCGGCGGTGATCATCCCCGCGCTGATCGCGGGCAAGAGCGGACCGGACAAGATCGCGGTCATCGACGATGCGGGCGCCAAGGTCGTCCAGCAGGCCTCGACCACGACGGGCGACAGTTACGAGGTGACTCGCGTCGCCGACCGGCCGGCGGCTGAGGAGGCGGTCACCGACGGCAAGGTGAAGGCCGCGCTGCTGCCGGACGCGGACGGGTACGTCGTCCTCGGCAAGGACCGCGTCGACTCGGGGGTCGAAGGCGCTCTGCGCGAGGCGGCCGCGGCCGTCGGGATGGAAACGAACGCCGGGAAGGCAGGACTGAGCCCGGCCGAGTTGCACGCCGGAACGAAGGTCTCGTTGCAGTTGCTGAAGCCGGGACCGTTGCCGGACATCGTCTCCGACTTCGTGAACATCGGGCTGGCGCTGGTGTTCTACATGACCGCGCTCGGTTTCGGGATGATGATCGCGCAGAGCGTCGTACAGGAGAAGGAGAGCCGGGTCGTCGAGATCCTGGCCGCGGCCGTGCCGATCCGGTCGCTGCTGTGGGGGAAGGTGCTGGGCAACACGGTGCTGGCGCTCACCCAGATCGTGGTGATCGCGGGTGCGTCGCTGATCGGGCTGCTCGCCACCGACCAGGCCGACATCCTCGAAGTGGTCGCGCCGGTCGCCGGGTGGTTCGTGGTGTTCTTCGTGCTCGGGTTCGTTGCGCTGGCCGGGTTGTGGGCGGTCGCCGGTTCGCTCGCGACGCGGCAGGAGGACCTCGGGTCGACCACACTGCCGGGGCAGATGATCCTGATGATCCCGTTCTTCTTCTCGGTGTTCGCGGGGTCGTCGGCCAAGACCGTGGCGTCGTTCGTCCCGATCGCGTCGTCGATGTCGATGCCGGGCCGGATGCTCACCGAGGACGTTCCGGTCTGGCAGCCGCTGGTCGCGATCGCGCTGTTGCTGGCCGCCACCGTACTGATCGTCCGGATGGGCGCGCGGCTGTACGAGCGCACGCTGCTGCAGACCGGCCGTCGTCTCGGGTACCGCGAGGCCCTGGCGCTCGAATCGAAGTAGCTCATCGTCACGACCGGGCCCAGCGTTACAGCACCGGGCCCGGCTGTGACGAAACCGCAATGTAGGGTCGCTGTGTGCTGTGTGTGGACCTCGACTACGGTCTCAACGCATGAACGTCGAGCTGCGCCACCTGCGGGTGGTGGTCCTGGTGGCAGAAGCGGGCTCCGTCGGACGGGCCGCCCGTTGGCTCAAGGTCAGCCAGCCGAGCCTGACCGCGCAGCTGAAACGGATCGAGGCCGCGTTCGGCGGTGAGCTGTTCGAACGGTCCCGCACCGGCGTGAAGCCGACTCCGCTCGGCCGGTACGCCGTTGATCGCGCGCGGGCCATCCTGGTCGACGTCGATCATCTGTCGGCGACCGTGTCCGCGATGACCGCGGTCGAGTCGTCGGCGGTCCGCCTCGGCGGGTTCCCGACCGCGCCGATGTCCGGCATCGCGTCCCGGCTCCGCGCGCATGGCGAGATCGAGCAGGTGAGCATCGAGGTCGAGTGGTCCACCAGCGTGCTGCTCCAGCAGTTGGAGAGCGGGCGGCTGGACTTCGCGTTGTTGCGGGAGTTCCCCGGGTTCGAGCTGCGGCTGCCGGCGGGGGTCGAGTCCACCACGGTCGTCGAGTCCGAGTCGGCGTACGTCGCTTTGTCCGCGGACCATCCTGTGGCGGAGGCGTCGCGGGCGCGGGGTGAGATCGAGCTGGCGTCGCTGTCGGGCGAGGAGTGGATCGGGGAGCCGCCGGACGACAGCGGGTTCCACGTGTTGTTCCGGGCGGCGTGTGAGGCGGCTGGGTTCCAGCCTCGGGTGGAGCACCATTCCGTCGACACTTCGGTGCTCATGGGGTTCGTGACCAGTGGTCAGGGCGTGGCGCTCATCTCGCCCACGTCGTACCGAATGCTGTCGGCCGACGTCACGACCCGCACCCTGGTAGGCGATCCGATTCACCGGAAGCTGGTGCTCGCGTGGAGCACCGACTCACCGCGGGCCCAGATGGCGGGCGACGTGCTGCAGATGGCGCGCGCGGCGTACGACGAGGCCATCACCGAGCACGCACGCCGCGATCAGCACCAGCAGCGCATGCACGTCGCCTGACTTCTAGGCGGGCTTGACCATCGGGTTCTCGAACGCGAGGTGGAACTCCCCGGTGTCCTCCGGGTTCTCCATCCGCTCCCGATACTGCGACCCCACCTGCTCCCGAGGCGAAACACTCCGCTCAGCCTTCTTCTCCTCGGTCGGCCGAGTCTCCTCGACCGCCTGCGGCTTGGGCTCCGCCGGCCGAGTTTCCTCAACAGGCGCGACGGCCTCGGGCTTCGCCTCCGTCGGCTGAGCCGCTTCCATCGGCTGAGTTTCTTCCACCGGCGCGGCCGTCTCGGGCACCGCGTCCATCGGCTGGGTCTCCTCAACAGGCGCGACAGCCTGCGGCCTGGCCTCGACCGGCTGGGTTTCGTCGACCGGCGCAGCGGCCTGCGGCTCTGCCTTCACCGGCTGGGTTTCCTCGACCGGGGTGACAGACTCCGGCTTCGTCTCCGCCGGCTGGGGCTTCTCGACCGGTTGCTTGGTTTCCACCGGCTGGGTTTCCTCGGCCGGCCGGTTCACCTCGGTTGCCTGCTGGGCGGGCGGTTCCTCGGCTGCCGGCGGGGGAGCGATGACCGTGTCCTCGCCGGGGTAGTTGCTTTCGGCATCTGCCTCGGGGAACTGGCGGGTGTGCTCGAACTCCTCCGCCTCGCCGGCCGGAAACTGCCGGGTCTGGTCGTCGCCCTGGTTCCGCGGCTGTGCCGCCTCCGGCTCGTCGAACAGGTCGTCGTACCGCGTCTGACTCCCGTACGCCGCCGGCGCCTGATAGGTGCCTCCGGCAACCGGATACACGGCCGCTACGTCCGCCTCCTGCTGCGCCTGGGCGGCTTCCTGCTCGCGCTGCAGCCGCTCGGCGTCGGCCCGCTCCCGCCGCCGGCGCTGAACACCGAGGACGATCAGCTGGATCGCGTACACCAGCGAGATCACCCCGAGGATCGGCACCACGCCGTTCAGCGTGTACTGCTTCGACCCGTCGATCATCCCGTTGGTGACGCCGGGGACGTCGTTCAGGAAGTTCGTGGTCCGGTTCGGGATCCAGAGCCAGCAGTAGATCAGGACGCCGAAGGCGACGAACGCCCCCAGCGCGCCGGCGCCGGAGAAGTACGACACCACGGCCCAGAAGATCAGCGCGCCGATGCCGAAGGCAAGCGCCATCCCCTTCGCGTTCAGCTCGATACCACCCGGCGCCGCGAGGACTCCGAACACGGCCGGACCGGCCAGAGCGACAGCTACGCCGAGCAAGAACCCAAGAAATTTGGACACACCCCCAAGGTAGCGACGAACTGCGGCTACGCCCCGCAGACACTTCGACGCACACCGACAGGCAACCGCTTGCCCCAACTGAGATCCGTGGAAGGCGGCCGCCCAGTGGCCGAGGGCGCCGAACAACCCCGCCTGTAACTGCTGGGGATCTGGCTGACTCGACCAGCTCGCGGGGTGCCCCACAGGTTCGCGGGGGCTTGAACAGGTTATTGCCTGTTCAGGCCCTCCACTTCCTGTTCAACCACCCACGACCTGTCTGGTGAGACGGCTCTGGTGCGGCGGCTGGGTGGTGAGCTGAGATTGCTGTTGGACCCTGACGCGACCGATGGCTGTGCGAAGTCGGACCAGGCTGCGCGCCTTTCGAGAGGATGAGCTGTTGCCCGCTCCGAACATTCTGCTGATCGTTTCCGACGACCACGGGTACGCCGACCGCAGTGAACTCAGGGTGCACTCCGACGTACGCACTCCGGCGCTGGACCGGCTTGCTGCGGAGGGTGTGAGCTGTACCGACGCCTACGTGACAGCACCGATCTGCAGTCCGTCACGGGCCTCGATCATCTCCGGGCGGTACCAGCAGCGGTGGGGCGGCCAATGGTTCGACTCGGCCGCGTTCCCACCGGACGACGTACCGACGCTCGCGGAGATCCTGCTCGACCAGGGGTATCGGACGGGGTACTTCGGCAAGGTGCACTACGGGAAAGAGGACGTGGGGGACAGGGCGTGTCCGCCGCATCACGGGTTCGAGGAGACGCTGTACGGGCTGGCAGGGCAGTCCTTCGGGCGGCTGAACTACCTGCGTCATTCTGACGAGGCGGTCGATTCGTACGGTCAGCCGGCCGCGCACCACATGGCTGTGCAGCCTCTGCTGTCAGGGGACGAGCCAGTTGAGCACGAGGGCTTCCTGACCGCGGAGTTCGGTCGCCGCGCGGCGGAGTTCATGGACGCCGAGGACGAGCGGCCGTACTTCTGCATGGTGGCGTTCAACGCCGTACACAACTTCTGCTGGCAACTCCCGGACTCGGAGCTGGAGGCGCGCGGGCTCCCGGCGTTCCGCGACTGGTCGCCGGACACGGACGGACCGTTCATGGAGTGGTACGACGACGTGATCGTGCCGAATCTTCCGCACGGGCGCGAGTACTACCTCGCTCAACTAGAGCTGATGGACGCCCAGATCGGGCGGCTGCTCGACGTGGCCGGCGACGACACGATCGTCGTGTACGTGACGGACAACGGCGGGTCGACCTGCAACTTCGGCGACAACGAGCCGCTGCGTGGGACGAAGTACACGCTGTGGGACGGCGGCATCCGCATCCCGATGCTCTGGCGGTGGCCGGAACAGTTGCCTGCGGGACGTCGTACGGACGCGCTCGTCAGCACGATGGATCTGGTTCCCACGCTGGCCGCAGCGGCGGGCGCGACCGCGGAGGGTGCCGACGGCGTCGACATCCTGCCCGTGCTGGCCGGGACCGCCGAGGTGGCGCACGAGAAGCTGCACTGGGACTGTGGGTTCCAGTGGGCGGTGCGGTCGGGGGAGTGGAAGCTCAGCTGGGTGGCTGACGACGCCAACACCAGGCATCTGCGTGACTACGAGCACGCGCCGATGGGAGAGGGCTGGTTCCTCGCCAACTTGTCCGAAGACATCGGCGAGCAGACCAACCAGCTGTCAGCTCAGCCGGAGATCGTGCACCGGCTGCGCTCGGTGCACGCCGATTGGCGCGCGGAGGTGGGGCTCGAGCCTCAGACGGTCAACCCGTAGGTGATCGCGGTCGGCGGCTCCTCGTGGTGGTCGATGTCCGGGCTGCGCTCGTACTCGTTCCAGGCGAGGAGCTCGTCGAGGTGTCGGCGTACCGAGTCGAGGACCTCGGTGGTCGTGACCTCGCGGCCGAGCTCCTTGGAGAGCGTGGTCACGTCGGCGTCCGAGATGCCGCACGGGACGATCCGGTCGAACCAGGCCAGGTCGTTGTTGCAGTTCAGCGCGAAACCGTGCATGGTCACGCCCTGCGCGACCCGGATGCCGATCGCGGCGATCTTCCGCTCCCGGCCGCGGTCGTCGGCTGCGACCCAGACGCCGCTGCGGCCCTTGACCCGGCCGGTCTTCACGCCGAGCTCGGCGCAGACGGCGATCAGCGCCTCCTCGAGCCGCCGGACGTAGTCGACGACGTACACGTGTGAGGCGAGTTTGACGATCGGGTACCCGACCAGTTGCCCGGGGCCGTGCCAGGTGATCTTGCCGCCGCGGTCCACGTCGACCACCGGCGTACCGTCCATCGGCCGCTCGTGCGGCTCGGTGCGCTTGCCCGCGGTGTAGACCGGCGGGTGCTCGAGCAGGATCACCGTGTCCGAGCCGGTGCCCTCGGCAACCTCCGCGTGCAGTCGTCGCTGCTCGGCCCACGCGGTCTCGTAGTCCACCGCGCCGGCGCCGAATCCGGCCTCCACGTACCTGATAGCCCTCACGCCTTCGAGTGTAGGCGGCGGCTGATACCGGCCGGCGACCTGGGCTGTGGATAACTTCGACGGGCGAGGTCGCGATCGGTGCATCCTCTTGGACATGGACCTCGCAGATCTCACCGGCTACAGCCTGCGCCGCGAGCTCGGGTCCGGGCCGGCCGGCACCGTCTGGCAGGTCCGGGACCGCGCCTCGGGCCGCAACGCCGTGCTCAAACACGTCCCGCACAGCGCATACCCCGACCGGGGACGGCTCCGCGAGGACCTCAGCCTGCTGTCCCGCTTCCGGCATCCGCATGTCGCCCAGCTCCACGAGTACCGCGAGACCGACACCGGCTGGATCCTGATCACGCAGCACCTGGCAGCCGGCAGCCTCGCCGCCCTCCTCACCCGCCGCGGCCCACTGTCCCGCGGCGAGCTCGTCACCCTCCTCGCCCCGCTGGCCGAGGCCCTGGCCTACCTTCACGCCTCGAACCTCGCCCACGGCTCGATCCGCCCCGAAAACGTCCTCTTCGACGCCGACGGCCGCCCAATCCTCACCGACGCCGCCCTTCGCCGTGCCGACCCCGCCACCGACCACCAAGCCCTCGCCACCCTCGCCGACAGCGTCAGCGCAGACCCCAAGGTCTTCCCACCCACCTTCATCACCAAGGCGCCCCTCGGAGCCCTCCCACACCGCCTGCTGACTCACACTCCCGCCACCCCCATAGACCTCGCGCCCCTCACCAGCACCGCACCCACAGCACCCACGAGCACCCCACCGCCCCACCCGCCGCCGCCCCCGCCGCTCCACGCGCCGGCGCCCCCGACGGCCCATCCCGCCACTCCAACTCCGAGCGCTCCACCCCACCCTCCATCGTCCGCGGGTGGATCCGCAGACGACGACGATGCCCCCGCCGCCTCCCGTACGCCGCTCGCCCCGCCTCCAGCCGACCCACCGGCCACACCGCTGACGAAACCACAGCGGCCTCACCCCACCGCACCATCCGCGAAGGCTCGCTCGAAACGCATCCGCCCCAACCGCCGCAACAAGCCCCGCCGTACGCGATTCGTGGCAGCCCTCGCACTCCCTCGACTCCCACACCCCGCGTACGGCGTGCTCGCCGCAGCCGCCGTGGCGGCGATCATCGTGCTCGCGATCGCCATCGCCACACTCCGCACCATCGACACCCCAGCAACCGCCCAACCAGACCCCAGCGCTGCCCAGTCCACAGCCCGACAACCCTCGGTATCCCCGCCTACTCAGTCGCCCATTGCTCACCCAACAGCCGCCCACCCAACGGCTGCCCACACGACGGCGTCCTCAGCAGAGCTGGCCACCTGGATCCACACCCTCGAAGCGCTCGATGCCCAACGCGCCCAAGCCTTCTGGACCCTCGACCTGGACGCCCTCGACCGCATCTACGTCCCCGGCAGCGCCCCCTGGCGCACCGACCGAGCCCTCCTGTCCGCCTACCGCAACCAGAACGTCCGCGTGCAAGGACTCCGAATCACGATCGAAAGCACCGCAGTCACCCGCCGCACCGCGACCACCGTCACCCTCAAGACCACCGACCACCTCACAGCCGGCCAAGCAGTCGACCACACCGGCGCCAAAACCCCACTCCCACCCGGCCCCCCGACGACCAGGCTGATCACCCTGACAACCACCCCCCGCACCGCAGCCCCCTCACGCAGCGCCACCCGTCAACCCACCCACACCTGGCGCATCACCACCATCACCCAGCTGTGACCCCGCCGACGAGCCTTCAGCGAGGTCGGTTCAGCGCGTCGAACACGTCTCGTACGAAGTAGGTGTCCGCCAACGCGTCGTGAATCGCATACGAGGACTGGTCGATGCCGACAGCCGCCGACATCTCGCCGACGTCCGCTGTCGGTGGCAGGTTGGTCCGGCCCAGCAGTTGGCTGATGACGCAGACGAGCCGGAAGTCCCACGGCACGTCCGCCGCGTCGTCTGCGACCAGGCCGTTGAGATGCATCAGATGCAGTACGTCGGTCGCATCCATCCACGGCGCCGCGCCCACCCACAGCGGTTCGTCGGCCGTCAGTTCGACCATCAGCTCCGCGACCTCTCGACCGCTGCTCACGTCCTGCTCGGATCCGTTCAGCGACGGGTGCCGATGAAAGCGGCTGATCTCCAGCGCTCGCTCGGTCGCGGCCGACAGATCCAGCTCGTCCAGCCGGACGAACCGGTTGTACGCCGTCTCCCGCCCGTCGTCCTCACGCCGGATCACCGCCAGCTGCCAGATCTGCCGACCACCCGGCAGCCAAGGCTCCCGAACGCTCGTGGTTTCCAGGTCAACGAAGAGAGTCGCCATCCAGCAATCCAACCAAGCGGCTCCCGTTCCGGCGAGTCAACGCCTTTCGGCGCGCAGGGCCAGGACCCAGGGCACCGGGTCGGTGCGCGGCTCCACGGTCCGGGTGATCGTCAAGCCTGCGTCGGCAAACGCGTTGAGAAGGTCGGCCAGCGGCACGTGTCGCATGCCGAGGCGTTCGCGAATACCGCCCTCGCCCCACCAGGGCGCCGGGGGATGCCAGCCAACAGTGCGGTATGTCCGATGCACGATGCGCTCGTCGTACCACTCGGCGAGACCGTCGTACCGCGCGGTGGTCTTCGGTGTCTGGGTCACGGCGTCTGTGTCACTGCGTCAGGCGAGGGCGGCGGAGATCGCGGCGGTGACGGTGGGGTGGTGGAAGGTGAAGCCGGTGGATTGGAGGCGGGTGGGGAGGGCCCGTTTGCTGCCGAGGAGTTCCCAGGCGAACTCGCCGAGCGCGGCCTTCATGAGGATTGCGGGCACTGGGACGAGGGACGGGCGGTGCAGGGCGGTTGCCAGGGCTTCGGTGAGTTCCTGGTTGGTTGCCGGTGTCGGCAGGGTGATGTTCACCGGGCCGCTCACGCTGTCGTTCTCGGCGACGTGCTGGACGGCGCGGATCCAGTCGGTCAGCGAGACCACCGGGAAGTACTGGGTTCCCGGCCCGAGGCGGCCGCCGAGACCGATGCGGAAGGGAAGGGACAGGAGCTGGAACGCCGGGGCCTTGCTGTCGAGTACGACGCCTGTTCGCAGCGCGGCCACCCGGCTGCCTGCTTCACGGGCGGGTTCGAGCGCGCCCTCCCACAGCCGGACGACGTCGGACAGGAAGCCCTCGCCGAGATCGGAGTCCTCGGTCAGGATGCGGTCGCCGAGATCGGTGCCGTAGCCGCCGATCCCGCTCTGCGTGAGCAGCACCGGCCGGCGGTCGAGTCGCGTCGCCGCCGCGGCCAGGGTCGCGGTGGTCGAGACCCGGCTCTCCCGGATCGTCATGCGGTACGTCGGCGTCCACGGGCGACCGATGTTCGCGCCGGCCAGGTTGACGAGGACATCGGGATCGCCCAGAGCGGCCGGGTCCAGATCGCCCCGGGCCGGGTCCCAGCGCACCTCGTCCGGTCCCGACGGCGGCCGGCGTACCAGCCGGAGCACCTGGTGACCGTTGGCAACCAAGTCGCGGGCGAGGGCCTTGCCGAGGAAGCCGGAGGCGCCGGCCAGTACGTACTTCATCCCGTTGTGCTCCTTGTCGGGTCAGCCGGATCGAAAGCGAACGGCGCCGGTGTCCGCCTCCGGGGAGACAGGCACCGGCGCCGGTGTCCGATCGGATCAGACGTCGAACTGGGCCTCTTCGAGCCGCTGCTTGACCGCCGTCAGGTAGCGGGCCGCGTCGGCGCCGTCGACCAGGCGGTGGTCGTAGGTCAGCGCCAGGTACACCATCTGCCGGATCGCGATCGTCTCGCCGAGCTCCGGGTGGGTGATGACCACCGGGCGCTTCACGACGGCGCCGGTCCCGAGCATGCCGACCTGCGGCTGGTTCAGGATCGGGGTGTCGAACAGCGCGCCCCGGCTACCGGTGTTGGTGATGGTGAACGTGCCGCCCGCCATCTCGTCCGGCAGCACCTTGTTGTTGCGGGTGCGGTCGGCGAGGTCGGCGATCTTCTTCGCCAGGCCGGCGATGTTCAGGTCGCCGGCGTTGTGCACGACGGGGACCATCAGGCCGCGCTCCACGTCCACCGCGATGCCGAGGTGCTCGGCGGCGTGGTACGTGATCTCGCCCTTCTCCTCGTCGATCGACGCGTTCAGCTTCGGGTACTGCTTGAGCGCGTCCACCGCGGCGAGCGCGAAGAACGGGAGGAAGGACAGCTTGACGCCCTCGCGGGCCTCGAACTCCGCCTTCTTCTTGTTGCGCAGCTTGGCGATCTCGGTGACGTCGACCTCGACCACCGTGGTCAGCTGCGCCGAGACCTTCAGGCTGTTGACCATGTGAGCCGCGATCGCCTTGCGGATCCGGCTCATCTTCTCGGTGGTGCCACGCAGCGGGCTGACCACCGGGGCCTTCGACTCGGCGGCAGGGGCGGCGGCCTGGGCTGCCGGAGCGGGTGCGGCCGCGGCGGCCTTCTTCGCCTCGGCGGCGGCGATCACGTCCTGCTTGCGGATCCGGCCGCCGACACCGGTGCCCTGTACGGCGTTCAGGTCGACCTCGTGCTCCGCGGCGAGCTTGCGCACCAGCGGGGTGACGTAGTTCGGGCCGTCGGTGGCGGCGCCGTTCGGGGAGGCAGCCGGAGCGGAAACGGCCGGTGCCTGGGTAGCCGCGGGTGCCGGAGCGGACTGCGGTGCGGGTGCAGCCTGCCGGGCCGGGGCCTGGGCAGCAGCCGGGGCTTGCGCCGGAGCCTGGGCCGGTGCGGCAGCAGGTGCCTGCGCAGGAGCAGAGGCCTGCGGGGCCGGGGCGGCCTGCGGGGCCGGAGCGGATTCGGCCGGGGGAGCCTGGGGAGCCGGGGCCGACTGGGCCGGAGCGGCCTCGGGAGCCGGAGCGGACTCGGCCGGAGCAGCCGGGGCGGAGGAGGCGGGAGCGGCGTCGCCGGAGCCGACGATGGCCAGTTCCGCGCCGACCTCGACGGTTTCGTCCTCGGCGACCTTGATCTCCAGGAGCTTGCCGGCGATCGGACTCGGGATCTCGGTGTCGACCTTGTCGGTGGAGACCTCGAGGAGCGGCTCGTCGACGGCCACGTCGTCGCCGACCTGCTTCAGCCAGCGGGTGACGGTTCCCTCGGTCACGCTCTCGCCCAGCGCGGGCAGCGTCACCGACGTACCGGACGCGGCGCCGCCGGAGCCGCCATCGGACGAGGCGCCGTTGGACGGGGCCGACGAGGCCTCGGCGGCCTGGGCCTCAGCCGGAGTGGACTCGGCGGCCGGAGCAGTCTGCGGAGCCGGCGCGGACTGGGCGGGCGCGGACTCGGCGGGGGCGGACTCAGCCGGAGCAGCCTCCGCCGGAGCGGACTCGGCGGCCGGCGCGGGGTCTGCCGCGGGCTCGGCCGGAGCCGCAGGAGCGGAGCCTGCCTCGCCGGCGTCGCCGATCACGGCCAGTTCGGCGCCGACCTCGACGGTCTCGTCCTCGGCGGCCTTGATCTCGAGAAGGGTGCCGGCGACGGGGCTCGGGATTTCGGTGTCGACCTTGTCGGTCGAGACCTCCAGCAGGGGTTCGTCCACGGCAACCGTGTCGCCGACCTGCTTGAGCCAGCGGGTGACGGTTCCTTCGGTGACGCTCTCCCCGAGGGCCGGCAGGGATACAGAGGTCGGCATGACGGTCGTTGCTCCTTCGTCTGATCGGTCGAGTGTCAGCCTACGGTGCCGCCGGAGCGCTCGGGATCCGGGTCACGGCCATCCCTCACGCTCCTGCAGCTCAAACTTACTGGTGCGATCCAGCAGGTTGGAGGGTGTCTTGGAACTCTGCGCCTACTGCGCGGCACTCGGCGGGCACATCGCGGCGTCGGAGGACGAGGCACGGAGAACCCCACTCCGAGCCTCGTCCTCCGCCTTGCGCTGCACTCCGCCGAGCACCTGCTCGCGACGGCGCAGAGTCCCAAGACACCCTCTCAGTCATGGAAGTGCAAAGGTTTCCCGGCGAGGGCGAGGTGGGCTTCGCCGAGGGCTTCGTTCTGGGTCGGGTGGGCGTGCACCAGCGGCGCCACGTCCGCCGGGTACGCCTCCCAGTTGTAGATCAGCTGCGCCTCGCCGATCAGCTCGCCGACACGCGAACCGACCATGTGCAGCCCGACCACGGCGCCGTCGCGAGCGCGGACCAGCTTCACGAAGCCCGCCGTCTTCAGGATCTGCGACTTGCCGTTGCCGCCGAGGTTGTAGTTGAGGATCTCCACGTCGCCGTACTTCTCCCGGGCCTGCTCCTCGGTCAGCCCGACCGACGCGACCTCCGGCTCGGAGTACGTCACGCGCGGGATGCCGGCCTCGTCGATCGGCATCGGCGCGAGACCCGCGAGGTGCTCGGCAACGAAGATGCCCTGCTGGAACCCGCGGTGCGCGAGCTGCAGCCCCGGCACGATGTCGCCGACCGCGTACACACCCGGCACGCTGGTCTGCAGCGTCGAGTCGACGGTCACGAACCCGCGTTCGAGCGCGACCCCGACCTCTTCGTACCCGAGGCCGGCGGTGTTCGGTCCCCGGCCGACGGCGACCAGCAGCAGCTCGGCCTCGATCACCTCGCCGCCCGCGACGGTCACCTGTACGCCGGAATCGGTCACCGCGACCGACTCGAACGGCGTACCGGTCTTGAACGCGATCTTCCGCTTCCGGAACGCGCGCTCCAACGTCTTGGAACAGTCGGCGTCCTCGGCCGGGACCAGCCGCGGCAGCGCCTCGACGATCGTCACCTTGGTGCCGAACGACGTCCAAGCGGACGCGAACTCGACGCCGATCACGCCGCCGCCGAGGATCACCGCGGACTCCGGGACCCGGTCGAGCGTCAGCGCGTGCTCACTCGCGATCACCCGGTGCCCGTCGAGCTCCAGCCCGGGCAGGGAACGGGAGTAGGAGCCGGAGGCAAGCAGAACGTTGCGGCCGGTGTACGTCGTGCCGCCGACCTGGACCGTGGTCGGCGAGGTCAGCCGCCCCTCGCCCTCGATCACCGTGATGCCGCGGGCCTTCAACTGGCCCTGCAGACCCTTGAACAGCCGGTCGACGACCCCGTCCTTGTACTTGTTCACGCCGCCCATGTCGACGCCCTCGAGCGTCGTCCGGACTCCGAACTGCTCGCCCTCGCGCGCCGAATCCGCGACCTCGGCCGCGTGCAGCAGCGCCTTGGTCGGGATGCACCCACGGTGCAGACAGGTCCCGCCGACCTTGTCCTTCTCGACCAGCGCCACGGACAGGCCGAGCGTCGCGGCGCGCAGTCCGGCGGCGTAGCCACCGCTGCCGCCGCCGAGAATCACCAGGTCGTACGTCGTACCGGCGTCTCTACCGCTGTCAGTACCACTGTCAGTCACAGGTTCCTCCGTGGGTGTGGTCCGAGTCGGGCGGCCCGGGTCGCGGTACCGGCCCGGCGTCATCTTTCCACCGATCGCGCGCGGATCCACCCCCGGGCCGGTCATGACGCGCCCATCCGGACCGGCCGCAACCGTTATCCAGGACTTCGGCCCGGACTTGCACAGATAGTGGACACTTACTCCCATGAAGTGGTTCGGTCGCCGGCAGAAGGCCGGAACGATGCGACGGTCGGACACTCCCGACCAGGCGCACCTGCGCGAGTTCGCCCAGACCCGTCAGGGCGTCGAGGGATTCGTCGAGCCGCGGACGGCGGTGACGGAGTACACCTTGCTGCTGGTCGCGGTCGACGGTGAGTGGACCCGGCGCCGGGTCCCGTCGGTGAAATGGGCCCACGACTTCGCGAACCGCCTCGGCATTCCGTCGTACGACGCGGCCGTCGTCGGCTACCCGCCGCGGATGCGTGAGTACAACGCCCGGATGAAGAAGAACGGCCTCGCCTGAGTGGTCCGCCGCCTCAGCTCGCTGAGGCGGCGAGTTCGACCAGGGTGCGGACGGCGAAGCCGGTACCGCCGGTGGGCGTGTAGCCGGACGCGCCGCCGTCGTTGAAGGCGGGACCGGCCACGTCGAGGTGGACCCAGTCGATGCCGTCAGCAACGAAGTCGCCGAGGAACGCGGCCGCCGCGAGGGCGCCGCCCCACGGCTCGCCGGTGATGTTGGCCAGGTCGGCGACCTTCGAGTGCGACTTCAGCTTGTCCAGCATCTCGGCCGGAATCGGCAGCGGCCACATCGACTCACCGGCCGCGACCGCCGCGTCCACCACCCGGTCGCGAGCCGTGTCGGCGTTCCCGAACGCGCCCGCCACCTTGGTGCCCAGGGCAACGACACACGCGCCGGTCAGGGTGGCCACGTCGATAATCAGGTCGGGCTGGTCCGCGCTGGCCCGGACCAGTGCGTCACCGAGCACCAGACGGCCCTCGGCGTCGGTGTTCAGCACCTCGACGGTCTTGCCGCCGTACATCGTCAGCACGTCGGAGGGCCGGGCCGCGGAACCCGACGGCATGTTCTCGGCCATCGCGGCGTACGTCGTCACCTGGACCGGGAGACCGAGCCGCGCGATGGCGAACGTCGCGCCGATCACCGCGGCGGCGCCGGCCATGTCGGACTTCATGCTCACCATGCCGGTCGACGTCTTCAGCGACAGGCCGCCGGAGTCGAACGTGATGCCCTTGCCGACGAACGCCAGGTGGGTGACGGGCTTCTTCGGCGTGTAGGTCAGCCGGACCAGCCGCGGCGGGTTGCTCGAGCCCTGGCCGACGCCGAGGATGCCGCCGTACCCGCCCTTGGCGAGCGCCTTCTCGTCGAGCACCTCGACCTTGACGCCGTACTCCTTGCCGAGCTTGACCGCGTCGTCGGCGAACTCGGCCGGGTGCAGGTCCGACGGCGGGGTGTTCACCCAGTCCCGCACCTGGGCGACGGCCTCCGCGGTCACCTGGGCACGCTCGAGCGCGGCCTTGGCGTCCTTGTTCCGGGCCAGGTCGGTCAGCACGGTCAGGTTGCCGGGCGCTTCGTTCGCGCCGTCCGACGACTTGTACGCCGTGAACGCGTAGCGACCCATCAACGCGCCCTCGGCGACCGCGCGCACGCACTCGGCGTCGGGGGCCGGCAGCGCGAACGCGACCGACTGCGAGAACTTCGCCGCCCGCACACCGGTGCCCGCCGCGGTGCGCAGATCCTCGGTCTTCAGCACGCCGTCCGGGGCCGTCCCCAGACCGACCGCGATCAGCGTCGGGGACTTGCCCGGCTTGCCGAGCAGCGGCCCGGGCACCTTCGTCACCTCGCCGGTCTTGCCGGTGGCGCCGAGACCGGACAGCACCTCCACCAGCTTCCCGCCGTACGCGGCGTTCAGCGACTCGGTGCCGGCCGGCAGGGTGACGCCGCCGCCGAGTTTGACCACGCCGATGACCACGGCGTCGCTCTTGACGCCGGCGGCATCTGACTTGCTCAGGGTGATGGTGGTCACGAAATCCTCAGTCCTCCTTGACCGGCGGGCAGACGGCCGGTCGTCACGGTACGTGCGTGCTGCCTGAGCATGCTACGCGTCGGGTAAGTTCCGCTCCATGACCCCATCACCGGCACCGTCGACCGAGTTGAAGAAGTCCCCGCTGCACGAGCGCCACGTCGCGCTCGGCGCCAAGTTCGCCGAGTTCGGCGGCTGGGAGATGCCCTTGGAGTACTCCGGCGTCGTGGCCGAGCACACCGCGGTCCGGACGTCGGTCGGCGTCTTCGACGTCAGCCATCTCGGCAAGGCGACGGTCAAGGGCCCGGGTGCGGCGGCGTACGTGAACGCGTGCCTGACCAACGATCTCGGCAAGATCGCGCCGGGTCAGGCGCAGTACACGCTGTGCTGCAACGAGAACGGGGGAGTGGTCGACGACCTGATCGCCTACCTGCACGCCGACGACGACGTGTTCCTGATCCCGAACGCCGCCAATACCGCCGAGGTGGTCCGGCTGCTCCAGACCGACGCCCCGGACGGTGTCGAGGTGACGAACGTCCACGACGACTACGCGATCCTCGCGGTGCAGGGCGCGAAGAGCGACGAGGTGGTGTCCGCGATCGGACTGCCGACCGGTCACGACTACATGTCCTTCGCCACGGCCGACTTCGGCGGTACGCCGGTGGTCGTGTGCCGCACCGGCTACACGGGCGAGCGCGGCTTCGAGCTCGTCGTACCGAACGCCGCCGCGGTGGCCGTGTTCGACGCGTTGCTGACGGCCGGCGAGCAGTACGGCATCGTCCCGGCCGGACTGGGCGCGCGGGACACGCTGCGGACCGAGATGGGGTACCCGCTGCACGGCCAGGACATCGCGCCCGACATCACGCCCGTCCAGGCGCGGTCCGGATGGGCCGTCGGCTGGAAGAAGGAGCACTTCTGGGGCGACGCGGCGCTGCGCGCCGAGAAGGAGCGCGGACCGGCCCGGATCCTGCGCGGTCTGCGCGCGGCCGGACGGGGTATTCCGCGGCCGCACATGTCGGTCCTGGATCAATCCGGGACGGCGCTCGGTGAAGTGACCTCCGGAACGTTCTCGCCGACGCTGAAGAAAGGTATTGCGTTGGCACTCCTGGACGCGTCGGTGAAAGAAGGCGATCAGGTAACCGTCGACATCCGGGGTCGCGGGGAAACCTTCGACGTCGTCAAACCGCCCTTCGTGACCGTCCACGTGCGCTAGCGGCCCGCCGCGACCGAATGTGTCTTTTCGTTACATTGCGTGAGATCTTGGCACAATTTGGCCACTGTCGGTACTGTGCCGACGCGTTTTGCGCAGGATTGACTGCGAACGGTGACGAAATGGGGCAAATGTTCCGTTCGACCACAGGTTCCGGTAACGATTTGTGCACTGCTGCCGGGCACTGCTGGTTTGGTGTCACGGTGTCGGGCAGGCTAGCGCGCGGCTACGGCGGAATCCCGTGTCAAGGGGATTTGACGCCAGCCAGCAAGCGAGTAAAGGTCGGCACGCCATCCACCGATAAGTGCCGGATCCGCGGACCGAAATCCGGCCGACTGAACTGACGGAGTGCGAATGAGTATTGGGTCGCCCGACTCGACTGTTGGGATCGAGGAGCACCCGGCATCGGCGGAACCGGTTCGGGATTCCGCCGTCCCGCACGGCAAGTCCCCGACCCGGGTGGCGATCGACCGGCTCCGCAAGGACCGGGTCGCCGTGATCTGCGCGTTCGTGGTGCTGTTCTTCATCCTGATCGCGATCTTCGCCCCGGTGCTGGCCAAGATCGAGGGCGGCGACATCGGCACCTTCCACCCCGACTTCGTCGACGAGTACGGCTTCCCGACGTTCGCCGCCAACGCGCAGCACTGGTTCGGCGTCGAGCCGAAGACCGGGCGGGA
This sequence comes from Kribbella sp. VKM Ac-2571, assembly GCF_004362255.1. Classification (NCBI taxonomy): domain Bacteria; kingdom Bacillati; phylum Actinomycetota; class Actinomycetes; order Propionibacteriales; family Kribbellaceae; genus Kribbella; species Kribbella sp. VKM Ac-2571. Next base: position 693,826 of record NZ_SNWS01000001.1, read on the forward strand.
CAACTTCGCCCGCTGGGTGTACGGCGCGCGCCCGTCGCTGATCATCGCGTTCGTCGCAACCCTGTCCGGGACCGTCGTCGGTGTGGTGATGGGTCTGCTGGCCGGCTTCCTCGGCGGCTGGGTGGACCGGATCATCTCCTGGTTCGTCGACTTCGTGCTCAGCCTGCCGTACCTGCTGTTCGCGATCGCGATGGTGCCGATCGTCGAGAGCATGCGCGGCGGGTCCTTCAACCTCTCGCCGGAGGAACAGGCGTCGACGCGGTTCTTCGTACTGATCTTCGTCCTGTCGTTCTTCGGCTGGGCCGGACTGGCCCGGATCATCCGCGGCGAGGTGCTGTCGCTTCGCGAGCGTGAGTTCGTCCTGGCCGCGAAGGCGATCGGCGTCCCCACCCGGCAGGTCCTGTTCAAGGAACTGCTGCCCAACCTGGTCGCACCCATCGTCATCTCGGCGTCGCTGGCGCTGCCGGCGTACGTGACCGCGGAGGCGGGTCTGTCCTTCCTCGGTGTCGGTCTGATCGAGCCGGTCCCGTCCTGGGGCCAGACGATCGCGACCGCGACCAACTGGTTCAAGGCCGACCCGCTGTACCTGTGGTTGCCGGTGTTCGGCATCACCGCGCTCGTGCTGGCACTGGCTCTGCTCGGTGACGCCGTACGCGACGCCTTCGACCCCAAGACTCGCCGGTAGCCCGGCGTTGCCCCAGCGGCAGAAAAGGAGAAACACAACAATGCAGTGGAAACAAATCACCGCTGTTGCGGCGACGGTCATGCTGGCCGTCGCGGCCTGTGGCAGCCCGTCGTCCAGCAACAAGGGCGGGGCCAACACGGGCAACGCGGGTACCGCCCAGGAGAAGGCGACCGACCCGACGGCGAAGGGCCCGGCACCGGACATCGAAGGTGCCAAGAAGGGTGGCGTCGCCACCGTCCTGTCCGACGTCACGCCGGACACGATGGACCCGACGAACATCTACTTCATCGACGGGAACCAGATCGGCAAGCTGATGTACCGGGCGCTGACCCAGTACCGCCTGGACGGTGACAGCCACAAGCCGGTGCTCGTTCCGGACCTCGCCGAGGACCTGGGCACGAAGTCCGCCGACGGCCTGACCTGGACCTTCAAGCTCAAGCAGGGCATCAAGTACATGGACGGCACCGAGGTGAAGGCGGCCGACTACGCGTACGCGATCAAGCGGTCCTTCGCGCACGACCTGTACGACGCCGGACCGACGTACCAGGACGAGTACTTCAAGGACGGCAAGACCTACAAGGGCCCGTACGGCGCGAACGGCGACAACTACGCCGGTGTCGACACGCCGGACGACCACACGCTGGTCATCCACCTGGCGAAGAAGTTCGACGACCTGCCCTACTACGCGGCCTTCCCGATGTTCACGCCGATCCCGAAGGCGAAGGACACCAAGAAGTCGTACGACCTGAAGCCGATGACGACCGGGCCGTACATGGTCGACTCCTACACCCCGGGTTCGGAACTGAAGCTCAAGCGGAACCCGAACTGGGACGCGAACACCGACCCGGTGCGGTACCAGTACCCGGATGCCTGGGACTTCAAGTTCGGTCAGGACACGCTGAAGGTGCAGCGCCAGGTGCTGGCCAGCAACGGCCCGGACGGGAACGCGCTGAACTACTCCGACCTGGACTCCAGCCTCGTCCCCGAGGTCAAGGACCAGAGCCAGATCGTCACCGGTCCGCAGCCCTGCACCAACGTCTGGGGCCTGGACACGCGGAAGATCCCGATGGAGGTCCGGAAGCTGATCGCCCAGGCGTACCCGTTCGACACCTACCGCAAGGTCGCCGGCCTGACGCCGCAGACCGCGATCCCGGCCTCGACGATCCTGCCGCCTGCTGTTCCCGGCTACGAGAAGTACGAGCTCCCGGGCCTGGTGGGCACGGGTAAGGGCGCCGAGGACCCGGCCGTCGCGAGCGAGGTCAAGGCGAAGCTGAAGGAGCTCGGCAAGGAGAACTTCGAGCTCAGCTGGTACTACTCGAACGACGACAAGATCGCCACGCAGGTCAACCAGCTGCGGACCCAGGTCTACACCGCCGCCGGCTTCAAGGTGCGGGCCGTCGGTGTTCCGAAGGCCAAGATCCGGACCCTGCGCAACGACCCGGCCGCGCCGGTGAACATCGCTCAGGGCCCGTCGGGCTGGTGCTCGGACTGGCCGTCCGGTGCCAGCTGGTTCCCGGTGCTGTTCAAGTCCGACGCCGTTGCGCTGAGCAACAGCATCGGCATGATCCAGGACAAGACGCTGGACGCCGAGATCGATCGCGTCAACGCGCTGACTGCCGACCAGCAGCTCAAGGAGTGGTCGAAGGTCGACAAGCTGATCATGGAGAAGTACCTGCCGCTGATCCCGCTGTACTACAGCTACAGCGGCTACCCGGTCGGCAAGAACCTGGGTCACGTGATCAACGACCCGACACAGGGCCTGCCGGAGTTCACCTCCATCTACCTGAAGCAGCCCTGATCCGGGGCCAGGTAGTCCTAGCGGTTTGATCATCTGACCACGGGTGGTGACCGGACAGTGTCGAACTCGTCCGGTCACCACCCCTCGGTGAGGAGAATCCCTCGTGCTCTACTTCGTGGCGCGCCGGCTGGTGAGCGCGCTCAGCGTCGTGCTGGTCACGCTGATCGTGACCTTCGCGCTGTTCTTCGTTGCGCCGACCGATCCGGCCGGCGCGATCTGCGGTGATCGCAACTGCACCCAGGAGCGATACAACGACATCAAGGAGAATCTGCACCTGGACCAGCCTTTGGTGCAGCAGTTCGCCGGGTACACGGCCGGCATCTTCGCCGGGCGGACCTTCGAGACGGCCGGCGTGAAGCAGAAGTGCTCGGTGCCGTGTCTGGGCTTCTCCTTCAAGAACGACCGGCCGGTGACCCAGATGCTGAAGGAACGGCTGCCGGTGACGGTGTCGCTGGTCGCCGGGTACGCGGTGATCGTCCTCACCATCGGTGTCTTCGTGGGCTCGATGGCCGCGAAGAGACGTGGGACGCTGGGCGACCGTGCGCTGATGAGCAGCACACTGATCCTCAGCTCGGTTCCGTACTACATCGTCGCGCTGATGATCTCGCTCTACCTGACGATCCTCTACCAGATCCTGCCACGCGGCGGGTACACACCGATCACACAGAATCCGGTGGCCTGGTTCACCGGGCTGCTGACCCCGTGGCTGGTTCTCGGCCTCTACAGCTGCACGCAGTACGCGCGGTACTCGCGCGGCTCGATGGTGGAGGCACTGAGCGAGGACTACATCCGGACCGCGCGGGCCAAGGGTCTGTCGGATCGGGTGGTCACCTACAAGCACGGGCTGCGCTCCGGGATGATCCCGGTCATCACGATCTTCGGTCTGGACATCGCCGGCAGCCTCTCGGGCGCGATCTTCACCGAGCGGATCTTCGACCTGCAGGGCCTCGGCAACCTGGTGCTGGACAGCTTGAGCAACTACGACCTGCCGGTGATCATGGGCACCGTCCTGGTCTCTTCGGTGATCCTGGTCGCGATGAACTTCCTCGTCGACATCGCCTACTCACTGATCGATCCGCGGGTGAGGCTCTCGTGACCACACCAGCCAACGACGACGGTAAGGACGTTCAGGACAGCATGGTGGACACGCCAGCCGGGGACACCGGCGCCGCCGCGGCCAAGCGCGGTCCGTCGGTCGCCACCCGCGAGCGCCGGCAGGGTTCGATCAACCCGAGCGGCGAGACGCCGTACCTGGTGGTCGAGGACCTGGCCGTGAAGTTCCCCACCGCCGACGGCCTGGTCAGCGCGGTGAACGGGCTGAGCTACTCGGTCCCGCTCGGCCGCACACTGGCCATCGTCGGCGAGTCCGGCTCGGGCAAGTCGGTGTCGAGCATGGCCGTGATGGGTCTGCACGACCGCAAGCGGACCCGGATCACCGGCTCGATCCGGCTCGGCGGCGACGAACTCGTCGGCCTGCCCGAGAGCGATCTGATGAAGATCCGCGGCGACGCGATGTCGATGGTCTTCCAGGACCCGCAGTCCTCGCTGCACCCGCTGTACACGATCGGCAACCAGTTGGTCGAGGCGTACCGCGTGCACCACAAGGTCTCCAAGGACGTCGCGAAGAAGCGGGCGCTGGAGATGCTCGACCTGGTCGGCATCCCGAACCCGCCGCGCCGGTTCGCGCAGTACCCGCACGAGTTCTCCGGCGGTATGCGGCAGCGCGCGATGATCGCGATGAGCCTGATCAACGACCCGAAGCTGGTGATCGCCGACGAGCCGACCACCGCGCTCGACGTCACCGTGCAGGCGCAGATCCTGGACCTGCTGAACAACCTGCAGAAGGAGTTCGGCTCCGCGATCGTGCTGATCACCCATGACCTCGGGGTGGTCGCCGAGATGGCCGACGACGTGCTGGTGATGTACGCCGGGCGCTGCGTCGAGTACGGCACCGCCGAGGACGTCCTGGCGAACCCGCGGATGCCCTACACCTGGGGCCTGCTCGAGTCGATCCCGACCGTGTCCTCGGCGAACGAGAAGCTGCGCCCGATCAAGGGCCTGCCGCCGAGCCTGCTGAACCTTCCGGACGGCTGCTCGTTCAACCCGCGCTGCCCGTACAAGGACCGGGTCAAGGGCGAGCTCTGTACGACGCAACTGCCGGAACTACTGCCGGTCGACGGCGCCGGTGCGCACACTTCCCGTTGTCACCTGCGCGACAAGGCCTCGATCTACGAGGCCGAGGTCGCGCCGAGACTGGGCTGACGAGAGAGGACTGAGGAACCATGAGCGAAACTCTCTTGCAGGTCCGCGACCTGAAGATGCACTTCCCGATCAAGGAGGCCGCAGGCCTCGGCCGGACCAAGAAGGTCGTGCAGGCCGTGGACGGGGTGACCTTCGACCTGAAGGCCGGCGCCAGCCTCGGCCTGGTCGGCGAGTCCGGCTGCGGTAAGTCGACCACCGGCCGGATGATCACCCGGCTGCTGACCCCGACGTCCGGCGAGATCGTGTTCAAGGGCACCGACATCGCGCAGCTGAAGGAGCGGGAGCTGCGGCCGTTCCGCCGCCAGCTGCAGATCGTCTTCCAGGACCCGTACAGCTCGCTGAACCCGCGGCAGACGGTCAGCAACATCATCAGTACGCCGCTGCGCGTCCACAACCTGGTGCCGAGGGGCAAGGAGCTCGCGCGGGTCCAGGAACTGCTGGAGCGCGTCGGCCTGAACCCGGAGCACCACAACCGCTACCCGAACGAGTTCTCCGGCGGTCAGCGGCAGCGCATCGGCATCGCCCGGGCGCTCGCGGTGGAGCCCGAGGTGATCATCGCCGACGAGCCGGTCTCCGCGCTCGACGTGTCGATCCAGGCCCAGGTGATGAACCTGCTCGAGGACCTGCGCAGGGACCTCGGGATCGCGTTCGTGTTCATCGCGCACGACCTCGGCGTGGTCCGGCACTTCTGTGACGAGGTCGCGGTGATGTACCTCGGCAAGATCGTCGAGCAGGGCAGCCGGGACCAGATCTACAACGCGCCGCAGCACCCGTACACGCAGGCGCTGCTGTCGGCCGCGCCTGACCTGGGCACGATCCGCGGCGTGCCGCCGAAGGAGCGGATCCGGCTGGTCGGCGACGTACCCTCGCCGATCGACCCGCCGAGCGGCTGCCGGTTCCGGACCCGCTGCTGGAAGGCGGAGGACATCTGCGCCAGCCAGGAGCCGCTGCTGGAGATCAAGCCGCAGTCGGCTCCGGGCCACACGGCCGCGTGCCACTTCGCGGAACCGAAGGCCGACCTGATCGCCGAAACCGCCTAGAACCGAGAAAGCCCCCGTCAGTTCACAGGCGACGGGGGCTTTCTTGTGCCTGCAGCCAGGCCGGTCCGGGTCAGGCGCGGCCGTGGGCCTGGCGGCTGCGGCGGCTGAGAGAGTCGATAGTGACGGCGATCAGCAGGACGCCCGCGGTGACGATGTAGCGGACGTTGGAGTCCAGGCTGAGCAGGGCGAGACCGTTGGAGATCGAGGTGATCACCAGCGCGCCGAGCAGCGCGGAGTACGCCGAACCGCGGCCGCCGAACAGGCTGGTGCCGCCGATGACAGCGGACGCGATCGCGTTCAGGTTCACGTCCGTGCCACCGCTGGCCTGGCCGACCGCCACCAGCCGCGCCGCCGCGAGGATGCCACCCACCGCGGCGAAGGTGGTGCAGGCCGCGAACACCGTCAGGTAGATCATCCGGACGTTGATACCGGCCCGGCGCGCGGCCTCGACGTTGCCGCCGACAGCGAAGACCGAGCGGCCCCAGCGTGTCCGTCGTACGGCGAGGTCGGTGACCACGACCAGGGCGAGGAACAGCAGGAACATCGACGAGACACCGCGGTCGCCGTTCAGGACCGCGATCGGGATCAGCAGCACGATCGCGAGGCCGGCGGCCTTGATCGCGATCACCGAGTTCGGCGCCGCGGACAGACCGGCCGCGGCGCGGGCGGTCCGGCCCTGCCAGCGGCTCAGCGCGTAGGCAACCACGACCAGGGCGACCAGTGCGTAGGCCATCGCGGGGGAGAGGAAGCTCCGCGTCGCGAATCCGACCAGCGCGGAGTCGTACGGCAGGTTGATCGTGCCGTCCTTGCCCAGCACCAGCAGCTGGAGACCGAGGAATCCGAGCAGACCGGCGAGAGTGATGACGAAGCTCGGTACGCCGAAGCGTGTGTAGAGCAGGCCGTAGAACAAGCCGATCAGCACACCGAGCGCGACGGCGGCGACGAGCGACGCGACGATCGGCCAGCCCTTGTTGACGAACGTGACGCCGACGACCGCGGCTGCCACACCGCTCACCGAACCGACCGAGAGGTCGATCTCGCCGAGCAGCAGGACCAGAACGATGCCGAGGGCAATCACCCCGACGGACGTGGTCTGCAGCGTGAGGTTCACCAGGTTGCGGCTGGACAGGAACGAGCTGTTCGCGATCTGGAAGACCGCCCAGATGATGACCAGGCCGACGACCACCGGGACCGAGCCCAGGTCGCCGGACCGCAGCCGGGCGGTGAAGGCGCCGACCGCGCCGCTGATCCCGTGGCCCGCGATCAGCCGCTCGTCCTGGAGATCGGCCGGCAGCTGGGCCGCGCCGTTCTCCTCGGGCGCCGTCGTCGTACCCGTGACGTCCTGGGGGCGGGTCCCCGATCCTTGGAGACTCATGAGGCCGGTCCCTCTTCCCGGCTCCGGCGCGCTGCGCGCTCGGAGACCGCGTTGTCGGTAGCGCCGGTGATCGCGGCGATGATGTCCTGCGTCCGGGTCTCGCTGACCACGAAGACGCCGTTGTTGCGGCCGAGACGCAGTACGGCGACCCGGTCCGCGACCGCCATCACGTCGGCCATGTTGTGGCTGATCAGGATGACGGCCAGGCCGCGTTCGCGCAGGCGCTCGACCAGGTTGAGGACCTCGGCGGTCTGAGCTACGCCGAGGGCAGCGGTCGGTTCGTCCAGCATCACGACCTTGGGCCGGCCGAGCAGGCTGCGCGCGATCGCGACGGTCTGCCGCTGGCCGCCGGACAGGCTGGCGACCGGGATCCGGACCGAGGGGATCTTCGCGGACAGCTGCCGGAGCAGCTCCCAGGACGAGCGCTCCATCTCGACCTCGTCGAGCGCGCCGTGCTTGCGCAGTTCGCGGCCGAGGTACAGGTTCGCGACCACGTCGAGGTTGTCGCACAGCGCCAGGTCCTGGAACACGGTGGCGATGCCGAGCTGCTGCGCCTCGGCCGGGCTGCCGACCCGGACCGGCCGGCCGTCGAACACCATCGACCCGTCGTCGGCGGTGTAGACGCCCGCGATCGTCTTGACCAGCGTGGACTTGCCGGCCCCGTTGTCGCCGACGAGAGCGAGCACCTCACCGGCACGGACGTCCAGCTCGATGTTCTTCAGAGCCTGCACGGCGCCGAAACGCTTGGAGACCCCCTGCAGCGTCAGCACCGTACCGGCGCCGACGTCGAGGGGAGTCGGGGTAACAGTCACGTGGTGAGCCTCCTGGACTTTTTTCACGCCATGATCCTCGCCGGGGGCGCGGTTGGGGAGAGGTCGGCGTAGCCCCCCACACCTCACTGCGGGGGGCTACGCCGAGGGGCGGGTCAGTTGGCGGACAGGCCTGCGGCGGCGCAGGCGGCCGCGAAGGACGCGGTGCAGATGTCGGTGACCTTGTAGATGTTGTCCTTGACCACGGTGTCCTTGATGTTGTCCTTGGTCACCGCGACCGGGTCGAGAATCGTCGACGGTACGCCGTTCTTCTCGGTGGTGGACTCGGGCTTGCCGCCGTTCGCGAGCGCGACCGCACCCTTGGCGGCGGCCTCGGCCTGCGGCTTGACCGCCTTGTAGATGGTCATCGCCTGGTCACCGGCGATGATCCGCTGGATCGCGGCCAGTTCCGAGTCCTGCCCGGTGACCGGCGGCAGCGGCTTCACGCCACCGCCCTTCAGCGCGGCGATCGCGCCGCCCGCGGTGCCGTCGTTGGCGGCGTACACGCCGACCAGGCCGTTCTTGATCGCGCTCAGCTGGCCCTCCATCCAGCCCTGCGCCTTGTCCGGGCTCCAGTCCGGCGTGTCGAACTCGGCGGCGATCTTGAAGCCGCTCGAGTCGAGCACGCTGTGCGCGCCCTTCTTGAAGTCGGCGGCGTTCGGGTCGGTCGGCGAGCCGTTGATCATCGCGATGTTGCCGGACGTCTTGCCGGCCGCCTTCAGGGTGTCGACCAGCGTCTGCGCCTGCAGTTTGCCGACCGCCTCGTTCTCGAACGACACGTAGTAGTTGGCGTTCTCGATGAACCGGTCGTAGGCGACCACCGGGACGCTCTGGGCCTTCGCGGAGGCGGCGACCGCGGCGGCGGCCTTGCCGTCGACCGGGTCGAGAACCAGGACGTTCGCGCCCTGGGTGAGCGCGGCCTCGGCCTGCTGCTGTTGCTTCGCGGCGTCCTGGTCGGCGTTGCTGTAGATCAGCTGGCAGTCGCCGCAGGCCGCCTTCAGGGCCTCGGTGAACAGCGGGCGGTCGAGCGCCTCGTACCGGGTGGTCTTCGACTCGGGCAGCAACAGCGCGACCTTTTTCGCGCCGCCTGAGCCGCTGCCCGAGCCGGAGTCGCCGTTGTCATTGCCGCAGGCCACCAAGGAGGTGGCGAGGGCCGAGACGGCGAGCCCGAGGCCGACGAGACGAAGTGCTGAGAAGGACATATGGCGGCTCCTTGACGAGACGGCCCCGATTGGCCTGCCCGCAGTCAAGCCCGCCGGCGCCTTGGCGTCAAGACTTGAATTCAAGAAATGGAGATATTGGTATGACTCAGCATCGACGCACGGTGGATCGCGCCGACGATGTCCGCCTCGTCGCCGAGCTCGGCAGGGCGCAGTTCGACGCTCGCCGCGGCGCTCGGGATCGCGCACCGGTCGAGCGCCTCGCGAAGCGGGGCGTGGATCAGTTCGCCGGCTTCGGCCATCAGGCCGCCGACCACGATCGCCTCCGGGTTCAGCAGGTTCACCACGCCGGCCACGGCGACGCCGACGCGCCGGCCGGCGTCCTCGATCACCCGGCGGCAGCCGAGATCGCCGCCGAGCGCACGACTCACGATGTCCTTCAGCCGCAGCGGTCCGTGCGACGCGGCCAGGCTGCTGATCAGCGCCCGCGAGCCGACGAACGTGTCCAGGCAGCCGCGGTTGCCGCAGCGGCAGATCGGGCCGTTCTCGTCGATCGTGACGTGCCCGATCTCGCCCGCCGTACCGGTCGAACCGCGGAACACGTCGCCGTTGATCACGATGCCCGCACCGACGCCGTACGAGAACTTCAGGTAGCAGCCGTTCCGGACGCCGCGGAGCGCGCCGGCCCGCAGTTCGCCCAGAGCCGCGAGGTTCGCGGTGTTGTCGAGCGCGACCGGGGCGCGCAGGTACCCGGACATCGCCTCGGTGACGTTGACGCCGCGCCAGCCGGGCAGCACCGCGTCGGAGCCCGCCTCGCCGCTGACGGAGTCGACCGGCATCGGCAGCCCGAACCCGATGGCGGAGATGTCCTCGACGCCGGAGCTGACCGTCTCGGCCAGGTCGGCGAGCAGCCGGGCGGCGCGCTCCATGCCCTCGTCGGCGACGTGATCGGCCTGGAGCGGCATCAGTTGCTGCGCGAGGATCTCGCGGGAACCGTTCGCGACCGCGACCCGCACATCACGCTCGCCGAACGCGACACCGGCGAGCAGTCCGCCGCCGGACGCGAGCGAGACCAGTACGGCGCGGCGGCCGTTGCGGATGCTGCGGGACAGCCCGACCATTCCGGCCTGGTCGAGCTCCTTGACCATGTTCGAGACGGTGGCGGCGGACAGTCCGGAGGCGGCGGCGATCTCGACCTGGGTGAGCGGGCCGTGCTGCCGGACGACGCCGAGAACGCGCGCACGATTGGCTTCGCGCAGCGAAGCCTGCGAGCCCGGAGCAGGGCGAGTTGCGTTCATTACATAAAGATAACGGATCGCGGGGCGTGCCCGGCCGCCCACCGGTCGTGAACCACGAACATCTTGCGCAACCTCGCCGTCACTACCCCACTGAAACGTCTCGTCGGCGAGAGTAGACCACCCCGGCCACGAGGTGGTGGAGGTGAGCGCTCACACGGTCAAGGCGAGCGTCACAAGGGCTACCGGAAGAGCCATTTCGACGGTTGCGCCGAGGACGTCGCCGGTGGTGCCGCCGAGGGCTCGGACGGCTCGGCGGCTGGTGAGCAGGCTGGTCACGACGGCTAGGAGCACGGCGGCTGCGGTGCCGGACGAGCGGAGTACGGCGGGGGACGTGAGCCAACTGAGGGAGATGGTCGCGGCGAGTACTGCGGCTGTGGTGAGGGTTGCTGTGAACGGGCGGACGGTGGCGGCGACGAACGATCCCAGGCCGTCGGGGCGGGCCGCGGGGATCGACGTACGGCAGGACCAGGGAAGGGTGAGACGGCTCGCGGTGGTGGCGATCAGGAGCGCCTGCCAGCCGAAGTCCGCTTGCAGGCAGGCGGTGAGGGCAGCGACGTCGAGGAGCAGTACGCCGACGATCGCGACGACACCGAACGGGCCGATGTCGCTCTGCTTCATGATCCGCAGCATCGTCTCGCGGTCCCGCCTGCTGCCCAGGGCGTCGGCAAAGTCGGCGAGGCCGTCCAGGTGCAGTCCGCCCGAGAGCCCGACGACAACCAGCACCCCGAGTACGGCCGCCAGCAGGTCTGCGTCCGGCTTCACCAGTTGAGCAAGCACGACAACCGCGGCCGCGATCGCGCCGACCAGCACTCCGACGGCCGGGGCCAGCACCATCGCGCGCCCGCCGACCTCTCGATCGACTCGGGATGGCACGCCCGCCGGCAGGACCGTGAGCGTGCCGAGCGAGAGGCGCGCGGCATCCCGCCAGGCCCGGCGGCCGTTGGTGCCTACCGGCTCGGCGGCTGCTTCGGGTTCGCCGGGCTCGGTCATGTGAGGGGGAGGGTTCGGCCGGCCACCGTCCAGAGGACCTGGTCGGACGCCAGGGAGATGGTGGTGTTGAGGCGACCCATGAGGTCGCGGAACAGACGGGTGCCGGGGTCGGCGGGGACGATGCCGGAACCCACGTCGTTGCTGACGGCAACCACGCGGCGAGCCGTCGCCGACCACGCGTCGGCGAGGCCGGCGATGGCTTGCTCGACGAGGCCCGCGCGGTCGAGATCGGACCAGACGTCGACGTTGTCCATGGTGCGCGACAGCCAGAGGGTGAGGCAGTCGATCAGCAGCGGGGGACCGGAGGATTCGAGCAGCGGCACCAGGTCGATCGTTTCCGCCAGACCCCAGGAGGCCGGCCGACGGGCCTGGTGCTTCGCGACCCGGTCCGCCCATTCGGCGTCACCGGAGTCGTTTCCGCCGGTTGCGACGTACAGGACATCGGGCTCCGCGGACAGCAGGCGTTCGGCGGCGACGGACTTGCCGGAGCGGGCTCCGCCGAGGATGAGGGTTCGGTCAGGCATTCGTCCTCCCGGTCTCGAAGACCACCGGCGTCTCGAAGGCCGCCTTGCGCGCCGTACGCCGGAACGCGTTCAGGATCGGCCGCCCGAGCACCAGCACCAGCACCGCGCTCAGGATCCCGCGCGGAATGTCCCATCCCAGCGACGTCGCCACGACGAACAAGAAGTACCGGTGCAGATTGGCGGCCAGCGCGTCGCCAGGGATGAACGAGAAATCGCTGCCGAACGTCGCGTACGGCCAGAACCAGAGGTTCATGATCACGCCGTACAGCACACCCGACACCAGCGAGTACGCCGCCAGCAGCAGCAACTCCAGTCGCCCGCCGACCCGCGGCAGCAGACCCGCAAGACACCCGACCCAAGCGCACGCGAACATCTGGAACGGCATCCACGGCCCGACCCCACCGCTGATCAGCGCCCCGCCCAGCAACGACACCGCTCCGAGCACGAACCCGAACCCGGCGCCGAACGCCCGTCCCGCCAGCACGAGCAGGAAGAACCCCGGCTCGAGTCCCGCCGTACCCGGGCCCAACGCCCGCAGGGCAGCGCCGACCGCGGCAAGCATGCCGACCAGCGAGATCACCTTCGCGTCGATCCCGGCCTCGGAGAGCTCTGCGAGTACGACGGCCACGAGCAACGGCAGCAGCAACACGAACAGCCAGGGCGCGTCCGTGGTGTGACCGATTGCCGACTCGCCGGCCTGTGAGCTCTGGAAGAACAACGGCCACGCGAACGCGAGCACGCCCACGAGCGAGGCGACCAGCAACGCGGTCGTACTCCGGGGCTTCAGCCGGATCAGGCGCAGTGGTGCGCTCGGCGGCTTGAGCCGGTTGCGGTTCACGACGCCCGGTCCAGTGCGTCCGCAACCTCGCAGACGGTCAGGAACGGCAGCGGCGCAAGGATCTTCGCCACCTGCGGGGCGAACGCCGGCGACCCGGCGATCACCTCGGCCGTCTCGCCGTCACTCACCAGCTCGCCGTCGGCGAGCACCATCACCCGTGTGGCGACTTCGGCGACCATCTCCACGTCATGCGTCGACAACACCACTGCGTGCCCAGCAGCCGCCAGCTCGCGCAGGATCGCGACCAGCCGCCGCTTGGCGCCGTAGTCCAATCCTCGCGTCGGCTCGTCCAACAGCAACAAAGGCGGTGCGCCGCACAGTACGACGGCCAACGCCAGACACAACCGTTGTCCCTCCGACAGGTCACGCGGATGCATGTCCAGAGGCACATCGGGCGCCAGTCGTTCCAGGAGCGCCCTGCAGCTACCTGTGGCCACTTTGAAGTCGGAGTCCGCGCTGGCGCACTCGTCCACGACGGTAGCGGCGTACAGCAAGTCTGCGGGCTCCTGTGGGACCAGTCCGACTGCTTTGACTAGTCGCTTCGGCTTGGTACTGCGTGGGTCGACTCCTGCGGCGGTCGCGGTGCCAGAGCGGGGAGAGAGGATGCCGACGAGAGAGTTCAGCAACGTCGACTTGCCCGCGCCGTTGCGGCCCATCAGTGCGACGACCTCACCGGCCTTGATACTCAGCGAGACACCACGGAGCGCAGTGACGCTGCCGTAGCTCACCACCAGGTCCTTGCACTGGGCAAGCTCCGCACCGAGTGGTCCTCTAGTGCGGACAGGCTGCGGAGAGTCGAGCCGGGAGCGGAGACCTGCTGCAGCGCGTCGGGCGTCCCGTACTGACAGGGGGAGCGGTGACCATCCGGCCAGCCGTCCCAGCTCCACCACCGGCGGTGCGACCGGTGCGGTCACCATGCGCTCGGCCGGCAGGCCGGTCGACACAGCAGCGGCGCCGCCGGGCACTTCGATCACGCGGTCCGCGTACTGGATCACCCGCTCCAACCGGTGCTCGGCCATCACCACAGTGACACCCAAGTCGTGCACGAGCCGCTGGAGCGCAGCCAGCACCTCCTCGGCCGCCTGTGGGTCCAGTGCGGACGTGGGTTCGTCCAGCACGAGTACGGCGGGATGCGACGTGAGAGCTGCTCCGATGGCAGTCCGCTGCCGCTGTCCACCGGACAGCGATGTCAGAGCACGATCCCGTACGTCGGCCAACCCGAGCAGGTCCAGCGTCTCCTCGACGCGCCGCCGCATCACGTCCGGCGCCACACCGAGTGACTCCATGCTGTACGCGAGCTCGTCCTCGACCGTGTCGGTGACGAACCCCGCCATCGGGTCCTGTCCGACCATCCCGACCACGTCGGCGAGGTCGCGCGGCCGGAACTCGCTGGTGTCCCGCCCGCCCACCAGCACCCGCCCGGCCAGCGTGCCCCCGGTGAAGTGCGGCACCAGGCCGTTGATTGCCCGGAGCAATGTGGACTTGCCGGACCCGGTTCGCCCGATCACCAGCGCCAGCTCGCCCTCCGGCACCGTGAAGCTGACGTCCCGTAGAGCGGGTGCAAGCGCCCCGTCGTACGTCACCGTCACCTGGTCGAACTCGATCATTTGACCGCCTTGGACAGTGGCGCTTTGAGGGGTGGTGCGGCCAGCGCAGGGACCAGTCCGATCAGGATGCCGACGACCGGCAGCACCGGTACTGGTGGGACGACCAACGGGCCGGCCAGAAGGAGACCTTTCACGCCACGGAACGCTGCGATCACCATGGCACCTGCGGCCACAGTCCCGGCCGCAACGACGATCCACTCGGGCAACGCCCACGGGTCGGGTCGGTAGCGCGTCCTGCTGACCCGCTGCCTTCCGACTGCCATGGCTGCGACTGCCAGGAGCACACCAGCCGCCAGCGCACCGGCAGCGAAAGGGAACGCCATGGCGTCGGTCAGCAGCGCGTAGACGCCCAGCAGGATCCCCAACAGTCCCAGCAGTACGCACAGTGCGGTGAGTCGACGCTGCGCACGAGGCGCCTGCGCAGTACGGCCGTAGCCACGTGAGTCCATCGCGGCCGCCAGCTCCACCGATCGGTCCAACGCACCTTCCAGGACCGGCATGGCCGTCGTACGGAAAGAGGCGCGCGTACGACCGCGGAGTCGTCGTGCTGCGCGCACGCGGCGGCCGTCCGTCACCAGTTGCGGCGCGAAGGTCAGTGCGACCACGCAGGCGACCCCCATCTCGTAGAGGGCCCCTGGCAACGACTTCAGCAACCGCCGCGGACTGGCCAGTGCGTTGGCCGCACCCACGCAGCAGAGCATGACGGCCAGCTGACCGCCGTCGTACAGAGCCGTCACCAGAGCCTCCGCCGTCACCTCGCCGCCGAGCTTGACTCCCGCAGCCCAGTCAGGCAAGGGGATCTGCGGCAGCGTGAACAGCACGGTGTTGCCCTGCGAGCGGGTCGACAGCAGCGCCTGCAGGACCACGCGGACGCCGATGACCAGCAGGCCGAGCTTGAGGAACGCAGCGAAGCTGTGTGCCCACGGTGCGTCGCTCCGGCGGGCCGAAACGACGAATCCGGTCACGGCGAGGATCAGGACCAGCAGGACCGGATTGCGTGTCCTGCTGGCCGCGACAGCCATGCAGAGCGCCCACAACCACCAGGCCCCCGGGTGGAGTGCCCGGGGGAGTGTGAAGTGGTGTACGGCGCGCACCTAGTTCGCCGCAGTACGCCGACGGTTCAGCACGAATCCGCCGCCTGCCAGGAGGAGGACCACGACGACGGCGATGATGATGCCGGACCACGGCGTACCGCTGCTGTCCGACGAGGGTGTGGAGGCGGCAGGGGTTGCCGTCGAGCCCACCGCTGCGCCGATCTGCAGCGTGACCGGGGCCTCGGTGGCCGGGACCTTGATGTTCTTCACCTGGTCGCCGCAGCCCTTGGACGGGTAGCCGGCGATGCCGCAGGTCAGGCCCTTCTCGATCCGGACCGGTCCGGCCGCGGCGAGGATCTGCGCGCCGGTCGACTTCGGGGCGGTCACTACGCAGGTGCCTTTGGCTTCACCCGGCGTCTCACCGGCGACCGCGTCCTCCGGCGTACCCGGGTCGACGACCAGCGCGACCCGCTTCTTGCCGGTCTCCGCCGGGGTCTTGCCGCAGATGGCGTCGAAGTCGCCCGCGGCCCGCGGGACCCGGGGCTTGGCGCCGCCGACGGCGAACCGCCAGCCCTCCACGGTGCCGTCGGCTGGCACGAAGGCGTCGGCGCCCTTCTGGGAGAAGGCCCATTGGCCGTTGCTCCACTGGTAGTAGCCCCAGAAGCGGTAGCCGTCCTCTGTCGGGGCGGCGGTCGCTGAGACGGTGGCAACGGTCCCAGCCAGCAGGAGACCCGCCAGCAGGCTGAGGACCAGTCGTACGGTCCGGTGTGCAGTCATGTGGTTCCTCGGTCGGGCCGCAGCCCGGTGGAGGAGGTCCCGCCTGCACCGGCAGGGTAGGGGCTCCACCCGCGGACCACGGCGGGTAGTCGAGCCTGACCGCCTGCGTCACAGTGTTCCGGCTTGCCACCTGTCAGGTGGCCTACGGTTGCGGGTCAGCGCCGGACTTGGACCGGCTTCCCTGTGACGCAGGCGTGTGGTTCGAACCGAAGCTTACTCTGCGGTCATTCGGCGGAAGACAGGCTCATCGGCCCGTAGACCTCGCGGCCGTCCTCCAGCAGGTACACCTGACCGACGCCACGCTCGGCCAGGTCCCGCCAGACCTCGCCCAGCCAGCTCTCCGCGTCACCCTGCGCCGAGAAGTCGGCCCCGCCGACCTCACCGGGATCGACGAGCGCACCGGTCGCGGTCTCGAACCGCCAGCTCCAGCTCACGAGTTCGGCCGCTTCTGCGGGGCGTTCTGCGCGGTCTTGGCCGGGTCGTTCTCGACGATGTGGCCGAGCACCTCGTCGATCCGCTTCAGCAGACCCTCGTCCAGCGTGACGCCGGAGGCCTTCACGTTCTCGGTGACCTGCTCGGGCCGGGAGGCGCCGATGATGGCCGACGAGACGTTGCTGTTCTGCAGCACCCACGCGATCGCGAGCTGGGACAGCGAGAGGTCCGCTTCCTCGGCGAGCGGCTTCAGCTCCTGGACCCGGGTGAGTACGTCGTCGGTGAGGAACCGCTTGATGAAGTTCGACCCGTTGGCGTCGGTCGCCCGGGAACCCTCCGGCGGCTGCTGACCGGGCAGGTACTTGCCGGTGAGCACGCCCTGCGCGATCGGCGAGAACACGACCTGGCCGATGCCGAGCTCCTCCGACGCCGGCACCACCTCGGCCTCGATCACCCGCCACAGCATGCTGTACTGCGGCTGGTTCGAGACGAACGGGATGCGCAGCTCACGGGCCAGCCGGTGGCCCTCCTGCAACTGCTCCGCGGTCCACTCCGACACGCCGATGTACAGCGCCTTGCCCTGCCGGACGACGTCGGCGAACGCCTCCATCGTCTCCTCGAGCGGCGTCTCGGTGTCGAACCGGTGCGCCTGGTACAGGTCGACGTAGTCGGTGCCGAGGCGCTTCAGCGACCCGTTGATCGACTCGTGGATGTGCTTGCGGGACAGGCCGGTGTCGTTCGGCCCGCCCGGACCGGTCGGCCAGTACACCTTGGTGAAGATCTCCAGCGACTCGCGGCGCTCACCGGCCAACGCCTCGCCGAGCACCGACTCGGCCTTGGTGTTCGCGTACACGTCGGCGGTGTCGAACGTCGTGATGCCGGCCTCCAGGGCCGCCCGCACGCAGGCCTTGGCCTGCTCGTTCTCCACCTGGGAGCCGTGCGTCAGCCAGTTGCCGTACGAGATCTCGCTGACCTTGAGACCACTGTTACCCAGATACCGGAAGTCCATGGTCCGACCCTACCGCTCGCTCAGGAAGGCTTCTCGCCGCGCTTGACCATCGGCTTCGGCAGCCGCCAGCGGCGCATCTGCATGGTCCGCCGGACCGCGTAGAACCCGATCCCCTTGGTGGACTCCTTCGGGAACTTGATCCCCACCTGCTTCTTCAGCCCGGAGGTGAGCAGGAACCAGTCCGCCGCGATCAGCAGGATCATGAACAGGAACAGCAGGTTCACCATCCCGGCCAGCCACGGGAACTGCGGCGAGAACACGACGCCGATCAGCGACACCACCAGGAGGACCGGCAGCGCGAACTCCATCACCGAGTAGCGCGCGTCGACGTAGTCGCGGGCGAAGCGCCGTACCGGGCCCTTGTCGGCGGCCGGCAGGTACCGGTCGTCGCCGGTCTGCATCGCCGTCTGCATCTTGGCGCGCTCGGTCCGGACCTTCTCCCGCCGGATCGCCGAGGCCTCCTTGCGGTTGCGCGGCTTCTTGAACGCGGCCTTGCGGGCGGCTTCTGCTTCCTTGCGGCTCGGCGTCGGACGGCCCTTGCCGCCCGGCTTGCCCTGGGGTTCGGCAGGTACGGTGGTATCTGTCTCAGACTTGGTACGACGGAACACGGGGTCAGAACCTCATTCGCAGGGCAGGTCGCGACTCGGGGTGGTCCCCGGACCTTCCTCCTACTTTATCCGGGCCGGTCCTGATGGTGTGGTGACCCGGTGGGACATAGGGTGGAAGGCACGCACGCCGGGTCGTCAGTCCGGCACAGAAGGGGTACGGATATCGATGAGCATCTTCAAGCGGATGTCGACGATCTTCAAGGCCAAGGCGAACTCCGCCCTGGACAAGGCCGAGGATCCTCGCGAAACCCTTGACTACTCGTATCAGAAGCAGCTCGAGCTGCTGCAGAAGGTACGGCGGGGTGTGGCCGACGTGGCCACCAGCCGGAAGCGGGTGGAGCTGCAGGCGTCACAGCTGCAGTCCCAGTCGGCCAAGCTGCAGGAGCAGGCGCAGAAGGCGCTCTCGATGGGCCGCGAGGACCTGGCCCGCGAGGCCCTGACCCGCAAGTCCGGTCTCCAGGGCCAGATCGACGACCTGACCACCCAGCACGCCCAGCTGCAGGGTGAGGAGGAGAAGCTGACGCTGGCCTCCCAGCGGCTGCAGGCCAAGGTCGAGTCGTTCCGGACCCGCAAGGAGACCATCAAGGCCACCTACACCGCGGCCGAGGCGCAGACCCGGATCAACGAGGCCTTCTCCGGCATCTCCGAGGAGATGAGCGACGTCGGTCTCGCAGTCCAGCGCGCCGAGGACAAGACCCAGCAGATGCAGGCCCGGGCCGGCGCGATCGACGAGCTGCTCGCCTCCGGCGCGCTCGACGACGCGAGCGGCACCGTGAAGGACAACATCACCCTGGAGCTGGACCGGATGTCGTCCGGCTCCGACGTGGAGAACGAGCTGGCCGCCATGAAGGCCCAGCTGGCCGGCGGCGGTGCGCCGAAGGAGCTCTCCGGTGAGGGGGCCGCTCAGGCCCAGCCGCAGTCCGCCCAGCCAGTGCAGCAGCCGGCAGCCGAGCCGGCGCGACCTCAGGACGGAGATGTTCGGTGATCGTTCGCATCATGGGTGAAGGCCAGTGGCGACTGGCCGACGACAAGCTGGACGCGCTCAACGCGGTGGACGGCGACCTGGAGAAGGCGGTGTCGTCCGGCGACGAGACGGCGTACCAGACCGCGTTCGCCGCGCTGCTGGACTTCGTCCGCTCCGGCGAGCAGGTTCCGGACAACGAGCTGCACGACTCCGACGCCATCCTGCCCCCGTCGGACAGCTCGCTCGCCGAGATGCGTGAACTGATCAGCGGCGACGGCTTGATCGCCGGCTGATCACTTACAGTAGCTACTGTTTCGAGACCCCTGGGACCGAAAACTGGTCCCGGGGGTCTTTTTCCGGTACGGCGATTGCGCGGGGGTAAACACTCGTCATCAGTGCTGTTCCAGGCGGCATTCGCGTAGTACTGTCTGGTTCACGCCGTTGTGGGGGCGGCGATGGACGAGGTCCGTGACGGGGTGGGGGTTGGTCACGGGTTTCGCTGTACACCTGTGGGGGGTGGCTGTACGTGACCGAATTCGTCATGTCTGAAGGACTCGCCGAACCAGCTGATTTGCGGCCGGCGCCGTCGGGGGACCGGCGTCGGCCGGTCTGGGTGGTTCCGGACACGGTGCCGGCTGTGCTGCCGCGCTCCGCCCGGTACACCGAGGCGCGCTGGGTGGCGAAGTACCGGCGGGCGTCGCTGGCGGCTGATCTCGGCGCCGGGGGGATCGGCGCCGCGCTGGCCCTGGTGGCCCGGTTCGGGGCTCAGATCAACCTTGGATACGTCGTGCTGGGGGTGCTGCTGCCGGTCGCCTGGGTGGCCTGTGTAGCACTGCAACGCGGCTACGAGACCCGGTACTTCGGCACCGGGCCGGAGGAGTTCCGCTCGATCATCCGGGCCGCGGTGGCCCTGACCGCCATCGTGGCGATCTCGTCGTACGCGACCAAGAGCGAGGTTGCTCGAGGGTTCGTCGTGCTGGCGGTGCCGATGACGTGTGCGGCGGCCATGGTCGGCCGCTGGATGCTGCACCGGCAGATCTCCTGGCGGCGGTTCGCCGGCCGGTGCATGCGCCGGGTACTGGTTGTCGGACGCAACGACCAGGTGACCACGCTGAAGCGGCACCTGGAAGAACGGCCGGCCGACGGGTACGTCGTGGTGGCCAGCTGCCTGCCGCGTGGCGACGCCTTCGAGGAGCCGGAACCGGAGCGCCTGGGCCGGACCGAGATGGACATCCTGGCCGCGGTCGACCAGTACACCGTCGAGGTCGTGGCCGTGGCCGCCGACCCCGAACTGGCCGGACACACGCTGCGGAAGCTGTCCTGGGCACTCGAGCAGCGCGGTGTCGAGCTGATCGTCTCGCCGGGCATCGTCGAGGTCGCCGGTCCGCGGATCTCGATCCGGCCGGTCGCCGGCCTGTCGCTGCTGCACCTGGAGCGGCCGTCGGTCTCCGGCGGACCGCACCTGCTGAAGAGCATCTTCGACCGGGTGGTCGGGTGCCTGATGCTGCTCGGCGTCGCGCCGATCCTGCTGGTCACCGCGATCCTGGTGAAACTCACCAGCCGCGGGCCGGTGCTGTTCCGGCAGACCCGGGTCGGCCGCGGCGGCAAGCAGTTCCAGATGCTGAAGTTCCGCACGATGGTGGCCGACGCCGAGGCACGCAAGGCCGAGCTGCACGCGCTGAACGAGGGCAACGGGGTCCTGTTCAAGCTCCGCGACGACCCGCGGGTGACCAGGGTCGGGCGGTACCTGCGACGGTTCTCGATCGACGAGCTGCCGCAACTGGTGAACGTGCTCCGGGGGGACATGTCACTGGTCGGCCCGCGTCCGCCGTTGCCCGCCGAGGTCGCGCAGTACGCGATCGACGACGCGCGGCGGATGCTCGTGAAGCCGGGCCTGACCGGCCTGTGGCAGGTCAGCGGACGCAGTGACCTGACCTGGGAGGAGTCCATGCGGCTCGACCTGCGGTACGCCGACAACTGGTCGATCGCGCTGGACCTTCTGATTCTGTGGAAGACCGCACGTGCCGTGCTGGGGAGCGACGGCGCGTACTGAGTGGTGTTGAGCGGTGTTTGTGTTCCCGAGGGGGGAATCCGTGACTGTAGTAATGGAACGATCGGCCGTTGCCCGATCCGAGGCAGGGACCCTGGTGGTCAGGGCCGCGGCGGGGGACCAGGGTGCCTGGAGTCAGCTGGTCGATCACTATGCGCGGCTCGTCTGGGCCGTCACCCGCAGCTTCCGGCTGGGCGACAGCGACGCCGCTGACGTCTCGCAGGTGGTCTGGCTGCGGTTGCTCGAGCACATCAATCGCGTCGATCCCGAACGGGTCGGCGCCTGGCTGGTCGTCACCACTCGCCGGGAATGCCTGCGGGTACTGGCGTTCCGCAAGCGCGTGCTGCTGACCTACGAGGCCACGGCGTTCGAGGACGTCGCCGGTGACCAGCCGGAGCTGGACTCCGACCTGATCGCCGGCGAACGGGCGGACGACGTACGGCGGGCACTCGAGAAGCTGCCGGACCGCTGGCAGCAGCTGCTCGGCATGCTGATGTCCGACCCGCCGGCGCCGTACGCCGAAATCTCCGCGACGATCGGGATCCCGATCGGCAGCATCGGCCCGATCCGCGGCCGTTGCCTGGAGAAACTCAGACTGCTGCTTGCCTCCTGAGGCAGCAGGCCCCGGTCCGGGCCGCCACCGATCGTGCTCTGGTCAGAGCATGACCCAGGCGGTCCGGACCGGCCTTTGCGCGCCACCGGGCCACCGCAACAGAAAGCTCACCAGCCCGCTCAGCTCGTCGCCGCGGGACTCGATCACCACCGGCCCGGCCGGGAAGACCCACAGTTCCACGTCCAGCGCGGTGCGCGTGACGTCCAGGGTCACCCCATGGCCGGCGAACCGCAGCCGCCGTACGTCGTCGACTCCCGGGTTGTCGATGATGCTGTCGAAGATCAGATCGAGGACGTCGAGGTCGCGCTCGTGCCGGCCGAACGCGGCGTATCCCGCTGAGCGGAACAGTGCGATCTGCTCGCCGGCGGGCCGCTCCTCAGGCAGGGTCATCACTCACCGCTCCCCGAGCACCTTGACGACGCTGTTCTGGTCCTGTCCGTACGGCGCTCCTTGCCAGGATGCCCAGTTCACCCGGTTGCCCTGCCCGTGCACGATGAAGCTCCACGGACCGGCATAGGTGTTGTTGAAGAACCGGTTGCCCTGGTGGTACGTGATCGCGTCCTGCACGGTGGACTTCTGGTACGGCGACCAGGTCGGGAACGTGCCCCAGTTCGAGAACAGTCCGTTGTAACCGCAGCCGGTGCTGAACCCGCACGTCGCGGACACCTTGTCCGGTGCGAGGCTGAAGAGGTTGTCGTGCACCCGGACGTTCTGCGTCTTCCACCTGCAGTCGCTCAGGTAGGGCTGGTTCTGGATGGTGTTCTGGCTGCAGGTCTTGGCGTTCACCACCGACGGATTCACCAGCGTGCCAACACCCGTGCTGGTGTTCGCGGCCGAGCCGGCGAACCGGTCGGCGTTCTCCCAGAGGATCACGCCGGCCCAGTTGTCGATGAAGACGTTCTTACTGATCTCGAAGGTCTGGTTGAACACGCCGGGGATCCGCGAATCGCTGCCGGACTCCGAGATGTACAGCGCCGGTGTCGGGAAACCGCGGTTGCCCGGCCCTTTGCCCAACCCGTTGCGCGCGAAGGTGTTCCCGCGGATGCCGGCGTTGTAGCTGGTCTCGTAGACCAGGCCCTCGGCGAGGTTGCCGGAGATGTAGTTGCCCTCGATGACGAATCCGGTGTTGTTCGTGTCGGCCCAGAGACCGGCGCTGCGGTTGTCGTGCACCCAGTTGTCGCGGACGACGGCTCCGGTCACCTCCCAGAACTTGCCGCCACCGCTGCACCCGCAGCCGCGCTTGAGCGCCTCCCAGTTGTCGGTGTTGTTGCCGGCGATCTCATTGCCCTGGATCGTGATACCGGCGAGCTTGCCGGGGTTGTAGGCGTTGAAGCCGTACTGGCCGTTGCCGAGCAGACAGTTGCCGCGGACAACATTGTGGTCGCCGACCATCACGCCGGCGCCGGCGTTGTCGCGGATCGTGTTGCCGACCACCGACCAGCGGCGGGCCGCGTCGTGGTTCACGACGCCTTCGTCGTTGTTGGTCCGCACCGGACCGAAGTTCTGGATGGTCAGGTTCTTCACCGTGACGGCGGTGGCGTAGCCGGTGAACGCGTACCGGTTCAGGCGGCCGCCGTCCAGCACCGCGCCCGGCGCGCCGACATAGGTGTTGCCGTCCTTCGGGATCACCTGGGCGAAGGCAGCGCTGCCGAGCCGGTGCGTTCCCGGCGCCAGCCAGAAGGTAGTACCGGCGGGCTTCGACTGTGTGACCTGGTTGAGGTTGTCGCCGGTGCCGACCACGACCGCACCTGCCGGAGCGGTGGCCGGGCCCGCCAAGGCCTTGGCGTTGCCGCAGATCCTGGCTGGGGGTGTCACCGGCGCCTTCACCGGGGTGTCGGTGATGGCAGGGGACGAGGACGCGCTCGCCGCGCCGTCGCGTCGCGTGGCATCGTCGCGGAACGCGGAGATACCGATCGCAGCCAGCGTGGCGACAGCGACCAGCGCGACCCCGCCGCGGACGGCGGGGCGGTGGTACCACAAGGCTCGGGTGACAGCAGGCCGCGGGGGCGGTCCGCCGACCTCGGCGTCAGTTCCTTCGTGGGGCATGGGGTCCTCGACGTCAGCGGCGGGCGGCGACCGGGTGGTCTACCGCGAAGCGGTAGATGTCGAGCAACTGCTCGACATTGTGGTCGATCTGATGGTGGTTCTCGTAGGTCTTGCGGGCCTGCCGGCCGAGTTCGGCGTACCTGTCCGGGTCCGAGTCGACGTCCCCGAGTGCCTTGGCCAGGGCTTCGGGCCGCCCGGCCTCGAACAGTGTCCCGTCGACGCCGTCGGTGATCAGGTCGGGGAAGGATCCGTGGCCGGAGGCCAACGGCGGCACACCGACCGCCATCGCTTCGACGACCACCAGCCCGAAGGTCTCCTCCCACTCCGACGGCAGGACGACGGCGCGGGACTCGCCGATCAGCGTGAACACCTCCGGCTTGCTCATCAAGCCGCGCAGCTCGACGGACGGGCGTTCGGCGGCCCAGGCGCTCACCTCGTCGAGCATCGGTCCGCCACCGGCGATGACCAGCCGCAGAGCGTCGTCACCGCCGATCGCGCGGTATGCGTCCCAGGCCTTCATCAGCAGCGGAGCGCCCTTGGCTGCGTCGAGCCGGCCGACGTAGGTCACCTGCCGTTGCCGCGTCCCGCCGACGGGTCCGTCGTACGGCACGATGTTGTGCTTGACGAACGTCCGCTCGGGGTCGAAGTCCATGCCGGACATCAGTTGACGCTGAGACTCGGAGATGAAGATGTAGGCGGACACCAGGTGCCGCCAGCTGCCTCGGTGACCGCGGGTGTTCAGCACCGTGGTCGCGGTGGCGGGTGCGGATCCGCGGTAGCAGCGGTGCAGCAGGCCACTGGCGGGGTTGCCGCCGGCGCAGTCGTGGCAGACCCTTCCGTCGCGGAAGAAGTCACCGCTGGCGCACAGCAGCTTGTAATTGTGCAGGGTGATCACTGCCGGCACCCCGGCCAGCCGGCAGGCGTACAGCACCGAGGGACTCAGCAACGGGAAGGTGTTGTGGATGTGCACGACGTCCGGCCGGTGCCGGGCCAGTTCCTGGGCGAGATCGTGACGGCTGGCGCGGCTCCACACCACGCGGCCCGGAAGGGTCGCCTTCTTGAGCGTCGGCCAGTCCTCGATGTCGTCGCTGTGGCGTTCGAAGTGCCTGACGCTGTGGCCGGCCGCGGCGAGGGCCTCGCTCTCCTGGTCGACGACCCGATTCTCGCCGCTGGGCGCGGTCGACCGGTACCTGTTGTGCACTATCAGGATCTTCATCGCGGTCCTTCACGTACGGCGGAGGAGTACACCAGCGAGGCGGCGAGCGTCAGTTCCAGCAGGTACGGTGACGCCTCACTGAGCCCACTCTCGGTGAACGAGGCGACGACGCAGTACGCGACCAGGAAGAGCGCGAGCGCCCGTTGCGGTCCCTGTGGCCGGAACCACGCCGCGGTCAGCACGAACAGCACGAGCATGATCGTGATCGCGCAGCCGACCAGTCCGACGTCGTAGTAGGTACCGAGCCAGTTGCTGTCGATGGGCAGACCGTTGAACGACTTGTTCGACAGGCCGAACCCGAACAGGGTCTCGAACGTCGAGCGCGGCTGGGCCAGGATGGCGTCCCAGACCGCCTTCCGCCCGGTCAGCGCGCCGAGCTCCTGGGTGTCCTGGCCGCGGGCGAGCCAGGTCGTGACAACCGAGCTCAGTGTGAGCGCGCCGAGGGTGAACACGGCCAGGCCGATCGCGAACGCCTTGCGAACCCGCGAACGAGCGGTGAACAAGCTCAGCCCGGCGATCGTCACACCGGCGACCATCGCGATCAGTGCGGTCCGGGTGTGGGTCAGGAGCAACACCGGAACGCAGACCAGGACGCTGGTGAGCGCCGCTCCCCGCCGGAGCAGGCCCGACATCCACAAGACGATCGTGACTCCGATGGCGACCGCCGAGTAGTGCCCGACCTGGGTCGGCGGGATCGGCCAGAGTGTGCCGCCGAGGCGGCCCTCGGTCATCGCCAAGCCGGGCGCCACGAGCAG
This sequence comes from Kribbella sp. VKM Ac-2571, assembly GCF_004362255.1. Classification (NCBI taxonomy): domain Bacteria; kingdom Bacillati; phylum Actinomycetota; class Actinomycetes; order Propionibacteriales; family Kribbellaceae; genus Kribbella; species Kribbella sp. VKM Ac-2571. The sequence goes on from NZ_SNWS01000001.1 coordinate 719,716, forward strand.
TCCGACGACAACCGACGCGACGATGCTCCACAGAACCAGGAGATGCGTCCGCACGAGTAGCAGGTCGCGGCGCGTCCACCACGGCGTCAGCAGCCAGAGCACCAGCGCGAACCCGCAGAGCCGGCCGGCCCGGAACAGTGCACCGAGCAGGAACTCGGCGCGGACACTGGCCAGCAGTCCCTCGACGGCCAGCGTCATCAGCAGGACGACGTACACGCTCGGCCGGACCCGGACCGGCCGGTTCACGGTCAGCACCACGGTCAGCGCGCCGACGAGCGCCCCCTGCGCGATCAGCTTGCCGACCGATCCCGGAATCGGCAGCACATGCGGCGCACCGGGGAAGAACGTCATGACGTTCAGCACCAGCAACGCCCAGGTCAGCTGAACCCGACGGCGTCGGCGGACCTCGGGTGTGACGACCCGCCGGGTCGGGCGCGCACCGAGCCGAGTCGTCAGGTGGTTGCCGATCCGGACAGCGATCGTGGTCATCGGCCGAACATCTCCATGTCGACCGACCGGGTCCGGCCGGCTTCGGCCTCGGCGACGCCGACACCTTCGTCGGTCCGGTCCGGACGGAGGACGATCGCGGTCGCGATGTCGAGTCCGGCCATCCGGAGCATCTCGCCGGTCGCCTGGATCTTCGTCGTGGTCGAACGTCCCGCGGTCACGACGACGGCGGCCCGCGAGGCCCAGGAGGCCAGGTGGTCCGCGCCCAGCTCCGGCGTCAGGGTGGCCAGGGTGAGGACCACGTCGGCCACCTCCCAGGACGCTTCGAGCGCCACATTGCCCGCGTTGACCGATCGGCCCGAGGTGCCTGAGTTCGCCGGGCGGGTGCCGTCTGCGATCCGCAGGTGGGCGCCTTCGGCGGGGCCGTCGCCCGGGTCGGCCAGGTGCACGTCGATGCGTCGCCCCGGCTCGCTGAAGCGAGATTCGTGGGTGCCGGGGAGCTTGACCCCGAGCAGGCGGGCGAGCCTGCCCGACTCGGTGAGGTCGGCGACCAGCACGTGCTTGCCGTCCTCGGCGAGCGAGACGGCCAGCGACGCCACGGCGAGTGCTGACGTGTGCAGGTCGTCGACGCCGACCACCACGAGGGCGGGGGTCGGCCGCTCGCCCCAGGAGATGCGGTGGTCGAGGTGCTGGATGATCATTCGCGTCTCGGGACTGCGCTGCTGTGCCTTTCGGTGGAAGCGCGGTACCGGCAGCAGGCGCCAGCGCGGCGGCCGGGCGGTGCTCAACCGGACCCTTGCGCCGAGCGCGTGCGCGATGTCCTGGCGCTTCCACAACCGGTCCGAGACCAGGGCGCGCACCACGACGAAGCCGATGCCGAGGAACAGCCCCGCGATGAGTCCGGTGGCGGCGTTGATCACGATCGTCTTCTTGGCCGATACGGGTACCGGCCCGGCCACGTCGAGAACCCGGCTGCTGTTCATCCGGGACGCCTGGACCTGCTGGTCGAGCACCTGCTGCCGGATGTAGGTGTACCGGTCCCGTGCAGCACTCAGCCGGGCGCCGGCCGGGCTGTTCGGCCGTTTCATGTCGTCCGGGTCGTCGCCGGCCGCGCGGACCGCCTGTTCGGCCATCGCGAGGTCGTTCTGGGCCGAGGTCAGATCCCGCCGCAGCGGCGTGATCTGCAGGGCGATCTGCTCCTTGCGGTACACCAGGTACGCCTGCGCGATCATCGTCGCGAGCTTGCTCGACTCGTCGTCGGTCTTCGCGCTGGCCGTGATCTCGAGAATCCGGTCGGTCGTGGCGACAGCGGTGTATTCCTTGAGCAGGTCGTCCGGGCTCACCGGCAGCTTGAGCAGATCGATCACGCGCTGCGCCACGGTGTGCGTGGTGGCCAGGCTGACGTCGGTGGCCATCGCCTTGGTCGGGTCCTCACCGTCGCGATGGGTGATCAGCAGCCTGGTCTGCGATGTGCTCGGTGCGGGCAGCACGACGGTCGACGCCAGGCCGCCTGCCAGTCCGATCAGACCGAGGATCAGCCACAGGCGCAGGTGCCGGCGCACGGCGTCGCGGATGAAGCGAAAGGTGACCAGCGCGTCGGGAGGGAAGGACGCCGACCGCTCGTCGTCGAACAGGCCGTCGTCGTCGGTCCAGACCGGTTCCCGGACGGCGGTGTCGTTGTACGGTTGGTTGCTCACTTGGTTCTCCTCGCGGTACCGGTGAGCAGCGTGGGCAGGCGCGAGCTCGAGCGACGCATCGACTGCGAGACGCGGCCGATGGTGCGGTCTGCAGGGTCCGGATCAGTGACGACCAGGCCGTCGATGCTCCGGTCCGCGGCCGCGGCCGCGACCGCCAGGCGGGCGAGTTCCTCCGCCGTCACGGTGCCGGCCGAGAGCGCGATGATCGTGTTCGTGGTGGGTTCGGAACCGCCCAGATGCGGTGCGTCCCGGTCGACGACGACGAGGTGGATGGTCAGCGCGTCGTCGCCCCGCGTCTCGCGGTGGGCGTCCACCACGATCGATGCCGGGATCCCGATCGAGGCGGCGAGCGCTGCCAGCTGGGGGCCGAGCGGAAGTGCCTTGTCGTCGCCGGCGAAAGACAGGACGGTCAGCGAGACCGGTCCGCCACCGCGGACGTCAAGTCCGAGGTGGTGCAGGGTCTTGCGCAGACTCCAGGCCTCGACGGCGGTCGGCGAATAATGCTCGAGCAGGTAGGCCCAGTCGGAGACGTCGGTCGCCTGGTACGACGAGACCGAGGCCAGCACCGGCAGGCCGACCGCGTCCGCGATCTCGTCGCGCAGCCGCAGCCGCCGGTCACCGCGGACCTTCGCCAGGACGCCGATCGAGCCGATCACGGAGCCGATCAGGGCACCGAGGAGGCCGAGGATGCCGAGATGGACCAAGACATTTCCGCCCCGCGCTGTGCTTGCTTGCTCCAGGACCCGTGCCCCCGTCTTCTTCCCGAGGTCACCAGGCAGTTTCTCGTCGGTGGTGATGAAGACCAGGTAGACCTCGGCGACGGCGTTGGCCAGCCTCATCGACTGTTGTGCGGTGGTCCCTTTGGCGTCGATCTTGATGACGTCCTGAGTGACGGCGGTGACCTTGACGCGGTTCCGGACCTCTTCGGCGGGCAGAGCGGGCGTCAGGTTCTGGCCGGCGCTGTTGAGCACCGGTTCGCTCTCTGCGATGAAGACCTGGGTGTCGATGCTCTGCGCACCGCTGCCCGCAGCCTTCTCGGCGTCGGTCGCCGGCGGCGGAGGCAGTACGACGAGCGAGGTGGCGGTGTGCATCGCCGGAGCGACGAGCCCGTAGGCGACGCCGCCGAGCAGGCCGATTGCCGCCACTGCGGCCACGATCAGGCGGTGTCTGCGAATTGCCTGCCAGGATTTCTTCACGTCCAGCTGCTGCGCGCTCACGGGGCCCCCTCCAGGCGAACGTCGGTCCGTATGAACTAATAGAGTGGCGCGACCGGGTGCTGATACACGATCAGGAGCGGAAGCGGAACGTGCTGGTCGCGGGGGAGTCCGCGGTGAGCGTGCCTTCGCCGATCAAGGTGGTGGTCGGGACCTTGTGGCCGAATCGCGGTGAGTACCATCCGAGCAACGGATCGTCGCTACCGCGGTGTGCCGTCCAGGTGAGTCCGTGCGGCAGTTCGACGACCGCCGAGCCGTCGGGCCACTGCAGCTGCCAGCTCGACTGGTTCAGCTCGACTTCCGGTCCCAGATGCCAGGCGATCCGTACGTCGGCGGTCGCGTCGAGGCGGTCCTCGACGCGGAGCACTCCGTCGTGCAGGGTGACGGTGCGCCGGTGCGTCACGGGAGCGTAGCCGTCGTGTTCGGCATCCCAGCTGTTCTCGTCGTGCCGGCGCACTGTGCCGGTCGCGCCGCGCAGCCAGAGGAACGGGCCGCCCCAGGTGGACTGCTCGGCACCCGCTACCTCGACGGTGTTGTGGCCGATCGTGGAGCGGAAGTAGTCCCGCCACTCCTCCTCACCGTGATAGCAGTACGTACCCGGGTCGGCGAGGATGTCGACGCCGTCGACGCGCACCTCGAGCGAGAGCGCGTCGGCGTGGGCGTGCGCGGCGATGGAGAGGAAACCGTGCGGACCGGCGTCCGCACGGCACCAGATCTCCCGGCCCTCATCTCCGTCGATACCAGTCCGGCTCCTCAGGATGGTCAGACCGGCGTCCCGGAAGTGGCCCGGTCGTTCGGCAGGCCGGTCTGGTTGCCCGGCGTTGACCAGCGATCCGACGATGACCGAGGTCGCTGTCGGAGGGCTGTCCGGCCACCAGGGCGCGGCACCGACTACGGCGGCGCCGAGAGAGAGGTACGCCGACCAGTTGCTGATGTCTGGTGGGTCGAGGACAAGCGCCATGCCTTCGTCGTCGTCACCTTGACGTGGTGGCCGCAGGGTCGTGTCGACGATCGCCGCGGCCACATCGACGGTGCGGGTCAGCAGGGCCCACGTCTGCGGACTCAGCGGATGGCCGGCGACGTCGGCCTCCAGAGCGGCGTACAGACCGAGCTCGGAGACGAAGCGGTGGTAGTCGGTGGCCAGCTCGCGGTTGACGCCGGACGGGAACGTGTTGGCGTCGAGTTCCTTCTCCAGCAGGGCTGCGGCATCAGCACGCCAGCGGGCGCTCTTGGTGAACCAGGGGAACGCGCAGGCGCCGACGAGCTGGCCGGCCGCCTCTGCGATCACATGGTTGTTGGCCGAGGAGCCGTGGCTGCGGAACGCGGCGAGATAGCGCTGGTGCCAGTAGATCTGCTGGAGCGCCAACTCGTTGTGCTCGAACAGGTCGGTGATCTCGGGCCAGTCGTTCAGCAGCCGGCGGATCCAGGTCCAGCTGATCAAACGCAGGCCGAGCTCGATGCCGCTCGCCCAGTGCACGCCGGACAGGAACGGGTTCGACCGCCACCAGTCGTTGAGGTGGTCGGCGACGCGTTCGGCGTACCGGTCGTCGTGGGTCAGGTACCAGGCCGCGGCCAGCTGGGTGAGGTGGTGGTGACGGGACAGCTCCCACACCTGCTTGATGTTGCCGACCGCTTCTTCGTTGCGGTGGTTCAGCTTGAAGACGTACTGCGCCGGGTCGGACCGGCGGCCCGTGACCGGGTCGCGGAACCAGTCCGGTGCACCGAGGTCGGTGCGCTCGACGCCGAGGACTTCGAGATTCCCGGCCAGGATCGCGTCGGCGGTCTCGATCACGGCCTTCCGGGCGTCGTCCGGTACGGCGCTCGCGGTTCTCGGCGGCAGCGTCGTACCGAAGGTCAGGTCCTTGCGGAGTGGAAGGTGGATCGCCGCGTCCTGCCCGGGCCTGACGTGCTGGTAGGCCCAGGCAGTACGGCGTCCGGCATCGCGGGTTCGCCAGATGATTTCGGTGGGGGACATCCGGCGGAGGCGGCGGACGTACCAGCCCAGAGGCTGGCGGCTCACACGTGCTCCGGTTTGCCACTTGCGAGGCTGCGGTCGACGGCGATCGTCGCGCGGGTGGTGGCGACCAGCGCGTCGAACGGGATCGGCATCGGGCCGCCGGACTGCACTGCGGCGACGAAGCATTCGAGTTCGGTGCGCTGGCCCTTGTCGGTACTGCGGGACTTGCGGGTGGACGGTTTGCGTCCGGTCCACAGCGAGGCGCTCTGGAAGTTGTCGAACCGGGCGTTGCGGCCGGCGCCGGTGATGTCGATCGTCTCCTTCGGGAAGCGCGCGTTGCCGCCGCCGACGTAGCTGATCGTGCCGACGGAACCTCCTCCGAACCGGAGCGTGACGACGACGTCGCCGGTGTCCGGTCCGGGTACGGCGTACACCTCGGTCGGGAGACTGTTCAGCCACCAGGTCAGCGTGTCGATGAAGTGGCCGCCTTCACCGGCGAACCGGGTGCCTTCCTTGCCGGCGTCGAGGTACCAGCTGGTCGAGTCGAGCTTGCCGGCGTTCACCAGGTAGCGCAGCGAGAAGCTGCCGCCCGGGTAGCCGAAGCGGTCCTTGAGATCGGTCAGCAACGGCGCGAACCGGCGGTTGAACCCGACCATCAGCCGATCGTTGCCGGTGGCATCCACCGTGGCGACGATCCGGTCCAGCTCCTCGTCGGTCAGCGCCAGCGGCTTCTCGACGAAGACCGCCTTCCCGCTCTCCAGCGCCCGGCAGGCAAGCTCCGCGTGCGAGCTGTGCCGGGTCACCACGAACACGGCATCCAGACTGGCGTCTTCCAGCACCTCGTCCGCGCTGGTGGAAACCGCCTCGAACCCGAACCGCCGCTGGGCATTGGCCGCCGACAACGACTTGTTGGTGGCCACCCGCGCCAGCACGGCCCGCTCGTCCTTCTGCAGATGCGGCAGCAGCATGCTCGACGCGTAGTTGCCGGCCCCGATGAACCCCATCCGCACTCCACCACTCGTGGGTGCGGCAGGACGTGCCGCGGTTGTCGTCGGCGTCGGCGCGGCTGCCTGAGGTACGTCGGGGTACTCGAATAGGAAGCCAACGCCTGGATAGGCGCCGCTGCTGAGCTTCTGGTAGACCTCCGTGGCGTCCGCGATCGGGAAAGTGCTGGCGATCAGCGAACCGACGTCGATCTGTTCGCGGGCGATCAGGTCGACGAAGCACTCGAGGTTGCGGCGTTCGGTCCAGCGGACGTAGCCGGCCGGGTAGTCGATGCCTTGGAGCTCGTAGCGGTCGTCGTACCGGCCAGGGCCGTAGGAACGGGAGAACCGGACGTCCAGCTCCTTGTCGTAGTACGCGTTCCAGGGCAGGTCCAGCTTCGTCTTGCCGATGTCGACGACACGGGCGCGGTCGCGGGCCAGGCGAGCGGCCGTCTCGACCGGACCGTTCGAGTGACCGCCGGCGGCCAGCAGGATGCGGTCGGCGCCCAGACCGTTCGACGCCTCCAGCAGCGCTCGCTCGAGCGTCGCGACCCCTGCCTCGTCGGGCGACGAGCAGTGCAGTGCCCCGGCCTTCTCGGCCATCCGGCACCGGTCCTCGACCGTGTCGATCCCGAACACGCGGACCCCGGCGGCAACCAGCAGCCGCACAACCAGCTGCCCGACGAGCCCGAGCCCGATCACCACAGCTGTGTCGCCGAGCTGGACCTCGGCCTGCCGCACGCCCTGCATCGCGATCGCACCGACCGTGGAGAACGCGGCCTGCTCGGCCGGCACGCCGTCCGGCACCGGCACGCACAGGTTCAACGGCACCCAGTTGTACTCCGCATGCAGCGCGAACTCGTTCCCCGCCGCGGCGACCATCTGCCCGACGCTGAACTCCTCGGCCCCGGCACCCACCTCGACCACCACACCGCACAGCGAGTACCCGAGCGGCGTGTACGAGTCGAGCTTGTTCATCACCTTCTTGTAGGTGTTGAGCGCGCCCTGCTGGGCAACGGAGTCCAGCACCTTCCGCACCTGGTCCGGCCGGGCCTTCGCCTTGCCGACCAGGGACAGCTTCGCCTCGCCGACCTTCATCAGCTCGGTCCCGGTGGAGATCAGCGAATAGAGCGAACGAACCAGCACGCCACCCGGCGCACAGGCCGGCGGCGGTACGTCGAGAACCGCCAGCTCGCCGGACTTGTAGTTCTGCGCAACCTGCTTCATAGCCGTCCTTCGCGAAAATGTCAGAGAGAGGTGATCGTTACGCCAAGGGACCGCATGTGCCGGGTCCAGGTCTCCAGGGTCAGCAACTGCCAGATCTGCTTGGAGTAGTCCTCGCGCCCGGCCCGCTCGTCGTCGACCAGCTTCTGTACGGCGGCCTGCCGCAGGAACCCGCTCCCGACCAGCTCCCCGCGCAGCAGAACGTCGTCCACCAGTTCGCGTAGGTCGTTCCGCACCCACGCCCGCAGCGGCGCACTGAACGACGCCTTCGGCCGGTAGATGATCTCCTTCGGCAGCCAGGCCTCGGCCGCCTTCTTCAACGCCAGCTTGCTGACCCGGCGGTGGATCTTTTCGCTTCCCGGGATCGAGAACGCCGCCCGCGCGACGACCGGGTCCACGAATGGCGTCCGTACCTCGGTCGACGTGGCCATGCTGGACCGGTCCGTGTACGCGAGGTTCAGGCCCGGCAGGAACATCCGCGAGTCCGCCAGGCACATCCGGTTCACGTGATCAGTGAGGGTCGTGTCGTGGTAGATGTCGCTGTGCTCGGCGAGCAGCTTCCCGACGTACGGGTCCAGGTCGGGGCTGATGAGGCCGGCGAGCTGGTCGGCGTCGTACATCGTGTAGCTGCGCCGGAACGCCTCTTCCTCCGGCAGGTTCGAGAACGTCTCGAACCGCTTTGCCCAGCGCGCGTACCGCAGTCCGCGACCGTTCGCGGTGACCGGGAGCCGTCGTACCGCCGGGCCGATCAGACCGTTCCGCAGTACGCCGGGGAGCCGCTGGTACGGCGCTCCCATCACGCACGCGAGGTGCTTGCGGTATCCGCCGAACAGCTCGTCGGCGCCCATCCCGGACAGCAGGACCTTCACGCCCGCGTCGCGTGCGGTGTCGCACATCAGCAGCGTGTTGATCGCGGCCGGGTCGCCGATCGGCTCGTCCAGAATGTCAACAATCCGCGGAAGCAGCTCGACGACATCGGGCGCGATCTCGATCTCGTGCAGGTCGATCCCGAACTGTTGCGCCACCTTGCGCGCGTAGATCGCGTCGTCGGGCATCGCTTCGAGCTTCTGGTCCTCGGCCCGGAAGGTGATCGTGTACGAGTCGACACTCGGGTCCATGCGCTTCGCGAGCACGGTCACCAGGCTGGAATCCAGACCGCCGCTGAGGAAGGTGGAGACCGGGACGTCGGCGACCATATGCGCGGCGACCGACTCCTCGATGACGTGTCGCAGGTCGGCGGGGGGACCGCCCGCGGCCTCGGTGGCGACGTCGGTCACCCGCCAGTACGTCTCGTGCCGGCTGCTGCCGTCCGGCCGGAACTCCGCCCACGAACCCGGCGGCAGCTTGTCGACGCCGTCGATCGCGCAGCGCTGTTCGGGCAGCCAGTAGTACAGCATCGACGCGATCAGTGCGCCCGGTTCGGTGCGCAGCTCGGAGCCGACCGCCGTGACGAGCGCCTTCAGCTCGGACGCGAAGATCACGCCGCCTTCACGACGGAGGAAGTACAGCGGCTTGATACCGAGCGGGTCGCGGGCGAGATACAGGCTGCCGCTTTCCTCGTCCAGCATCGCGAACGCGAACATGCCGCGGAAACGTTTGAGCGCGTCCGGGCCCCAGCGGCGCCAGGCCTCCAGGACGACCTCGGTGTCGCCGTTGGTCCGGAAGTGCACGCCCGACTTCGAGAGTTCGGCCCGGAGTTCCTTGTAGTTGTAGAGTTCGCCGTTGTAGCACATCGTCAGACCGCGCTTGCTGAACGGCTGATCCGCGGCCGACGACAGGTCGATGATCGACAATCTGCGATGCGCGAGACAGGCACGGACGTCGCCCTCGTCGAACACGTACAGCCGATCGGCGTCCGGGCCGCGATGGGCGATCCGCTCGCTCATCGCCTCCGCGAGCGCGAAGCCGTCGCGCTGCTGGTAGCAGCCGGCGATGCCGCACACAGTCAGGACCCCGTCGCGTTGCGGATGCCGGCCACGGTGCCGAGGTGGCTGACGTGTCCGGTGAGCTGGTCGTACACCTCGACGTACGCCTTCTGCTGGTGCTTCCACGCGAGCACCTGCTCGACGCGTTCGCGGCCGAGTTTCGCCATCCGGCGCCGGCGGACCTGGTCGTCGAGCAGTTCTGCGATCGCGTCGCCGTACTGCGCCACGTCGTTCGGCTCGACGTACACCGCGGCGTCGGCGGCGGAGACCTTGGTCTCGATCAGGTCGAAGGCGACGACGGGCAGTTCGAAGGCCATGTACTCCATGGTTTTGTTCATTGTCGACACGTCGTTGAGCGGATTCTTCGGATCCGGCGACAGGCCGAGGTCGGCGGTCGACATCACCGCGCGGACCGTCTCGTCCGGCACCCGGCCGGTGAACTCGACGTACTTCGTCAGCCCGAGCTCGTCCCGCAGCGCGACCACGTCGTCGAACGAGTCGCCGCCGCCCATCAGCGTGAACGCGATATCGGTGCGGTGCAGATTGTTGACAATATGATCGGCGGCGCGCACGACGATGTCGACGCCGTCCTGCGGACCCATCACGCCGATGTACGTGACGAGATAGCGGTGACCGCGGCGCAGCGACTCGTCCGCTGCGCCGCGGAGCAGTTTGTCCGGGTCGGGCCCGGTGCGGACCACGGTCACGTCGTGATTTGCCTTGCCGCTGCGCGTGATCGCGATCCGGCGGTAGGAGTCGTTCGTCGAGATCACGTGGTCGGCCTTGCGGTGCGTCATCCGCTCGAGGAAGCGCAATCCCTTGTAGGGAAGGCTGGTTGTGCCGCCGAACCGGGACTGGAACAGTTCCGGGCACAGGTCGTGGTGGTCGAAGACGAACCTGGTCCCGTCCAACCGGCGCAGCAGCATCGCGATCGGCCAGAAGATGTCCGGCGGGTTGCAGGCCTGCAGGACCTTGAACTTGCCGGCCTTGCGGGCCCGGAAGACCAGCCGGAGCGTGGCCAGGAACGAGTACGCGTACTCCCAGACGAAGCTGAGCTTGCTGCCGCCCGGCGCGTACGCGTTGTACTTGTGCACGGTCACCCCGTCGATGACCTCGTACGACGGATCGCCCGGACCCTTCGGGCAGACGACCGTGACGTCGTACCCGGCCGCCACCAGCGCCTGGCACTCCAGCCAGACACGGCGGTCGAACGGAACCCAGAGGTTCTGGATGATGATCAGGACGCGCGGACCGCTCACCAGCCCACTCCTTCGTATCCGTGCAGCGCCTCGACATCGGCGCCGAGCCGGCCGCTGAGGTCGATGGTTCGCGCCGGTGGTGTTCTGAGCAGCGCCTGCACGGCGGGCCGGTCAGTCGCCGCGACGATCGCCACGTCGGCGCCGGCCAGCGCCGCGTCGGGGTCGTCGGTGAGAACCCGCTGCAGGTGCGGGAGCTTGGACGTGACGTGTCGCAGGTTCGCGCCGACCAGGCGGCCCGGGTTCACGATCGCGTCGTAGATCCGCAGGTTGTAGCCCTTGCCGATCAGCCGTTCGGCGAGCTCGACGTTCGGGCTCTCGCGGAGGTCGTCGGTGGCGTGCTTGAAACTGAGGCCGAGCAGCGCGATCTCGCGGCCCGGACCGGCGATCACGCGGTCGACGACGTCGCGGACGCTTCGCTCGTTGGTGGCGAGCGTGCCGGCCAGCAGCGGGAGCTCGGTGTCGTGCATCCGCGCGAGGTGCAGGACGCTGCGCAGGTCCTTCGGAAGGCAGGAGCCACCGAACGCGAAGCCGGGCTTCAGGTAGTACGGCGAGATGTTCAGGCTGGTGTCCTGGACGAAGATCTTCATCACCTCGCGCGAGTCCACGTCGAAGTGCCGGAAGATCCGCCCCATCTCGTTCGCGAACGAGACCTTGGTGGCGTGGAACGCGTTGCAGGCGTACTTGAGTGCTTCCGCCGTACGGACGTCGACCACCTGGACGTCCTTGCCGAGGAACGCGAACAGGTCGGTCAGAGCGGTACCGACCTTCGGGTTGCGGGTGCCGACCACGACGAACGGCGGCTCGTAGAAGTCCGCGAGACCGGACCCCTCGCGCAGGAACTCCGGGCACATCGCCGTACCGAACGTGAGCCCGTCCGGCGGCGGCATCTCGGCCAGCACCTGGGCGACCACCTCGTCGACGGTTCCCGGCGGGACCGTGCTGCGAATGACGATGCTGTGAAAACCCGACTCCGGCCGGACGACGACCTGCGCCGCCTCGGCGATGTCACGCACCGCACGCTTGATATAGGTGAGATCCGTACTACCGGCCTGCGTCGACGGCGTGCCGACACAGATCAGCGAGACATCGGCCCGCTCGAGCGCAAGCCGCGGATCGGTTGTCGCGTGCAACCGTCCCGACGTGGCACCCGCCGCGACCAGATCGTCCAGCCCCGGCTCGACGACCGGGCTGTGACCCTGGGCGATCGGCTCGACCTTCGCCGTGTCGACATCCACGCCCCACACCTCATGCCCAGCAGCCGCCAGACATGCCGCCGTCACCGACCCCACATACCCCAAGCCGAATACGGCAACCTTCATAACGCCCCCCACAGGCTCATGACGCGGTCTCCCCACGTCCCCCACAGCGCCCATGAGAGCGCCCGCCCCGCCCCCCTGATACACCCCTGTGGAAATCTCCCCCGAGAAATCCGCCCCGGAACCTATCCTGATCACAGAACGTGCCGACGCCCCACCGATCAGGAGCAGTCATGCAGACCCCGTACAACCTCCCGAACGGCGACACCGCCATGGTGATCGACACGGACACCGCGGGACAGAGCCTCGGCAGGGCGGTCCAGCTGTGGCGCGAGGGCGCCACCGAGCCCCTCTTCTACGGCTCCGAGGGCCGCCCGGAAGGCGTCGTGATCTCGTTCGACCAGTGGGCCGAGTACGAGGCGCTCAAACTGGAGGCCGAGACCGACCGCCGCGTGGCAGACATCACCCGCGAACGTCTCGCGAACGCCGGTCCAGAAGACTGGATCTCGTTCGAGGACGCCGCCCGTGAGGGTGGTTGGGACCTCGACGTCGACGACGAGGGGCCTGGCCCCAAAGGCAACTGATGCGGTACCTCTTGATCCTCCACAAGGGCCTTCGCGCTGATGTCGATGCCCTGAGCGCGGCCCGCGAGCAGGACCCGCAGGGGGATGCCGCCAAGGAGTACGTTGCCGTCATCAAGGCACTGATAGCTCTGCAGGAAGGACGGGAGGCGGAGTACGGCGGCAAGCGGCTCACCAGTGGCCCGAGCTCGTACGATCTCAGGGACTGTGCTGAGCTCAAGGTGCCGGTGTTCGACGAGTACAAGGACGACGGCTGGCCTCTCGGTCCGTCCCACCGGCTGACGTATCGCGAGTTCGACCCCCTTCCCAGGGTCGAAGACGGCCGCGTGGTCGCGGATCCTGACGCCCAGCCGTACCGGCACGTCGTCGCCTTTGTGCATCGAGCCGACGATCCGGCAGCGGTCACCGGTGATCGTCTGGGGCGGACGCGCGGGTTGCTGGAGCCCGAGCTGCATGGGCTGGGCGGGGGAGAGCGACCGTCGGTGGGCCCTCAGCGAGAGGGCGCACCGACGACACCACACCGGATCCCGGTGCCGGGTGACTTGTTGAAGGCCGCCCAGATCCTGCGCGACAGCCCACCGGCCGGCACTGCGCCGAAGCCGGCTGCCGCCCCGCAGGCGAACGTCAGCCGACCCTCGGCTCCCGGCACCTCGAAGTCAAAGGACCGCTGACTGCCTCCCCGCCGTCCTGATCAACCCCTGTGGAAATCTCCCGCGAGAGAATCGGAGCCGAAACTATCCTGGATCACGGAACGTGTCCGACCTTCCCGCATCGGAGCAATCATGGAAGCCCTCTACGACCTGCCGAACGGCGACCGAGTCCGGGTCATCGACACCCCGACCGTCGGTCAGAGCCTCGGCAGGGTGCTCGAACTCTTCCGTTCCGGCAACACCGAGCCGGTCTTCTTCGGTGACCAGCCCCGGCCGGAGGGTGTCGTCATCTCTTTCGAGCAATGGGCGGAGTACGAAGACCTCAAGGAGGAGGCGGAGACCGACCGTCGTATGCAGGCGATCACCCGTGAACGCCTCGCCAACGCGCGCCCCGAGGACTACGTGCCGTACGACGACATGCTGCGCGAATGGGGCTTGGACGAGCCGGAGGGTGGCGGTGACAAGCGGTGACCTACCGGCTGGTCGTTCATCCCGAACTCCGGCGCGAGGTCACGAAGCTGCATGAGGCGTGGAAGCAGGACCCGTCGAGTGACGCCGGCCGGGAGTTCGAGGCCTTCCGGGACGCGATGTCGGCGCTCCGCGACGGTCGCGAGGGTGACTACATCGGCAAGCAGCTCAGCTATGGTCCGTCGTCGCATGATCTCCGGGACGCCGCGGAGATCAAGGTAGACGTCTTCGACGAGGGCGGCACCCGTGAGCGCCCGCGGCCGTCGCACCGGATGGTCTATCGCGAATTCGACCCACTGCCGAAGGTCGAGAACGGCAGGGTGGTTCCGGACCCGAACGCGCAACCGGTCCGGCAGATCGTGGCTTTCAACCATCGCCGCGACGATCCGGCTGCGATCGCGGGCGACCGGTTGGGACGGGTCCGCGGTCAACAGGACAGAAATCTGCACGGCCTGACCGGCGGCGGTCGTCCTGACGTCGGTCCGCAACAGCCAGGCGCACAAACCACGCCGCACCGACTGCCGATGCCGCAGGACGTGCTGCGCCAGATTCTCCGCGACAGCCCGCCGGCCGGCACGGCGCCGAAGCCGGCCTCGGCGCCGGAGGCGAATGTCAACCGGCTGCCTGGTCCTGGTGCGTCGAAGTCGAAGGAACGCTGAGCCGGGCTTGTGCTCAGGCCGCGTCGGTTTTGTGCGGGGTGAACGAGATGCGGCTTTCGTCGCCGTCGAGCGCGATGTTGAGCGACGCGTCCAGCGCGAGAGCAAGCTTCGAGAGCAGCGGCAGGGTGGGAACGGTGTCCGAACCTTCGATGCGCGAGATCTTGGCCTGCGTCAGCCCGGCGCGATCAGCCAGTTGGCTCTGAGTCAGACCGAGCTCAACCCGCCGTTCGTACACAGCTTTGGCGAGAGCCATCGACAAACGGATCTCACGCCGTGCCTGGACAACATCTTCAGGTTCAACGGCTTCCGCGCCGAGCTTCCGCTGACGCACGGTCTTCCAGCGACTTTGACTCATTGCTCGATCTCTCCTCCCTCGATCATCCGAACGAACTCCTCATGCGCTGGTCCGTGTTGAGTCTCGCAGATCTGCTTGGCCACCAGCGCCCGCTTGACCTCGGCTTCCTCTCGCATCCGTGTCTTGCGGAAGACCGTCAGCAAGACCGCGACCCGGTCCGGAGCGAGCCAGTAGGTGATCCGCATCGCCGCGCCGTCGAGGGTGGGCCGTAACTCGCGGACGCCGTCACCAAGATGACGTGCGTATGGCTCGCCCAGCGACGCGGCTTGCTCGGCGAGGAGCCCGACATATTCCTCGACCTTGAGGAAGTGCTTGGCAGGCAGGCTCTCTAGCCAGGCTCGACTTCCGGTTCCAGTTCGATCGCGTAGAGCCGGTCCACCATTCACTCAGTATATGTCGTAGGCGACATATAGCAACGTGGTCCTGGCACCCGGGGTGTTCCAGCCGGGGCTTCAGGTCAGGTGGTGTGTACACACCGTGACCTCTTCCTGCTGGTGTGGGCGGCGGGCGGTGGGAGTGCCGGGGGTCGGGGGTGAATACGTGAGATTGCGTGTATCAGGACGGCTTTCCGCTGATCTGTATGGGCGACAGAGGCTGTGCTTGGGGTGTGGGCTGGGGTGAGGGGACGCCGGATGAGGGTTCTGGTCAGCGGGGATCGCGGTTATATCGGGGCGGTGATGGTGCCGTTCCTGCGGGCTGCGGGGCATCAGGTGGACGGGTTGGACACCGGGCTGTACGAGGGGTGCGACCTCTTGGGCGGGCCGGAGCCGATCGGGGCGCGCGTGCCGCGTGACATGCGGGACGTGACGGCGGGGGAGTTGACGGGGTACGACGCGGTGGTCTGTCTGGCCGCGTTGTCGAACGATCCGCTGGGGCACCTCAACCGCGACGCCACGTACTCGGTCAACCTCGAAGGGACACTGAACCTCGCCCGAGCGGCGAAGGACGCCGGTGTCGGGCGGTTCCTGTTCGCGTCGTCGTGCAGCCTGTACGGCGCCGCGGGGTCGGAGGCGGTCGCCGAGGACGCGGAGATGTTCCCGGTAACGCCGTACGGCGAGACGAAGGCGCTGGCGGAGCAGGAGCTGTCCAAGCTGGCCGACGACACGTTCAGCCCGACGTACCTGCGGAACGCGACGGCGTACGGCGCCTCGACGCGGCTGCGGCTCGACATCGTGGTCAACAACCTGACGGCGATCGCGATGACGTCCGGCCAGGTCCGCCTGGAGAGCGACGGCACCCCGTGGCGGCCGCTGGTGCACATCGAGGACATCAGCCGTGCGTTCCTGAAGGTGCTCGAGTCGCCGCGGGAGACGATCCACGACGAGGCGTTCAACGTCGGCCGCTCCGAGGACGTGGTCCAGGTCCGCGATATCGCCGAGATGGTCCGTGAGGCGGTACCGGGGTCGACCCTGTCGATCGCCGACGGCGCCGGCCCGGACCTGCGCAACTACAAGGTCGACTTCAGCAAGCTCAACGAGACGTTCCCGGACCTGAGGCTCGAGTGGACGGTCCGCAAGGGCGTCGACGAGCTGTACGACGCCTACCGGCGGCACGGCCTCACGCTCGACGACTTCAACTCGGCGCAGTTCGTCCGGCTGCGCCGCATCCAGCAACTGCTCGGCGCCGGCCTGGTCGACGACCAGCTGCGCCGCCAGACCGACGAGCAGTTCCCCGGGCCGAAGGAGCTCAACTGATGAGCGAGACCGTCGCCTGCCGCCTCTGTGGCGAACCGTTGACCCGGACGTTCGTCGACCTCGGCATGTCGCCGCCGTGCGAGAGCTTCCTGCGCGCCGACCAGATCGACAGCGGTGAGACGTTCTACCCGCTGAACGTGCGGATCTGCGACAACTGCCTGCTGGTCCAGCTCCCGGCGTACGTCGCCGCCGACGACGTGTTCAGCGACTACCTGTACTTCTCGTCGTACTCGACCAGCTGGGTGGAGCACGCCCGCCGCTTCGTCGTCGACATGCAGGAGAGGCTGAACCTGAACGAGAACAGCCTGATCGTCGAGGCCGCGAGCAACGACGGCTATCTGCTGCAGCACGCCGTTGCCGAAGGCATCCCGGTACTGGGGATCGAGCCGGCCGCGAACATCGCGAAGATCGCGAACGAGAAGGGCATCCGCACCGAGAGCTACTTCCTCGGCGAAGCGACCGGCGCCGACGCGGCGAAACGGCACGGCCAGGCGGATCTTGTCGTCGGCAACAACGTGTTCGCGCACGTGCCGGACATCGTCGACTTCGCCAAGGGCCTGCGCGCGCTGGTGAAGGACGACGGTCTGGTGTCGTTGGAGTTCCCGCACCTGCTCCGGCTGATCGAGAATCGCCAGTACGACACGATCTACCACGAGCACTACTCGTACCTGACTCTCAAGACCGCGGCCGACGCACTCAACAGGGCCGGCCTGACGGTTGTCGACGTCCAGGAGCTGCAGAGCCACGGCGGCTCGCTCCGCGTCTTCAGCACGCCGACCGAGACCGCGGGTGAGCCCACCGAGCTGGTCGGCAAGGTGCTGCAGGACGAGGAGGACGCCGGCCTGCACAGCGTCGAGGGTCACCTGGGCTTCGCGGCCGAGGTGTTCAAGATCAAGTCCGACCTGCTCGAGTTCCTGATCCAGGCACAGCGCGACGGCAAGTTCGTCGCCGGGTACGGCGCTCCCGGCAAGGGCAACACGCTGCTCAACCACTGCGGCATCCGCGAGGACCTGCTGCCGTACACGGTCGACCGCAGCCCGCACAAGCACGGGATGTTCCTGCCCGGCACGCACATCCCGATCCATGCCCCGGAGCGCCTGGCCGAGACGCGCCCCGACTACATCGTGATCCTGCCGTGGAACCTGCGCGCGGAGATCGTCCACCAGCTCGGCTACGCACGGGAGTGGGGCGCGAAGTTCGTCGTGCCCATTCCGCGGCTCGAAGTGATCTGAACAAAGGCGTTGGGGGGAAGGGAAGTCAGATGAAGGTCGTGATCTTCTGCGGGGGCTTCGGGCTGCGGATGCGCAGCGGCGTGGACTCCGCACCGAAACCGATGATGACGATCGGCGACCGGCCGGTCCTGTGGCACGTGATGCGGTACTACGCGCATTTCGGCCACACCGAGTTCATCCTCTGCCTGGGCTTCGGGGGGTCCGCGGTCAAGGAGTACTTCCTGCGTTACGAGGAGACGGTCTCCAACGACTTCGTGATGACGAAGGGCGGGCAGCGCATCGAGCTGCTCGACTCCGACATCAGCGAGTGGAAGATCACCTTCGTCGACACCGGGATCGACACCAGCATCGGTGAGCGGCTGCGCCGGGTCCGGCCGTACCTGGAGGACGACGACGCGTTCCTGGCGAACTACGGCGACGTGCTGACCGACGCGCCGATGGACAAGATCGTCGACCATGTGATGACCAGCGACATCACCGCGAGCCTGCTCGCGGTCCCGCCGCAGGCGTCGTTCCACGTGGTCGAGTTCGACCACGAAGCGCGGGTCACCGGGCTGCGCTCGGCCGCCGATCTGAACGTGTGGATCAACGGCGGGTACTTCGTGATCAAGAAGGAGATCTTCGACGTCCTGCACGAGGACGAGGACCTGGTCGGCGACGCGTTCCCGCGGCTGTCCGCGATGCGCAAGCTGGAGGCGATCCCGCACCACGGGTTCTGGGCGCCGATGGACACGCTCAAGGAGCGCAGCCAGCTCGAGGAGCTGTACCGGTCCGGCAAGAAGCCGTGGGCGCTGTGGAGCCACGAGGCCCGCCAGCAGAACGGCAAGCTCGTGGACAAGGCGCCTGTGGTGGTGGCGATCTGATGCTGCCGTTCCAGCTCGGCCTCATCGACGGACCGGTCCACCTGGTCGCTCTCGGCGCGCACCCGGACGACATCGAGATCGGCTGCGGCGGCACCCTGCTCAAGCTGGCCGAGTCGGTGCCGGAGCTGACCGCCGATTTCGTGATCGCGACCGGTACGCCGGTGCGCCTGGAGGAGGCCCGCCGCGCAGCGGAGCTGTTCCTGCCGGACTGCGAGGTGACCGTGACGTCGGCCGAGCTACCGGACGGGCGGCTGCCGGCGTACTGGAACGAGACCAAGGAGTTGCTCGAGGCAACCGCGCGCGGCAGTGACACGGGGCGCCGGCCTGACCTGGTGCTTGCCCCGAGCAAGAACGACGCACACCAGGACCACCGGCTGATCGCCGAGCTGGCGCCGACGGTCTGGCGCAACCATCTGGTGCTGCACTACGAGATCCCCAAGTGGGACGGCGATCTCAGCCGTCCGTGGCTGTACGTCGAACTCACCGAGGAGCAGCTGCGCGACAAGGTGGCGCTGCTGCACAAGGCGTACCCGTCACAGGTCCCGCACGACTGGTTCGACGAAGAGGTGTTCGCCGGACTGGCCCGGCTCCGCGGGATGGAGTGCCGAGCGCCGTACGCCGAAGCCTTCACGACAGGGAAAGCCACGCTGACATGGTGAACGAGGGGACTCTGTTGACTTCAAAAGCGGAAGTGAGCTTCAAGTGTCGCGGCTGCGCGGCGGAGAACGTCGTACCTGTGGTCGACCTCGGGCCGCAGCCGTGTGCCGACTACTTCCCGCCCGCGGACACGCCGGGGCCGGATCCGCGCTGGCCGCTGGAGCTGTGGCTGTGCCGGGACTGCACGCTGGTCCAGCTCGGTCCGGTCGAGGCGCAACTGCCGGAGGAGCCGCTGGCGGTGGAGTCGGCGACGAGCATCGCGCATGCCGAGAAGTCGGTGAAGGAGCTGCTCACCGAGTACCCCGAACTGCACGACAGCGTCGTCTTCGAGTTCGCCAGCCACCATGGGGGTTCCTGGCTCGAGCACCTGTACGCCGCGGGCTCACGACTGGCCGGTGACGGCGAGAAGGCCGACCTGATCATCGATGTGCACGGCATCGTGCACGAGCCGCAGTACGGCGAGATGCTCGAGGTTCGCGCGGAACGGCTCGCGCCGGGCGGCCTGCTGGTGATGGAGTTCCACCACCTGTTGCCGTTGTTCGTCGGGAACCAGTTCGACACCATCCGCCACGGGCACTGGGCTTACGTCTCGCTGCGGGCGCTGCGGAACCTCGCTGCCCTTCACGGGCTGGCGGTCGAGTCGGTGAAGCAGGTCGACATGTTCGGCGGCAGCCTGATGGTGATGCTCCGGCACACGGCCGATGCGAAACCGGACGCCTCGATCGACGTGGTGCTGGAGGACGAGGACGCCGCGGGCATCGCCGACGAGGTACAGCTCGGCAGCCTGCAGGAGGCCGCGCGGCATGCGGCCCGCGCGCTGCACGACGAGCTGGCCCGGCACAAGGCCGCCGGCCGCACCGTCCTCGGGTACGGCGCTCCTTCCAAGGCGCCGGTGCTCCTCGACCTCAGCAAGGTGACGACGGAGCTGCTGCCGTTCACCGTGGATCTTGCCCCCGGCAAGCACGGCCGCCGCGTACCGGGCGGCTGCATGGTGCCGATCCGTCCGATCGAGGACCTGAAGGCCGCACGGCCGGACATCGTCCTCGTTCTCACGTGGGACATCGCCGACGAGATCATCGCCCAACTGGAGGCCGACGGCGGCTGGGGTACGACGTACCTCGTCCCACTCCCCGAACCGCATGAGAGGGGGCGCTGACGATGCGCGGCGTCCTGCGCCGGCTCACCTGGGGACTTGCCGACCAGGCGGTGACCAGCATGGTCAGCTTCATCGTGGGCATCGTCGTGGCCAGGCAGCTCGGCGCGCTGGAGTTCGGCGCGTTCAGCCTGGCCTGGGTGACGTACGGCGTAGTGGTCAACATCTCCCGCGGTCTCGCGACGGACCCGCTGGCCGTGCGCTTCAGCGGTGCCGAACGTCCGATCTGGCGGAAGGCGGTCGCGAGCTCGTCCGGGACGGCGATCGTCGTCGGGATGCTGACCGGTGCCGTCTGTGCTGCGGTCGGCGTCGCGCTCGGCGGCCGGATCGGCGCCGCATTCATTGCCCTGGGCATCATCCTGCCCGGGCTCATGCTGCAGGACAGCTGGCGGTTCGCGTTCTTCGCCTCCGGGCAAGGCGGCAAGGCGTTCGTCAGTGACCTCACCTGGGCGCTGGCTCTGATCCCGCTGCTGTACGTGGCGTCGCGCGAAGCGAGTGTGACCAGGTTCGTGCTGGCCTGGGGGTGTGCGGGTGCCGTCGCCGCGCTCGTGAGCGGCATACAGGCCGGTGTCGTGCCGCGGGTGTCGCGGGCTCGGTACTGGACGACCGAGCATCGTGATCTCGGTCTGCGCTACCTGACCGAGAACGTGACGCAGAGCGGCGCGTACCAGTTGCGGATGTACGGGCTGGGCGCGTTCGCCGGGGTCGCCGCCGTCGGTACCGTCCGCGGCGCCGAGATGCTGCTCGGGCCGTTCTTCATCGTGTTGTCCGGCGTCGGCCTGGTCGCGGTGCCGGAAGCGGCCCGGGTCTTGCGCCGATCGGTCCGGCACCTCCCGATCTTCTGTCTGCTGCTCGGCGGCGCGCAGGCGTTGGCCGCCCTGGCGTGGGGCCTGTTACTACTGGTCGCCCTGCCCGACAAGTGGGGGCACGCCCTGCTCGGCCAGGTCTGGCTGACCGCTTCCGCGTTGGTGCTTCCGGCAACTTTGTCGGTGGCCTTCGCCGGATTCAACACCGGTGCCGCCGCAGGTCTGCGCGCATTGGGCGTGGCTCGGCGCAGCCTGAAGGCCCAGCTGTTCGCCTCCGCCTGCTACCTGGTCGGCGGGGTCACCGGTGGCGCGATCGGTGGTGCGCTGGGTTCGTCCTGGGGAGCCGCGAGCGCGACCTTCACCGCCGCTTTCGTCTGGTGGTTCACACTGCGGGCCGGGATCCGCGAGCGCAAGCAGCTGGAATCGGCCCTGCCTGAAGATCCTGTCGATCGGCAGGAAGTTCCGGAAATGAGGAGCACATGAACGCGGTACCACGGCTGACCATCGGCCTTCCGGTCTACAACGGCGAGAAGTACCTGGCGGAGTCGCTGGACGCCCTGCTCGGACAAAGCTACGGCGACTACCTGCTGATGATCTCCGACAACGCATCGACCGATGCCACGGAGGAGATCTGCCGGGCGTACCTGGCGAAGGACTCGCGAATCAGCTACTTCCGTCAACCGGTGAACCTCGGTGCCGCCCCGAACCACAACTGGTGTTTCGAGCACTCCGACACCGAACTGTTCAAGTGGGCCTCGTACGACGACCTCTACGGCAAGGATCTGCTCGCTCGCTGCATCGAGGCGCTCGACGACGACCCGCAACTGGTCCTCGCGCACGCCTACCAGGCGATCATCGACGGCGCCGGCGACATCGTCCTCAAGGTCGACTACCCGCTCGACACCGCCAACCCGCACGCACCGGACCGGTTCCGCAGTCTGCTGTTCGACGTCGGCGGCGACGACTTCTACGGCGTGATGCGCTCCGACATTCTTCGCCGGACGCCGCTGAACGGCAGCTACCACCACTCCGACCGCACGATCACGGCCGAGCTGGCCCTGTACGGCCGGTTCTACCAGGTGCCGGAGCTGCTGTTCTTCCGCCGTGACCATCCGGACCGTGCCGAGCGGGCGAAGCCGACGATCCGCTCCCGCTCCGCGAACATGGAGCCCCGCCGGGCGAGCCGGCTGCGGCACCCGATGGTCCGCCTGATCGGTGAATACGTGAACGGTTTCGTCGGCGGCATCCGCCGGGCGCCGCTCTCGTCGGCCGACCGCCGCGAGTGCTATGGCCACCTGGCCCGGTGGATGGCCAGCCGTGCGGTCCGCCGTTCGACCGGCCGCATCGAGGACAGCAAGCCGGCCACGCCGCCGACCAAGATCCCGGAGAGCTCGGGTGTGGTCGGGCATGGGGAGGTCGCGTAGCCATGGGTTCTCCAGGCACGCCGGCACGCGTCGCGTTCTTCGGCCTGCTGGGATCCGGCAACCTCGGCAACCACGGCTCGCTCGACGCGATGCTGGCCTTTGTCCGGAACAGGCATCCTGAGGCGGAGATCAGCTGTATCTGCTCCGGACCGGACGAGTTCGAGCGGCAGTACGGCGTCCCCGCGGTCGCGATGACCTGGTACCAGGAGCACGGACCCGGACGGGTCAGGGTGGACGACGTCGCGCGCAAGATGTTCGGCAAGGTGGCCGACCTGGCGCGAATGCCGTTGGTGGTCCGCGGGTACGACGTGGTGATCGTGCCGGGCATGGGTGTTCTCGAGACGACGCTCGAGCTGCGCCCGTGGGGCTTCCCGTACGCGCTGTTCCTGATGTCGCTGTCGGCCAGGATGACCGGTGCGAAGGTCGCGTTCGTCAACGTGGGCGCGAACGTCGCACGTGAGCGAACGCTGCGATGGTTGTTCACCGGGGCCGCGCGGCTTGCGACGTACCGCTCGTACCGGGATGCGTACTCCAGGGACGCGATGCGGCAGATGGGCCTCGACACCAGTCGCGACGAAGTCCGTCCGGACCTTGCCTTTGCGTTGCCGGCGCCTGCTCCCGTCGAGCATCGGCAGCGGACCGTGGGCCTCGGAGTGATGGCTTACCGCGGTACGAACGCGGATCGGGACCGGGCCGACGAGATCTACGCGACGTACACCGCGAAGATCGTCGAGTTCGCCCGCTGGCTCGTCGACGGCGGCTACCGGATCCGGCTCGTGACCGGCGATCCGTCCGACCTGTCCGTCGTCGAGGCAGTGTCCGACGACCTGCGGCGGACCCGCCCGGAGCTCGCCGGGAAGCAACTGATCAGCGAGCCGGCCGAATCGCTCGGCGAACTGATGACCCAGCTGGCGGGGGTCGACCTGGTCGTCGCGTCGAGATACCACAACGTGGTGTCTGCTCTGAAACTGTCCAAGCCGACCATCTCGATCAGCTACGGGACCAAGAGCGACGCCTTGATGGAGCAGATGCGGCTGGCCGAGTTCCGGCAGCCGATCCAGGATCTCGACGTGCCGCGGCTGATCGAGCAGTTCCGCGCGCTCGAGGCTCGCGCCTCGAGCGTGGTGCCGGCCCTGCGGGCCAAGAACGCCGAGTATCTCGAGTCGCTCGAGCAGCAGTACGACGTACTTTCCGCGGCGCTGTTCGGGACGGAGAACTTGTCCCGCGTCGCGCTGGATCAGGGGGATTAGCGATGGATGTGATCGAAGTACCGACGATCGCCGGGGCCTTGCTGTTCCGGCCGACGCCCCACGTCGACGAGCGCGGGTTCTTCTCGCGCACGTTCGACCGCGACGCGGTGTCGGCCGCCGGGCTCGACCCGGACGGGTTCGTGCAGGACAGCATCTCGCGCTCGCGGCGCGGGGTCGTGCGGGGGATGCACGTCCGGTCGGGAGCGGGCGAGGCCAAGCTCGTCAGGTGCTCGTACGGCGCGGTGTTCGACGTGGTCGTCGACCTGCGCCCGGGCTCACCGACGTACCGCAATCGCGAGGTCTTCGACCTGACCGGCGACAACCAGGTCACGGTCTACGTGCCGGCCGGTTGCGCGCACGGTTTCCAGGCCTTGACCGAGCCGGCGGACGTGTCGTACCGGATCGACCGTGCCCACGACCCGGCCGAGGACGTGTCGATCAGGTACGACGACCTGGATCTGGACATCCCCTGGCCGCTCCCGGTCACGCTGGTGTCCGACCGGGACAAGGCCGCACCGTCACTGGCTCTGGCTACTGCGAGGTTGTCATGAGCAACCAGACTGAGAAGTCTTTCGAGAGGTCCGTCGCGGCGAACAAGCGGCTGCACGACCTGATCCCCGGCGGCGCCCACACCTACGCCAAGGGCGACGACCAGTATCCGTTCGAGATGGCGCCGGTGATCTCGCACGGCGCGGGCGCACACGTCTGGGACGTCGACCGCAACGAGTACATCGAGTACGGCTCGGGGCTTCGGTCGGTCAGTCTCGGCCACGCTCACCCGAGGGTCGTCGAGGCGGTCCGGCGTGAGCTCGACCGGGGCAGCAACTTCGTCCGCCCGAGTATCGTCGAACTGGAGGCGGCCGAGCGTTTCCTCGCCGCGGTGCCGACCGCCGAGATGGTGAAGTTCGCCAAGAACGGCTCGGACGCGACGACCGCCGCAGTCAGGCTGGCCCGCGCGGTCACCGGCCGCCCGCTGGTGGCGGTCTGCTCGGACCACGCGTTCTTCTCGGTCGACGACTGGTTCATCAGCCGCACCGCGATGCCCGCAGGCATCCCCGGCGAGATCGGCGATCTGACCGTCGCGTTCCCGTACGGCGATCTGGCCGCGACCGAAGAATTGCTGATCCGCCACGAAGGCAAGATCGCGTGCCTGATGCTCGAGGCCGCGACCCAGCAGGATCCGCCGGCGGGATACCTCCAAAGCCTGCGCGACCTGACCCACCGCCACGGCGCGCTGCTGATCTTCGACGAGATGATCACCGGCTTCCGCTTCTCGGCCTCCGGCGCGCAAGGCTTGTACGGCGTGACGCCGGACCTGTCCACCTTCGGCAAGGCACTCGGCAACGGGTTCGCCGTGTCCGCCCTGGCGGGACGCCGGGAACTCATGGAACGCGGAGGCCTGCGCGACGATCGCGAGCGGGTCTTCCTGCTGTCCACGACGCACGGCGCCGAGACCCACGCGCTGGCCGCGGCCATTGCGGTGATGGATGTCTACGCCGAAGAAGGAATTGCGAGCCGGTTGCACGACCTCGGGGACAAGCTCTCGGCCGGTGTCCGCGAGGTGGCGGCCGCGGCGGGTGTCCAGGACCATGTCGTGGTCCGGGGCCGGGCCAGCAATCTGGTGTTCGGGACGCTCGACGAGAACCTGGAGCCCTCGCAGAGCTACCGCACGCTGTTCCTGCGTGAGTTGCTGCTCGGTGGAGTGATCGGACCGTCGTTCGTGGTGAGCAGCGCCCTGACCGACGAGGACATCGCGCGAACGGTCGAGGTGGTGGCCGGGGCGTGCGCGACGTACCGCAAGGCGCTCGACGACGGAGACCCGAGGGGGTGGACGGGAGGACGACCGGTCAAGCCGGTGTTCCGCCGTTTCGTGTAGGTCGGTGCCCGTCGCCGTCAGCGGGGCGGACCGTTCTGAGCCTGACCAGCCGGTCGATCAGTGCGGCTGTCAGCGGGATCACGAGCAGCGCACAGCCGAAACCACCAAGAGTGTCCGTCGGGTAGTGGGCGGACAGTGAGATCTGTGCCCCTGCCATCAGCCCGCCGCCCAGGACGGCGGTGGCGAGCACGATCGCTGTTCCCGTGACCGCGCCGGCGTGCAGCAGATCGGCCAGCAGTAGACCCACGACCATCGCGGCCGCCGTGACCGCCGCCGTATGGCCGCTGGGATACGACAGGAAGCCGTCGTGAATGCGCCGATCCACGATCGGCTTGAGGACCGTGGTCAGCACGCTGATCGCGGCGATGCCCACCACGGCCGTGGCGGCCAGCGCAGGACGCTTGGCGACCAAGCAGAGTGCGGCTAATGCCAGGACCATCAATGTCCGGCCGGCGGGCTCGCCGAGCCAGTCCAGGCTGTGGGCCATATCCCAGGCACCGGCGGCCGAGCCGTCGACCAGGTGCTGCACCCGGCGGTCGATCCGGCTGGGCCCGGTGTCGCCGGCGAACATCAGTGCCGGTACGACGAGCAGCAGTGCCCCGATGCCGGCAGAACCGCGCAGGCCTGGTGCGAGTGCGGGCGGCGCAGCCGGACGCGCACGGACCACTCGTGGATTGCCGGTCGATACCATCCCCACCCCCGCGACCCAGTCTATGCGGCCTGCGTCAGCCGTGCGTGAGTACGCTCCGGAGATGGTCGGCGAGACGCAGGGACAGCGCCACGATCGTCAGGGTCGGGTTGGACGCACCGTACGTGGGGAAGACCGACGATCCGGCGACGTAGAGGTTCGCCACGGAGTGCACCCGCGAGTCGGCGTCGACAACGCCCTTCCTCGGATCGACGTTCATCCGCGTGGTGCCCATGTGATGGTGGCTGCCTTCGACAAGTGTCGCGGGAACGTCGTCGAACATTGTCTTGAGGTATCCGAATCCGCTGCTCCGGAAGACCGCGTCGAGGATGCCGGTCGAGGTCCGGATGGATTCCCGGTCCCGAGCCGTCGGTTGCCACGTCACCCGCGCGACGGGGATTCCGAGGTCGTCGCGGTGAGACCCGAGTGAGACTCGCGAGTCCCTGTTCGGTGCATGCTCGCCTTGAGCGCGCAACATCAGCGTGCGGGGGCGGGACACCACCGCGCTCAGCGCCATGTCCGCGACAGCGGGAAGGTCTCCGACGACGTTGCGAAGGTGCGTGCCGAGCCCGTCGATCCTGGGCCGCCTGACGATCGCCTTGTGCAGTGTCGAGAGCGACCGGATCGCGGGTGTCGCGGCCGCGGCCGGACGGGGGACGAGATAGAAGGCGCAGTTCAGCAGGCCCTTGTCACGCTGGATCCGTTCGGTGATCCGGAGGGCACCGGTCGCATCGTTGCGGCGGAAGAAGAACGCCGCGTCGTCGACCGTCTTGCGGCCGGACAGGACGAGGTTCCCGACAGGCAGCGCCATTCGCTCGCCGAAGTAGCGCCCGACCAGATCGTGCTCGTTGCCCAGCCCATGTCCGTTGTCGGCGGTCAGCAGCAGCCTGGCGTTCTCGATACCTCCCGTGGCGAGCACGACCACGCGGGGTCGCACGACCACCCGGCTACGGTCTGCGCGTACGGCGGTGATCGATTCGACGCGCCCACGGGACGGATCGGTCATGATGCCGGCCACCCGGCAATGCAGCAGTACGCGCACGTTGGACGAGTTCGTGAGCAGCGGGAGAGCGTCCTGAAAGTCCGCGTCGCTGAACTGGAACAGCGTGGTCTCGACCTCGACGTCCTGAACCGGCGCCGCGGGCCGGCCGTCCGCGGTGGGGTCTCCGTTGACCAAGTCGTAAGGAGCGAGTCCGCAGTCATGCTGCGCGCGGACGTAGTACGGAATCAGATGGTCGCGATCGAAGGGCCACCCGGACTCCGGCCGCTCGGGCCGGCTCTCGAAGTCGATCGGGTCCAGCGGACGAGCTGCCCACCCGCCGTCCATGAGGTGCGGATGCCGCAGCGTTCCGCCGAAGGCCCGCACCCTCGATTCCTCGAGCAGGTGCAACGGATAGCCGTCGATCTCGCCCCTGCTCAGCCGTTGCGCGCGGCGCTCGACGTTCAGCCCGCCGCTCTCCAGCAGGCAGACCCGGATTCCACTGCCGGCCAGTTCCCGCGCAATACTGATCCCGGCGGGTCCGGCACCAATGATGCAGACGTCGGCGTCGACGTCTTCCCCCTCTGAGTTCGCCAAGGCGACGGGCACCCCCCAGGTCGCACAGCACCGTAAATGTCGTCAAGCGATTTCCCCTTGGTTCAAGATACGGCAACTCGCGTCGTTTGTGGGTCACATAAGGATCTCGTCAAGTTCTCCACAGGCGGTGGGGTAGGGCGCCGCCGCGGACCTGCCTCCGTAGTAATGTTCGGTCACTCGGCGCCGACGCGCGGATTGACAAGGACACGCTGCACGCTGCGGCGGACACTGTAAGTGACCGGGCAGTTGCGGGAGGGAACGAGGGCCGCTGTGAGCGGAGCAGAAGCGCCGGACGCTGTGGACAGCCGTCGGCCGCTCTGGGTCGTCCCGCACGAGGTTCCGGCGATCGTTCCGCTGCCGTCGCGCTCGACCGAGCCGCGCTGGGTCGGCGTGTACCGCTGGGCCGCGGTCGGCGGCGATCTGCTCGCGGCGATGCTCGGTGTCTCGATCGCGCTGCTGACCCGGTTCGGGTACCACGTCGGCTCCAGTTACCTCGTGGTGAGCAGTGTGCTGCCGCTCGCCTGGGTAGCCGCGGTCGCCTTGTCGAAGGGGTACGACTCACGGTTCTACGGGGCCGGGCCGGACGAGTTCCGGTCGCTGCTGCGCGCCGGCGTCGGACTCACCGCGGCGGTCGCGATGACG
Source organism: Kribbella sp. VKM Ac-2571 (assembly GCF_004362255.1). Classification (NCBI taxonomy): domain Bacteria; kingdom Bacillati; phylum Actinomycetota; class Actinomycetes; order Propionibacteriales; family Kribbellaceae; genus Kribbella; species Kribbella sp. VKM Ac-2571. The sequence goes on from NZ_SNWS01000001.1 coordinate 748,252, forward strand.
TCGTACGTGACCAAGGCCGAGATCGCCCGTGGCTTCGTGGTGCTCGCGATCCCGGTGATGGTGGTGGCCGCGCTGCTGTTGCGGTACGCGTTGCGGAAGGACCTGCACCGGCACCGGGTCCGGGGTCGCTGCATGCACCGGGTTCTCGTGGTCGGGCGCAGTGGCCCGGCCGCGACACTTTGTGAGCACTTGGAGAGCCGTCCGACCGACGGTTTCCGGGTCGTCGCGACCTGCCGCCCGCGCGGTGACAGCACCGGTGACAGCACCGGTGACAGGGACGGCCCGATGCAGCCCGAGGAGCTCGCCGAGCCGGACATCCTGGCCGCCGCCGACCGGCACGCGGTCGAGGTGGTCGCGATCGCGACCGACCCGGAGCTGGCCGGCCAGTTGCTGCGCCGGCTGTCCTGGGCGCTGGAGCAGCGCGGCATCGAGCTGATCGTCTCCCCGGGCATCATCGAGGTGGCCGGCCCGCGGATCTCGGTCCGCCCGGTCGCCGGCCTGTCCCTGCTGCACCTGGAGCGGCCGTCGGTCAGCGGCGGACCGCACCTGATGAAGGCGGTCTTCGACCGGGTCGTTGCCCTCGGCATCGTCGCCGTACTCTCGCCGCTGCTGATCGGCCTGGCGCTCGCGGTGAAGCTGTCGAGCTCCGGTCCGGTGCTGTTCCGGCAGCAGCGGGTCGGTCGTGCGGGCGCCGAGTTCACGATGCTCAAGTTCCGCAGCATGTACGTCGACGCGGAGCAGCGGCTCAGCGACCTGTACGCGCTGAGCGACGGCAACGGTGTGATCTTCAAGATGCGCAACGACCCGCGGATGACGCCGCTCGGCCGCTGGATCCGCCGGTTCTCGCTCGACGAGTTGCCGCAGCTGTTCAACGTGCTGCGCGGCGACATGTCGCTCGTCGGTCCGCGGCCGCCGCTGGCCGAGGAGGTCGCCTTGTACGCCGCCGACGACTCGCGGCGGATGCTGGTGAAGCCCGGTATGACGGGCCTCTGGCAGGTCAGCGGCCGCAGCGACCTGTCCTGGGACGAGTCGGTCCGCCTCGACCTGCGGTACGTCGACAACTGGTCGATGACCCTGGATCTCCTGATTCTCTGGAAGACCGTGCGCGCGGTGATCTACGGCGCGGGAGCCTACTGATGGATTCTGTCTTGGATTTTGGGGCACCTGTCTATGTCGCGGGTCACCGCGGCCTCGTCGGCTCGGCCCTCTGGCGCCGCCTCGAGGCAGCCGGGTACACGCACCTGATCGGCGCGTCGTCGGCGGAGCTCGATCTGCGCGACCGTCAGCAGACGTTCGACTTCCTGCGCGAGCACCGGCCGGCGGTCGTGATCGACGCCGCGGCCCGGGTCGGCGGCATCCTCGCGAACCGCGACCACCCGACCGAGTTCCTCAGCGACAACCTGCGCATCCAGGTGAACCTGATGGACGCGGCCCTCGAGGTGCGCACGCCCCGGCTGCTGTTCCTCGGGTCGTCGTGCATCTACCCGAAGTACGCCGAGCAGCCGATCCGCGAGTCGAGCCTGCTGACCGGTGAGCTGGAGCCGACCAACGACGCGTACGCGATCGCCAAGATCGCCGGCATCATGCAGGTCCAGGCCGTACGCCGGCAGTACGGCCTGCGCTGGATCTCCGCGATGCCGACGAACCTGTACGGCCCGCACGACAACTTCGACCCGACGTCGTCGCATGTCCTGCCCGCCTTGATCCGCCGGTTCCACGAGGCAAAGGCCGCGGCCGCGCCCGAGGTGGTGTTGTGGGGGAGCGGTACGCCGCGGCGCGAGTTCCTGCACGTGGACGACCTCGCCGACGCGTGCCTGCACCTGCTGGAGCACTACGACGCACCGGAGCCGATCAACGTCGGTGTCGGCGCCGACGTGACGATCCGCGAGCTGGCCGAACTGGTCGCCCGGACGGTCGGCTACACCGGTGCCCTCAGCAACGATCTGTCCAAGCCGGACGGCACCCCGCGCAAGCTGCTCGACGTGAGCAGGTTGCTGGCGCTCGGCTGGAAGCCCACCATTTCCCTGGAAGACGGTGTGGCCGCCACCTACGCCTGGTACCAGGAGCATGTGGCATGACCCCCAACATCAAGAGGGCCTTCATCACCGGCATCACCGGCCAGGACGGTTCGTACCTGGCCGAGCTGCTGCTGTCCAAGGGCTACGAGGTGCACGGCCTGATCCGGCGCGCCAGCACCTTCAACACCAAGCGGATCGACCACCTGTACGAGGACCCGCACGCCCGCGACAAACGGCTGTTCCTGCACTACGGCGACCTGACCGACGGCTCGCGACTCGTCACCCTGCTCGCGTCGATCCAGCCGTCCGAGGTCTACCACCTGGCCGCGCAATCGCACGTGCGGGTCAGCTTCGACGAGCCGGAGTACACCGGGGACACCACCGGGATGGGTACGACGCGGCTGCTCGAGGCGATCCGGATGATCGGACTGGACTGCCGGTTCTACCAGGCGTCGTCGTCGGAGATGTTCGGCGCGACCCCGCCCCCGCAGAACGAGGACACCGCGTTCCACCCGCGTTCGCCGTACGGCGCCGCGAAGCTCTACGGCTACTGGATGACCCGGAACTACCGCGAGGCGTACGACATGTTCGCGGTGAACGGGATCCTGTTCAACCACGAGTCCCCGCGGCGCGGCGAGACGTTCGTGACGCGGAAGATCACCCGCGCGGTGGCGGCGATCAAGACGGGTCGCCAGGATCGCTTGTACCTGGGCAACCTGGATGCCTGCCGGGACTGGGGCTACGCCCCGGAGTACGTCGAGGGCATGTGGCGGATGCTGCAGCACGACACCCCCGCGGACTACGTGATCGCGACCGGTACGTCGTACTCCGTCCGCGACTTCGTCTCGCTGGCGTTCGACCACGTCGGGCTGGACTGGGAGAAGTACGTCGACCACGACCAGAGGTACGAGCGTCCCACCGAGGTGGACTCGCTGATCGGGGACGCGTCGAAGGCGGCCACCGACCTCGGCTGGAAGGCTCAGGTGCACGTTCCGGAGCTGGTCCGCATCATGGTCGACGCCGACCTCGCACTGCTGACGGGAGAGGACTCATGAACTGTATTGAATGCGCGCCTCCGGCGCGCGGGTCATGGGGCTGTGACTCCCGGTCTTCCCTCGTCGCTCTGGTCGCTTCGCTCCCGCCGCTCCTCAGTCCAGACCGGGAGGCCCCATGACCAGGGTCGACGTTCTCGGGATTCACGTCAGCGTGACGAATCTGGACCGGACGGTGGAGACGTTCGCGCGCTGGATCGACGACGGTGAACGTCAGTTGGTGTGCGTGTCCGACATGAACGCGTTGCTGCACGCGCGTGCCGACGCGCGGCTGACCGAGGTCTACAACACGTCCGGTCTGACCGTTCCGGACGGGATGCCGCTGGTGTGGGCCGGTCACCGCGCCGGGTTCGAGGAGATGGGCCGCGTGGCCGGTCCGGATCTGCTCGAGCGTGTGCTGGCGGAGGCGGCGGACCGCGGCTGGACACAGTACTTCTACGGCGGAGCCGAGGGCGTGGCGGAGGAGCTGCGCGAGCGGTTCCAGGAACGGCACCCGGCGTTGAAGGTCGTCGGTGTCGAATGCCCGCCGTACCGTGAACTCACCGACGCCGAGGACGCGGAGACGGTCGCCCGGATGAACGAGGCGCGGCCCGACATCGTCTGGATCGGGCTCGGGGCGCCGAAGCAGGAGCGCTGGATGGCCGACCACCGCGACCGGCTGAACGCGACGATCCTGATCGGGGTCGGTGCGGCGTTCGACTTCCACACGGGCCGGCTGGACCGCGCGCCGTACTGGATGCAGCGCTCCGGGCTGGAGTGGAGCTTCCGGCTGTACAAGGAGCCGCGCCGACTCTGGAAGCGTTACGTGCTGGGCATCCCGCGATTCCTCCTCGGCATCCTCCGCCACCCGCCGCGTCCAGTTTAGAGTGAGGCGGTGAAGTTCCGGCGGCCGAAACTACGTCGGCTGGCCGGACCGGCTGGTCGCGCGGGCTGGGGTCTTGCCGATCAGGGCCTGTCGAGCCTCAGCAATCTCGCCGTCGGGGTCGTCGTCGCGCGGTCCAGTACGGTCGCCGATTTCGGTGTCTACGCGCTCGCGTTCGGCGGCTACACGATCGCCCTGAACGTGTCGCGGGCGATCTCCACCGAGCCGCTCGCCGTACGCCACTCCGGCGCTCGCAGTCCGGAATGGGAACGAGCAGTCCGGGCCAGTACGGCGACGGCGCTGTTCACCGGAGTCCTGGCGTCGTTGCTCGGCCTTGCCATCGCGGCCGTCCCGGCCGTGCCGTCTCGTGGTGTGCTGCTCGCCTTCGCCTTGACCATGCCGGGCCTGCTCCTGCAGGACGCGTGGCGCTGGGCGTTCTTCGTCGTCGGCGAGGGACAGAAGGCCTTCGTCAACGACCTGATCTGGTTGCTCGCGATGCTGGCGATCTTCGGCGGCCTCTATCTCACCGGTACGACGTCCGCGTTCACGCTGACGTTCGGATGGGGACTCGGCGCGGTGGTCGCGGCGATCGCCGGCCGCTTCCAGTCGGGTGTGGCGCCGCGCCGGCAGCTGATTCGTGAATGGGTCAACCGGAACTGGGACCTGAGCCCGAAGTACGTCGGGGAGATGCTCGCGGTCTCCGGCACCATCCAGCTCTACATGCTCGGTATCACCGCGGCCGCCGGCCTCGTCGCGACGGCGGGCATCCGGGGAGCGCAGGTACTGCTCGGCCCGGTGAACGTGCTGAACCAGGGCATCCGGATGATCTCCGTCCCCGAGGCGGCCCGGGCGTTGCGGCACTCGTACCGGCGCCTGTGGCTCGTCGGTCTCGCCATTTCGCTCGGCGTCGGCGCAGGCGCATTGGCGTGGGGCGCGATCTTCCTCCTGCTACCTCCGGTCGTAGGCCGCGAACTGCTCGGCCCCGGCGTCTGGAACCAGGCCCACAGCGTCCTGGTCCCTGTCATCCTGCTCCAGGCGCTGGGCGCCTCCAACGCCGGCGCCTTCGCCATCCTCCGAGCCCTCACCGCCGCCACCCGCGGCCTCCGTGTCCGCCTGATCTCCTCGGTCGTCCTGATCGTCTGCGGCGTCGGCGGCGCCTTCCTCTGGGGTCCCCAAGGCGCGGCGTGGGGCCTGGCCGGTGCCTCGTTCGCCACCCTCCTCCTGTGGTGGAACGAAGCCCACCGAGCGATTGCCGCCCACCGCCGGGTCAGCGGACAGTGACGGTGGAGTAGCCGCTGCGTACGGCGTGATTCCCGTCGGAGACCTCGATGCGGTAGTTCTGGGTCGTTCTGGTCGGTGCTGTGGTGTCGGTGAGCGTGACGGTGGGGCGGGACCAGAACGCGGAGCTGACTCTCGTGACGGCGACGACGGTTGCCCCGCGAAGCAGACGATAGGTGAGACGGATGTCGTCGTTGTCCAGCGAGGCCCGGACACTGGCCTTCACCTGACCGATGGCCGGCCGGGAGAGCGTCGGCGACGCCGGGGCGCTCGGTGCGGCGCCGCGGCCGAGATTGGTGAACCGGGTCAGGCCCTGCTGGCCGGCGCCGTTGACCTTGGTGAAGTCACCGCCGATCCACAGATCGCTGCCACCAGTCGCGGACACGAGTGGACCGACCGACGTCGGCGGTCCGCCGTTCGTGTTCGGGAACCAAGGTCCCAAAGAGCCGTTCGCCGGGTTCTGCAGCAGCAGGAAGTGCGTGCCGCTGCCGTCCGAGAAGGCACCGGGACAACTGTGCGCGTGCGACCCCTTGAACAGCCACCCGTTCACCATGGTGATCGCCTCGGTCGCACCCAGGCAGGTGCTCTTCCAGACCAGTTTGCCGGTGGCAACATCAGCCGCCCAGGTCCCGTCGAAGCAGCCCGGGCCGTCACCGGCGTTGGCGAAGTACACCCGGCTGCCGGACGTCTCGATGTCCTTCACCCGCGACGTGCACCCGCTCGACGGCAACGGTACGGCGGACGCCGCGGCGAAGCGCAGCGGTGCGCCGGTCGAGTTGTTGACGCTGGCAACAGCCCAATGACTCGTTCCGCCGATCTCGGCGAACGTCCCGCCCAGATAGACCTTCGAGTTGTCGTCGGCCGCGTCGATCGCGTAGACATCGTCGTCAGCGTTCGGGTTCCACGGCAGCAGGGCGCCGGTGACCGTGCTGATCGCAGCGGCCCGGTTCCGGGTCACGCCGTTCACGACCCCGAACGACCCGCCGAAGTACAAGCTGGATCCGCCGATAGCGAGCGCCTTCACCCGGTACGACACCTGCGGCGCGATGGCCGCGACCAGTCCGCCGGTCGCCGTGCTGAAGGCGGCGATCCGGTTCCGGACCTGGCCGTCGACGCGGGTGAAGTCCCCGCCGACATACACCCTGGAGCCGTCGGCCGAGGCGACGACCGCCCAGACGATCCCGTCCAGGACATGGTTCATCCCGGCGTCGAGCGCGCCCGTGCTCTGGCTGAACGCGGCCAGATAGGTCCGGCTCGTCTCGTGGGTCCCGGGGGCCGCGCCCGGCGGGCGCACGGTCAGGAAGCGGCCCCCGACGTACACCTTGCCCTTGGCAACAGCCAGGCCGAGCACACTGGCGTCGGTCTGCCAGGTCGATACGGCGACTGCGGTCAGGCTTGCCCCGGTGGCCGTCGCGGGTGGTGCCGGCACCACCCCCAGCACGAGCCCGCTGATGCCCAACGCAACTAATAGTCTTGTCCCCATGATCGATCCCCCTTGGTCACCAAGCTACGACTGAGGGTTCCGATGCGGAAGGGGCAAGTCAGGGGATCTTTACCGTGGCGCTGGCGCCCTTCATGATGTTGCGGCCGTCGTGGACCTCTACGTGGTACGTGTACGACGAGCCGCGGGCGAGGCCGCGGTCGACGACCTGGTAGGTCTTGCGAGGCTGCCAGAAGTACGTCGTGTACTTGTTCGAGCCGACGTTCAGCGAGCCGCGGAAAACGTTGTACGTCAGCGTCAGGTTGTCCAGGTCGTACGAGTCCGTGTAGCTCACGTACACGCGTCCGGACGACGTCGCGGTCAGCGTCGGAGCCTTCGGTACGGCGGGAGCCGCACCGCCGGGCGTGTTCGTGAACCGGGTGATTCCCACCTGGAGCGTGCCGTTCACGTGCAGGAAGTCGCCGCCGACCCACAGGTCGGTGGCGGTGCCGGCCATCGCCAGCGGGCCGACCTGGGTGGTGCTCTTCGGGTTCGCGTCGGTGTTCGGGAACCACGGCCCGAGGTTGCCGTTGATCGTGCTCTCGACCAGCAGGTAATGCGTGCCGGTTCCGTCCGGGAAGCCGTTCGGCGAGGAGCTGCAGTTGTGCGCGTGCGAGCCCTTGTAGAGCCAGCTGCCGATCGCCTTGATCGCCTCGGTCGCGCCCAGACACTTGTTCTGCCAGAGCAGCTTGCCGGTCGACACCTGCGCGGCCAGTACGCCGTCGTAGCAGCCGCCGCCGTCGCCGCCGTTCGAGACGTACACGTTGTCGCCCAGGGTGTCGATGTCCTTCACCCGCGTGGTGCAGGTCGCGGTCGGTTTCGGGATCGCGGCCGCCGCCGGGAAGTCGAAGGCCGCGCCGGTGGTGTTGTTCAGCATCGCCAGCGAGTAGTGGTCCTTGCCGTTGATCGTGCTGAACGGTCCGCCGACGAACACCCGGGTGCCGTTGTCGGCGACGTCGACGGCGTACACGTCGTTGTTCGCGTTCGGGTTCCACGGCAGGAGGTCGCCCTGGATCAGCCGAACGGCGCCCAGCCGGTTGCGGGTCGTGCCGTCGATCGCTCGGAACGCGCCGCCGATGAACACACTGTTGCCGTAGATCGCCAGCGCCTTGACCCGGGCTGCCACGACCGGGTCCCAGGCCGCGACCAGCTTGCCGGTGGCCACCGAGAACATCGCGATCTTGCTGCGCCGGATGCCGTTGACCGTGGTGAAGTCACCGCCGATCACCACCCACTTGCCGTCCGGGCTGGTGGCGATGGCGTAGACCGGACCGTTCAGCACCGGGGCGAACGCGGTCGGCCTCCCGGTGGTGCGGTCGAACGCGGCGACGTACGAACGAAGGGTCTCCGGCGCTTCGCCGGACGCCTTACCCGGCTGCCGGAGCCTGGTGAACATGCCGCCCGCGAACACGGTGTTCCCGGCGATCGCCAGCGCGTTCACGCTGTTGTTGGTCTGCCACGAGGTCTGCTTGATCGCGGACACCGCGGACGCGAAGCCCGGCGTCGCTGCCTGCACCGGAGGTCCGGAGGGAATCAACGCGGCGGCGAGCACTGCCGCCCCCGTGATCAGGGCGAGCACTAACTTCTTCATTTATGTCCTTACACAGGCGGGGGCGTAACAGTGCGTGCCTCATCACGCACCAGCGGCGGACATTACCGCTGTGGGAGGCCCACCGGAAGCGGACCTCCCACCCGCGTTATGAGTTTGTTCTAGAACTTGCAGAAAGACGCCTTTTCACCTTGCTGCGTAGTGAGATTGGACCTGTAGGGGCGTGAGTGCGTACGGGTAGACGGCTGCCTCGTCGATGCCCATTCCGGTCTGGGTCGCGCCGCCGCCAGGCCACGAGTTGGTGAGGTCGTACCCGACCCGCCACCAGCCGTAGTACACCGACGCCGAGCCGACCAAGGCGCTTCCGCTGAGCACGCCGTCGACGTACAGCTTCATCATCCCGTTGTCGTAGCTGCCGACGACGTGGTGCCAGAGGCCGTCGTTCTTGCCGGACGGGCTGGTCAGCGTGCGCTGCGAGCCGTCGTTCACGCCGAAGACGATCGAGCCGTTGGTCCGCATGTACAGCATCCGGTCGCCGCCACCGCCGCTGTTCCCCGTCTTCGAGTTGCCGAAGCCGATGATCCGCCCACCGCGGTTGAAGCCGCTCTGCTGCACCCAGGCCTCGACCGTGAACTGCTGCGGCATGCTGTACGCCTTCTCGCCGACCATCCGCCCGCTGCTCGAACTGGTCGTCATCGCGGTGTTGCCCGCGATCGCGCCGGCGCCGCCCAGCGTCACACCGGTGAACGTGCCGTTGTTGCTCTGCCCCGAGGAGTCGACCGAGGTCGTCGTACCGACCGGCTCACCGAGTCGCCAGTACGCCTGCGGCCCGTCCGCGTTGACGATCTGGTCGTACGCCGTGGAGGCCGCCGAGGCGACCGTGATCTGGTCGGAGTAGTTGCCGCGGACCGTCGTACTGCCGTCGGTGACCTCGACGCGGTAGTTGGTGACCTCACCTGGCGCCGAGGAGGTGTCGGTGTAGCTCAGCCACGGGCGATCCCACGGCGTGGACTTGGCCGTCCAGGTCGCGATGGTGGTGTTGCTGAAGCCCTTGAGCAGCCGGTAGGTCAGCGTGCTGTCGTCGTTGTCGACCACGGTCGGGAAGTGGATCTGCACGACACCGGGCTGGACGCTGTAGGGGAGCAGTTTGGCCGGTTTGGCCGGGGCCGCGCCCGGGGCGGCGTTGGTGAAGTGGGTCAGGCCCTGCTGGCCGGTGCCGTTCACGTTCAGGAAGTCGCCGCCGACCCACAGGTCGTTGCCGCCGGTCGCGAACGCCAGCGGGCCGACGTTGGTGACGCTGTTCGGGTCGGCGTCGGTGTTCGGGAACCACGGTCCGAGCGTGCCGTCGGTCAACTTCTCGCTGAGCAGGAAGTGGTACCCGAAGCCCTGCGGGAAGCCGCCGGCGCCCTGGTTGGCGCAGTCGTGCGCGTGCGAGCCCTTGTACAGCCAGCCGTTGACGACCTTGACCGCCTCGGTCGCGCCCAGGCACTGGTTCTTCCACTTCAGCGTGTTGGTCGCGATGTCGGCCGCCCAGGTGCCGTCGAAGCACCCGCCGCCGTCACCGCCGTTGCCGAAGTACACGGTGTCGCCGCTGGCGTCGATCGTCTTCACTCGCGTCGTGCAGGACCCGTTCGGCGGCGGTACGGCGGATGCGCCGGGGAAAGGCAGTACGGCGCCGCTGACCGGATCGAGGCTGGTCACGGTGTTCTGCAGGGTGCCGTTGACGGTGCTGAACTGACCGCCGGCGTACACCTTGGACGCGTCATCGGCGGCATCGACGGCGTACACGTCGCCGTTCACGGCCGGGGCCCAGGGCAACAGCGCGCCGGTGTCGGTGGTGACGGCCGCGAGCCGCAGGCGATCCACGCCGTTGACCAGGCCGAACGATCCGCCGAAGTACACCGTCGTACCGGAGACCGCGATGGACTTGACGCGGTACGAAACGGACGGTTTCCAGTTCGTCACCAGGGCGCCGGTGGCGGTGTCGAAGGCGGCGATCCGGTTCCGCGTCTGGCCGTTGACCGTGGTGAAGTCACCGCCGACGAAGATCCGGGAACCGTCCGCGGAGGCGGCGACCGCGTAGACCTGACCGTTCAGCACCGGGTTGAACGAGGTGACCAGTGCGCCGGTGCCCGCGTCGAAGGCGGCCAGGTACGCCTGGGCGACCTCGCCGGTCCCCGGTGCGGCGCCCGGCGGGCGGACGCTGGTGAAGCGCCCTCCGGCGTACGCCGTGCCGGCGGCGACCGCGAGGCCCTGGACACTGGCGTTGGTCTGCCAGGTCGAGCTGTTGGTTGCCGCGAGCGAAGCCTCGACGCTCTGCGCCGGTGGCGCGCTCAGCACGGTTGCTGCGACGGCGAGTGCCGTCCCTACGACCCCCAGCCGTGTGAACAGCCTTCGTTTCGTCATGTGGCGATGTCCCCCCTTGGACATGATCGGCGCACGAGGCGCCTGATACCTCAGATATCCCCCCGGAAGAGAGTAGGGCACAGCGAGCACATCGCGTGAGCACCCCGTCCCCACCTGTGGATATCCTGGGGCGCTGGCGCCGGACAGAGTGAGGCTGCGCTGAATTGGAGGTGGGCATGGAACCGGGCACCGTGGTCTGGCGGGAAACCGCTCAGTCGCTGCTGCGGCAGAAATGGCTGATCCTGGGCTGCATCCTGCTCGGGCTGCTCGGCGCCTCCGTGTTCGCGCTCTCCCAGACCGAGCGCTGGACCGCCTCGAGCCAGCTGGTGATCGGCCCGGCGGTGCCGCCGGCGCTGGTCGGCAAGCTGTCGACGTCCGCGGACAAGAGCGGCCCGTTGGGAATGGACCTCCCGGCCGAGACCCAGGCGCGGGTGATGGCCAGCCCGACGCTGCTCAAGGCCGTCGTCAAGGCCCTCGGCATGCCGGACAACGACCAGACCATCCAGGACCTGGCCGCGGTGACACGGGTGAAGGCCGTCACCGACAACGCCTACCTGGTCACCACCGACGGCCCGACCGCGCAGAAGGCGGTCGACCGGGCGAACGCGATCTCCGCGATCTACCTGGCGCAGCGCAACGCCGAGGCCAAGTCGCTGCTGACCAACCTGGCCGAGCAGGCCCAGGCCCGGTCGAAGACGGCGACCACGCAGTCCCGCAGCCTGGTCAGCCAGATCGACGAAGCCGTCGGTCGCGGCGACAACCAGACCGCGGCCGCACTGCGCGACCAGCGCGTCGGCCTGGCGACCGAGGCCCGGCAGGCCGCGGACGACGCCGCCGCGATGCTGAAGGCGCTGTCGACGGTCGGCTCCGGGAGCCAGCTGGTGACGCCGGCGACGACCGACACCGCCAGCTCGTCGCCGATGGTTGCCCGCGACATCCTCGTCGGCGGGATCCTCGGACTGGTCCTCGGCTTCGGTCTCGCGCTCCTGCGGTCGCATCTGACGCCGTACATTTTGACCCGCGACCAGGCGGCACGGGCGTCGTCCGCGCCGGTGATCGCCGCGTCCGAGGGGTATCGGCGGCGGGTGTGGCAGCGGTCCGCTCCGGAGCTCCCGCAGTACGAGATCACCGCGCTCGGCGCCGAGGCGAGCGGTGCGCTGGCGCGGCGCGAGCTGAACCCGCGCGCGTTCGCGGCCGGCTCTCCGGGCGCGCTGCTGGTCGTGTCCGCGTCCCCGACTCCGAACTCGGCAGGGATCGCGCTGGCGATGGCCGAGGCGAACGCGCGCGACGGCCGCGAGACGCTGCTGGTGCTGGCTGACATCGAAGGTACGCCGGTGCTCCCGCACCTCACCGGGCACGAGGGCCTCACCGACCTGGTCAACGAGCCGGCCGCGACTCGCGCGATCCGGGCCCGGAAGCTGTTCCGGCCGGGGACCGTCGCCGACCTGTACGTGCTGCCGCCCGGGCTGAACCACGAGGAGACGGCCGAGGCGGTCGGTCCGTCGCTGGTCCCGGGGATCGTCGCCGACCTGCCACCCGGGTACTCCGTGGTGGTCCACGGCCCGGCCTCCGTCGGGCGGCACGGCATCACGCCGCTCGCCGCCGCGGTCGACGCGTCGGTGCTGGTGGTCCAGGTCGGCCTCGACAAGGAGATGGACGTCGCGCGGCTGACGGGCGCGCTGCAGTTCGCCGGGGCTCCGGTGCTAGGCGTCGTACTGATCGGCACGTCGGCGCAGGACGAGACGCTCGGGATCCCGCTGAACTACAAGCCGCTGGACGCGGGTACGCCGACGATGCGCTGATGTCCATGGCTTCCGGGACGCGATTGGCCCCCGCGGTGCCGGGGACGGTCGCCGGCGAGAGCGAGCGGCCGGCCTGGTTCTGGCTGATGCTGTGGTGCCTGTTCGTGCTCGGCGTGCAGCCGTGGTCGTCGCGGGTGGCCGCGCCGCAGGGGACGACCGGGTCCACGAACAGCATCGCGAAAGGGTTGCTGCTCGGAGCGGTCTTCATGGTCGCGCTGGCCGCGACCAGGCCCGGGTTCCGGACCCGGGTGAATCCGGCCAGCTGGCTGTACGTGATGTACGTGCTGTTCGCGTGTGCGACGGCGTTCCTGCTGGCCGAGCCGATGGGGCCGCTGACGCGGTTGGCACGCTTCCTGATCGGCCTGGTGCTGCTCTTCCTGCTGTGGGGGCCGTTGGTGCAGGTGCCGGAGCGGCTGGTCCGCGCGCATCTGTGGGCCCACCTGTTGCTGGCGGCAACCGTCGTACTGAGTCTGGCCTATGCGCCGTCGCAGGCGTGGCGGCCGCTGCGGTCCCTCGGCGCCGGGTACCGGCTGCAGGGCGTCCTCATCCCGATGCTGCCGCCGCGCGTCGGCGAGGTCGGCGCGATCCTGCTCGGGCTGGCGCTGATCGGCCTGGTCTGCCGGAAGCTGGCGACGCTGCCCGCGGTGGCGATGATCGGCCTGGGCGGCGTCCTGATCGCGGCCAGCCGGACCCGTACGTCGGCCGCCGCGGTCGCGGGCGGGCTCGTGATCGCACTGATCATCACCCGGAAGACGTGGCTCGGCCGGATCGCGTGCCTCGCCGTACCGGGGCTGCTCGGCGTCGCGTTCCTGACCATCGGGTCGTTGCACACCTGGCTGCTGCGCGGCCAGGGCACGCAGCAGATCACGTCGCTGAGCGGCCGTACGACGAGTTGGCAGGCGGTCGTGGACGAGAAGGTGTCGATCCAGACCGCGATCATCGGCCACGGACTCGGCAACAAGCGCGTGCTGCTCACCCGTGGTGAAGGCGATGTCGACGTGATGGCGATCGACAACAGCTGGCTCGGGCTCTACTGGGAGACCGGGCTGCTGGCCGTGGCGATCGTCGCGGTGGCGCTGATCGCGGCGTGGGTGTCGGTCCTCCGCGCGCCGACGCCGTACGTCCGGGCCTGTGGCGCCTTGCTGCTCGGGTACGTCACGGCCGCGTCGCTCAACGAGAGCGGCCTGTCCGACCTGTCCTCGATGACCGTGCACCTGCTGGTGGCCGCCGCGATCTGCGACGGCGACCGGCTACGGCAGCGAAGACGCGCGTCAGCTGCTCACTGAGTCCTGGTCGAAGCCGGATTGCTGCCACTCGGACCAGGTCATCGTCTTTCCCTTGTAGGCGAAGCGATCCGCGCCCTGGTAGCTGTTGCGGCGGAACGTGATGGCGCCGGGTTGCGCGGGAGAGCGCTTGTTCTCCACCACGCCGAGGGAGGAGGCGGCGTCGGTCATCACGACCAGATTGCCCTCGACGAGGACGTTGCGCAGGACGTAGGTGCCGCGCGGACCCTCGCCGCGCGTGCGGGACTGGATGGACAACGCGTTGCGGTTGTCCTTGATCAGGTTGCCCCGGACCTGTACGTCGGACGACGTGTTGACGTTGATGCCGCCGCCGTCCCAGAGCGTGCCGCCGGAGCCGCGGCCGGTGCCGAAACCGTTGTGCTGTACGACGTTCTGGTCGATGACGCCGGCGTAGCTGATCTCGTACCGGATGCCGTCCGCGGCGTTGTCGCGGATCCGGTTCCCGGTGATCCGGCGGTCGTACTCCGCGATGTCGCTCCACATCCCGATGCCGCGGTTCGCGACGATGTCGTTGCCGCTGACCTCGCCGGACGACCTGGTGGACTTGATCCCGCCGGACTCCCAGTCCGCGATCCAGAACCCGTCGGTGTTGTTGCGGGTGACCAGGTTCGCGCTGATCCGGACGCCGGCGGACTTGTACTGGCCAATGCCGAGCTGCCCGTTGTCGGCGACCGTGTTCCGGCTGACCTCGGCGTTGTCGCCCTCGATCACCATGATGCCGACGGCGTGGTTCCACCGGACCTCGTTCGCGGTCACCTTCCAGCTCTTGCCGGCCTGCAACGCGCCCGCCTGCGGGCGGCTGGCGAAGTGCTCGATCGTCAGGCCGGTCACGGTCACCTTGTCGGCCGACTTGTCGATCGCGGTCTGGGTGCGCGACATCTCTGTGACGTGTCCGGTCGGGTCGTCGCCCAGATAGAGGGCGTTGGCCTGGTAGTCGGCGAAGAACGTGCCCGGTGTCACCTGGCTCAGGCTCATCACGCGGGTCAGGTGGTTGCCGTCGAGGAACAGTTGCTCGCCGAGCTGGCACGGCTTGGTCTTGTCGTCCTCACACTGACCCTTGAGCGGGTACGCCGCGGGCAGGACACCCTGCACTGTCCAGGTGTTCCCGGACCGCTTCCATCCGGTGAGTCGGACGGCACCGCTCAGTACGGCGCCGGGGTCACCCGCGAGCGTGTCGCCCTCGCGGGGATGGATGGCTCGCGTGAGGCGGTGGATGCCCTTCGCAAAACAGAACGTGGTGCCTGCCGGGGCGGCGTCGATGATCGGCTGCGGGTCCGCGCCGACCGCGATGGGCGTTCCCTTGCAGGCTTCCGCCGTACTCGGCCCCGTCGGCCCGAGCACAGCGGCCGCCGCCGCCGGGGGAGCAGTGGGCACAGTCACCGTGACGGTCGTAGCGGGCGTCGAGGGCTCCGGGGCGCTCCCCGTATCCGTGCAGCCCGACACCAGCAGTAGCCCCAGCACGGCACCACACGCCGCGACACCACGACCCCTCATCAACATCCCTTTCCCGGCGTACAGGCTCCCCGGACCCTACCTGCACTTCTGGGGGCGTTGCACGCGAGCCGGTGGCGGTGCACAGGTTATTTCCTGTGCACCGGGCCCGGTTGGGGTACGACGCCTCAGGTGAGGTACGTGTCTCGGGCGAGGTCGTAGGCGAGTGCCTTCGCGATCTGCAGGGCGTCGTCCTCGTCCAGCCGGTGCTGTACGACGAGGTCGGCCAGGTAGCCGGCGTCGATCCGGCGAGCGAGGTCGTGCCGCGCGGGAATCGACAGGTACGCGCGGGTGTCGTCGACGAAGCCCGAGGTGTTGTAGAAACCGGCCGTCTCGGTCACGAGTTCGCGGAACCGGCGCATTCCGTCGGGGCTGTCCAGGAACCACCACGGCGCACCGAGCCGCACCGCGGGGTAGACGCCCGCTAGCGGTGCTAGCTCCCGCGAGTACACGGTCTCGTCGACGGTGAACAGCACCAACCGGAAGCCCTCGGCGTGCCCGAACCGCTCGAGCACCGGTCGCAGCGACCGCGTGAACTCGGTCGCCACCGGGATGTCGTGTCCCTGGTCAGGCCCGTACGTCGCGAAGATCGCCGGGTCGTGGTCCCGCAGTACGCCGGGGTGCAGCTGCATCACCAGTCCGTCCTCGGCTGACATCACCGCCGACTGGTACAGCATGTGTCCCGCGAACGCCGCCGCGTCCCCAGCCGTCACGTCACCCTTCAACGCACCGGCGTAGACCCGCCCGGCCTCCGCATCGGTCAGCGGTACGGCGGCCGCACTCAGGTGACCGTGATCGGTCGCGCGCGCACCCGCTGCGATGAACGCCTGCCGACGTTGCCGGATCGCCTGCAGGAAACCGTCGTACGTCGAGGTGTCGACGTCGGCCAGCGCGCCGAGCTGCGCGATCAGCGCGGGCCAGCCGTCCCGGTCGACGTGGGCGACAGCGTCGGGCCGGAAGGTCGGGACCACCCGGCCCGGCAGGTCCGCGGCGAGCTTCGCGTGCTGGGCGAGGTCGTCGGTCGCCGCGTCGGTGGTGGAGATCAGCTCGATGTTGAAGCGGTCCAGCAGCGCTCGCGGCCGGAACTCGGGCTCCGCGATGCGGGCCATGATCTGGTCGTACAGTTCGTCGGCGGTCTCAGCGGACGGGTGCACGGTGAGACCGAGGACCTCGGCGAACTCGTGCTCCAGCCAGTAGCGGCTCGGCGTGCCGAGGAACAGGTGCCAGTTGGCGCAGAACTCCCGCCAGATCTCCCGCGGCTCGGCGGTCTGCCGGCCGTCGCGGCGGGGGAGTCCGAGCGTGTCGGGGGAGACGCCCTGGGAGATCAGCATCCGGGTCACGTAGTGGTCCGGCACGACCAGCAGCTCGGCGGGGTCGCCGAACGGCGCGTCGTCGGCGAACAGCCCGATGTCGACGTGACCGTGCAGGCACAGCAGCGGCAGGTCCTTCGTCGAGGCGTGGATCCGGCGGGCGACGTCCCGCGCGGCGCCGGCCGGCAGGGCGCGGTCCGGATGGGGCTGCAGGGCCTTCGGCATGGGTCCTCCGATGTGGGCTGAAACGTGTTCTGCAAAGGATTGCAGCCGCCGCTTGTCAGCACAAGGCAGCGTCCGCTGGTCGACCGCTTGACACAAACTGCAACCGATTGCAGACTCATCCGCGACCCCTGAGGAGATGACCATGGCGGCAACGATCCGGGATGTGGCGCGGCTGGCCGGCGTATCGCCGTCGACGGTCTCGCGTGCGCTCTCGCTGCCCGGCATGGTCAACGCGACCACCAGGGCCCGCGTCGCGGCCGCCGTCGAGCAGCTCGGGTACGAGCCGAATCGCGCGGCCCGCGGCCTGATCACCGGCCGGACCGGCACGATCGGCCTGGTCGTGCCGGACCTGGCCAACCCGTTCTTCGCCAGCCTCACCAAGGGCGTGCAGGCACGCGCCCGCCACCACGACGTCGCCGTGTTCGTCGCGGACACCGACGAGGACCCGGCGGCCGAAGCCGGGCTGGTGCGGGCGCTGTCCAAGCAGGTCGACGGTGTCGTGCTGTGCTCGCCGCGGGCGAGCGACGAGGAGCTGGCGGCGATCGCTCAGGACACCACCGTCGTACTCGTCAACCGCACCGCCGTCGGTCTGCCAGGCGTTGCCTACGACAACGAGGACGGGATGCGGCAGGCCGTCGCCCATCTCGTTGCCCTCGGCCACCGCCGGATCGCGTGGGTCGGTGGGCCGGCGACGTCCTGGTCGACCCAGCACCGCGGGTTCGGCCTGCGGAACGCGGTCGAGGCGCTGCGGGCCGAGCTCGCGCCGGTGGGCAACTTCGCGCCGACGTACGAAGGCGGCATGGCGGCCGCGGACCAGGTGGTCGCGACCGGCGCCACCGCGGTCGTGGCCTACAACGACCTGGTCGCGATCGGTCTGCTGGCCCGCCTGCACAGCCGCGGCATCTCGGTCCCGGGCGACCTGAGCGTGGTCGGGGTCGACGACATCGCGATGTCCAGGATGGCGCGGCCCGCGCTGACCACGGTCCGGCTGCCGAAGCAGGAGGCCGGGCGGATCGCCGTCGAGCTGCTGCTCGCCATGCTCGACGACCCGGACAGCGCGGCCGAAGGCCCGAAGCACGGGGAACTGCACGGGGAACTGATCGTCCGGGACTCGACCGGACCAGCACCACAGAAGTGATCACCCGGCCAGTCGTGACGCTGTGCCGGGCCGCCCTTGATCCGAGGAGACACCCGATGCATCTGCAGCGGAAGTTGATCGCGGCCACCGGCCTGTTGGCCGTGTTGGTCGCCTGCGGCGCCCCGGCGCCGAACAAGCCCGCCACCGACAGCAGTGGCGACGTGCCGGACAAGCCGGCCAAGGCCGTGACGCTGAACGTCCTCGACGTGGCCGGCAATCTGCAGCTGACCCAGGGCATGATCGACGACTTCGTCAAGCAGCACTCCGACGTGATCTCGAAGGTCACGTACTCGAAGGGACCCGCGCCTGAACTGGCCGGCAAGATCAAGGCCCAGCAGAACGCGAACCGGGTCGACATCGACCTGGTGCTGACCGGCACGGACGGTCTCGCCGCCGGCCGGGAGCAGGGCCTGTGGACCGACCTGCTGACGAAGTACTCCGACCGCCTGCCCGGCATGAAGGACTACTTGCCGCCTGCGGCCAAGATGCAGGAATTGGGCGGCAAGGAAGGCGTGACGATCACCTACTACCCGTCCGGGCCGCTGCTCGAGTACATGCCGTCGAAGGTCCCGTCGCCGCCCAAGACGGCCGACGACCTGCTCGCCTACGCGAAGGCCAACAAGGGCAAGGTCATGTACGCGCGGCCCGCGAACTCAGGCCCCGGCCGCACGTTCCTGATGGGCCTGCCGTACATCCTCGGCGACAAGGACCCGAAGGACCCGGTGAACGGCTGGGACAAGACCTGGGCGTACCTCAAGGAACTCAACCAGTACGTCGACTTCTACCCGTCGGGCACCGCCGACACGATGAAGGCGCTCGCCAACGGTTCGGCCAACATCATCGCGAGTACGACGGGCTGGGACATCAACCCGCGCGTCCTCGGCACGGTCCCGAAGGAGGCCGCGATCACGCCGATCCAGGGCTTCCACTGGGTCACCGACGCGCACTACGCCGTCGTACCGAAGGGCGTGTCGACCGACAAGCAGGCGGCGATCCTGCAGCTGCTGCAGTTCATGCTGACGCCTGAGCAGCAGGCCAAGGCGTACGACAAGGGCTACTTCTACCCGGGGCCGGCGATCAAGGGTGTCGAGCTGTCGCAGGCGCCGCAGGAGAGCAAGGACGCGATCTCGGAGTTCGGCCGGCCGGAGTACGACAAGTTGATTGCCGACAATCCGACAGAGGTACCGCTGGACGCTAAGGCGCTGGTGGCTGCCTTCGACAAGTGGGACCGCGAGGTCGGCGGCAGCAAGGTGAAGAAGTCGTGACCTCGACCTCGAACTTCGAGCAGCTGCGGCTCGACGGCGTCACCCGCCGCTTCGGTCCGCCGGACACCCCGGCGGCACTGTCCGAGCTCGACCTGACCATCGAGCGGGGCGAGTTCATCGCCCTGCTCGGTCCGTCCGGTTGCGGCAAGTCGACCGCGCTGAACTGCCTGGCCGGTCTGCTCCCGCTGACCGCGGGCTCGATCTGGCAGGACGACCGGCGGGTCGACACGCTCCCGCCGGAGAAGCGCGGCTTCGGCATGGTGTTCCAGAACTATGCGCTGTTCCCGCACCTGACCGTCCGCGACAACATCGCCTTCGGGCTGCGGATGCGCAACCTGCCGAAGTCCGACGTGCAGTGGCGGACCACCGAGGCGATCGAGATGGTGCAGCTGACCGAGCACGCGAGCAAGCTGCCCGGCCAGCTGTCCGGCGGTCAGCAGCAGCGGGTGGCGATCGCCCGCGCGACCGTACTCGAGCCTTCGCTCGTGCTGATGGACGAGCCGCTGAGCAACCTGGACGCCAAGCTCCGGCTCGAGATGCGCACCGAGATCCGCCGGCTGCACCAGTCGCTCGGGTTGACCACCGTGTACGTGACGCACGACCAGGAAGAGGCGCTCAGCATGGCCGACCGCCTGGTCGTCATGCGGCAGGGCAAGGTGCAGCAGATCGGCACGCCCGAGGAGGTGCACACCAAGCCGTCGACGTGGCACGTCGCCGACTTCATGGGCTACCGCAATCTGCTGCCGCTGAAGGCTTCGCACCTGAACGGTGACCAGGTGACCGTGGATCTCGGCGGTACGGCGATCCGCGGGTCCGCGCAGGGTGCTGTCGCGCCTGGGGACGATGTGATCGCTGCCGTGCGGCCCGAGGACGTGACGCTCGGGAATGAAGGTGTGAAAGGGCTCGTCGAGGTCGTCGAGTACCAGGGCCGCGAGCGCGCGGTGGAGGTGGTGTTGGACGGCGGCGTCCAAGACCGCGGGGCGCAGGATCCGGTGCGGCTGCACGTCCGGACCGAGCAGCGGGTCGAGGCGGGGGAGCAGGTGGCGCTGACCGTCACGCCCGGGCGGCTCCTGGTGTATCCGTCATGAGCGCGACCTGGCAGCACCGGCTGGCCGAGCGCGGCGTCGACCGCCGCCTGTGGTTGTTGCTCCCGGCCACGATCATTGTCCTGTTGTTGTTCGTCTACCCATTCCTGTACGGGCTCAGCCTGTCGTTCCAGCCCACGCAGGGCGGCGGCGTGCTGGCCAACTACGACAAGTTCTTCGGCGACGCGTACCAGCGCGACACGATCGCGACCACACTGAAGATCGCGCTCCCCGCGGCGCTGCTGAACGTGCTGGCCGCCGTGCCGATCGCGTTCCGCCTGCGGGGCCGGTTCCGGGGCAAGCGGCTGCTGACCACGATCCTCGTCGTACCGATCACTCTCGGGACCGTCCTCACCGCGCAGGGACTGCTGAACTACCTCGGCCCGACCGGCTGGCTCAATCGCCTCCTGCTCAGCCTGCACATTGTTGACAATCCGATCCGCCTCACGAACAACTACTGGGGCGTGTTCTTCTCGCTCGTCATCACCGGGTTTCCGTTCGCGTTCCTGCTGGTGCTGTCATACCTGTCGGGGATCGACCCGACGCTCGAGCGGGCCGCGGCAACTCTCGGCGCCTCCCGCGCGCAGCGGTTCCGGCGGATCACCCTGCCGTTGTTGGCACCCGGATTGGCGACAACCTTTTTGTTGACATTCGTCCTCGCGTTCTCCGTGTTCCCGTCGGCAGTGCTGGTCGGCAACCCGGCCGGATCCACCCGCGTCATCTCGCTGGCGGCCTACCAGGCGGCGTACGAGCAGTACGACTACTCCTACGCGTCGGCGATCGCGATGGTGATGGGCGCGGTGGAGCTGGTCGTCGTGGCGATCGTGCTGGTGTGGCGGTCGCGGCTCTACACCGGATCGACGGGAGGCAAGGGATGAACGCCAAGGTGAGGTCTGTTCGCGCCACCCCGCTGGGCTGGGTGATCTGGGCCGTCGTCGTGTTCTTCTTCGTCAACCTCGCCGGCGTCGTGCTGTCGGTGCTGGTCAGCTCGTTCGGCAAGAAGTGGTTCGACACCTGGTTCCCGAGCGGTTTCACCACCCAGTGGTACGGCGACGCGTGGCGAGAGTTCACGTTGTTCCATGTCATCGTCGTCACGCTGCTCGTGTCCGCGCTGGTCGTCGTACTCTCGGTGCTCGTCGGCGCGCCCGCGGCGTACGTGCTGGCCCGAAAGAACTTCCCCGGCAAGCGGCTGGTGTACCTGACGTTCCTGCTGCCGATCCTGATGCCGCCGATCACGTACGGCATCCCGCTCGCGACGGTGCTCTACAAGTTCGGTTTCGCGGGGCACCTGTCCGGTGTCGTGCTGGCGAACCTGGTGCCATCGGTGCCGTTCGTGATCCTCACGATGACGCCGTTCATCGAGCAGGTCGACCCGCGCATCGAGGACGCGGCCCGGATGCTCGGCGCCGGCACCCGCGCGGTGTTCCTGAAGATCCTCGCGCCGCTGCTCGTCCCCGGCCTGCTGGCCTCGGCGATCCTGGTGCTGGTCCGGACGGTCGGAATGTTCGAGTTGACGTTCCTCACCGCCGGTCCGGACTCCCAGACGCTCGTGGTCGCGTTGTACTACTCGATGTCCGCGGCCGGGATCCGGGCCCAACAGTCCGTCGATGCGATGGCCGTGATCTACACCGCGATGATGCTGGTACTTCTGGTGGTGGCACTGCGCTTCGTCAACCCGACCCAATTGGTCGCCCGAGTGAAGGAAGAACCCTCCGAATGACTTCGAGCAGGCTGAGTCTCACCAATCTCCCCGTCGCCCCCGCGGTCGACCCGAAGGCGTTGTCGGTCGGCATCGTCCATCTCGGGATCGGTGCGTTCCACCGCGCCCACCAGGCCGTCGTCACCGAACGGGCGGCGGTCGAAACCGGCGAGACCCGGTGGGGCATCACCGGCGTGAGTCAGCGCTCGACCACGGTCCGGGACCAGTTGGCGCCGCAGGACGGGCTGTACTCCGTCCTCGAGCGGGGTCTCGGTGAGCCGTCGGTTCAGGTAATCGGCAGCGTCCGCGAGGTGCTGACTGTGCCCGAGGACCCGGAGGCGGTGGTCGCACGGATCGCGGACCCGGCGGTGTCGGTGGTGACGCTGACCGTCACCGAGAAGGGGTACCGGGCCGCCGGCGCCGGGCTGAACCTGGACGACCCCGAGATCCAGGCCGACCTGACCGGCCGCCCGCCGCGCACGGTCGTCGGCCAGCTCGCGGCGGCGATCGCCCGTCGCGAAGAGCCGTTGACGATCGTCTCCTGCGACAACCTGGTTGCCAACGGCCCCTTCCTGCGCACGCTGGTGACGGAGTACTTCGATGCGCTGGGCAAGGTTCCTTCGTCGTTCGAGGGGACGCGGTTCCCGGCCAGCATGGTGGACCGGATCGTGCCGGCGACGACCGATGCGGACCGTGACGAGGCCGCTCGGCTGCTCGGCGTACGAGATGAGGCCGTGGTGGTCGCGGAACCTTTCCTGCAATGGGTGATCGAGGACGATTTCGCGGGTGCACGTCCCGCCTGGGAGCGTGGTGGCGCCGTACTCACCGGTGATGTCGCGCCGTGGGAGCAGGCCAAGCTGCGGATGCTCAACGCCACGCACTCGATGCTCGCGTATCTCGGTGCGCTGCGCGGCTACGAGACGATCGCCGAGGCGGTCCGCGACGAGGAGTTGGGTGGGCTCGCGCGGCAGTTGATGACCGACGACGTCGTACCGACCCTCACACCGCCCGACGGGCTGGACCTGGCGGCGTACGGCGCGACCGTGCTGGAACGGTTCGAGAACCCGGCGCTGAAGCACCGCACCCGCCAGGTCGCGATGGACGGCTCGGTGAAGCTCCCGGTCCGGATGCTCGGCACGGTCCGCGACCGCCTGACAGCCGGCGCCGAGCCCCGCATGATCTCACTCGCCGTCGCCGCCTGGATGGTCTACGTCCAACGCACCCCCGACCTGGACGACCCCCAGGCCGACCGCCTGAAATCCGCAGTAGCAGACACCACCGACCCCACCAAACTCGTGGACGCCCTACTGGCCGTCGACACCATCTTCACCCCCGACCTCCGCGACTCCGAGCTCTTCCGCGACCTCCTGGTAGACCACGTGAACACCCTGACCCGCTGACCCCGCCTGCCTGCGGTTCACTGCGGGAGGATGGTGAGGATGCCGGTGGCGTCGAGGATTGCTTTGCCCAGGGTGAAGGCGCTGGTGGTGTCCTGGCCGGTGGTGTGCCAGGCCTTGGCTGTGTACCACTCGCCGGTTTTCTGGAAGCGTTCGGCGGTGAGGCTGTCGAGGATGTAGGTGTTGTCGTTCAGGGTGACCTCGCCGGGCGGGATGACCGCGCCGGCGTTCTGCACCATGCCGGTCGCGGTGGTGCCGCCGCGCATCGTCACCTGGTTGCCGGAGACAACGATGTCGCGGAGCACGTTGGTGCCCCACGGGCCGGATCCGCGGGTGCGGGACTGGATCGCGATCCCGTTGACGTTGTTGGCCACCACGTTGTCGCGGACCTGGACGTTCGACGAGGTGTTGACGTTGATCCCGCCGCCGTCCCACAGCGACGTACCGGATCCGCGGCCGGTGCCGAAGCCGTTGCCGCCCACCACGTTGTCCTCGATGACGCCGTTGCGGCCGATCTCGTAGCGGATTCCGTCCGCCGCGTTGTCGAGGATCTGGTTGCTGCTGAAGATGCGGCTGTCGTCGTACGCGTCGCTCCACAGCCCGACGCCGCGGTTGTACTGGATCAGGTTTCCGCTCACCCAGCCGCCGCTGGACCAGGTGGTCTTGATCCCGCCGGACTCCCAGTCCGCGATCCAGAAGCCGTCGGTGTTGTTGTAGCTGACCTCGTTGGCGGCAATGCTCGCCTTCAGCGTGCTGTACTGGCCGATGCCGAGCTGGCCGTTCGAGTGGATGTGGTTCCTCTCGAGTACGGCGCCGTCCGCGTTCACCAGCATCGCGCCGACCCCGTGGTTCCAGCGGATGTCGTTGGCGATCACCTTCCAGCCCAGGCCGAGCACCACCGCACCGCCCTGCGGCGGGGTGGCGAAGTGCTCGATCGTCAGCCCGCGGACGGTCACGTTGGTCGCGCCGGACTCGATCGCGGTCTGCGTCTTCGACATCTCGATCGAGTGCCCGGCCGGATCGCTGCCCAGATAGATCGCGTTCGCCGCGTAATCGGCGTAGAAGGTGCCAGGGGCAACCTTGTCACGGGTTGCCACCCGGGTCAGGTGCTTGCTGTCCAGGAACAGTTGCTCGCCCAGGTAGCAGATGTTCGCCGTGTTGTCCTCGCATTGCCCGGTCCGCGGATACGCCGGTGGCAGGGCTCCCGTGGTCACCCAGTCGCCGTTGTTCGGCGTCCATTTGGTGAGTCTGATCGATCCCGTGAGTACGGCGCCGTCGTTGCCGGCGAGCACCTGGTCCGCCTTCGGGTGGATCGTCTCGGTGATCCGGTGCCAGCCGCGGGTGAAGCAGAACGTCGTACCGGTCGGGGCCTCGTCGACGATCCGGGCGGCGTTGTCGCTGGTGCGGATCGGCACACCGCTGCAGGCGGGCGCCACCGCGGGACCGGTCCGGAACGTCCCGTCGGCCGGCGGAAGGGTGGCGGACGGATCGGCGGATGGATCGGCGGATGGATCGGCGGATGGATTGGCGGATGAAGTGGCGGACGGAGTGGCCGCAGGTGGTTCGGTGACAGGTGGAGTGAGGGCACCCTGCGCAGGCAGGGGGCTGACGGCAACCAGACTGGTGCCGACTGCAACAACTGCGACGACTGCTGTTCTCATAGCGGAGCCTCCGGTGGCACAGGTAGCCCTGAGCGCACCCCCCATGGCGCGGCTTCGTTACGCAGATTACCCCTACGTCACGTAGTCATGGCAATACGTAGCGCACAAACATGTTGCGAAAGGCAAGCGGTCAATTCGCGAGAAAGCTGCCCACTGTGTCCAGGCCCGCGTCCTGCCAGCCGGCGGCGGTGAGCTTGGTGCCGAACCGGGCGAACCGCTGGGTGCCGAGGTCGTCGAGGACGTACTTGTTGCCGCTGAACACCACTTCACCGGCCGGCACCGTGGCGCCGGAGTTCTGGACCATGCCCGTGGCCTGGGTCCCGCCGGTCATCTCGATCGTGTTCCCGCTGACCCGGACGTCGCGCAGCAGGTACGTGCCCCAGGGGCCGCTGCCGCGGGTCCGGGACTGGATCGTCACGCCGTTAACGTTGCCCGACACCCGGTTGCCCTTGATGGTGACCCCGGTCGAGGTGTTGACGTTGATCCCGCCGCCGTCCCACAGCGACGTACCGGATCCGCGGCCGGTGCCGAAGCCGTTGCCGGTCACCGTGTTGCCTTGGATGGTGCCGTTGCGGCTGATCTCGTACCGGATACCGTCCGCCGCATTGCCGACAATCTGATTGTCGCTGATCACCCGGCCGTCGTCGGCGACGTCGGCCCACATCCCGATGCCCAGGTTGGACTTGATCACGTTGCCGCTGACGGTGCCGGAGGAGCGGGTGGACTTGATGCCGCCGGACTCCCAGTCGGCGATCCAGAAGCCGTCGGTGTTGTTGGAGCTGATCACGTTCCGGGTGACGGCGGCCGCGGCCGAGCTGTACTGCCCGAGGCCGAGCTGACCGTTGTGGTGAATCAGGTTCTTGTCGACCTTGGCGCTGTTCGCCTTCACCAGCATCACACCGACCGCATGGTTCCAGCGGACGTCGTTGGCCGTCACCTTCCAGCCGGGCCCGGACACGAGCGCCCCGGCCTGCGGTGCGCTGGCGAAGTGTTCGATGGTGAGGCCGCGCACGGCCACGCCGCTCGCGCCCGACTCGATCGCGGTCGCCGTCTTCGACATCTCGACGTCGTGACCGGCCGGGTTGCTGCCGAGGTAGATCGCGTTCGCCGCGTAGTCGGCGTAGAACTTGCCGGACTTCACCGCCGCGACACTCGCGACCCGCGTCAGATGCGTGTCGTCGAGGAACAACTGCTCCCGCAAGTAGCAGATGTTCGCCTTGTTGTCCTCGCACTCACCGCTCTTGCCGTACGCCGACGGCAGCGCACCTCGCACAACCCAGACGGACCCGGACTTGGCCCACCCGCTCAGCGGCACCGACCCGGTGAGTACGGCGCGCTGCGCGCTCGCCAGCACCTGGTTCGCCTTCGGGCGGATCGTGTCGGTGATCCGGTGCAGGCCTGCCGCGAAGCAGAACGTCGTACCGGCCGGCTTGGAGTTCACGATCGACTGGGCGTTCTGACCGGGCTTGATCACCGTGCCGACGCACGGCCCGGCGACGGCGGGACCGGCCTCGTCGGAGTCGACGACGGGCGGCTTCGGGAGCTTGGGCTCGACCGGCTTGCTCGGCGTCGCCGATGTGGTCGGCTTGCGGGTCGGATGCGTCGTCGCACCTGGCTTCTTCGGTGGTGCGGTCGTAGCTGTGGTCTTCGGCTGGCTCGTACCGGGCTTCGCCGTGGTGGTCTTACCCGGGCGGTGCGAGGGCAGCACGCGAGACGCGGCCTGCTCGGACTTCGCCGCGGTCGTCGCCTTGTTCTCGCCTGCGATGACCGGCACCGCGACCGTGACGACGGCCGCCGCCGCAGCGATGAGCGCTGCGAACCACAACTTCCTCAATGCACTCTCCTGGGAGCGGGCGAGACCAGGCGTAGTTACGTCGGGACTTAAGGTAGTGCCATGCGGGTCGCCATGCTGCACAACCGTTACCGGACCGGTCAACCCAGTGGTGAGAACACGGTTGTCGCGCAAACGGTTGATTTGTTGCGTAACTCAGGACATGAAGTCGACCTTTACGCCCGCAACAGCGACGACATCGCCGAGATGGGCCGAAAAGATCGCGCACTGTTACCGTTTCGCTCCGTTTGGTCATTTTCGGCGGAACGCGATTTAACACAGCTATTGCAGGCGCAGCGGCCCGATGTGGTGCATGTGCACAACACTTTCCCGTTGTTCAGCCCTTCGGTACTGCGGGCGGCGTACCGGCTGGACCTCCCGGTCGTGGCGACGTTGCACAACTTCCGGCTGCTGTGTGCGAACGCCGTCCTGCAGCGTGACGGCGGGCCGTGCGAGTCCTGCATCGGCAAGGTGCCGCTGGCAGCCGTGAAGCACGGTTGCTACCGCGACTCGCGGGTGCAGACGTTGCCGCTGGCGACGAGCATCGGCGTGCACAACGCCTTGCACACGTGGCAGCGGTACGTCGGGACGTTCGTCGTACCGTCCGAGTTCGTGCGGGACCGGTACGCCGCGGCCGGGTTCGATCCCGAGCGGTTCGTGGTGAAGCCGCACGCCGTACCGCATTCGGGTGCCGTACGCAGCGGCGCGGGGGATGCGGTGGTGTTCCTCGGGCGGTTGAGCGAGGACAAGGGGTTCGCGGATCTCCTGCAGGCGTGGGACGCGTCGCTCGGCCGATTGGTGGTGGTGGGCGATGGCCCGCTGCGGGCCGCGGCCGAGGAACGTGCCCGGAAAGACCTGTCGATTCAGGTGCTTGGTCAACTGCCCTGGGCGGACGGCATGGAACAGCTGCGGTCTGCGCGCGCCGCCGTCGTACCGGCCCGTTCGTATGAGAGTTTCGGGCTCGTGGTGGTGGAGGCTTTCGCGCACGGCGTGCCCGTGGTCGCGTCCCGGCTCGGGGCGCTCGCGGAGCTCGTCGACGACGGCGAATCCGGCGCGCTGACCGCGCCCGGCGATCCGGAAGGATTGCGGAAGGCGATCGGGTTGGTGGCTGATCCCGGGACTTCGATAGCCTTCGGCGAACGAGCCCGTCAGGTCTACCTGGACCGCTTCACACCGGAGCGAGACCTGGTGGCCACGGAAAGGATCTACACCGATGCGATCGCCCGGCACTCCGCCAGCGGCCGGGCGCGCACGGAACCACGGGCATGAAGACGCAGGGGGCGGCGTCGTGCCGGACGGAATTCAGGAGTTCGTGTTGGGGGATGTGACTGTGGGCAGTGTGCCCCGGGTCGGATGCGTGGCTGGAGTCTTCGACCTGTTCCACGTGGGCCATGTCGAGGTGCTCGAGCGGGCGCGGCGGCACTGCGACCGGCTCGTCGTGGCGGTGCTGTCCGACGAGTGGGCGCTGAACGCGTGGGGCGGGCGGCCGTTCGTGCCGCTGCTCGAGCGGGCGCAGATCGTCGAGCACCTGCGCTGCGTCGACGAGGTAGTTGCCTTGGACGACGTACGGTCCGACTGGCTGACCGGCGTACTGGGAGTACAGACCGTGTTCGCTGCCGGCGCCACGGACGGCGTGCTGGGGGTGGACGAGCTCGACGGGATTCCGGTCGGCCTGATCACCGTCCTGCCCGCCGGCCGCGGCTCGCGCAGCCCGATCCTGCGCGCCGCGATCGACCAGCGGCAGTCCCGCAGTTCGAACGTCGCATGAGCGAGCGTAGCGAGCGAACAATGAGCAGAGCTGGGCTGCGGGATACCGTCGCGCAGCTGTCCCGGGCGCAGAAGCCGTCGGCCGGTACGCCGGCGTACTCACGATTCGTGAACCGGCGGATCGGGCGCGTGTTCGCGGCCGCGGCGTTCCTCGGGAGGCGGACGCCGAACCAGGTGAGCCTCGCGTCCGGATTCTGCTCGCTGATCGGGATCGTGCTGCTGGCCTGCGTGCGCCCGTCACTCGGCCTTGCGCTGGCGGTGACGTTCTTGCTCGTGCTCGGGTACGGGCTGGACTCCGCGGACGGGCAGCTGGCCCGGCTGCGCGGCGGCGGGTCGGCGTTGGGTGAGTGGCTCGACCACATGATCGACGCGGTCAAGATCGTGCTGCTGCACAGCGCCGTACTGATCTCGTTCTACCGTTTCGATGCCTTTGACAACGATCTGGTGTTGCTGGTCCCGCTCGCGTACGTGTGCGTGTCGTCGGTGCTGTTCTTCGGGCTGATCCTGATCGACCAGCTCCGCCGGCGGCACGACGCCTCCACCAAACCCAACGTGCGCGGCGATTCCGTGCTGAAGTCGTTGCTCATCGCACCGACCGACTACGGCGTACTGTGCCTGGTCTTCCTCGCCTTCGGTACGCCGTCGTTGTTCGTCGTGCTGTACGGCGCTCTGCTGGTGCTGAACGTCCTGTTCCTCGCGGCCGCGGTCGGGAAGTGGTACCGGGAGATGGCCGCGCTGGGGGTGCGCGGCTGATGGCGATCGTCGGGTACGCGCCCGGGGTGTACGACATGTTCCACATCGGGCACCTGAACATCCTGCGCCGCGCCCGCGAGCACTGCGACCACCTGATCGCGGGCGTCGTCGAGGACGAGGTCGTCACCCGGATCAAGGGCCGGCCGCCGGTGGTTCCGCACCAGGAACGGATGGATGTCATCCGGGCGCTCGACCTTGTCGACGAGGTGGTGAGCGACTGGTCGAGCGACAAGTTCGAGATGTGGCAGCAGCTGCGGTACGACGTTCTCTTCAAAGGCGATGACTGGAAGGGAACGGAAAAGGGGAAGAGACTGGAAAGGCTGCTGGGTGAGGTCGGCGCACAGGTGCACTATTTCCCGTACACCGCCTCCACCTCGAGCACGGATCTGCGCAGGCTCCTGGAGGGGATGAGCTGATGTACGGCCGGCCGAAGGTACTGCTCAGCGCGTACGCCTGCCGGCCGACGGGCGGGTCCGAGCCGGGCGCCGGGTGGGCGTGGGCGAAGGCGGCGGCGCGGGACCACGACGTCTGGTTGCTGACCCGGGGCAAGTTCGTGCACGAGATCTCCGAAGAGCTCGCGGCGCGGCCGGTGCCCGGTCTGACCGTCGTACCGCTCGAGCTGCCTCGCTGGATTCTCCGGCTGCGGCGACGGCCCTCGGACGTGTACTGGTACTACCCGCTGTGGCAGGGGCTGGCTCGTCGTACGGCGCGGCGCCTGCATGCGGAGCAGTCGTTCGACGTGATCCATCACCTGACCTTCGCGGTCGACTGGATGGGCGCGGGCGTGGTCGAACCGTCGTCCGCCAAGGTGATCTGGGGACCGGTGGGCGGGTCGACGAGCGCGCCGCTGTCGATGGCGCACTGGCTCGGCGCGCGCGGTGTCGTGGCTGAGCTGGTACGCCGTGCGTACACCGGGCTCCGGCGCCGCGCGACCGGGCGGCGGATGGCGCGGACGGCCGACCTGATGGTTGCCCAGAACAACGATGTGGCGGAGGCGTTCGCGCCGTACGCTCGCGAGATCGTGGTCCAGCCCAACGTGGCGATCCGGCGCTTCACCGCGTCCGGTCCTTATGAGCCGTTCGGTGCTCCCGGTGTGAAGACGGCGCTGTTCGTCGGGCGGCTGATCCCGTGGAAGGGCGTGCTGCTCGCGATCAGCGCGCTCGCGCGTCCTCAGGCGGCCAACTGGGAGCTGCGGATCATCGGCGACGGTCCCGATTGGGGACGTGCGGAAAGCCTGGCCTGGCAGCTCGGTGTTCGCGATCGTGTCGAGTTCATGGGCGCCCTGCCGCGCGAGGAGGTGCTGGCGGCCATGTTCCGCGCCGACGCCCTCCTCGCCCCCGCGTTCCGCGAAGCCGCCGGCTGGGCCGTCACCGAGGCTCTCGCCTCCGGCTGCCCCGTGGTCTGCGTGAACCGGGGCGGCCCCGCCGTCATCGTCGGCCCCGACGAAGGCGTCACCGTCCCCTGGCAGGG
Organism: Kribbella sp. VKM Ac-2571; assembly: GCF_004362255.1. NCBI lineage: Bacteria > Bacillati > Actinomycetota > Actinomycetes > Propionibacteriales > Kribbellaceae > Kribbella > Kribbella sp. VKM Ac-2571. Next base: position 779,095 of record NZ_SNWS01000001.1, read on the forward strand.
CGACGTAGTAGGCGAACTCGCGAAGGGCCTCGCCTCGCTACGCGGCCGAATCACCCCAGTAGACCGCTGGGGCCCCGACCGCCTCCCCAACCTCCTGGCCGACTGGTACACCCCGGCGCGGGTGTCCGCGGACTAGTTAACCTGCCTGGGCAGGACAACTAGTCGCGGGCGGTTTTGCCGGGGAGGGCGAGCATTCGGTCGAGGGCTACCTTGGCGTAGTGCTGGGTGTCGGCGTCGACCTTGATGGGGTTGACGACGTGGCCGGCTACCAGGTTCTCCAGGGCCCAGACGAAGTGCGGGAGGTCGATGCGGTTCATCGTGGCGCAGTAGCAGACCGTCTTGTCGAGGAAAACGATGTTCTTGTCGGTGTGCTGCTTCGCGAGGCGCTGGACCAGGTTGAGCTCGGTGCCGACGGCCCACGACGTACCGGGTTCGGCAGCTTCCAAGGCGCTGATGATGTACTCCGTGGAGCCGACCTGATCCGCCTTCGTGACCACCTCGTGGCGGCACTCGGGGTGGACGATCACGTTCACGCCGGGGACCCGCGAGCGGACGTCGTCGACGGATTCGGGGGTGAACCGGCCGTGCACCGAGCAGTGCCCGCGCCACAGGATCATCTTCGCCGCCGCGAGCTGCTCGTTCGTCAGGCCGCCGTTCGGCTTGTGTGGGTCGTAGACCACGCAGTCGTCGAGCGACAGTCCCAGCTGCAGTACGGCGGTGTTGCGGCCGAGGTGCTGATCCGGGAGGAAGAGCACCTTCTCGCCCTGCTCGAACGCCCAGTTGAGCGCGGTCTCCGCGTTGCTCGACGTACACACGACGCCGCCGTTACGGCCGCAGAACGCCTTGATGTCGGCGCTGGAGTTCATGTAGGTGACCGGCACCGTCACGTCCGCGACGCCGGCGTCGGCGAGCGCGTCCCACGCGGCCTCGACCTGCTGGATACGCGCCATGTCCGCCATCGAGCAGCCGGCCGCGAGGTCCGGCAGGATCACCGTCTGGTCGTCGTTGGTGAGGATGTCCGCGGACTCGGCCATGAAGTGCACACCGCAGAACACGATGTACGGCGCGTCCGGGCGGGCTGCCGCGTCGCGGGCGAGCTTGAACGAGTCACCGGTGACGTCCGCGAACTGGATCACCTCGTCGCGCTGGTAGTGGTGCCCGAGCACGAACACCTGGTCACCGAGGGCCGCCTTCGCCTTCAGTGCCCGCTCGACCAGGTCCGGGTCGGACGCCGGCGGGAGCGCGCCCGGGCACTCGACACCGCGCTCGGAGTGCGGGTCCGTGTTCTGCCCGAGGAACAGCAACGGAAGGGACTTCGAGCCGTCTGCGATCGTCGTCACGTCAGATATCGTCGCACGCCGATCCCGGTACGCCGCGTGGGGCACGTCACTGCTCAGAGTGTGAAATCAGTACAGTCCTGGTGTGAAGATCGCGGGGCTGGTGCTCGCCGCGGGGGCCGGGCGGCGGATGGGTACGCCGAAAGCACTCATCCGGGACGCTGACGGGGTGACGTGGGTGGTCCGTACGTCCCGTCTGCTCACCGAGGCCGGCTGCTCACCGGTTGTCGTAGTCGTGGGGGCGTCCGCGGATCAGGCGCGCGCGGAACTGTCCGACGAGCCGGTCGAGGTTGTCGAGGCAACCGATTGGGACGAGGGGATGGGGGCCTCCCTCCGTGCCGGCCTTCGCTCAACCAACACGTCATCGAACGCGGTGCTCGTGGCGACGGTGGACGTGCCGGGGCTGACGGCGGCCGCTGTACGGCGGGTTGCGGATCGCGGTGGCAAGGACGCTCTGGTGCGGGCGACGTACCGGGGTGTGCCGGGGCATCCGGTGCTGATCGGGCGGGCGCATTGGGACGGGGTGATCGCGTCGGCGCGGGGCGACGAGGGGGCTCGGGGGTACCTGCGGGAACACGAGGTGGCCCTGGTCGAGTGCGCGGATGTGGGCGACGGGGAGGACGTCGACACGCGCGGGGAGCTCCCGCCCGGGCACGGGTGAGGGTTGGCAACCGTGGGAAGTGGGTGAATGCTGAAGGAGTGAGTGCCGTCGGCTCGGCGGCTGAGCTTGCCGAGTGTCTGCGGGCGACCGGGTATCTAGCCGGAGAGGGCTTGGCCACGGTCGGGTATCTCGCGCTCGCGCTGCACCGCCCGTTGCTGCTGGAAGGCGAGCCGGGCACCGGCAAGACCTCGCTCGCCGCCGCCATCGCCGAGGCGCTCGACCTGGACCTGATCCGGCTGCAGTGTTACGAGGGCATCGACGCCTCGCAGGCGCTCTACGACTGGGACTTTCCGCGCCAGATCCTGCATCTGCGCACCGTCGAGGCGACCAGCTCCGACGCGGCGGTCGAAGAGGTCGAGAAGAGCCTTTTCGACGAGCGGTTCCTGCTGTCCCGTCCGGTACTGCGGGCCCTCCGCGAAAGTCCCGCCGTACTGCTCGTCGACGAGATCGACCGGGCCGACGACGAGTTCGAGGCTTTCCTGCTCGAGGTGCTGTCGACGTACGAGGTGACGATTCCGGAACTCGGCACGATCACGGCTGAGGTCCCGCCGATCGTGGTGCTGACCTCGAACCGGACCCGCGAGGTGCATGACGCGCTCAAGCGCCGGTGCCTGTACCACTGGATCGATCATCCGGGGCTGGCGCGCGAGATCGAGATCGTCCGGACCCGGCTGCCAGAGGTGTCCGCGCGGCTTGCCGAGCAGGTCACTCGATCGGTGCAGCGAATGCGTGACCTCGATCTGCTCAAGCCGCCCGGTGTCGCCGAGACGCTCGACTGGGCGCGCGCCCTCGATGCGCTCGGCGCCGACGTACTCGACGTCGAGACGGCGGCCGCGACCCTTGGTGCGGTCCTCAAGTACCGCGAGGACACCGACCGCGTCCGCGAATCCCTCGACCGCCTGCTGGCGAGCTGAGACCCCGATGGCTGCTCCGGATCTTGCGCTGGCTGGGTTTGCTACTGCGCTTCGACACGCTGGACTCGCGGTGACGGCCGACCGGGTGCACCTCTTCCTGCAAGCCGTTGCTTCACTCGACGCGACCCTGACCGCGGACGTGTACTGGGCCGGCCGCGCCGCTTTGTGCAGTGGCCCCGACGACACCGCGAGGTACGACGAGGTGTTCGCTGCCTGGTTCACCGGCGACCGATCGCGCGGCGTCGTCCCGAGCCGCACCCCACAGCCCTCCGTCCAGGCCAACCTCGGCGAAGGCACCGACGAAACCGAGGGCGACCACACTCTCAACGTCTCAGCCAGTACGACGGAAGTCCTCAGGCACCGCGACGTCGCCGAACTCTCCGCCGCCGACCGCGCCGAACTCGCCCGCCTCTTCGGCACCCTCCGCCCGCAGGCCCCGATGCGCCGCGCGAACCGGCGCCGCCCGTCTCATCGCGGCGAGATCGACCCGCGCCGCACGCTACGCGCCCAACTGCGCCAGGTCGGCGAACCGGGCCGTGTCCGCTACCGTCGCCGGGGCGTCCGGCCGCGGCGCGTCGTCGTACTGATCGACGTCTCCGGCTCCATGCGCCCGTACGCCGACAGTCTGCTGCGGCTCGCGCACGTGATGGTCCAGCAGGCGCCGCGGTCGGTCGAGGTCTTCACGATCGGCACGCGGCTCACCCGCGTCACCCCGGCGCTGCGGCACCGCGATCCCGAGTTCGCGTTGCGGTTGGCGGGTGACGTCGTACCGGACTGGTCGGGCGGGACACGGCTGGGGGAGGTGCTGAAGGTGTTCCTGGATCGCTGGGGTCAACGCGGTACGGCGCGGCGGGCCGTCGTCGTGGTGTGCAGTGACGGGTGGGAGCGCGGTGACGCGTCGCTGCTCGGCGCGCAACTGCAGCGGCTGGCGGGACTTGCGCATCGGGTGGTGTGGCTGAATCCGCATCGCGGCAAGCGGGGATACGAGCCGGTGCAGGCCGGGATCGTCGCCGTACTGCCGCACCTGGACGACCTCGTTGCCGGGCACAGCTTGGCCAGCTTCGCCGAACTCCTGGAGGTGGTGGCGGATGCGTGACGTGCTCGACAAGCTGCTGACGTGGTGGCAGGCCGGCGAATCGGTTGCTGTCGGCACCGTTGTCGCGACGTTCGACTCGGCGCCCCGGCCGCCGGGTGCGGCGATGCTGGTCGGCCCCGAGCTGGAGGTGGTCGGCAGCGTCTCGGGCGGCTGCGTCGAGGGCGCGGTGTACCAGCTCGGCGAGGAGATCCTCGAGTCCGGCGAGCCCGTGCTGCAGCGGTACGGCGTGAGTGACGAGTCGGCGTTCGCGGTCGGACTCACCTGCGGCGGCATCATCGACGTGTTCGTCGAGAAGGTCGACCGTACGACGTTCCCGGAACTGGCGGAGGTGGCAGCGGACATCGCCGAGGGCCGCCCGGTCGCGGTCGCGACCGTGGTCGCACACCCCGACCCGGCGAGGGTCGGCCGACGCTTGATCATCCGTCCCGATGCTTCGGCGGGAGGGCTTGGGGCGGATCGGGCTGATGATGCGGTGCTTGACGATGCGCGCGGATTGTTGGCAAACGGACGATCGGAGACGTTGGAGTACGGGCCGGACGGGCAGCGGCGGGGGGAGGGGATGCGGGTTTTCGTGTCGTCGTACGCGCCGGTGCCGCGGATGCTGGTGTTCGGGGCGATCGACTTCGCGGCGGCGGTCGCGCGGCTCGGGTCGTTCCTCGGGTACCGCGTGACGGTCTGCGACGCGCGGGCGGTGTTCGCCACCGCGTCGCGGTTCCCGTCCGCGGACGACGTGGTCGTGGACTGGCCGCACCGGTACCTGTCCGGTGAGGCGGCGTCCGGCCGGATCGACGACCGGACGGTGATCTGCGTACTGACGCACGACCCGAAGTTCGACGTACCGCTGCTGGAGGTCGCGTTGCGGCTGCCGCAGGTCGCCTATATCGGCGCGATGGGATCGCGGCGCACGCACGACGACCGGCTGAAGCGGTTGCGGGAGGCCGGGCTGACCGAGGAAGAGGTGGCGCGACTCTCGAGCCCGATCGGTCTGGACCTCGGTGCGCGGACGCCGGAGGAGACCGCGGTGAGCATCGCCGCCGAGATCATCGCCCAGCGGTGGGGTGGCGCCGGGCAACGACTTTCCGGGGCAGCAGGACCGATCCACCACTGATCGAGGCTTGTGGTCCACGTCACAACAGGAGCAGGATCAAACGTACGGCGATTGCTGACATCTGGAGGCGGGGCGATGACCCGGATCACGGTCAAGGTCGACGGAAGCAGCTTCACGGACGAGGTGGAGCCGCGCACGCTGCTCGTGCTGTATCTGCGCGAGCAACTGGGGAAGACGGGCACCGTGGTCGGCTGCGACACCGGCAACTGCGGCGCCTGCACGGTTCACCTGGACGGGCGGAGTGTGAAGTCCTGCTCGTTGCTCGCGGTCCAGGCCGACGGTCATGAGATCACCACCATCGAAGGGCTCGCGACGAACGGCGCGCTGCACCCGATGCAGCAGGCCTTCCACGAGAACCACGCCCTGCAGTGCGGATACTGCACACCAGGAATGATCATGCAATCCATCGATCTGATTGCAGACAATCCGAATCCGAGCGACGAGGACATCCGGCACGGGCTCGAGGGCAACCTCTGCCGCTGCACCGGCTACCAGAACATCGTCAAGGCCGTCCGAGCGGCAGCAGCGGCAGCACCCGCAGCACCGGCAGAAGCACAGCACAGCGCGGCCGGAGGTGCGCAATGACCGCCACCGAGGAACGCCCGGCGACCGAGATCGGCGCCTCGCGCCGGCGCAAGGAGGACGCCCGGCTGATCACCGGCCGGACCCGCTGGACCGACAACATCGTGCTGCCCGGCCTGCAACACCTCGCGATGGTGCGCAGCCCGTTCGCGCACGCCCGGATCACGGCGATCGACACCGAGGCGGCCAAGGCGGCGTCCGGCGTCGTTGCCGTGATCACCGGCGCCGACATCGCCGACGAACAGGGCGCGCTGCCGAACGCGTGGGCGGTCATCCCCGACCAGAAGGCGCCGGTGCACCCGTCGATGGCGGTCGACCATGTCGCGTTCGCCGGTGAGATCGTCGCGATGGTCATCGCCCGGACGGCGGCCGAGGCGAACGACGCCGCCGACCTCGTCGACGTCGACTACGAGGAGCTCGAACCCGCCCTCGAACTCAAGGCGGCCGCCCGCGACGAGGTGATCGCGCATCCGGATCTCGGGACGAATGTGTCCGCGGTGTGGTCGTACGACTCGGCCGAGTCGGGCACCGGCGGCGACGTCGAGGCGGCGATCGCGGCCGCCCGCGACGGCGGCATCGTGATCGAGAAGGAGTTCCGCCAGCAGCGCCTGATCCCGGCGTTCATGGAGCCGCGGTCGATTGTCGTCGATCCGACAACTGAACAGATGACCGTCTGGTCGTCGACCCAGGTACCGCATTTCGTGAAGATCTTCATCGCGCTCGTGCTCGGCATCCCGGAGAGCAAGGTCCGGGTGATCGCACCGGATGTCGGCGGCGGTTTCGGCGGCAAGCTGCAGTTCACCCCGGAGGAAGTACTCACGGTCATCGCGGCCCGGCGTACCGGGAAGCCCTGTAAATACACCGAAACCAGGTCCGAGTCGTTGATGGTCGCGCACCACGGCCGGGACCAGTGGCAGCAGGTCACGCTGGCCGCGAACGCCGACGGCACGGTCACCGGGCTGAAGGTCGAGCTGATCGCCGACATGGGCGCGTACCTCGGCCTGGTGACGTCGGCGATCCCGCTGCTCGGGGCGTTCATGTACAACGGGATCTACAAGTTCCCGGCGTACCACCTGGGCATCACCAACGTGTTCACGAACAAGACGTGGACCGATGCATACCGCGGCGCCGGCCGGCCCGAGGCGACGTACGCGATCGAGCGGATGATGGACGAGCTCGCCGCCCGGGTCGGCGTCGACGCCCTCGAGATCCGCGAGCGGAACTGGATCAAGCACGAGGAGTTCCCGTTCTCGACGGTGTCCGGGCTGCGCTACGACTCCGGCAACTACGAGGCCGCGACCGCGAAGGCGCGCGAGCTCTTCCGGTACGACGAGCTGCGCGCGGAGCAGCGGCGGCGCCGGGAGTCGGGCGACCCGGTCCAGCTCGGGATCGGCATCTCGACGTTCACCGAGATGTGCGGCCTCGCGCCCTCGCGCTGGCTCGGCTCGATGGGGTACGTCGGCGGTGGCTGGGAGCACGCCGCGGTACGGATGCTGCCGACCGGGAAGGTCGAGGTCGTCACCGGGACGAGTCCGCACGGCCAGGGACACGAGACCGCGTGGAGCCAGCTGGTCGCGGACAGGCTCGGCGTGGCGTTCGAGGATGTCGAAGTGCTGCACGGAGACACGCAGGTCGCCGTACGCGGGCTGGACACGTACGGGTCGCGGTCGCTGGCCGTCGGCGGCATGGCGGTGCTGGCCGCCGCGGACAAGGTGATCGAGAAGGCGAAGCCGATCGCGGCGCAGCTGCTGGAAGCGAACGCGGACGACCTCGACTTCAGCGGCGGCCGGTACGGCGTGCGCGGGACCGACGCCGGGATGACGATGGCCGAGCTCGCGTTCGCGGTCTTCCAGGGACACAAGTTGGGCGGCTCGGCCGAAGCGAGCCTGGACGCCGACGCGACCCTCGACCCGGACGACTTCTCGTTCCCGCACGGCACGCATCTGTGCGCGGTCGAGGTCGACACCGAGACCGGTGCGACGAAGATGCGCTCGTACGTCTGCGTCGACGACGTCGGCGTGGTGGTGAACCCGATGATCGTCGAGGGGCAGGTGCACGGCGGGCTGGCCCAGGGCATCGCACAGGCGCTGTTCGAGGAGGCGGTGCACGACGAGGGCGGGACGCTGGTCACCGGGTCGTTCGACCAGTACCTGGTGCCGGGGGCGCCGGATCTGCCGGCGTTCGAGACCGCGCGGACCGAGACGCCGGCGACCACGAACCAGCTCGGTGTGAAGGGAGTCGGCGAAGCCGGGACCATCGCGTCGACGCCGGCTGTCGTCAATGCGATTGTCGACGCGCTGCGGCCGCTCGGGGTCACGGACGTGCAGATGCCGTGTACGCCGTACCGGGTCTGGAAGGCGATCCAGGAAGGTGCCCAGGAAGGTGCCCGGGAAGGTGCCCAGCAGAAGGAGGCGCGGTCATGATCCCGGCGGCGTTCGAGTACTTCAGCCCGACGAGCGTGGACGAGGCGCTCGGGTTGCTGCGCGAGCACGACGACGCGAAGGTGCTCGCGGGCGGGCAGAGCCTGATGCCGGCGCTGCGGTTGCGGCTGGCGGCACCTGAGGTGATTGTCGACATTCAGAAGATCGACGAACTGCACGGCGTGCGGGACGACGGCGACGCGCTGGTGATCGGCGCGATGACTCCGCACAGCACGGTGCAGTCGGATCCGTTGGTCGGTGCGCATGCCCGGCTGATTTCGTTGGCCACGGCAACGGTCGGGGATCCGCAGGTCCGGCACCGCGGGACGTTCGGCGGGTCGCTGGTGCATGCGGATCCGGCGGCGGACCTGCCCGCGGTCGCGGTCGCGCTGGACGCGTCGTTCGTGATCGCCGGGGCGGACGGCCGGCGGACGGTGCCCGCCGCAGAGTTCTTCCAGGGCGTGTTCAGTACGGCGGTCGGCGAGGACGAGTTGCTGGTTGAGGTACGGGTGCCGAAGTACACCGGCTGGGGCGCGCACTACGAGAAGTTCAACCGGGTCGCGCAGGCCTGGTCGATCGTCTCGGTCGCGGCCGCCGTACGGCTGGACGGTGACTCGATCGCCGAGGCGCGGGTCGGGCTCGGCAACATGGGCCCGGCCCCCGTCCGGGCGACCGCGGTCGAGGCGGCGCTGGTGGGGAAGCCCGCGACCGCGGACGCCATCCGCGAGGCCGCGGCGCGGGCGGCGGACGGAACGTCACCGGGGAGCGACCTCAACGGTGACGCGGACTACCGACGACATCTCGCCACCGTGCTCACCCGCCGGGCGGTCCTGGCCGCGGCAGGTACGGCGTGAAGCTCGAGCACAGGTTCGTCGTACCCGCGCCCGTAGAGGAGACGTGGGCCGCGTTCAACGACCTCGAACGGGTGGTGCCGTGTTTCCCCGGCGCCACCCTGGCGTCGCACGAGGGTGACGAATTCACCGGCTCGTGCAAGGTCAAGCTCGGACCGGTGTCGCTGCAGTACAACGGCACCGGCACGTTCCTCGAGCGGGACGAGTCCGACCATCACGCCGTGATCGAGGCCAAGGGCAAGGACAAGCGAGGCAACGGTACGGCGACCGCCCGCGTCACCGCCCGCCTGACCGGCACGGACTCCGGGGTCACCGAGGTCACCGTCGATACGGACCTGACCATCACCGGTCGGCCCGCCCAGTTCGGCCGCGGCCTGGTCCAGGACGTGTCCGACAAACTCCTGGCCCAATTCACCACCTGCCTGACCACCAAACTGAGCACCGCCCCCGAAGAACCCCCGGCAGCAACCGAGCCTTCCGCGCAGCAGCCATCACCGACCAGCGCACCACCGGACACCGACGCGGTCCCGCTGGACCTCGGCGCCACACTCGTCCCGGCCCTGGCCCGCCGCGCAGCCCCCTACCTGATCGGAGCCGCCCTCGCCCTACTCCTCCGCCGCCTGTTCCGCCGCTGACAGGAGTCAGCCGAGCAGTCCTTCGCGGCACGCCCGGTGCGCGCGCCGCGTCGTCTCCGGCAACCGGTACCGCGGCGCGAGCCGCAGCACCGAGCACCTCCCCGCCATCGACCAGCGCAGCCCAAGCGCCGGCCAAGGCACCATTGCCGGCCGCTGCATCAAGAGTCCGCCGACATGGGTGCGCCGCCTGGGGGCCACTCGACGAGCTCGATGCGGTAGCCGTCCGGGTCGAGGAGCCAGGAGGTTTTCGGGCCGTCGGGACCGCCCGGGAGTTCGGCCGTGCCGGGGCGCAGACCTGCCGCCGTGAGGCGGGTGAGGGTGTCGGCGAGTGACTCGACCTCGATCGCGAAGTGCGCGAACCCACCCACCTCGACCGGGCCGTCCGCGGGGCGGTGGACGAGTTCGAGGGACACAGACGGCTCGTCCGGCAAGCGGAGCCAGACCAGGGTGGAGCCGTCCTCGAACGGCATCGTGGCGAGCTTCACGTACCCGACCCCGTCGTAGAAGGCGAGTGAACGTTCCAGGTCGGTCACGCGCAGCGCGAACAGGACTGTCTTCATGCCGAACGATCCAACTGTTCTCTCCAGTCCCCGTCAATCAGCCTAATCCTTGAGCGCTAACAACAGGAGGTGGCCGGTGATCGCCGTGGGTTCGCGGGCTGCTCAGGCGGGCGGTGCGGTGTACGTATACGACTACGTCCTGTCGTTAGGCCCGCCAAGCGCGCTGGCGGACTTGGACGGGGCGCCCGGCCGGCAGGTGCTGTGAGGGAGGATGTGCGCATGCGGATTCTGATTGCGCCGGACAAGTTCGCGGGGACGCTGACAGCCGTTGAGGCTGCGGCGGCCATCGAGGAAGGGTGGCGGCGGCGGGACCCGGGTGCTGAGGTACTGGTCGCGCCGATGGCCGACGGCGGTCCGGGGTTCATCGACGTACTGTCTGCGGTGGTCGACGGGAAGTTGCTGTCGGTCACTGTGCGTGGGCCACTCGGCGAGGAGACTCCCGCGACGGTGCTGCTCGCCGGCGAGACGGCGTACGTCGAGACCGCGCAGGCTTGCGGGCTGCACCTGGTGGAGCCGAAGCAGCGGCGTCCTGAGGAGGCGAGCACGTACGGGGTTGGGCAACTGATCACAGCAGCCGTGGACGCCGGCGCGAAGCGGATCATCCTCGGCCTCGGAGGATCCGGCACGAACGACGCGGGCGCTGGCCTGCTCGCCGCGCTCGGTGCGACCGCGGAGTCCGGTCAGCTGGACAGGGGAGCCGCGGGGCTGGCTGGGCTGGGGGCCGTGGATCTGGGGCCGGCTCGGGAGCGGGTCGCGGGGGTTGAGTTCGTTGCGGCCAGTGATGTGGAGAATCCGATGCTCGGGCTGCGCGGCGCGACGAATGTGTTCGGTTCGCAGAAGGGGATCTCGGACGAGCGCAAGCCTGAGGTCGACGGTTGGCTGACGCACTTCGCGGAGCTGGCCGACCGGAAGACCGCGGACAAGAAGGGTGCGGGTGCCGCGGGCGGGCTCGGGTACGCGCTGCTGCTGCTCGGCGCCGAGCGGGTCTCCGGGATCGACCTGGTCGCAGAGCTGACCGGGCTCAAGCAGAAAGCGTCGCAGGTCGATCTGGTCATCAGCGGTGAAGGAGCGTTCGACTTCCAGTCCCGCGACGGCAAGGTGATCGCGGGTGTCGCGAAGATCGCGAACGACGCGATGCGCCCCTGCGTCGTCCTCGCGGGCAAGGTCCTGATCGGGTCCCGCGAGATGCGTTCGATGGGTGTCGAGTCGGCGTACGCGCTGGTCGACGCGGTCGGCGAGGAGCAGGCCTTCGCAGACCCGCACGGCTCGCTGGCCGCGGTCGCGGAGCGTGTCGCCCGCACCTGGGCCCGGTGACCACTCTCTGACGGGGTAGTTGATCTGCGAAATTGGTGTGCGACCATGGGAATGAGCGCGGGCCGGGTGACGTTGGCCTGTGTTGACAAGAGACTTCCGTGCTGACGCAGCTGTACGTCGGCACTTGAGCAGATGACTGGAGTCAGGAATGACTGAAGCGCAGACCGAGCAGGCCGTTGCCACGGGTGTTCTCCTCACCGACGGGGCCGCCGCCAAGGTGAAGGCGCTGCTCGACCAGGAAGGCCGCGACGACCTCGCGCTCCGGGTCGCCGTGCAGCCGGGTGGGTGCTCCGGGCTGCGGTACCAGCTGTTCTTCGACGAGCGCCAGCTCGACGGCGACGTGGTGGCCGACTTCGGTGGTGTGAGTGTCGTCACCGACCGGATGAGCGCTCCGTACCTCAAGGGTGCGTCGATCGACTTCGTCGACACCATCGAGAAGCAGGGTTTCACCATCGACAACCCGAACGCCACCGGCTCCTGCGCCTGCGGCGACTCGTTCAACTGAGCTGACCTGAAGCCCCTGGCCGCCGGCAGGCGACCAGGGGCTTCGGCATGTCCCGACTTTTCATCAGCCGTGACCGACGCTTTCCTCCCGGGCGCGCTTCGGGAGTAGGTACGACACCGCGAGGCTGACGACGAACAGGCCGATCGCGACCAGGACCGAGGTTTTCGTCGCACCCAGGAACGCGTGGGTCGGCAGCAGCTGAAAGAACACGGTGCCGATCACGGCGACTCCGATCGCGCCGCCGTACTGCTGCATGGCGGTCAGTACGCCGGACGCCGAGCCCGCGGCCTGGTCGTCGATCGAGGCCAGGATGATGTCGAACAGCGGGGCGAACACCATGCCGGCGCCGATGCCGGTGGCCAGCGTCGCCGGGACCAGGTTCCAGATCGTGGTCGCGTCGCCGTGCGTGTGCAGGGTGAACCACACGCCGACCATCGCGACCGCCATCACGGCGATGCCGAGTTGCAGCGCCTTGCGGCCGAGCTTCGGAGCGAGCAGACCCGCGGACAGCGGCGCGCCGATCGCGATCCCGAGCGAGAACGGCACCATCGCGAGGCCCGCCTTCAGTGGGCTGTAGTGCAGGCCCAGCTGGGTGAACAGGTTGAAGACCAGCATGAAGCCGTTCATCGCGAGGAAGAACGTGGTGATCACGCCGAGGCCGGCGACGTACCCGCGGTTGCGGAACAGCGACGGGTCGATGACCGGGTTGCCGGACCGGCGCTCCCGCCAGCCGAACAGCGCGAAGACCGCGACCGAGGAAGTCAACATCAGGATTGTCCACAACGGCCAGCCGAGCTCGCGACCTTGCACCAGCGGGTAGATCAGCAGGCCGGAGGCGAGGCTGACCAGGATCACGCCGATGGCGTCCAGCCGGGACGCCCCGGGGGTCTTGACCTCGGGCATGAAGCGCAGCGCGCCCGCCAGGGCGGCGATCCCGATCGGGACGTTGATGAAGAAGATCGTCCGCCAGCCGGCGTCGAACCAGTTCGCGTCGATCAGTACGCCGGCCAGGATCGGGCCGGCGACCGCCGACAGTCCCATCACCGGGCCGAACATCGCGAACGCCTTGCCGATCTCGTCCGGCGGGAAGATCGACTTCAGGATCGCGAAACCCTGCGGGATCATGACCGCGCCGAGCAGGCCCTGCGCAACCCGGCTGCCGATCAGCAACTCCGGGCTGGTTGCCAGCCCGCAGACCGCGGACGCGATCGTGAACCCGAGGGCGCCGATGATGAACAGCCGCCGGCGCCCGACCAGATCGCCGAGCCGGCCGAAGGTGACCAGTCCGATCGCGAAGGCCAGGGTGTAGCCGGCGAGCATCCACTGCATGGCCGATTCGGAGCCGCCGAGGTCCGCCCGGATCGACGGAGCAGCAATGTTGACAATCGTCGCGTCGACAAGATCCATGATCTCGGCGACGAGGATGGTGGCGACCACGAGCCAGCGCCAGCGGTACGGCGTACCGCGCGGGGTGGGCGTGGTGTCGGGTGAGGTCTGTACGGCGGTGGCGCTCATAGGTGGCTCCTTCGGGTTAGTGAGGTCTTTGGCGAACGGTGTTCGTTGACGAACACTGTTCTACGCTCGAATGGTGTTCTCGTCAAGTACGGCGTTCGCTACAGTGGTTCATATGACCCAATCGCCGTGGCAGCCGATCAGTCCCGCCAAGCCCGTGCGTCCGGCCAAGGAGCCGCTGAACCGGGAGCGGATCGTCGACACTGCCCTGCGGGTGATGATCGACCAGGGGTACGAGGCGGTCTCGATGCGGAAGATCGCGCAGGAACTGCATACCGGCCCCGCCTCGCTGTACGCGCATGTCGCGAACAAGAAGGAGCTCGATCAACTCCTGGTCGACCGCGCGGCGCAGGCGATGAACCTGCCCTCGCCGCCGGATCCCGAGCGCTGGCAGGAGCAGTTGAAGGAAGCGATGCGCGAGATGCTGCGCGCGATGCGGACGATGCCCGGTGTGGCGCGGGCCGCGATCGGAGCGGTGCCGCTGGGGGAGGCCGCGCTGCGTACTACCGAGTGTCTGCTCGGCATCCTCAAGGCCGGCGGGCTGCCGGATCAGGCGGTCGCGTGGGCGGTCGACCTGATCCCGCTGTACGTGACCGCGGTGGCGTTCGAGGAGAACGTGCAGCGGGCGGATCAGTGGAGCCCCGAGGATATCGAGCGATTCCTCGACGGGTTGCGGTCCTACTTCGCCTCGTTGCCGGCCGACCGATTCCCGCTCACGATGGCGCTCGCGGGTCCATTGACGGCCGGCGCGGCGGGGGATGACCGGTTCGAGTTCGGCATCGCGGTGATCACAGCCGGCCTCGCCTCCCTCGCCGAACGCCCCTGAACGGCGTTGAAGCGGGCTTGAACGATTTGGCGTGATCGAGCGGTAGTGATCGCTTGTGGTTCACGATTGCACATGGCTAACCTTCGGATTGTCAACAAAACTACGAACTGATCCCGTGGGCGTGTGGACTGTCCGCAGGTGGGCCCTCGGGTGAGGCCGTATGACGACAGGAGGAAACCGTGGACTCTGAGACCCCGCCGCCTGCGAGCGCCAAGCCCCCGCAGGGTGAAGGCGCCCAGGACGGGCCGCCTGTGACCACGACCGAACGGGAGCAGCCGCCGGCAGTGCTCAGGAAAGCGATCGCCGCCTCGGCGATCGGGAACGCGACCGAATGGTTCGACTACGGCATCTACGCCTACGGCGTGACGTACATCTCGGCCGCGATCTTCCCGGGCGACACCGAGAGCCAGACCCTGCTGGCGCTGATGACGTTCGCCGTCTCGTTCCTGGTCCGCCCGCTCGGCGGACTCGTCTGGGGCCCGCTCGGAGACCGGTTGGGCCGCAAGCACGTGCTGGCGATCACGATCCTGATGATGTCCGGCGCGACACTGCTCGCCGGTCTGGTCCCCTCGTACGACTCGATAGGGCTGTGGGCGCCGATCCTGCTCGTCCTGCTGCGGATGATCCAGGGCTTCTCGACCGGTGGCGAGTACGGCGGTGCCGCGACCTTCATGGCCGAGTACGCACCGAGTCGCAAGCGCGGGTTCCTCGGGAGCTTCCTGGAGTTCGGCACGCTGGCCGGCTTCTCACTCGGCGCGCTGCTGATGCTCGGCTTCTCGCTGGTGCTCGGCGACGACGCGATGCACGCCTGGGGCTGGCGGCTGCCGTTCCTGGTCGCCGCGCCGCTCGGTCTGGTCGGCGTCTATCTCCGGTCCCGGCTGGAGGACACGCCGGTGTTCCGTGAGCTCGAGGCGAAGGGCCAGAAGGAGCAGGAGACGACGACCCAGTTCAAGGACCTACTCGCCGTTTACTGGGCTCCGATCCTGCGGCTCGGCGGCATGGTCATCGCGTTGAACGTCGTGAACTACACGCTGCTTACGTACATGCCGACGTACCTCGAGAAAGAGATCGGGCTGAGCGCGGACGAATCGCTGATCGTGCCGATCATCGGAATGTTGACAATGATGATCTTCGTCCCGTTCGCCGGGCGCGCGTCGGACCGGCTCGGCCGCAAGCCGCTGTGGTGGGCGTCGCTGGCCGGCCTGTTCGTGTTCGGCGTCCCGATGTTCCTGCTGATGGGCACGAACGTGGCCGGCGCGATCATCGGCTTTGCGGTCCTCGGTCTGCTGTACGTGCCGCAGCTCGCGACGATCTCCGCGACGTTCCCGGCGATGTTCCCGACGCACGTCCGGTACGCCGGATTCGCGATCGCGTACAACGTGTCGACCTCGTTGTTCGGCGGTACGGCGCCCGCGGTCAACGACTGGCTGACGTCGAAGCTGGGTGACTCGCTGGTGCCGGCGTACTACATGATGGCGGCCTGCGTCGTGGGTGCGCTCGCGCTCGCCAAGGTCCCCGAGACGTCACGGTGCCCGCTCAACGGCACCGAGATCCCGGGCACCGACGACGCCCCGCCGCCGGTCGCCCTCGAACCGGCCCACGCCAAGGCCTGACCTGCGGATCCGCGCTCTCCGGAAACAATTCGCCAACCACCGCGAAAAAGTTTCCGGAGAGCGCGAATCCGACCCGACCAAACCCAGCAGCCGACACCCCAACCCGCGGCCCGAACGGCGACCCGACCGACTACCCCACCGCTCGATCGACCCCACCGGCGACGCGTGATCGACCGATCCGACCGGCGACGGGATCGACCGACCCGAACGGCGACCCGACCGGCGAGTCAGCCGGTGGCTCAGCCGATTACTGAGGTGACTGCGTCGGACCAGAGGGCTGCGGCCTCGTCGATCTCGTCGGGGGAGACGACCAGCGCGGGAATGAAGCGCACGACCTGACCCCAGGCGCCGCACGTGAGGAGCAGCAAGCCCCGGCGTGCCGCCTCCTGCTGGACCGCGGCGGCCGTGACCGGGTCCGGCTTCCCGTCCGCGTCCCGGAACTCGTTACCGATCATCAGCCCGAGTCCGCGGACGTCGGTGATCTGCTCGTGCTTGTCCGCGACCAGTTGCAGCGCCTGCTTGAGCTGAGCGCCACGGTCCGCGGAGTTCTGCACGAGCCCCTCGTCCTTGATGACGTCCAACGTCGCCAACGCCGCCGCACACGCGACCGCGTTCGCGCCGTACGTGCCGCCCTGCGAACCGGGCCATGCCTTCTCCATCAGCTCCGACGACGCAGCGATCCCCGACAACGGGAACCCGGACGCGAGTCCCTTCGCCGTGACCAGGACGTCCGGATGCGAACCGAAGTGGTCGCCGCCCCAGAACCTCCCGGTCCGCCCGAACCCGGTCTGTACTTCGTCCACCACGAGCAGGATCCCGTGCGCGTCGGCACGCTCGCGAAGGCCCGCGAAGAACCGCTCGTTCGCCGGCACGTACCCACCCTCGCCGAGCACCGGCTCTACGAAGAGCGCCGCGGTGTCGGCCGGCGTACTCAACGTCTGCAGGACATAGTCCAACTGGCTGAGCGCGAAGTCGGTCGCCTGCTCGACGGGCCAGCCGAAGTGACCGGGGTCCGGGAACGGCGATACGTGGACGCCGGCCATCAACGGGCTGAAGCCGGAGCGGAACTTGGTCCCGGACGTGGTCATCGTGGCCGCCGCCACGGTCCGGCCGTGGAAGCCGCCGTGGAACACGATCACGTTCGGCCGGCCGGTCGCCTGGCGGGTGAGCCGTAGGGCGGCCTCGATCGCCTCGCTGCCGGAGTTCGCGAAGAACATCCGGTCGAGGTGCCGGGGGAGGACCTCGCCGAGCCGTTCCACCAGCGTGAGCAACGGCCGGTGCATCACGGTCGTGTACTGCGCGTGGATGATCCGGCCGACCTGCTCCTGGGCGGCCGCGACCACTCGCGGATGGCAGTGCCCGGTCGAGGTGACGCCGATGCCGGCGGTGAAGTCCAGGTACCTGCGGTCTTCCTCGTCGAACAGTTGGACGCCCTCACCGCGGGCGGCGACCACACCGGTCGCCTGCTTGAGGATCTGCGAGAGCTCGGCCACGGACTTCCCCTCCAGTCGTCGGATGGTAGATTGTCGACAATCAGCCTATCTCAGCTGCTGAGGCCGGTGAAGGGGTGCAGATGGACCAGTCGAGGGTGGACGAGTCGAGGGTTGTCGAGGCCGTCGAGAAGCGGCTGTTCATCGACGGGAAGTGGACCGACGCGACCAGCGGCGCGACGTTCGACGTTGTCGATCCGTCGACCGGCGAAGTGCTGTGCGCGGTCGCCGACGCCTCACCGGACGACGGCCGGACCGCACTCGAAGCGGCCGTCGCCGCCCAGCTGGACTTCGCCCGTACGTCGCCACGCGAACGGTCCGACATGCTCATGACGGCATACGAGCTCTTGATGCAACGCGTCGACGATCTCGCCTTGCTGATGACGCTGGAGATGGGCAAGCCGCTGGCGGAGGCGCGCGGCGAGATCGCGTACGCGGCCGAGTTCTTCCGGCACTTCGCAGGTGAAGCGGTCCGGATCGACGGCGGGTACCGGACCGCGCCGGCCGGGAACGCCCGCTTCCTGATCACCAAGCAGCCGGTCGGGCCGTGCCTGCTGATCACCCCGTGGAACTTCCCGATGGCGATGGGGACCCGCAAGCTCGGCCCCGCGATCGCGGCCGGCTGCACGAGCGTCATCAAGCCCGCTCACCAGACTCCGCTGTCGATGCTGGCGTTGATGGGGATCCTGGCCGAGGCCGGCGTACCCGCGGGGGCCGTCAACTGCGTCACCGCGATGGACGCAGGCGGCGTGATGGAGCCGCTGATCCGGTCCGGCCTGGCGCGGAAGCTGTCGTTCACCGGGTCCACGCGGGTCGGCCGCATCCTGCTCGAGCAGTGCGCGGAGAAGGTGCTGCGGACGTCCCTCGAGCTCGGCGGCAACGCGCCGTTCGTGGTCTTCGAGGACGCGGACCTGGACGAGGCGGTGACGGGCGCGATCGCGGCCAAGATGCGGAACATGGGCGAGGCCTGTACGGCGGCCAACCGGATCTTCGTGCACGAGTCGGTGATCGACGAGTTCGGGCGGCGGCTCGCGAAGCGGATGAGTGGGCTGACGGTCGGACGCGGTACTGAGCCGGGCGTGAACGTCGGCCCGCTGATCGACGAGGCAGGCCGGGAGAAGGTGCGGTCGCTCGTAGCGGACGCGGTCGGCCGGGGTGCCACCGTGCTGACCGGGGGCGAGGTGGGGGCCGGCACCGGGTACTTCTATCCGCCGACGGTGCTCACCGGCGTACCGCGGGAGGCGGCGATGGCGGACCAGGAGATCTTCGGGCCGGTCGCGCCGCTGACGCCGTTCAGCACCGAGGAGGAGGTCGTGCGGGCCGCGAACGACACCGAGTACGGGCTGGTCGCGTACGTGTTCACCAACGACCTGCGGCGGGCGCTCCGGGTCGCGGAGTCGATCGAGACCGGGATGGTCGGGCTGAATCAGGGCGTGGTGTCGAATCCCGCCGCGCCGTTCGGGGGCGTGAAGCAGTCCGGGCTCGGCCGTGAGGGCGGCGCGGTCGGGATCGACGAGTTCCTCGAGACGAAGTACATCGGCATCGCGGTCAGCTGACAGGCCCGGCGTTGACAGGCCCGGCGTTGACGGGCCCGGCGTTGACAGGCCCAGGGTTGACGAGCTCAGCGGCTGACGAGGCGTTCGATGGCGTCGTCCATGTGGGCGCTCAGGAGGTCCTCGGTGCGATCGACGTCGCCGGTCCGGATCGCGTCGGCGAGCCTCTCGTGCTCGACGGCACGGGCGTCGGTGGCGAGGTACGTCTCCTCGAGCGCGTGGATGCACATCCGGGTCTCGATCATGGACGTCTGATGCATTCGCGACAGCCGGGGGCTGTCGGCCAGCCGCACGAGCAGCTCGTGGAACGCGATGTCGAGCTCGCCGACCGCGGCCGGGTCGCCGTCGGCGGCGGCCATCTGGTCGATGACCGCGAGCAGCGCCAGTCCGACGGTCTCGAAGTCGCCGTCGCGGAGGATCTTCAAGGCGGCGGCGCGCTCGATCGCCTCGCGAGCGAGGTACATGTCGCGGATGTCCTGGGGCGTCATGTCGATGACGAACAGGCCGCGGTTGCGGATCGAGACCAGCAGCCCTTCCTGGGTCAGGCGCTGCATGCCCTCCCGCAACGGACCGCGGCTGACCCCGAGCTTGCGGGCCAGGTCGGCCTCGACGATCTGCGCGCCGGGCTTGAACTCCCCGTGGCCGATGGCCTTACGCAGTTTGTCGGCGATGATGCTCGGCGTCGACTCCTGAGCCAGCGGCTCGATGTAACTGGTCACTCTGGATTCCCCCTTGTGGCGAACAACGTCCCCAGATCTGGCAAGGAGGGTACAACCCCGGCCAGCTCCAGCCCCTTCCAGACCGTCACCTGGTTCGCGGTCAGCACCGGTTTGCCGACTGCGGTCTCCAGTTCGTCGACGATCCCCAGCGTGTGCATGGCGGTGTCCGGCACCAGGACCGCCTCGGCGTCTGGGTGGTCGGCCGCCTTCACCATCGCGACCACCTGCTCGGGCGCGAGCGTCCCGACCTCGGCGGCGGTGATGATCCCGTTGCTGCCCATCGACACCACGTCGACGCCGCCCGCGGTCAAGAATCGGACGAAGTGCTGTGCGACATCCTCCGGGTACGACGCGGCGACGGCGACCCGCTGTACGCCGAGCGTCCGGCACGCGTCGACGAACGCGATCGAGGTCGAAGACGCCGGTACGCCGAGCGCCTGCGCCACCCCGGCCGCCTGGATGTGCGCACCCTCCCTGCCGAACACGAAGCTGCCCGAAGTACACGCCCACATCACCGAGTCCGGCCGCGCCGGCTTGAGCTCGGCCGCCCCTTCGGCGAGCCGTTCCGCCCGGCCGAGGTCGAGGAGGGCGTCCACCCGATGCGCGTCCTCACCCACCGAGGTGATGACGACGGGAAGCCTCACCGAGCCGTTCAGCCGTGCCTCGAGTGCCGGGTAGTCGTCTTCCGCGCTGTGTCCGGGGTAAAGGAGTCCTACCGTGACCATCGAGCCTCCTGGCTGGTCAATCGTCCGAAAGGTAGATTGTCGACAATGTTAACCCCAGAGCGCCCCGGCGCCGGATCCGTCGCGTACGACGTCGCCGGGCTGGCCGGCACGCTCCGCCGGGAACTCCGGGGTGCGGTCCGCGATGATCGAGGGACGCGGGCGCTGTACGCCGCAGACGGGTCGAATTACCGCGCGGTGCCCGATTTGGTCGTCGTACCAGCTGATGCCGAGGACCTGGCGGCGGCTGTTGCGTTGACCGCCGCCGCTGGGGCGCCGGTGGTGATGCGCGGGGGCGGTACGTCGATGGCAGGCAACGCGATCGGCGGCGTCGTCATCGACACCTCGCGGCACGTGAATCGCATCCTCGACATCGACACATCGGCGCGTACGGCGGTCGTCGAGCCGGGCGTCGTCCTGACTGATCTGCTGGCCGCCGCGAAGCCGCACGGCTTGGCGTTCGGCGCCGACCCCTCGTCGGCAAGTCGCGCGACCCTCGGCGGCATGATCGCCAACAACGCCTGCGGCGCGCACTCTGTTGCCTGGGGCACCACAGCCGACAATCTGCGTTCCCTCGACGTGATCCTCGCCGACGCAACCGGCCTGACCCTCGAGGCCGGCACGGGTACAGCGTCGGCCGCGGCGCTCGCGGAGTTGAGGGCCCGGCCGGGGCGGGAGGGGGAGTTGCATCGGGCGCTTCAGGCTTTCGCGGGGCGGAACGAGTTGCTGATTCGCCGGCGGTTCGGGCAGTTCACGCGGCAGATCTCCGGTTATGCGCTGCATCGGCTGCTGCCGGAGTACGGGTACAACGTGGCCGGTCTGCTGGCTGGTAGCGAAGGCGGTCTGGCCGCGACGCTGCGGGCGACTGTCCAGCTCGTTGAGTTGCCCAAGGCAAAGGTTTTGTGCGTTCTCGGGTTCGCCGACTCGATCACGTCGGCCGACTGTGTACCGGTCGTGCTGCGGCACGCACCGCTCACGATGGAGTCCATCAACCACGAACTGGTGGACCGGCTGCCGACGGAGGTGCGTGACGCCGCGGTCCACGCCGGTCTCCCGAGCGGCAACGCCTGGCTGCTGGTCGAGATCGCCGGCGACGACGAGGCGACCGCCGCGTCGGCTGCCCGCGCGATGCTCGAGGAACTGCGCGATTCCGGCGCGACCGCGTCCCTGGTGACCGACCCGAAGGCGCAGGGCGTCCTGTGGCGGTGCCGTACGGACGCCGCGGGCCTCGCGACGCGGCGCGCGGACGGGGCCGAGGCGTGGGGCGGTTGGGAGGACGCTGCCGTACCACCGGAGCGGTTGGGCGCCTACCTGCGCGGTCTCGACGAACTGCTCGGGCGGCACGGTCTGTCGGGTGCGTCGTACGGGCATTTCGGCGAGGGCTGCATGCACATGCGGATCGACTTCGACCTGCTGAGTCCGCAGGGCATCGCGACGTACCGGGAGTTCGTCGAGGAGGCCGCGGATCTGGTGGTCGAGCTCGGCGGTTCGGTGTCCGGCGAGCACGGTGACGGGCGGGCGCGCGGGGAGTTGCTCAGCAGGATGTACGGCGCTGACGGGGTCGCGCTCCTCGGCGAGTTGAAGCGGATCTGGGATCCGGCGGGCGTGCTGAACCCGGGCATGATTGTCGACCCGCCGCGGCTCGACCTCGCGATCCGGCATGACGGGCCGGCCAAGGATCGCAGAATGTTGACAATCTTCGACTATCCCGACGATGGGCACGACTTCGCGCAGGCCCAGCGGCGGTGCGTGGGGATCGGGAAGTGCCGGCAGTCGTCCGGCAGCGTGATGTGCCCCAGCTACCAGGTGACGCGGGACGAGCTCCACTCGACGCGTGGGCGGGCGCATCTGTTGTGGGAGATGTTGCAGGGCGACCTGATCACGGACGGGTGGCGGTCGACCGAGGTACGCGACGGGCTGGACCTTTGCCTGTCGTGCAAGGGTTGTCTGTCGGACTGCCCGGTGAATGTCGACGTGGCGACGTACAAGGCCGAGTTCACCCATCACCACTACGCGCGCCGCCCGTGGGCACGGCCGTTGTCGCACTGGTCGATGGGTTGGCTGCCGCTGTGGTCCCGTCTTGCGTCCCGAGCGCCGGGTCTCGTGAACCGCTTCGCCGGCCTGCCACTGACCAAGCGCCTCGGCGGAATTGCCGCAGAACGTGAGGTCCCGGCCTTCGCTCCGGAGACCTTCACCCATTGGTTCACCCACCGCAACAGCTCACCAAATGGCTCCCCGAGCGGTTCTTCACCGGCGGGCGCCGGCTCGACCGGTCGTCCGGGCGGTGGTTCGGGCGGTGGTCCGGGCGGTGGTTCGGGTGGTGGTTCGGGTGGTGGTTCAGGCGATGGTGGGCGGCGGGTTGTGCTTTGGCCGGATACGTTCACCAACTACCTCGCGCCGGAGGTCGGCCGTGCCGCGGTCGCCGTACTGGAAGCCGCTGGTTACGAAGTGGTGCTGCCCGCGAAGCCGGTCTGCTGCGGGCTCACCTGGATCTCGACCGGCCAGCTCACCACCGCCCGCCGCGTTCTCAACCGATCCCTTCGCGTACTCGCGCCGCATCTCCAAGCCGGTACGCCGATCGTCGGCCTCGAACCCAGCTGTACGGCGGCCTTCCGCCACGACGCCTCCGCCCTCCTCGCCGGCAATCCCCTCGCCGTGGCGGCGGCCGCGAACATCCGCACGTTCTCCGAGCTACTGGTCGAATCCGGCTGGCAGCCGCCGTACGTCGGGGGAGCGGCGTTCGTCCAACCGCATTGCCACCAGCACGCCGTCCTCGGCTTCGACGCCGACCGCAAGCTGATGGAAGCGGCCGGCATCGAGGCAGGTCTCGCGGACCCGGGCTGCTGCGGTCTCGCCGGCAACTTCGGCTTCGAACGCGACCACTACGAGATCTCCGCGGCAGTCGGCGAACGCACGCTGCTTCCCGCCGTACGGTCGTTGCCCGAGACAACCACCGTCCTGGCCGACGGATTCAGCTGCCGCACCCAAATCTCCCAAGCCACACCCCGCCACCCCCGTCACCTGGCCCAACTCCTCGCCCAATCCCTCCCCGACGCGCCTCGCCCTCCAGAGTAGTCACCCACCCACAAGCCGCTTTCGAACGGATATCCGCGCTTCTGCCGCCGCGGCTCGACGACTGGCGGGTAGCTCGGGCGGGCTGGTCAGACGGCTAGTTTGTCGGTGGCTCGGCGAAGGCGGGTGATGCCTTCGTGGATGCGGGCTGGGGGCGTGGAGGCGAAGCAGAGGCGGAAGGCGTTCTGAAAGCGGGCGGTGGGGGAGAAGGCCGGGCCGGGGATGAACGCGACGCCCTCAGCCAGCGCCAGCTCGAACAGTTCCTGAGCGTTGACGCCGTTCTCCAGCGTGACCCAGAGGAAGAAGCCGCCTTCCGGATCGGTCCAGTGCGCGATGTCGCCGAAGTGCTCCGTCAGCGCGGCACGCATCGCCTCCTTGCGCTGTTTGTACTCCGCTCGCTGCCGAACGAGATGTTCCTCCAGATGCCCGCCGGTCAGGAACCCGGTGAGCAGCCGCTGCGCCGGCAGATTCGTGCAGGTGTCCATCGCCTGTTTCGCGTTGATCAGCAACTGCTGCAGTTCGGGATCCGCATCGACCCAACCGACGCGCAGACCGGGCGCGACGATCTTCGAGAACGTCCGTACGGCGAAGACCAGCGGATCGCCTGCGCCGAGCTCGCGCAGCGTCGGGAGCGGGTCGCCCGCGAACCGGAGCAGACCGTACGGGTCGTCGTCGATCACCATCGAGCCCCACGACCGGGCCAGCTCCAGCAGGCGATGCCGCCGTTCGAGGGAGAGCGTCGCACCGGACGGATTCTGGAAGGTCGGGATCGTGTAGATCGCCTTCGGCCGCCGCCCGTCCAGCAGCCGTGGTAGATCGTCGACAATCATGCCGTCGCCGTCGACCGGAACCTCGAGCAGCTCCGCGCCGTACGAGAGCGCCGTCGCACTACCGTTCGTGTACGTCGGCGACTCGACGACGACTAGATCGCCCGGGTCCACGAAGATCTTGCAGAACAGGTCGAGACCCTGCATGCCGCCGGCCGTGATCGTGAGTCGCTCGGCAGTCGTCTCGTCGCTGGTCCCTCGGAGCATCTCGAGCAGTGCCGCGTGCAGCGGCGGGTCGCCCTCGGTCGCCGCGTAGTCGTAGCTGGACGGTCGGCTCAGCTCGTCGGCCGCGATCGCGGACAGGATCTGCGCCGGTACCGCCTCGGCCGCGGGCGATCCCATCGCGAAACGGACGATGTCGTGCGTCTGCTTGTGCAGCAACGACGTACTCGAGTCGATCACCGAACCCACCAGTCCGGCGGCGCGTGCGGCGTACGGGAGTGCGGGCAAGGGACTACCTCCTGATCGTCAGTTCGTGGCACAGACCGGTCAGTCGCTCCACTCCGTCGGCGGCGACCACCACGGGCTCGGACAGCTCGTAGCCCCAACCGTCCATCCACATCCCGAGGATGAGATGGAACGCCATTCCCGCGGTCAGCACGGTGGTCTCCTCGCGCCGCAGGCTGACGGTGCGTTCACCCCAGTCGGGCGGGTACCCGATACCGATCGAGTACCCGATCCGGGATTCCTTCACCAGACCGTGCGCGGCGATCACGTCGTTGAACGCCGCGTGCACGGTGCTGCCGGTAACACCTGGTCGGATTGCCGACAATGCGGCCTGCATGCCGTCAGCAACGATCTTCGCGGTCTCGCGGAGGCGTCGCGGCGGGTCGCCGAGCATCACGGTGCGGGCGAGCGGCGCGTGGTACCGGCCGAACACGCCGGCCAGCTCGATCGTGGTTGCCTCATTGTCGACAAACCGACGATCGCTCCAGGTGAGGTGCGGCGTGCCGGCGGCGGCACCGGTCGGCAGCATCGGCACGATCGCCGGGTACTCACCACCGTGCTCGGGCGTGCCGATCGTCTGCGCGGCCAGGATCTCCGCGGCCACGTCGCACTGCCGCCGACCCGGCTGGAGCCGGTCGAGCGCGGTCCGCATCGCCTGCTCGGCGATCGTGCCGGCGATCCGCAGCTGACCGATCTCGTACGGCGACTTGACCAGCCGGACCCAGTTCACCAGCTCGGCGGAGTCGACCACCCGCCGCCCGGGCAGACCGTTGCTGAGGGCAAGATAGCTGCGCGCGGTGAAGTAGTGCGCGTCGCTCTCGACCGCGACGTCGGCGCCGGCCGGGATCAGCTCGTGGCAGACGTTCGCGATCCAGTCGTACGGATGGACGTCCGGACGGTGGACCAGCTGCTCGGGATATCCGTGGATCTGGTCTGCGCGCAGGTTGCAGGTGTACGAGGCTCCGGCCGCGTCCATCGCCCGCGCGAACAACTGCACGTCGCCCTCGGCCGGAACCAGCAGGCACTGCGGCGTGTAGAACGACCAGGCGTCGTACCCGGTCAGGTAGTAGAGGTTCGCGGGATCGCTGACCACGAGCGCGCCCAGACCGCGCCCGGCCAGTACGGCGCGGACCTTCGCCAGCCGGGCGCCGTACTCATTCAGCGCAGGCTCATTCAGCGCAGGCTCATTCAGCGCAGGCTCGTTCATCGGACGCTCAGCAATCGCTGCCCCGGACCGATCCCGGTATGCCCGGCGAGCTCGAGCACGGACCACATCGTGACCTGGTTCGCGGTCAGGACCGGCTTGCCGAGCGCGGCCTCCAGCCCGGCGATCACGTCGTACGTCGGCAGGTTCGTGCAGCTGATGAAGATCGCCTCGACCAGGTCGCTGTCGACGCTGCGGACCAGCTCCACCGTCGTCTCGTAGGGGACGGCCCAGATCTGCGCGATCAGGCCGAGCCCGGCGGTCGCGACCACCTCGATTCCGGCCTGCGCGAGGAACGCGGTGAGCCCCGCGGTCAGGTCGTTCGTGTACGGCGTGACCGTCGCGATCCGGGTGACCCCGAGCCGGCGCAAAGCGAGCAGCAACGCGCCGCTCGTGGTCACCGCGGCCGGCGCTCCGGCGCCGACCATCGCGTCCACCAGCGCCAGTTCGCCGGTCAGCCCGCCGACAAAACTGCCGAACGTGCATGCGTACGCGACCGCGAGCGGGGCGACCGCGAGCACGTCGTACGTCGTCCGCGCGATGAGTTCCGGATCCGAGATATGTACTGCCATTTCGACGGTCGCAGCCATCGGTGCGTACGGCGTCCGCGTGACGTGCAGCGTGACGTCGTCGGGCGCCCAGCGCCACAGCTCGCGGTCGAGCGCGAAGTCGTACGGCGCGACGACACCGATACCGGTCTGCAGCAGTGGAGGCACCGCCGCCGGCATCGGATGGGTGGAGGGACGCGTGCTCATGCGAGTCAGTGTGCGGCCATCAGGAGATTGTTGACAATCCTACTAGCGAGTTCCTAGCCTCGATGACGTGCCAGCCTCCCCGCCAGCAAGCGCCGAGCGACCTGTGATCGCGGTGCTCTGCGAGCGAGCGACCGACCGGCCGCCGGGTCTCGACAGGCTGCCGGCCGACTTCCGGTACTCCGCAGCGGACGGATTGCGCGAGGCCGTTCGGGGTGCGCGGGCCCTGATGCTCTGGGACTTCTTCTCGACGGCGGTCCGGGACGTCTGGGCGGAGGCCGGCGCACTCGAGTGGATCCATGTGACCGCGGCCGGTGTCGACACGCTGATCTTCGACGAGCTGCGGGACTCCGCGGTCGTGGTCACGAACGCGCACGGCGTGTTCGACCGGCCGATCGCCGAGTACGTGCTCGGCGCGGTGATCGCGAACGCCAAGGACAGCCTCCGCAGCTTCGACCTGCAGCGCGGCCGTCGCTGGCAGCACCGCGAGACGCGGAGTGTGTTGGGCGCGAAGGCACTGGTCGTCGGAACCGGTGCGATCGGAAGAGAGACTGCCCGGCTGCTCCGCGCCGCCGGGTTGGAGGTGCGGGGCGCCGGCCGGGTCGCGCGAGGGGACGACCCGGACTTCGGCGAGATTGTTGCCAGCAGCAATCTTCAGGCCGAAGCCGGATGGGCCGACCACGTCGTGATCGCCGCACCCTTGACCGCCGCGACCCGCGGGCTCGTCGACACGGCGGTCCTGGCCGCGATGCGACCCGGTGGGCACCTCGTCAACGTTGCCCGCGGTCCGATTGTCGACGAAACGGCACTGCTCGCCGCGGTCCGCGACGGACGGATCGCGGCCACCCTCGACGTCTTCGACAACGAGCCGCTGCCACCGGACCATCCGCTCTGGGACGCGCCGAACGTAACGATCACCGCGCACATGTCCGGTGACGTGATCGGCTGGCGCGACACCCTCGCGAACCAGTTCGCGACGAACGTCCGGCGCTGGCTGGCCGGGGAACCGCTGCTGAACATTGTCGACAAGAAGCTTGGCTACATTCCGACAGGAGATCGATGAGACAAGCATCCGAGCTGGTCGAGGGGTACCGCACCGGCGCGCTGTCCCCGGTCGAGGCGACGCAGGAAGCGCTGGATGCGATCGAGCGGTACGACGCGCAGGTCAACGCCTTTGTGCTCGTCGACGCCGAGGGTGCGCTCGCCGCGGCCAAGGAATCGGAAGCCCGCTGGCACGCCGGCACGCCACTCGGCCCCGGCGACGGCGTACCCACATCCATCAAGGACGCATTGTGGACAAAAGGATGGCCGACACTGCGCGGCAGCACGATGATCGATGCGGCCGGACCGTGGGACGAGGACGCGCCGTCGGTCGCCCGGCTGCGTGAGACCGGCGCCGTCTTCCTCGGCAAGACGACGACGCCGGAGTACTCCTGGAAGGGTGTCACCGACTCCTACACGTACGGCGCCACGGGCAACCCCTGGGATCCGTCGAAGACGTCGGGCGGCTCGAGCGGCGGTTCGGCGACCGCGGTTGGACTCGGGATGGGCGTGTGGTCGCTCGGCACGGACGGCGGCGGATCGGTCCGGATCCCGGCCGCGTTCACCGGTACGGTCGCGCTGAAACCGACGTACGGGCTGATCCCGTTGTTTCCGCCGAGCGCGTTCGGGACGCTGTCGCACGCGGGGCCGATGACGCGGACCGTGCGCGACGCGGCGGCGCTGCTCGACGTGGTCACCGGGTTCGACTCACGGGACTGGTCGGCGATGCCCACGCCGGGCCGATCGTTCCTGGACGGGCTCGACGACGGGATCGCCGGGTTGCGGATCGGGTTCTCTGTAGACCTTGGTTTTGTTGACAATCAAGCGGAGGTCGCGGCGCTGGTCCGCACCGCGGTCGGCGTCCTCGAGAGTCTGGGCGCCGAGGTGACGGAGGTCGATCCCGGGTTCGCGGATCCGATCGACGCGTTCAACGTGCTGTGGTGGTCCGGCGCCGCGAAGGTGCTCTCGGCGTACACGGTCGACGACCGCGTCGATCCGGGACTGCGCCGGGTCGCGGAGCTCGGGGCGGCGTATTCCGCGTCGGACTTCCTCGACGCGACCGCGGTCCGGATGGACCTCGGCTCACTGATGGGCCGCTTCCACGAGCGGTACGACGTACTCGTCACGCCGACGTTGCCGATCACGGCGTTCCCGGTCGGCCAGGACGTGCCGGACGGTTCGGCGTCGCCGGACTGGACCGCCTGGACGCCGTACACGTATCCGTTCAACCTGACTCAGCAACCGGCGCTGAGCGTGCCGTGCGGCTTCACCAGTGCCGGCTTGCCGGTCGGACTGCAGGTGGTCGCGCCGCGGCATGCCGACGCGCGGACGCTGCGGGTCGGCCAGGCGTATCAAGCGGCCACGGACTGGCACCTGCGTACCCCGACCTTGGAGGCTCAGTGAGCAAGCACATCTCCGTCAGCCTGGACAAGCGCGGCATGAGCTGCGTGGCGAAGTTGCTCGACGACGTGGCGCCGCGGACGTGCGCGGCGGTGTGGGACAAGCTGCCGCTGTCGGCGCCGGTGTTCCACGGCAAGTACGCGCGGAACGAGATCTACACGCTGCTGCCGGCGTTCGCGCCCGACCCCGGCAAGGAGAATACGACGGTCACCCCGATCCCGGGGGATCTGTGCTGGTTTTCGTTCGACTCCGACGATCTGGGGAATCCGGCGTACGGGTACGAGAACACGACCGGCACCGGGACGACTGGTGCGATTGTCGACCTGGCGGTGTTCTACGGCCGCAACAACCTGCTGATCAACGGCGATCAGGGCTGGGTCCCGGGCAACGTGTTCGGTGCGATCACCGAGAATCTCGACGAATTCGCCGCCGCCTGCCAGGACCTCTGGATGGGCGGCGCCAGGGGAGAGACGTTGTCGTTCAGTCGGTTGTGAGCGGCTGTTGCAGTTCGGTGACCCACTGCTCTGGGTCCTCCGGGGTGTCGAGGTAGAGCTCGCGGGCGGGCTCGGCGGGGCGTCGGCCGTTGTCGTCGAGCCAGCGCGCCAACGCCTGCCAGGAAGGCAGTACCTGGTCGATCGGCCCGCGGTGTACCAGCGTCGCGGCCTGCGTTGTGGGCAGGTCGATCACCTCCAGTCCGTTGAGGTTGCCTCCGGCATCGACCGCGGCCGGAACCGTCGCGCGTACGACGATCTCGTCCTCGGACTCCTGCGCGTACAAGCAGGTCAGCCGACCGGACGGCCGTACGTCGGCATCCGGCAACCGCCGGCCGAGCTCCGCGCACAGCGGATGCACTACCGGCGTGATGTCGTCGGGTGTGAAGCTCGCGGCCGTCGCGGTGAGGCCGACCAGTCGTACCGCGGGCAGCTCCTTGACCACGATGTCTGCAATCGGAATGTCGGCTTCCAGGCCGCGCAGACGGGACTCGACCTGGGTGAGTCGCGCGGAGCTCTCGGCGAGCATGGTCTCCAGTTGTGCGCGGCGCATCGTGAGCATCGCACGCAGTTCCGCCGGACTGAGATTGTCAACAATCATTTTGCCGACCTGGTCGAGGGAGAAGCCGAGGTCCTTGAGTGCGACGATCCGGTTCAGGTCGGCGAGCTGACCGGCGGTGTAACTGCGGTAGCCGGTGACGGGATCGACGTACGCCGGTCGCAGCAGGCCGAGCGCGTCGTAGTGCCGCAGCATCCGAATCGACACCCGGCCGTGGCGGGCGAACTCTCCGATTGCGAACATGAGGGCAGTCAACCAGCCAGGAGTTCGGCGAACGTGATCGCGGTGTCGTCCTCGTGCCACGGACCGATCACCTGGGCGCCGACCGGCAACCCGGCCGGTGTGTGTCCGATCGGCATGCTGAGCGCGGGATGACCGGTCAGCGATGCGTGCGCGATCCAGAACACCTGGGTTTCATAGGGTTGCCCGTCGATCGTCGTCGAGCCGTGCGGGAACGCGACGGTGAAGGTCGTCGGGCACAGGAAGACGTCGACGTCCTGGAAGTACTGCTGCCACCTCGCACGCGCCTGCAGCCGGCGCCGGTCGAGGTCGCGTACGTCTGCGGCGGTCAGGGCGCTGTCCGAGTCGCCGTGCAGTGCGAAGAACAGTTCGACCTGGCGGCCGAACTCCTCCGCTTGTTCGTTCGCGTTCACTCCGTCCGGCCAATTGTTGACAATCTTTGCGCCGCTGCGGGCCAGGCGGTCGATCGTGTCGGAGAGTGCATCGCCGACCTCGCTCGTGACAGGCGCCGAAGGGTGGTCGGTGACGATGCCGACGCGGTAGTCCTGGAGGCGGTCGTGCCGGGGCGGGCGGAGGTTGTACGAGTACGGGGCTTCGGGGCCGGCGGTTGCGCGCAGTGCGGTCCGGAGGTCGGCGGCGGAGCGAGCTAGTGGTCCGATTGTTGACAATACGGGCAGTTCGGTCGGGAGGTACGGCGTACCGGGGATCTCGAAGCCGCGCTGCGGGACCAGGCCGTTGGTGGGCTTGAGTCCGTAGACGCCGCAGTACGCCGCTGGGAGTCGGATGGAGCCGACGAGGTCGGAGCCGTACTCGAGGTAGGTGAGGTCGGCCGCTAGGGCGGCCGCTGCGCCGCCGCTTGATCCGCCAGGGGTGCGGTTGAGGTCAGCGGGGTTGTTGGTTCGTCCGTAGATCTCGTTGGCGGTTTGTCCGAAGTCCGCGAGCATCGTATGCACGTTGGTCTTCCCGACGACGATCGCGCCGGCGCGATCCAGCCGCTCCACGACAAGCGCGTCGTGGTCGACGACATACTCCGCAAACGCCGGATTGCCCCAGGTGGTGCGCATCCCGGCGACATTGAAACAGTCCTTGACCGTCACCGGCACCCCCAGCAACGGCCGGTCCAAACCGTCCCGCCCGACCACACCGCCCTGCTCGACCGCCCCTCTACGCTCGGCCAGTAGGGCGTCGGCTCGGTCTGCTTCCGCCAGCGCGTGCTCGCGCCGGACCTCGACCACCGCGTTGACCATCGTGTCAGCTGCGATCCGCGCGAGGAGTTCCTCCGTCACCTCACGCGACGTGATCTGACCCGTGCGGATCCGCTCCGCGATCTCTCCTGCTGTGTACATGCGCCCGGTCTATGGTCTGACACCGTGTCAGAGTCAACGCCCGACTTCGACTCCGTTGTGGAACACCTTTTGGATCCGCGTCGACAGCGAGCTGCAGTCCAGGTCGTCGCCCCGCAGCAGCACCAGGTCCGCCCGCTTGCCCACCGCAATCTCACCGCGATCATCCGCGAGCCCCAGCAGCGTCGCCGCATCGATCGTCGCGGCTCGCAGCGCCCCGGCGTCACCCAGTCCGGCGGCAGCCAGATGCCTCAGTTCCCACAGGACTTCCGTGTGCGGCCGGACCGGGTTGTCGGTGCCCATCGCGATGCGCACTCCCGCGGCGATGGCGAGTCGCATGGATTCCCGATGGGCCTGCGCGGCGCCCTCCGGTGTAGCGGTCGGCTCCGACTGGGTGACGGACAGGGTCGGCACGTACCAGGTCCCGTGCTCGGCCATCGCCTGCACCGCGGCCTCGTCGAGGTACGTCCCGTGCTCGATGCTCCCCGCACCGGCGCGGGCGGCGAGTTCCGCGGCCCGGGCTCCATGCGCGTGCACCATGACCCGCCGGCCTCCGCGCCGCTGCGCCTCGTCGACCAGCGCAGTCAGCTCGTCCTCGGTCAGCTCGAGATCCGTGAGGCCCTTCCCGATCGCCAGCGAACCCGTGACGGTCACCTTGATCCAATCCGCACCGGCCCGGACCATCCGCCGTACGACGGCCCGAGCCTCGTCGGCGCCGTTGAAGACCGGATCGGGCAGCGACGGATCCTCGAAGAAGTCGAGCGGCCCGGTGCGCGGCGCCCACAGGTCCCCGATGGCACCCGTCGTACCCACCTGCCGCAGGCTCAGCAGCACCTGCGGTCCGTCGATCCAGCCCTTCTCGACCGCCATCCGCACCCCGGCGTCCGCGCCCCACGCGTCGCGCACCGTCGTGAGGCCGAGGCTCAGGAGGGTTCGCAACACGGGTACGGCGGACAGCGGGCGAACCGACCGCGGCAGCCCGAACGGGTCGATCCGCGTCTGCGCGATGCACAGATGCGTGTGGCAGTCGATGAACCCCGGAACCAGCAACCCGCCGTCGCAGTCGATCGCGTCGTCGCCGTCCAGCCCGATCCCGACTCCGACGATCCGATCGCCTTCGAGTACGACGTCGGCTCGATGAACCTCGCCGGACCCAACGTCGAGCACCGACCCATTGCGAAGAAGCAACCGCCCGCTCATAGGAGCCGCAGTGCGGTGAGCGCGTACGCGCGTGCTGCCGTGACCAGTTCGGCGACGGCGACGGATTCGTCCGCGCGATGTGCTTGGGTGGTGACCGAACCGGGGCCCAGGACAACGACCGGTACGCCGAGATCCCGGGCGATGTACCCGCCGTCGCAGGCCGCGGTCCACCCGGCGAGCGGCAGCGGTGGTCCGCCGGCGTCGAAGCGCGCGGCCTCGGTGATGCGGACCAGGTCGGCATCCTCGGGGGTTTCGAAGGCGGGCATCTCCATCGGCATCGCGAGCTCGACGGTCAGTCCGCGATCTTCCAGGTGCAGCGCGGCGATCCGCCGGTCGAGGTCGGCGAGGATCGCGGCGGGGGACTCACCGGGAAGGAGCCGACGGTCGGCGACGATCACGCAGTCGGCGGGAACGATCGAGCCGCCGGTGCCGCCGTTGATCTGGCCGACGCTCCAGGTCGCCGGGCCGAGCAGGGGATGGGGCGCGGCGGCGAGTTCTTTGTGCAGGCGTTCGATCTCGGCGACGACGGCTGCCGCGCCGTAGATCGCGTTGGCGCCGCCGTCCGGGTTGCCGGCGTGCGAGGCGCGACCGTGGACCGAGACCTGGAGGTACGAGTCACCGCGCGCCGCGACGATCGTCTGCAGGTCGGTCGGCTCGGC
The DNA here is from genome assembly GCF_004362255.1 of Kribbella sp. VKM Ac-2571. Classification (NCBI taxonomy): domain Bacteria; kingdom Bacillati; phylum Actinomycetota; class Actinomycetes; order Propionibacteriales; family Kribbellaceae; genus Kribbella; species Kribbella sp. VKM Ac-2571. The sequence goes on from NZ_SNWS01000001.1 coordinate 812,749, forward strand.
CGTGACACATCCGACGTACTGGCGGACCGGGTTGGCTTCGATATAGGCGCGGATGCCGTTGCCGGTTTCTTCCTCGTCGACGACCGCGGCCAGTTCGACCGGACCGCTCAGCGTGGTGCCGCGGAGGGCGGCGAGTGCGACCAGAGCCGCGGCGAGTCCGCCCTTCATGTCGGATGCGCCGCGGCCGTAGATCCGGCCGTCGCGCAGGAGTCCGCCGTACGGGTCGACGGTCCAGCCGTCGCCGACCGGGACGACGTCGGTGTGGCCGAGCAGCAGCAGACCGGGATCGTTGCCACCGGCAAGCGTGATCGAGACGTTGTCCCGGCCGGGCTCGACAACTGAAGTGCCGACGTCGAGCCCGAGCTGACGACCCGCCGCGGTGAGGGCGGCCACGGTGGCGGTTTCCTCACCGGGCGGGTTCTGTCCAGGGGCACGGACGAGATCCTGCGTGATCTGCACCAGCAGGTCCTCGTCGATGCGATCCAGCACCTTCTGTTCGGCGGGCGTCAGGCTCATGCCCACCAACCTTAGGCTCAGTCCCCGGCCAGGTACGCTCGCCAGCCGCCGGATGCTGTGATGTCACGCTCGGGGTCCGCGGCGTCCGCCGTACACAGGAAGCCGAGGACCTGTTGGCCGTCCGAGAGTTCGAGTGGGCCGATCGCCAACGGCGGATCGATGGTTGCCGCGAATCCACCGAGCTCGGCGGCCGGCATGCTCCACACCTCGACCTCGATCCCTGGGCCTTCCACACCCGACAGGGTCCGGGTCAGACCGGGACGCGGTCCGTCGACCAGATACATCCGGTACGACGAAGCAGTCCGTGCAGTGAAGGCGAGTCGGGCACCACGCCGTACCAGCTGATCGTTGAGCGGCTGGCCGGACAGATGGGCACCCGCCACCGCGAGCAGGATGTCGGTGTCCGGCACATTCTCACCACACCAGCGCCCCGCCAGGTCGATCAGCGAGCGGTCGTGACCAGCCGGCGCCAGGAGCTGGATCCCGAACGGCAGACCATCGGCCCGATCCGGCCCCGGGAACGCGACCGCGCACAGGTCGAGCAGGTTGACCATGTTCGTGAAGCGACCGAGGCGACTGTTCACGCCGATCGGATCGGCTGCTACCTCGGCCAGCGTCGGATGCCCGGGAGTCACGGGCAGCAGGAGCGCGTCGAGCTGCGTCCAGAGATGCTCACTCGCACGCTTCAGCGTCGCCAACCGGTCGAACCCGGCGAACGCGGCGGCCGCAGTCAACGTCGCGCCGCCCCGCACGATCGTCCGCACAGTCGGGTCGACCGCCGCGGAGTCGTCCAGCTTGTCCCCGAACGCCAGCCAACGCTCGGCCAGCCACGGTCCGGAGTACAGCAGCTCGGCAGCTTCGAGCAACGGCTGTACGTCGACCTTGACCACCTCGCCCAACCGATGCGCCTCGTCGAGCGTCGCCTGCCACGCCTGTTCGTACTCCGGATCCAGATCCAGCCCGGCATCCGGTACGCCGATCACCGCCGCCGACCCAGCAACGCGGGCCGGGCGGCGCTGGGGGAGTGACGACGCTCGCCGCGACCAGGCGTCATCAGGGTCGAAGGCGACCATCACGTCGAAGACGCGTCGCGCGGTGGCGACTGATCGCGCCATCACCGTGACGCAGTCGAGCGACCGGCACGCAGGTACGACGCCACGCGCAGAGACCAGGCCACGACTCGGCTTGATACCGACGAGCCGGTTGAAGGCGGCCGGAACGCGGCCGCTGCCCGCGGTGTCGGTGCCGAGCGCGAAGTCGACCTGCCCGGTGGCGACCGCGACCGCGCTGCCCGAGCTCGAGCCGCCCGACACATGCTCAGGTGAGAAGACCGAGTGGCAGGCGCCGTACGGCGATCGCGTGCCGACCAGACCGGTCGCGTACTGATCCAGGTTCGTCTTCCCCAGCGGTACGGCGCCGGCGGCGATCAGCCGCTCGACCACGAACGCGTTGTCCTTCGCGGGCTCCGTGGTGCGGGGGTCGCCTGCGGTCGTCGGCACACCGGCGAGGTCGATGTTGTCCTTGAGCGCCATCGTCAGCCCGTGCAACGGTCCGGGCGCCGGCTCGATCGGGTCGACCCGGGTGATCCACTCGTTGTTCATGCGCCCCACCGTGCCCGCTCGGCCTCGAACGCGGCGCGGCGTCTGGCGCGCAAGGTCGCGATGTCCACAGGTGCCTCCTGCTCGATCCGGCGTACGTCGGAGATCGAGAACGTCGCCGGTGCGGTCTTCAGATCCGCCCGCCCGGCCGCGATCTCGGCCCGCTCGTGCGCGAGTTGCTCCGCGCTCACCGGCGCGAATCTGATCAGGTCGAACTGCCTCAGCAACCAAGGTTGCGCGTCATCCGGTGACAGCCGCCAGACCGGGACCGTGCGGCCGACGAGCTGGTACCCGCCCGGACCCTCCATCCCGTAGACACACAGGTAGATCCCGCCGATCCCGACCGCGTTCTGCGGCGTCCAGGTCCGCGCCGGGTTGTACTTCGTGGTGACGAGCCGATGCCGCGGATCGACCGGTACGGCGACCGGTGCGCCGAGATACACGTCGCCGAGACCGACCACCAGGTACGTCGCGGCCTGGACGATCTCGAAGACCTCGTCGCGGGTGTCCAGATCGTTGACCCGCCGGATGAACTCGACGTTGTCCGGGCACCACGGCGCGTCCGGCCGGACCGATGTGGCGTAGCGGCGCATCGCCTCGTGCGCCGCCGGATGATCGAACGCGATCGGCAGCACCACCTCCCGGGCCGGCAGCACCACGGTCTCGGGATCGCCAAGGCCGGCGGCCAGGAACGCGAGCCGCTCCGCGAGTTCGGTGAGTGCGAGCCGGGCCGAGTCGACCGCGACGAGCAGCGATCGCACGCCCTCGACGATCTCCGTGATCCCGGCCGGCCGGTCGTCCCGGAGTGCCTGGGCCAGGAGGTGAATCCAGACCCGAACGGTGAGGTCGAGCTCGGCCGGTCCTGCCTCGACCAGCACGTGCCGCTCGCCTGCGCACCTGATCGTGTACGACGGCGCCGTGCCGGCCTGCTCGCCGTGGTGCAGGAGCTTCGGGCGATCCGGCGTACCGATCGCGACGGGGACCGGGGTGGGCTCCTGCCGGAGATCGGTCAGCCAGCGTCTCCGGGCCTGGATCGCTTCGGCAGCCGCGTCGGGGGTCACGGGGACCAGGCGAACAGAGTCGCCGGCGCGAAGCTGGCCGAGCATCCATCGGTCGGCCTCGATCACCACGGCTGGTACGACGAAACCGCCGAGCGACGGCCCGTCCTTGCCGACGATGACCGGGGTGTCGCCGGACAGCATGATGCCGCCGACCGGGTAGGCGGAGTCGTGCACGTTCGACGGATGCAGACCGGCCTCGCCGCCGTCGGTCCGGGCCCAGCCGGGGTTCGGGCCGATCAGCCGGACGCCGGTGCGGTCGGACCGATGGTCGACAATCCACTCGTTGGTAAAGAACGTGGCGACACCTTCGGCGGTGAGATGCTCCGGTGCCCCGTGGGGTCCGGGGATCACGCGCACCTGCCAGGAGTCCGACATCGCCGGTAGCTCCACCGACAACGGGGTGAGCAGGTTCTCCTGCCGACCCAGCGGAAGCTGATCGCCGGCCTTGAGCGGCCCGCCGTCGTGACCGCCGAAACCGCCGAGCACGAAGGTGGATCGACTGCCCAGCACCCGCGGCACGTCCAGTCCGCCCTGGATCGCCACGTATCCGCGCATTCCGGGACCGTCGAGCAGGCCGACGTCCAGCACCGATCCGGCCGGCCACCGGACGACCGTCCCCGGTCGGAACGGCAGATTGTCGACAGTCGGATTGCGAACTGCGCCTCCGACGCAGATCAGCCGATCCTCGTCGCAGGTGAGCGCCGGTCCGGTGAGTACGCATTCCAGCCCGGCCGCACTGTCCGGGTTGCCGACTGCGGCGTTGACCAGCGCGAACGTGAGTTCGTCGGCAGCCCCGGACGGCGGTACGCCGACGTCCCACAGGCCCGGCCGCCCGGCCAGGTCCTGCACCGTCGTTTGGATGCCTGGGGCAACAACTGTGACGACGGCCACCGTCACCACCGGCCCAGCAACTGGATCGGCGTCGGATTCCAGCCGTTACAAGGATTGTTGACCTGCGGACAATTGCTGATGAGCACGAACAGGTCGCGGCTCGCGGTGATCTCGACGTACTTGCCCGGAGCGGACAGGCCGTCCTCGAACGAGAGGCCGCCGCTCGACGTCACCGGCACGTTCATGAAGAAGTTGACGTTGTGGGTGAGCTGCCGCTGACCGATGCCTGCCCGCGCTCCGTAGCGCAGGAACGTCTGCCTGCAGGCGTGCTGATGCCGCGTGGACTCGCCGTACCGGATGACGTTGCTCTCCTGCGAGCAGGCGCCGCCGACGGTGTCGTGCCGGCCGCAGGTGTCGTCGGTGATCACCGCGAGTTCGTCGAGTCCGGTCGACATCAGGCGTGATCCGGTGGTCAGGAACACGGCCTGCTGCTCGCGGATCGTGTCGAACGCGGAGTACCGGTTGTCGATGTCGTGGGCGTCGTAGAACAACGTGTCCACGGCCTGGTTGCCGTGAAGGTCGACAATCTGCAATCGACCGCCTGATGGCACGGTCACGAGGGTGCCGTCGCCGGCTTCGACCACGGTGTCCAGCGCGCCGGTGGTTGAGGTGAGGGTCATGCGATCAGCTCCCGGGTCAGGCGCAGCGCGCGGATCGCTTCCTCCCGGAGTTCGGGATCTGGTGCGGGATCAGGCGTTTCGAGTTGTACGGCGACGCTCGCCGTAGTGCCGTCCGAGAGCGCGTGGGGGGCGGTCGAGACGAAGATGAGGAGGTCTTGGTCGGCGCGGAGCGTGACGGTGTCACCCGAGTGGCCGTGGTCGGGCACGTACGTCAGCGAGGCGCGAGGGTCGTCGGCGACGGAGACCTTGCTGAAGAAGTTGATGCAGGCGTGCAGGTCCGCCTCGCCGAATCCGTGTTTGGTGAGTTCGAGAAGGAGGAGTCGGTCGGGGAGCGCGCCGGTAAGGCAGTCGTGCCAGTCGAGGCTGGAGGCGGTAACGGTTGCCAGCGCCAGGCCGCGATCCGACATCAGGACCATGCCTGGCTTGATGCGGGCCGACATCTGCGATTTCAACGTGTCCGGGATGTTCAGGCGATCGAGGCGGTCGGCGCCGATGATCAGCATCGTCGCGTTCGCACCGTCGGCGAGAGCGGTCAGCGTGACGGTGCGGCCCGCCCGCACCGGCGCCGACCACGCGGCGGCACCCGGAAGCTCGTGCTTGTGATCGAGAGTCATGCGCTGGCGCCTTCCGCTTCGACGGCCGGCGCGGCGGCGGGCACGGGTACGCCGATCGAGCCGTAGTAGGCGCTGCGCTGGGTCCGGTAGGCGAGGAGACCGCCGACGGCGACCACCCCGAGGGTGATCAGCGGGAGGTACTGCAGATACCAACCGTCACCGGCCGGGTCGTACACCTCGGCGCGTGGCCAGCCGAGATTGATCGCCATCGCGAGGCCGTAGGCCACCGCGACAATGTTGACAATCAGACCAAACCGTCCGAGCGAGAACAGCGACCGTCCGTTCTCGTCCACGCCGCCGGGCAGTCCGCCGCCGGTCAAACGACGTACCAGCAGTGGCGTCGTGACCATCAGGTAGGCGACGTACAGCAGCATGATGCAGACGCTGGCGAGACCGAGGAACAGGCCCGCGTTTCCCACGTTCACCACGAGGCAGACACCGGCAAGAACACCAGGCACCACCGTCGCAGCGACCGGCGTACCGGTCCGCGTGGACACCTTGCGCAGCTGCCGCGATCCCGGCAGCACGTTGTCGCGTGCCATCGAGAAGATCATCCGGGCCGCCGCGGTCTGGATCGCCAGCGTGCACACGCAGACCGCGAGCGCGACGTCGAGGAGCAGCAGCTTGCCGGCCGTCGTGCCGAGCCGGCTCGTCAGCACGTAGGGGAGGCCCTGGGTGGCGAGATCCCCGTCGGTCAGCGACGGCGCGGCCATCAGCGCGGCGACGATCAAAAACGCGCCGCCGATTCCCGAGGCGGTGACGGCGCGGATGATCGTCCGGGGCGTCGTCGCGCGCGGCTTGTGCGTCTCCTCAGACAACTCGCCCGCACTGTCGAACCCGACCAGCACGTACGCCGCCATCAACGCCGAGATCAGCAGCGGTACGACGTACCCGGTGCTGCTGTCGAGATTCGTCGTGTGCAGGACGACGGACGGACCGCGCTCGGCTCTGGTTGTCAACAAAACAACGATCAACACGACGCCGACCAGTTCACAGGTCACGCCGACCGAGTTCACGACCGCGGTGATGCGGACGCTGGTCGCGTTCAGCACCGTGGTGGCGACGAGCAGCAGACAGCCGAGAAGTACGGCGTTCGCGGCGCCGTCCTTCGACGCGAGAGCGGGATCGCTGCCGACCAGCTGGAAACCGGGCCAGACCGCGGGCAGCACGACCTGCAGCGCGATCGCCGCCGTGGCCAGCGTGATGATCTGCGCGATCACCATCGTCCAGCCCGCGAACCACCCGACGACAGCACCGCCGAGACGACGGGCCCACTGGTAGATCGCTCCGGACAACGGATACCGGGCGGCGAGCTCGGCGAAGCACAACGCCACCATCAGCTGACCGATGAGCACGACCGGCCAGGTCCAGAAGAACGCCGTACCGCCGAAGCCGAAGCCCAGACCGAACAGCTGGAACACGGTGGTGAGGATGGAGACGAACGAGAAACCGGCCGCGAACGACGCGTAGCTGCCGACGCGGCGCGAGAGCTGCTGCGCATAGCCGAAGTGGCCGAGATCGCGTGCGCCGAGCTGATCGCTGCTGAGAGTTTCCGTGGTTGCTGTGCTGGATCCTGGCATTCGGGCCTCCGCTGCATCGGGCCCAGGAACGCGCACGGCAGCCCGGGGCCATCAAGGCCTCCCGGGCTTTTGTCCCGCCGTGGAGCGGTGGGTCACGAGTGACCGCACCGCCTCCCCTCTCGGACCAGTCCTGCCGTCAGATCGACCGGCAGCGGAACCCTAGGGGCGCCCCGCCTTCCCGGCGGGTCTGTTCCAGTTCAGGACGGGCCGATTTCGGCAGCCGTCCTCGTGTGTAACAGCGAAGTAAACGAATCCTCTCACCAGTTCCGCGTCAGAGCCCGTGGCGGAAACCTTCGCGCCAGGATGCGTAGCCGGGCTGCCAGTCGAAGGTCTTCTTGGCGCGGGTGTTGTCGGCGCCGCGGATCTCGGTGAAGGCGGCCACGCCGACGTCGCCGGCGGCGAGCCGGCCGAGCCAGACCGGGACGCGGCGCGGCGCTTTCGCACCGAGGATCCGGGCGAACTCGGGCAACCAGACCGCCGCCTGCGCCGGGTCGTCGTCCGCGACGTGGAACACGCCGGTGACGTCGCTCTCGATCGCCTTCACCGTCGCCGCGGCCGCGTCGTCGTAGTGGATGAAGGACCAGACCCCGGTGCCGTCGCCGATCAGCGGGAGCCGGCGCTTCTGGATCATCTCGACCATCGAGCCGCCCTTGCCGATGTCGCCGGTCGGGCCGTAGAAGTTCGCGTACCGCAGCGCGACGCCCTCGATCCCTTCGGTGTTCAGGGCCGCCGACTCGAGGTGCTTGATCCCGGCCATCGTCTGCCGCTGGGCGGGTACCGGGTTCGGGTCGAGCGGGTCCGCCTCGGTCTTCGTGGCGGATCCGCCGTGCTCGAGGTTCCAGCCGGCGTACGACTGGACGACGAACCGTCGTACGCCGGCCGCCTGGGAGGCCGCGAGCAGGTTGTCGGTGCCTTCGGTTCGCAGCCGGTTCGTCATCGCGAAGCTGTCGTCGAAGTGCTTGAAGTCGATGCCGCCCTTGAGCGCCGTCATCTGGTGTACGACGACCTCCGGGCGGACCGACTCCACCGCGGCGCGTACGGCGGCGGCATCGAGGCCGTCCGCGAGTACGGCGTCCGCGCCGAACGACCGCACGCCGGCCGCGCCGGACTCGGACCGAGTCATCCCGGTCACCTCGTGTCCGGCCGCGAGCAGCTGCGGTACCAGTGACCGGCCCAGTCCGCCGGTCGCGCCTGCCACCAAAACCTTCATGTCATCCTCCGTCGTCCGTGCCAGTCGTCCGTGTTTGGCGACCCGGAGGACACGCGCCGGTCCCGGCTTTGTGACGTGACGTGAATCACTTCTCCGAAGTCAGCCTGAATTCGGTGGGTCCGAAGGACACATTGAGCTTTCCGTCGACGGTCATCGTGTCGCCGTCGACCTGGCAGCTGATCGTCGCGCCGAACGGAGACTCGACCCAGCGGAAGGCCGCGACGAATGCATTGCCGTCACCGTGCGCACTGGTCACCAGGCGTTCGCCGATCTCGGGGCTCGCGTCGCCGACCGTGCCGTGGGCGGTCTGCTCGCGCCACTCGCCCGGCGCGCACACGACCTCGTGCAGGCTCCCGTTGCTGAAGTCACGGAAGCTGAACGTGCCGGTGCCGTCGGGGTCGAGCCGTACGGCGGTCAGTCCGGTCGGGTTGTTCACCGCGAAGCGGTACGTCTGCCCGTTGCCCGGCGCGGGTGCGGGACCGCTCGGCGGCGCAAGCTCGAGCCGCTGCGGGCGTTGCGTCGCGGGGACCTCCTTGCCCTCGAGAGCAGGCAGCAGATAGTCCCAGGCGGTGTTGAGGATCGCCTGCATGTCGCTGGTCGCGCTCGTGGTGATGAGGACCGCGTCGTACTCCGGGAAGACCAGGATGAACTGCCCGAACGCGCCGTCGCCGCGGTACGTGTTGTGGCGGCCGCGCCAGAACTGGAAGCCGTAGCCCTGTTTCCAGTCCGGGTTCTCCTCGTTGTCGTTGGGGACCTGCTTCGAGGTGGCCGCCTCGAACCACTCGGCCGGGACGAGTTGCTTGCCGTTCCACTCGCCGTGCTGGAGCAAGAGTTGCCCGAAGCACGCCAGGGACTCGGTGTTGAGGCTCAGGCCCCAGCCGCCGACGACGATGCCTTCCTTCGACACCTGCCAGGTCGCCTCGGTGGCGCCGAGCGGTTCGAACAGCCGGGGGCGCAGGTAGTCGAGCAGGCTCGCACCGGTGAGCCGCTGCAGGATCGCCGACAGCATGTACGTCGCGCCGCTGTTGTACACGAACACGGTGCCCGGCTCGTGCTGCACCTCGAGTCCGAGGAAGATCTTCACCATCCGGCGATCCCGGCTGAGCGCCTCGACGGTGTCCTTCGAGTGCCCGGTCGTCATCGTGAGCAGGTGCCGGACCTTCATCGCGGCCAGGTTGTCGCTGACCGTCTCGGGCAGGTCGTCCGCGTCGAAGAACGAGATCACCTGGTCGTCCAGCGACAACAGCCCGGCGTCGATCGCCAGTCCGATGCCGGTCGACGTGAAACTCTTCGACACCGAGAACAGCAGGTGCCGGTCCTCCAGCCGGTACGGCGCCCACGCCTCCTCCAGCACCACGTGTCCGTGCCGCACCAGCATCACGGTCTGGATCTCCGGCCGCCCGGCGTCCAGCGCTCCGACGAAACTGCCGAGTGCGGCGGTGGACAGCCCCTGGGCTTCTGGCGTACTCCGTGGAAGTCTGCTCATTCTCAGCACGTTATCTCTTCGAACGGACAAAGATCAGGTGAGTTCTGCCAGGCGGGCAGCCGTCATCGTGAACCCGGTAAAGGTCGACGGCGACGAGTTCCGCCGTACCGTCGAGAAGGGGCTGGCCGAGCGGGGGTTCGAGGATCCGCTCTGGCTGGAGACGACCGAGGACGACGCCGGCGTGACGATGGCCCGGCGGGCGATCGACGACGTGGTCGATCTGGTGCTGGTGGCCGGCGGCGACGGGACCGTGCGGGTGGTGTGCGCCGAGCTCGCCCGGACCGGGATCCCGGCGGCGGTGCTGCCGGCCGGAACCGGGAACCTGCTCGCCCGCAACCTCGGGATCTCGCTCGAGCTCGAGACCGCGCTGGCCGAGGTGCTCGACGGCTCCGACCGGCGGATCGACAGCGTGCTGGTGGAAGGAGATCAGCTGCCGACCGACCGCTTCGTGGTGATGGCGGGCCTCGGGCTGGATGCCGCGATCATCGCGGACGCCCCCGACGACCTGAAGAAGCGGGCCGGCTGGGCGGCATACGTGGTGTCGACGCTGAAGAACCTGAACCATCCGTCGGTCCGGGTCGAGATCACGGTCGACGACCAGCCCCCGGTACGCCGTCGCGCGCGCACCGTGGTGATCGGCAACGTCGGCAGACTGCAGGCGAACATCCCGCTGCTGCCGGACGCGACGCCCGACGACGGGCGGATCGACGCGGTGGTCCTCGCCCCGCGCCGGGTCAGTCATTGGCCGCGGCTCGTGCTCGGCCTCGTGATCAAGTCCTGGCGGGAGGAGCACCTGCAGCGCTTCACCGGCCGTCGCATCCAGGTGCGGGCGGAGCGCCCAGTACGGCGCCAGCTCGACGGCGACACCGTTTCCAGCGGCACGTCGCTGACCGCCGAGGTCGACCCGTCAGCCCTGATCGTCCGGGTGCCCTGACGGCTGGAGGTGGGTCAGCTTGTCGGGGTTCACGATGCCGTGGATCGCCGTGATCCGGCCTTCGGCGATGGTGAACGACCAGACCGCGACGGTGCGGTTCGACCGGTCGTGGATCCGCAACGCGGGCTGTCCGCCGACATGCACCGCCTCGGTGGTCAGTTGACGGAACTTGCCGAAGGCGCCGATGAGCATCCGGGCCACGTTGCCGGCGCCGTGCACCGGACGGGGGAAGCCGCCCTTGCCGCCACCGTCGCCGGTGAAGGTCGCATCCGGGGTGAGTACGGCGACGAGCGCCTCCAGCTCACCGTCCTCGGCGGCCGCGACGAACCGCCGTACCAGCTCGTCGCGTTCCTGGGGGGACGGGTCGAAGCGCGGTCGATTGTCGGCAATCCGACGGCGGGCGCGGACGGCGAGCTGACGGCAGTTGGCCGGCGTCTTGCCGAGGAAGCCGGCGAGATCGTCGTAGGAGTAGCCGAACACGTCGCCGAGCAGGAACACCGCGCGCTGGTCCGGGGTGAGTCGTTCGAGGACGACGAGGAAGGCGGTGGACAGCGAGTCCGAGAGTGCGGCGCGGTCCGCGAGATCGACGTACTCGTCGACGGCCGGCTCCGGCAGCCACGGTCCGAAGTACTCTTCCCGCTGCCGCCGCGCCGAGCGCAGCTGGTCGATCGCCAGGCGGGTCGTCACCGTGGTCAGGAACGCCTTCGGTGAAGTGACCTCCGGCTCCCGGTGCAACCGCAGGTACGCCTCTTGTACGACGTCCTCCGCGTCCCCGAACGTGCCCAGCATCCGGTACGCGATCGACAGCAGCAGCGGCCTGAGTTCCTCCATCACACCCATCACAGACGATCGGGGACGCCTCCTGGTGACAGTGTCACAGGTCTGATCTGTCGATCGTCTGCAATCGACATGAATACGATCACCTGGATCTTCAGCGGCGTGCTGGCGGTTGTCTTCACGATCTCCGGGGTGCTGAAGGCCGTCATGTCCCGCGCTCGCCTCATCGCCACCGGTCAGACCGGGATCGCCCCGTTCCCGATGCCGCTGGTCCGCTTCGTGGCTGTCTGCGAGCTGCTGGCAGTGGCTGGCCTGTTCGCGCCGTGGCTGACCGACACCGCCCGTGTCCTCACCCCACTCGCGGCTGTGGGCCTGTGCGTGGTGATGATCGGCGCCGCCACGTCCCACTCCTCGCTGCGCGAGCCCGGCTCGACTGCCGCCAACACCATCCTTCTGGCGCTGGCGGCATTCGTGGCCGCGGCTCGGTTCGCCGGTCTCTAGGGCTGGACGAAGACGGCGACAGTTCGCGGTGGGACTGTTGCGGCGCCCGTGGTTGCGGACCATGCGGCCTGCTTGACCACTGCGTCGGTGCCGTTGGCTTGGACGGGTGACAAGCTCAGGCTGGCCCCCGTCAGGCCGGGGACCTGCTGGGTGACGGTAGCGCTGGTCGAGTTGAAGACGACCACGATTCCCTTCAGCGCCGGGTCGACGTCCGGGCCGACGGTGTCGTCGACGCGCATCGTGATGACGCCCGGCGTCGTACCGCTCAGGGGGAAGCTCAGTTTCTGATTGATGAGAGCGGCCGACCCGAGGCGGAACAGGGGAGTGGAGAAGCGCAGCTTCAGCAGATCGGCGGCCGCGGCGGACGCCGACGCCACATCGGTCGCCGACGGCTTTAGAGCCGGATTGGCGAGTAGCGGCTTCATGTACTGCCATTTGGCCTCGTTGTCGGTCTTCGGCGGCAGGCCGTGACCGAAGCCGTTGTCGGCACCGGTCCAGTCGAGCGTGTTGAACCAGTCACCCGAGTCGTACGAGTTGCGGTCCAGCGACTTGCTCCGCAGCAGGTCCGCGCCGGCGTGCCAGAACGACGGCGTCTGCGCCAGCGCGGTCGTTGCCAGCGACAACGTGTTCATCCGGATCCGGTCCGGCATCGGCAGGTTCGTCGGCAACTTGTACGTCAGCGTGTCCCACAACGTTTCGTTGTCGTGGGCATCGACGTACGTGATCACCTCGTCCGGCTGGTCGGCGTACCCGGCCGGCGAGCCGTTGTAGTCGACCTGATCACCACGGACGTCGGCGCCCGACGACGCCGACTTGAAGGTGAACGTGCGAAGGTTGCCGGCCAGCCCGAGCTGGACCAGGTCGGTGTCGTGCGCGAGCCGCTTGGCACGCTCGTCCGGCGTACCGTTCACGGGGTCGCCGTTCGGGTCGCTCGCCTCGCCGGAGCCGAAGCCCTGGATCCGCGGGTTGTCGTCGAACGGTCCGCCGCCGCGGACCGCGTCCCGCAGCCGGTCGGAGAAGGTGCCGATCCCGGTCCCGCCGAGATTTCCCTGCCGGGCCTGGACGAACAGCGCGTCGTCGGCGACCTCGCCGAAGTTCCAGCCCTCGCCGTACAGGTAGATCGACTTGCCGTCGACGCCGTCCTTGGCGAGCGTCAGCTTGTCCAGCGCGGCGCGGACCTTCAGCATGTTCGCCTTGGTGTGGTGGCCCATCAGGTCGTATCTGAAGCCGTCCACGTGGTAGTTGCGCGCCCAGCTCACCGTGCCGTCGACCATGATCTTCTCGGCCATCGCGTGCTCGGTCGCGATGTTGCTGCAGCAGGTCGAGTTCTCGACCTTCCCGGTGGCGTTGAGCCGCTGGTAGTACCCGGGCACGATCTGGTCGAGCACCGACGTCGGTGCCTGACCTGCGGCCGCGGTGTGGTTGAAGACCTGGTCGAGGACGACGCGCAGCCCGGACCTGTGCAGTCCGCCGACCATCGTGCGGAACTCCGCGACGCGTGCCAGGCCATCGCGTTCAGTCGCGTACGACCCCTCCGGCGCGAGCCAGTGGAACGGGTCGTAGCCCCAGTTGAAGCCGTCCTTCGCAGCCACCGCCGTCACACACGCCTGCTGCTGCTCGGAGTCGGCCGGCAACGACTTGAGATCGCACGCGGGCGTCTGCTGGCCGGTCTCGGGGATTGATGCAATGTCGAATGTCGGCAATAGGTGCACGGTGTTGAGCCCGGCGGCTTTGAGCGTCCGCAGGTGCTTGGTCCCATTGCCTTCGTCGGCGAAGGCCAGGTAGGTACCGCGGTGCGCGGCCGGCACCGTGTTGTCGTTGATCGAGAAGTCCCGCACATGCAACTCGTAGATGGTCGAGTCGACGCCCCGTGCGAGCTTCGGCGCGGGAGTGGTCGACCAGAGCGCCGGCTTACCCGCCGGGTCATTCAGGTCGGCGGCCACGGAGTACGCCGAGTCGGTGGTCAAGGCAACCGAGTACGGGTCCGTGACGACGTTCGTCTCGACCTTGCCGGTGCTGGGTGCGAACACCTTCACCTGATAGCGGTACGACGCGTTCTTCCACGACCGTGGCCCGCTGACCGACCAGGAACCGTCACCGTTTGTCCGCATGGGGATTGTCGACGATCCGATCATCAACCGGACGTGCTGGGCGGTCGGCGCCCAGAGCGTGAAGGTCGGCTTGCCGGCCTGCCACGTGACGCCGTACGAGCGTCCGGTCGCGTTTCCGTAGACGTCGTCGAGCACGCCCGGGATCTGTACGCCGGTCGCGTCGAGCAGACGCCCTGCATCGTCGTACTGCGCCAGACCGAGCTGACCGGTGAGGATCTTGCGAACGTCCGCGCTGTCGAGTCGGAGCGTCGTGTAGCCCGGTTTCACCACAGCGGAGTCGTAGCGCAGTGCGGCCGACGATCCGCCGATGTCGTTCGCGTCGATCTTGAGCGAGCCGGTGTCCGACCAGTGCAGCCGCCACCGGTATCGCTCGGCGTGGTCGACCGCAGGTACGGCGAGGGTGTCGCGGTTGACCCAGTACGCCTTCGCCTGGCTCAGGTCCGGCTGTGCACCGGGCTTGGCCGTCGTCACCGTGAACTGGTGGGTCGCGAGCACGTACGAGAACGTGACGACCAGCCCGTCCGACGGCACCGCGACCGGAACGTTCTGTGCCGGGTAGCTCTCGTCCCAGGACAGGTTGTGAGCCACCTTCGCCTCATAGTTGCCCGCCTTCAGTTCGCTGGTGGACCAGGTGTAGGTCCCGTCGCCGTCCTCGTCGGTCAACCAGGGTCGCATGCAGGACGGATCCCAGTCGGCTGGACAGCCCAGCTCGGATTGGAACGAGCCGGGCACCGTGATGATCGGCCCCTGCGCGCTGGACGTGGCGTAGTGCCGTCCGTGCTCGTAGTAGAAGGTGACTGGCGTGGTCGGTGCCGTGTACGAGATGTTGGCGCCGTTGGCGACTCCACCCGCTCCGTAGTTCTCGTCCCAGGTCTTGTTGATCGCCGCCTTGTAAGCGTGCTCACCGGGCGGGAGCGTGTACGTGCCCTTCCAGACCTTGTCCTTCGCGTCCAGCTTCAGCTGAGCCTGCTCGCAGTCCGGCGACCAGTCCGCGGGACATCCCATCTCACTGTTGTGATCACCCGGGACGGACACGTTGGCCGGCTGTACGACGGGACCCGTCCCGCCGCCACCACCACCCGGCGCAGCAGCGTCACCAACCACGCCGTACGAGCCGGACACCGAGTAGTTGCCCGAGGCATCCCGCAGTACGGCGCGGTACTCGAGCAGCGTGCCCTTGGCCAGCCCGGACACGTCGTGGAAGACGCGGTACGGCGCGTTGTCGTCGGCACCGAGCCGCTTCCACGCCGTCGTACCCACAGGCCGGTAGCCGAACGTCACCGTCACCGGGGCGTTCGCCGGCACCGCAGCCGCGATCTCAGCACGCCCACCGACCGTCGCACCGGCTGCTGGCGAGCTCATGTACACGCTGGGCGCCTGAGCGCGCGGCGGGACCTTGGTCTGGGCCTGGTACACCGTCACCGACAGAGGAGCCTGGCTGACTGCCACCCTGCCTTCGCGGTCGGTCTTCACCGCCTTGGAGCCGCCGTAGACCGGCTTGAGCCAGGTGTTCGGCCCGTACGTCGGCACTGTCGCCGACGCCGCAGTCTTCGAGTTGTTCGCGACGACCAAGTACTCGACGTTGTCGCTGCCCAGCCGGCTGAACGCGTACAGACCGTTCAGGTTGGACGAGTACCGGTGCACCTGTCGCCCGTCGGACAGGGCCGGGTACGTGGCGCGCAGCTTCGCCAGGTCCGCGATGTGCTTGTACATCGGCGAGCTGACGTCGTACCTGTCCTTCTTGCCGATCGTCGTCGTACCTGTGCCGTCGACGACCTCGTCGTCCGCGTAGTCGTCGGTCTGGGTCGCGAACATGTCCTGCCGCGCGTCCTTGTCACCACCCGGACCTGTGAAGCCCTGCTCGTCGCCGTAGTAGATGACGGGCTGCCCGCGGGTCAGGTACATCAGCGAGTGCGCCAGCTTGTCCCGCGCGAGCAGGTCCTGACCAGCCGCGCCGCTCTGCTTCAGGAACGTGCCGACGCGCCCCATGTCGTGGTTGCCGAGGAACGTCGGCAGCTCGTACGCGTTCGAGTCCGTGTCGGTGTAGTAGTCGTCGTCCGCGTACAAGTCCTGCAGCTTGGTACTCGGGTCGCCCTTCGCGTACGCGACCGCGCTCTGCTGGAAACCGAAGTCGAGCGTCGCCTGCAGGGCGCCCTTGGTCGTGTACGTCGACATGAACTGCGGGTTCGCGTCGAAGACCTCGCCGAACATGAAGAAGTTCTTCGACCCGGCGCCACGAGCAGCCGCCAGGATCGCGGGCGAGAACTTCTGCCAGAACTCGAGGTTCACGTGCTTCACGGTGTCGATCCGGAACCCGTCGATCCCGAGCTCGGCCCACGTCTTGTAGACGTCGATCATCCCGTCGCGGACCTTCGGCTGCTCGGTGAACAGGTCGTCCAGGCCGACGAAGTCGCCGTACTCCGCGCTCTCGCCGGCGAACGTCGAGTCGCCGCGGTTGTGGTACAGCGTCGGGTCGTTCAGCCAGGCCGGCACCTTGACGGTTTCGTCGGCCGGCGTCCGGAAGACCGGGATGTTGGGGAAGGAGATGTTCTTGTCCAGCGCCGGGAAGGTGTCGGTGCCGGCATAGTCCTTGTCGTCGAACACGTTGCCCTGGGCATCCTTGTACGGCGCCGTGGACTTCGGGATGTAGCCGTACTGGCCGGACTGGTAGTCGATCACGTCCGCCGTGTGGTTGGTGATGATGTCGAAGAAGACCTTCATGCCCTTGCGGTGCGCGAGGTCGATCAGCCGCTGCATGTCGGCGTTCGTGCCCAGATGCGGATCGATCTGGGTGAAGTCGGTGATCCAGTACCCGTGGTACCCGGCGCTCGCATTGGCGCCGGAGCCCTGCACCGGCCGGTTCTTGAACGACGGGGTCAGCCAGATCGACGTCGTCCCCAGAGACTTGATGTAGTCGAGCTTCTGGATCACTCCGGCCAGGTCACCGCCGTGGTAGAAGCCCTTGTCCTTCGGGTCCAGCCCGGTCTTCAGCCGGTCGCCGGTGAGTCCGCCGGCGTCGTTCGCCTTGTTGCCGTTCGCGAACCGGTCCGCCATCAGGAAGTAGAACCGCTCCTTGGTGAGGGCCGGGCGCAGACTCGGCGTCGCGAGCGCCTTGTCCGCGGCCGTCACCGTCGGCCCGGCCAGCTCCACCGGCTTGACAGTGACAATGTGACTAGTGTCGTTGTAACTGAACTGGAGCTTCGCCGGCCCTTCGATCCGCAACGGGATGTTCGCGCCGTTCAGCACGCCCCCGGCGCCGTAGTTCTCGTCCCAGCTCTTGTTGACCGTGACCTTGAACTCGTACGACCCCGCCGGCACGTCGAACACCTTCGTGTACGGCGCACTCGCCCCCAGACTGGACGCGTCGCAGCCCGGATCCCAGTCGGTCGCGCACCCGAGCTCGTTCTGCAACGAGCCCGCGACGGTGATCACCCGCTCCGCCGTCACCTGCGCCGGAGCCGGTGCCGCCGTACCCAACCCCAGCACGACCACAGCGGCCGCGGTGAAACCTGCTGTCAAACGCCTGAACCCGCGCATCACGTGCCCCTCCCCGCCGACTCACCCTGCCGGGGACGGTAGCCGCCGCCCTTTACCGTGAGGAGGGCTCAAATGTCACGGTAAGGTCACGAGGTCCGGCAGTGTGGTCTCGATCGGAGTGCGCAGCACAGTGGTCGCCTGGTCGTCGTACGGGGTTGGTTGTGCGTTCAGGATGATCAGGGGCTTTCCGGCGTTCAGGGCGAGGTCGCAGAGACCTGCGGCCGGGTAGACCTGCAGTGACGTCCCGACGGCCAGGAACAGGTCGGATGATTCGGTGGCTTCGACAGCTCGGTCCAGCACGGCCGGGTCGAGGGACTGGCCGAACGAGACGGTCGCGGACTTCAGGATGCCGCCGCACACTTCGCAGGCCGGGTCCTCGTCGCCTGACTCGAGTCGGGAGAGTACATCAGCCATGGGGATCCGGCGCTCGCACTGGAGACAGTCGACGTACCAGACCGTGCCGTGCAGTTCGTGGACCAGCTCTGTTGACGAGCCGGCCTTCTGGTGCAGCCCGTCGACGTTCTGCGTGATCAGACCGGTCAGACGGCCCTGCCGCTCCAGCTCGACCAGAGCGAGATGACCCGGGTTCGGCTCGGCTGTCCACGCCGGCACGGCCAGCCGGTGCTTCCAGGTCGCCACTCGCACCTCGCGACTGGCGACGTACTCGTCGATGTCGAACATCGCCTCCGCGGCCGGATTCTTCGTCCACACGCCCTGCGGGCCCCGGAAGTCGGGGATGCCCGACGCAGTCGAAATCCCAGCTCCGGTCAGCACAGCGATGCGTTCGGCCTTGATCACACCTCAGACGGTATCCATTCGGAGGCCAGGACGGACATCACGATCTCGTCGAACCATTCGCCGTTCCAGAGGAGGGCATCGCGCAGGACGCCCTCCGTGGTGAAGCCGGCCTTCTCGTACGCGCGCTGAGCCCGCGGGTTGAACGCGTAGACGCCGAGGCTGATCCGGTGCAGACCGAGCTGCTCGATGCCGTAGCCGACGATCAGCCGGGTTGCCTCGGTCCCGAGACCGCGGCCCTGGCCGGACGGGCCGATCAGGATCCGGAAGTTGCAGCACTGGTTGTCCGGGTCCCATTCGTTCAGCACGGCCTCACCGACCACGGCGCCCGATGCCTTGTCGACGATGGCGAGGTCCAGCCGGTCGGTCTGGTCCTTGCGGGTCCGCATCCACTCGCGGGCCTGCTCCTCCCCGATCTCACCGTGGCTGCCGGTCAGGCGGGTGACGTCAGGGTCGTCCATGGCGGCTTTAAGTGCGTCGTAATCGCCCTCGTCAAGCTGGCGTAGGACCACCAGGTCCCCTGTCAGCGTCGGCTTGTAGGCGAAGTCGGTCACGTCGCGCAGTGTTTCAGCTGACCCGTCGTACGACGTACTGGTTTTCCCCGGCCGATACCAGCTCCTGGGAACGCATCCGGCACCACGCCGGGATGTCGGTTGCCGCGGCCGGGTCGTCGGCCAGCACTGTGACCGTGTCGCCTACGGCAACAGTCGGTAGCGTCTTGGCCAGTTTGATCACTGGGAGTGGGCAGAGCAGACCGCGGCAGTCCAGGTCGACGTTCACATTCCCACCTCCGCCCGGATCCGCTGCACCAGTCCTGGAAGCACAGCACAGAACCGCTGCACCTCGTCTTGGGTTGTGTCGCGCCCTAGAGAGACACGGACGTTGCCGTGGGTGAGTACGCCCATCGCTGCGAGTACGTGCGAGGGCCGGAGCGTGCTCGACGTACAGGCGGAACCACTGGAGACAGCGAACCCCTCGGCGTCCAGTGCGGTCACAAGCGCCTCACCGTCCACATAGAGACAGGAGAACGTGAGGATGTGCGGCAGGCGGTCGTCCGCGTCACCTACTACCTCGACGTCGGGGACGTCCGCGGCCACACGGCGGCGTACCTCGTCGATCCAGGCCCTGTGCCGCTGGTCGAGCTCCTCCGCCTCGGCCAGTCGGGCCCGCAGCGCAGCGGCCGCGGCCAGCGCGTTGGGGACGTTCGGGAACCCGGGGGAGAGGCCGTCCTCCCGCTCGTCCATCGGCCACGCCGGTGCGATCCGAGTGCCCTTCTTCACAGCCAGTAGCCCGACACCAGCCGGGCCGCCCCACTTGTGCGCGCTCGCCGCGAGCACCGACCAGCCCGCGGGTACGACGTCGTGCCCGACCGACGCGGACGCGTCAACAAACAGCGGTACGTCGCCTGCCGCCGCAGCCGCCGCCTCGATCGGCTGACGCGTCCCTACCTCATGGTTCGCCGACTGCAGCGCGGCCACAGCCACTCCAGGGCGCCGTACGGCGTCTGTGAACGCATCCAGCTCGATCCGCCCCAGCCGGTCCACGCTGACCTCGGCAGCCGCCTCTCCAGCCGTGTGCAGTACGGCGGAATGCTCGACCGCACTGTGCACGATCGTTGCCCCGACCCGCCTGCGCGCGGCCCGTACCGCGGTCAGGCCGGCCTGGATCGCCGCCGTACCGGAGGTGGTCAGGTACAGCTCGTCCGGCCGCACGCCGACCGCCTCCGCGAGGACCGCGCGGGCGTTGTCCACCAGCAGCCTGGCGGTCCGGCCCTCATGGTGCAGACGCACCGGATCCGCCCATCCGGAATCCACTGCCGACAGCAACATCTCCCGCGCCGCGGGGTGCATCGGCTCGGCCGACGCGGCGTCCAGATACGTACGCTCGCTCACGCCCAAAACGCTAAGCCCTACCTATGCGCAGGAGCCGGGAGGGTGTCCAGTAGTGTTTGGTCGTCAGTCTCACTTGGGAAGGGAAAGGCGCCCCGTGGGTTCGAACGGCACGCCCGGAGTGGAGGAGCGACCGGCAGGTTCTGCCGGCGCCACACGACCGGCGAAGCGTCGCCTGCTGGTCGGCAGTGCAGTGGTGCTCGGCACCCTGCTGCTGACCGGTTGCTCGACGGCGACCACTGAGCAGTGGAAACGACTCGGTCTGCCCGAGGGCGCATCGGACCGGACCGAGGCCATCCGCAGCCTCTGGATCGGGGCGTGGATCGCCGCCCTGATCATCGGCGTGATGGTCTGGGGCCTGATCCTGTGGGTCGTGGTGCGGTACCGCAAGCGCAACGACGACGCACCCCGGCAGGTGCGGTACAACCTGCCGCTCGAGGTGCTCTACACCCTGGCCCCGTTCGCGATCATCGGTGTGCTGTTCTTCTACACCGTCGAGCACGGCAACCAGGTCACGAAGATGGACGCCAGCCCGCAGCACACCGTGAACGTGGTGGGCCAGCAGTGGCAGTGGACCTTCAACTACAAGGACACCGTCAACGGGCAGCAGGGTGTCTGGGAGACCGGCACGATGGACAAGCCGGCCACCCTGTGGCTGCCGGTGAACGAGTCGGTCCACTTCGACCTGACCTCGCCGGACGTCATCCACTCGTTCTGGGTGCCGTCGTTCTACTTCAAGCTCGACGTGATCCCGGGCAAGACGAACAAGTTCGAGCTGACCCCGACCAAGACCGGCACCTTCGCCGGCAAGTGCGCTGAGCTCTGCGGTCTCTACCACAGCCGGATGGTCTTCACCGTCAAGGTGGTCTCCCGCGACGAGTACGACGCACACCTGAAGGAACTGGCCGCCAAGGGCCAGACCGGAGCCGCAACCGGCGGCGCCGACGCCACCACCATTCCCGGTACAGGGGGCGAGAAGTGACCGACTTCGCCGAGCGCACCGGCGCTATCGGTAGCACCAGCGCGCTGACCCGCCGGCGCAGCAAGGGCGCGTTGCTGGTCAAGTACCTGACCACGACGGACCACAAGCTGATCGGGCACATGTACCTGATCACGTCGTTCGCGTTCTTCCTGATCGGCGGCGTGATGGCGCTGCTGATCCGCGCCGAGCTGGCCAAGCCGGGTCTGCAGATCGTGAACGAAGAGGTGTACAACCAGCTCTTCACGATGCACGGCACGATCATGCTGCTGCTGTTCGCGACCCCGCTGTTCGTCGGCTTCGCGAACGAGATCATGCCGATCCAGATCGGCGCCCCCGACGTCGCGTTCCCGCGACTGAACATGTTCAGCTTCTGGCTGTTCCTGTTCGGCGGCCTGATCACGATCAGCGGCTTCTTCACCCCCGGCGGCGCGGCCGACTTCGGCTGGTTCGCCTACGCCCCGCTGTCGAACGCGGTCCGTTCACCAGGCATCGGCGGCGACCTGTGGATCATGGGTCTGTGGATGGCCGGTCTGGGCACGATCCTGGGTGCGGTCAACTTCATCACCACGATCATCACCATGCGCGCTCCCGGCATGACGATGTTCCGGATGCCGATCTTCACCTGGAACATCCTGGTCACGTCGATCCTGGTGCTGATCGCGTTCCCGATCCTGGCGGCGGCGCTGCTGGTGCTGGAGGCGGATCGATCACTCGGGGCCCATGTCTTCGACGCTGCCAACGGCGGGCCGATACTTTGGCAACACCTGTTCTGGTTCTTCGGGCATCCAGAGGTGTACATCATCGCGCTGCCGTTCTTCGGCATCGTGACCGAGATCCTGCCGGTGTTCAGCCGCAAGCCGGTCTTCGGCTACATCGGTCTGGTCAGCGCGACCCTCGGTATCGCGGTGCTGTCGGTGGCGGTGTGGGCACACCACATGTTCGTCACCGGCGCGGTGAACCTGCCGTTCTTCTCGTTCATGACGTTCCTGATCGCCGTACCGACCGGCGTGAAGTTCTTCAACTGGATCGGCACGATCTGGGGTGGCTCGGTGTCGTTCGACACCCCGATGCTCTGGTCGGTGGGCTTCCTGACCACCTTCCTCTTCGGCGGTCTGACCGGCGTCATCCTGGCCTCGCCGGCCCTGGACTACCAGCTGTCCGACTCGTACTTCGTGGTCGCGCACTTCCACTACGTCGTGTTCGGCACCGTGGTGTTCGCGATGTTCGCCGGGTTCTACTTCTGGTGGCCCAAGTTCACCGGGCGGATGCTGGACGAGCGGCTGGGCAAGCTGCACTTCTGGCTGCTGTTCATCGGCTTCCACACCACATTCCTGGTGCAGCACTGGCTCGGCGTCGAGGGCATGCCGCGGCGCTACGCGTCGTACGGCGCCAACGAGGGCTTCACCACGCTGAACGAGGTGTCCAGCGTCGGCGCCTTCATCCTGGGCGCGTCGATGCTGCCGTTCTTCTACAACATCTACAAGTCCCGCAAGACGCCGCTCGTAGGTGTCGACGACCCGTGGGGCTGGGGTCGCTCGCTGGAGTGGGCGACCAGTTCGCCGCCGCCGCGGCACAACTTCGAGAAGCTGCCCCGGATCCGTTCGGAGTCCCCGGCGTTCGACCTGCACCACGCCGACCTGGCGCTGGCTGAGTACCCGGACAACCGGGCCGGCAGGGACAACCTGCTGGACGCGGGTGAGGACGAGGGCCGCGTCGAGCATCTCGAGGAGCTCGCGAGTACCGAGGACGACGGGAAGGACAAGGCGTGAAGGTCGAAGCCTGGGTCTTCGGGATCCTGAGTGTGTTCGTGCTCGTCGTCACGCCGATCTACTGGCTGATGTCCGAGGACCCGACCGGCACCACCGCACTGGTGATGACGTTCTTCCTGTCGCTGCTGGTGGCGTTCTACCTGAGCGTCACCGCACGGCGGATGGACGCCCGGCCGGAGGACCGCAAGGAAGCGGAGATCGTCGAAGGGGCCGGCGAGCTCGGCTTCTTCCCGCCGTACTCCTGGTGGCCGCTGTGGTGCGCGCTGACGCTGGCGGTGGTTGTTCTCGGCATCGTCTTCGGCTGGTGGTTGTTCATCGCCGGCTGCGGGATCGGCATCATCACGCTGAGCGGGTTCATCTTCGAGTACTACCGCGGTGACCACGCTCACTAGTTGCTCATTAGTTGTTCACTAGTTGAGAGTCGTACGAAAAACGCCGTCCGGGAACGAACCGGGCGGTGTTTTCGTGCGTCTGTAGTAGTGCGAACGGGTACCGGGGCTTGTGGACCGTACCGGAACGACGCGGACGGATGCAGGGAAATGTCGCCGCGGCAGGTTACCCTTACCGCGGTCTGACTAAACAGGGGAGAACTGGGGAATGGTGAGCGGTTCGGTGAGGAAGCACGGCCTGGCCGTGGCGGGGATCTGCGTCCTGCTGCTGGCCGGCACGGCCTGTAGCGACACAGAGGCCGGCGGCTCCGGCGGGCAGTCGACGCCCAGCACATCCACGTCGCAGAGCAACTCGCCAGGTGCCTCCAGCACCCCAGGGAACTCGACGAGCCCGTCGGAGACCCCGGCGTCGACCAGCATCGCGATCGTGCCCGCCAAGGGCGCGTCGTCAGTGCAGCCGGACAAGCCGGTGACGGTGACCACCACGGCCGGAAAGCTGACCGCGGTCACGCTCAAGGACGACGACGGCGACAAGGTGACCGGCACCTTCAACGCCGACAAGACCCAGTGGACGTCAACGCCGCAGCTCAAGCCGGGCGCGACCTACACGGTGAGTGGCTCGGCCGAAGGCACCGACGGCGCCACGGTGCCGATCAGCTCGACCTTCAAGACGCTGAAGGCGTCGAAGAGCCTGAAGGCCTCGGTCGTCCCGCTGAACGGTGAGACCGTCGGCGTCGCGCTGCCGATCCAGATCTTCTGGAACAACCCGGTCAAGGACCGTGCGGCCGTCGAGAAGCGGCTCTCGGTGAAGACGTCGGTCCCGGTCGACGGCAGCTGGCACTGGGTGAACAGCAAGCAGGTCAACTACCGCCCGAAGAACTACTGGCCGGCCGGCACCAAGGTGACGGTCGACATCGGTACCCAGGGTGTCAACGCCGGCAACAACGCGTGGGGCACCGCGAGCCGGACGATCGCGTTCTCCATCGGCAAGTCGGTCGTCACCAACGTCAACGTCAAGAAGCACACGATGACGGTGACGATCAACGGCAAGCTGGCCCGGACCATCCCGATCACCGCCGGCAAGGACGGCTTCACCACCCGCAGCGGGGTGAAGGTGATCATGGAGAAGTTCACGGTGAAGCGGATGGACGCGGCGACGGTCGGCCTCAAGCCCGGCGACCCGGAGTACTACAACATCCCGGACGTGAAGTGGGCCCAGCGGGTCACGAGCTCCGGCGAGTTCCTCCACGGCGCGCCGTGGTCGGCCGGCAGCCAGGGCAGCTCCAACGTCAGCCACGGCTGCGTCGGCATGAGCCTCAAGGACGCCCAGTGGTACTTCAACCAGACTCTCCGCGGCGACCCGGTGATCGTCACCGGCACCGCCCGCCACATGGAGCCCGGCAACGGTTGGACCGACTGGAACACCACCTGGGCCGCCTACAAGGCCGGCTCCGCCCTCTCCTGACAGACCAAGACGCGCCAAGACGCAGCTGCCTCCTCCCCGCATGCCCGCGGGCAGGAGGCTGCTGTGTTTCACCGTGACTGGTTCAGCCAGCAGGTACGTCGGCCAACGCGAAGTCGGCCGCTTGTCGGAGGACTGCCTCGTCGGTCTTCCATCGCGAGCGCTGAGTCTCGTCGGCCCTCGATCGTGAGCCCTCGTCGGCCTTCGATCGTGAGTGCTGGGTGATGGGCACGACCGGGTCGCCGGCGGGGTGATCGACCCTCCGTCGGTGAGAGCTGCCGTGCTGTCTGGGTGGTGGTTCGGCCCAGCTCGGGCGCGCGACCTCGACGAGGCCGTCGGTGATCGTGACGCTCCACTGGCCGTGGTGCAGGTCGACATGATGACGCCGGCACAAGAGAGGCTGTCGCACGAATCCTCAGGTCTGGGGCCGAGGCTGAGGCGCGGGTTGGGTGTGTTGTCGGGTGGTCGGGGCGCTGGTCTGCCGGTTAGGCCTGGGCTGCTTGCTGCAGTTTGAGGAGGTTGTGGACGGTGCAGATGAGGCGCCATTCGCTGTGCACGGCCGGCAGGCTGCGGCGGGCGAAGCGCCGGAATCGGAGGTTGTGCTTGATGTTGCCGAAGACGGGTTCGATGGTCGAGGACCGTTTCTTGTAGAGCTCGGCGTTTCCGGGTTCGGCGAGTTTGTTGTCCATCGTTTTGCGGGCGATCGTTGGGTCGGTGGCTTCGCCGCGGACGTGGGCCAGCATTGCATTGACGCGGGTGTCGGAGACGGTGAGTTCGTCCTTGGCGGCACGTTTGGAAATCTCGCCGCGAGCAAGGCGTTCGATGACGGGGATCCACTCTTCGGGCTCGGGTTCGGCGCTGCGTGTGATGCGTTGCCCGTCCTGCCCGAAGTAGCGCTTGGTCATGTCCCGCACCCACGTGTAGGAGACGCCGAGGATCTCGCCGGCCTTGCGTTGTGACAACTCGCCCCGGTTGACTTTGACCAGGACCGCGAGCTTGTCGTCGTCGGGCTTGTCGGCCTTGCGCCACGAGGGTCTCTTCGTCGCGATCAGAACCTCGGCGCCGACGCCGGTAGTGCCGTTGGCGGCCGTCCAGTACCCGGCGTCGGCAACGAACACCCCGACACCGTCG